>NZ_LT629771.1:5683882-6284574 GCF_900105175.1 Jiangella sp. DSM 45060 | reverse complement strand
GGAGAACTCTTGTCCACCCAATCCCGCCGGCGCGCCGCAGGCGCCGGCGTCGCGGCCGCGCTGGGCGCGGTCGTTCTGCTTCCGACATCCGCAACGGCTGCCGACTTCGAGACGGCCGACGCCGAGGCCCGGGCGATCATCCACCCGGACGGCAATGTCGCGGGCTACCGCGTCAACCACGGCGGTGGCTCGGTCCAGGCCATCCTGCTCGGCCTGCTGGCCGACGACGGCGCGCAGCTGAAGACCTACTGTGTCGAGGTCAACGTCCCCATCAACGACGATCCCGAACTGAACATGGTCGAGGTGCCCTGGGACTCCTACCCCGTCCCGGACGCACCGTTCACGGAGAACGCCGACCGCATTCTCTGGGTGCTGCAGAACTCGTACCCGGTGGTGCCGGCGGCCGAGATCGAGTCCGCCTTGAACGGCGTCGTGGCGTTCAACGACGGACTCTCCGAGCGCGAGGCGATCACCGCCACGCAGGCCGCCGTCTGGTCGTTCAGCGACGCCCTGCAGCCGAACCTCGACGACTTCACCCCCGAGGGTGACGACGTCGACGCCGACGTGCGGGCGCTGTTCGAGTACCTGACCGGCGAGGAGAACACCGGCATCGGCGAGCAGCCGACGCCGGCGCTGTCGCTGGACCCGTCGGCGCTGTCCGGCGAGGCCGGCACCACCATCGGCTCGTTCACCGTCAGCACCAACGCCGACACCGTCGACGTCACGGCCGAGCTGCCCGAGGGCGTCGAGCTGGTCGACGCCGACGGCGCGCCGCTGGGCGACCAGCTGACCGACGGCGCCAGCTTCGGCGTCGACGTGCCGGCCGACGCGGAGGCCGGCGACGGCACCGTCCGGCTGCACGCCGAGGCGCACCTCAACATCGGCCGGCTGTTCGTCAGCGACACCGACGAGATCCGCACCCAGTCGCTGATCCTGGCGCAGTCGGAGAAGACCGAGCTGGACGTCGAGGGCACGGTCGACTGGACCGCCGCACCGACCGAGACGCCGACGCCGACGCCCACGCCGTCGGAGACCCCGTCGGAGACGCCGAGCGAGACGCCGTCCGAGACCCCGTCGGAGACGCCGAGCGAGACGCCGTCCGAGACCCCCTCGGAGACGCCGAGCCAGACCCCGACCCCGAGCGAGACGCCGGACGAGGACCTGCCGGACACCGGCGCCTCGCCGACGCTGCTGCTGGCGGTCGGCCTGGGCCTGGTCGCGGGCGCCGCGTTCCTGCTCCGTCGCCGGTTCGCCGGGGCCGCGGAGTAACGCACGCCACATCCGAAGCCGCGCGGCGCGTCCTCACGGGCGCACCGCGCGGCTTCGCGTCGTCCCAGGCCCGGTGGCCGCGGTTACGAGGACGACGGAGGACTTGTGCGGACAGTGCAGGGTCCCGGCGAGGAAGTTTGTCCGGAACGACGAGCCTGCGGGGGATCCCGAGCGGGCAGGCTGGCACCAGGTGCTGCAGGATGGAGCCTCACCTGCCGCCTCGATGCACCCGTCCGACCCCGGATCTGGGTACCGTGGCGGTAGGAGGTCGTGACTCCGGTCACGGTCATGCACCGCGGCGAGGCGAGGACCCACCCGTAGCCCCCACCCCGCCGCCGGTGGTCACGAGGAGCAGGCTCCCGCGGCAATCCTGCGGAGCCGACGACGTGAAGGAGACACATGACTGTCGAGACGGCGGCCGGGGCGACACCGCCCGAACCCGAACTCGTCCAGCTGCTCACCCCCGAGGGTCAGCGAGTGCCACACGAGCGCTACGACGCTCTCATCGCCGACGTCACCGGCGACGACGTCCGGTCCATGTACCGCGATCTCGTGCTGGGCCGCCGCGTCGACGGCGAGGCCGTGGCGCTGCAGCGGCAGGGCGAGCTGGGCCTGTGGGCCAGCCTGCTGGGCCAGGAGGCCGCGCAGGTCGGGTCGGCCCGGGCGCTGCGCGGCCAGGACCACGTCTTCCCGACGTACCGCGAGCACGCCGTCGCGCTGTGCCGCGGCGTCGACCCTCTGCACCTGCTGGCGCTGTTCCGCGGCGTCGACCAAGGCGGCTGGGACACCGTCGAGTCGAACTTCCACCTCTACACCATCGTCATCGGCGCCCAGACGCTGCACGCCACCGGCTACGCCATGGGCATCCAGCGCGACGGCGCCATCGGCACCGGCGACCCCGACCGCGACGCCGCCGTCATCGCCTACTTCGGCGACGGCGCCACCAGCCAGGGCGACGTCAACGAGGCGTTCATCTGGGCCAGCGTCACCAACGCGCCGGTGGTGTTCTTCTGCCAGAACAACCAGTGGGCCATCTCCGAGCCGCTGGAGCGGCAGACTCGCGTGCCGCTGTATCGCCGCGCCGCCGGGTTCGGCTTCCCCGGCGTCCGCGTCGACGGCAACGACGTCCTCGCCTGTCTGGCCGTCACCCGCGAGGCGCTGCAGCGGGCCCGCGACGGCGAGGGCCCCACGCTGGTCGAGGCGTTCACCTACCGCATGGGCGCCCACACCACCACCGACGATCCCACCCGCTACCGCCTCAACGCCGAGCTCGAGCACTGGAAGCTCAAGGACCCGATCGAGCGGGTGAAGGCGTACATGGTCCGCGGCGACCTCGCCGACCAAGCGTTCTTCGACGGCGTCGAGGAAGAGGCCGAGGAACTGGCCGTGCACCTGAGGGCCGCCTGCCGGGCGCTGCCCGATCCCACGCCCACGTCGATCTTCGACCACGTCTACGTCGAGCCCACGCCGCACCTCGTCGAGCAGCGCGAGGCCATGGCGACGTACCTCGACAGCTTCGCCGAGGAGGTGGCCCGATGACGAGCCTCAACATCATCAAGGCGGTCAACGCCGGCTTGCGGCGGTCCATGGAGAACGACGCCAAGGTCCTCGTCATGGGCGAGGACGTCGGCAAGCTCGGCGGCGTCTTCCGGGTCACCGACGGCCTGCAGAAGGACTTCGGCGAAGACCGCGTCATCGACACCCCGCTGGCCGAGTCCGGCATCATCGGCACCGCGGTCGGGCTGGCGCTGCGCGGCTACCGGCCGGTGTGCGAGATCCAGTTCGACGGCTTCGTGTTCCCGGGCTACGACCAGATCGTCAACCAGGTCGCGAAGATGCACTACCGCTCCGGCGGCCGGCTGCGGCTGCCCATCGTCATCCGCATCCCGTTCGGCGGTGCCATCGGCGCCGTCGAGCACCACAGTGAGAGCCCCGAGGCGTACTTCGCGCACACGCCGGGCCTCAAGGTGGTCACCTGCTCCAACCCGCTCGACGCGTACTGGATGATCCAGCAGGCCATCGAGCTCGACGACCCGGTCGTGTTCTTCGAGCCCAAGGGCCGCTACTACACGAAGGGCGAGGTCGACCTCGACGGCGAGGCCGACCTCCCGCTCGAGTCCGCGCGGGTGGCGCTGCCCGGCACCGACGCCACGGTGGTGGCGTACGGCCCCACCGTGAAGACCTGCCTCGACGCCGCCACGGCGGCCGCCGCCGACGGCCGGTCGCTCGAGGTCATCGACCTGCGCTCGCTGTCGCCGCTGGACCTCCGCGCGGTCTACGACTCCGTCCGGCGCACCGGCCGGCTGGTCGTCGTGCACGAGGCGCAGCGCACGCTCGGCATCGGCGCCGAGGTGGCCGCGCGGGTCACCGAGGAGTGCTTCTACTCGCTGGAGGCGCCGGTTCAGCGCGTCACCGGCTACGACACCCCGTATCCGCCGGCCCGGGTCGAGGAAGAGTACCTGCCCGACCTCGACCGCGTGCTCGACGCCGTCGACCGCACGTTCGCCTACTGAGGAGGGTCTGCATGAGCGTGTCGCAGTTCAACCTCCCCGACGTCGGCGAAGGGCTGACCGAGGCGGAGATCGTGTCCTGGAAGGTCAAGCCGGGCGACGACGTGAAGGTCAACGACGTCATCGTCGAGATCGAGACCGCCAAGTCGCTGGTCGAGTTGCCCTGCCCGTTCGCCGGCGTGGTCGAGACCCTGCTGGTCGACGAAGGCCAGACGGTCGACGTCGGCACCCCGATCATCGCGGTCCGGACGGGCTCGGGCCCGGCCCCGGCGGCCGCGGCCCCCGGTGCGGCCGAGGACATGCTGCCCGCCCCGGCGCCAGAGACCGAGCCGGCCGAGCCCGCGGAGGAGCGGCAGGCGGTGCTGGTCGGGTACGGCCCGCGGTCCACGACGGCGGCGCGGCGGCAGCGCAAGGCGCCGGCGGGCGCCCTCGCTGAGCCGCCCGCGCCCGAGCCGCCCGCGCCCGCGCCGGCCGCGCCGGCCGCGCCGGCCGCGCCGGCCGCGCCGGCCGCGCCCGAGCCCACCGGCGGCCGGGTGTCCGTGCTGGCCAAGCCGCCCGTGCGCAAGCTGGCCAAGGACCTCGGCGTCGACCTCGCCGCCGTCGTCCCGACCGGCCCCAACGGCACCATCACCCGCGATGACGTCCAGGCCGCGGCCGCCGCGCCCGCGCCGGCCGCCACCCCGGCCGTCGCGCCCACCGGCACCGGCTGGGACGGCCTGCCGCGGCAGGAGCGGGTCGCCATCCGCTCGGTCCGCAAGGCCACGGCGCAGGCGGTCACCACGTCGGCGTTCACCGCGCCGCACGTCACCGAGTTCGTCACCGTCGACGTCACCCGCACCATGAAGCTGGTCGAGCGGCTGCGCGACGCCCGCGAGTTCCGCGACGTCAAGCTGTCGCCGCTGGCGGTGCTGGCGAAGGCGGTCTGCATCGCGGCCCGCCGCACCCCTGACGTCAACGCCCGCTGGGACGACACCGCCGGCGAGATCGTGGTGCAGCGCTACGTGAACCTCGGCATCGCCGCGGCCACCCCGCGCGGGCTGGTCGTGCCGAACGTCAAGGACGCCGACCGCCTGCCGCTTCGTGAGCTGGCGGTGGCGATCAACCAGCTGGCCGCCACAGCGCGCGAGGGGAAGACGCCGCCGGCCGACATGCTCGGCGGCACCATCTCCATCACCAACGTCGGCGTGTTCGGCGTCGACACCGGCACGCCGATCCTGCCGCCCGGCGAGGCGGCCATCGTCGCGTTCGGAGCGGTGCGCAAGCAGCCGTGGGTGCACAAGGGCTCGGTGAAGCCGCGCTGGGTCACCACGCTCGCGCTCTCGTTCGACCACCGTCTGGTCGACGGCGAGCAGGGCTCGCGGTTCCTGGCCGACCTCGCCGCCCTGCTCGAGGACCCCGGCAACGCCCTGGTCTGGGGCTGAGCCCGTGCCATGAGCACCTCTACGCATCGATGCGTAGAGGTGCTCATGGCAAAGGCCCCGAAGAGGCCTGACTCAGGGCCGCTCCAGCAGCACCGCGATCCCCTGGCCCACGCCGATGCACATCGTCGCCAGCGCGTGCCGCGACTCGCGCCGCCTCAGCTCCAGCGCCGCGGACAGCGCGAGGCGGGCGCCGCTCATGCCGAGCGGGTGGCCGAGCGCGATGGCGCCGCCGTTCGGGTTCACGTGCTCGGCGTCGTCGGGCAGGCCGAGCTGACGCAGGCAGGCCAGCGCCTGCGCGGCGAACGCCTCGTTCAGCTCGACGTTGCCGACGTCGGCGAGCGCGACCCCGGCCCGGGTGAGCAGCTTGCGCGTGGCCGGGACCGGGCCGAGCCCCATGACCCGCGGCTCGACCCCGGCCGTCGCCGCGCCGGTGACGCGGGCCAGCGGCTCGACGCCGTGACGCTCGACCGCGGCCGCGCTCATGACCAGCAGGGCGGCGGCGCCGTCGTTGACGCCCGACGCGTTGCCGGCGGTGACGGTGCCGTCGGGCCGCACGACCGGCCGCAGCCGGGCCAGCGCCTCCAGCGAGGTCTCGCGCGGGTGCTCGTCGGTGTCGACGGTCACCGGGTCGGCGCCGCGCCGGGCCGCGGGCACGTCGACCGGCACGATCTCCGCCGCCAGCTCCTTGCGCCGCACGGCGGCCCGCTGCTGGCTGCGCAGCGCGAACGCGTCCTGGTCGGCCCGGGTGACGCCGTGCTCGGCGGCGACGTTCTCGGCCGTCTGCGGCATGGAGTCGGTGCCGTACGCCGCCTCCAGCGCCGCGTTGACGAACCGCCAGCCGATGGTGGAGTCGTAGACCTGCGCGTTGGCGCGGTCGAACGCGGCCTGCGCCTTCGGCAGCACGAACGGCGCCCGCGACATCGACTCGACCCCGCCGGCCACGACGACGTCGGCCTCACCGGTGCGCACGGCCCGGGCGGCGTACGCCAGCGCGTCGAGTCCGGAGCCGCACAGCCGGTTCACCGTGACGCCCGGCACCGACGTCGGGTAGCCGGCCAGCAGCACGGCCATGCGGGCGACGTCGCGGTTGTCCTCGCCGGCCTGGTTGGCGCAGCCCAGCACGACCTCGTCGACGGCGTCGGCCGGCACCCCGGGGTGCCGGGCCAGCAGCTCGCGCAGCACGTGCGCCGCGAGGTCGTCGGGGCGCACGGACGCCAGCGCCCCGCCGTACCGCCCGATGGGCGTCCGCACGCCGTCGACCAGGAACGCCTCGCTCATGTGTCCTCCTCGCCGGGCACCAGGGTGCCGGGGATCTCGCGGGACCGGCCGCGGAACTCCGCGATGGCCGCGCCGTCGCGGTAGACGGTGACGTCGTAGACGCCGCTGCGCTCGCCCCGGTGCCGTTCCTCGGCGACGGCGAGCAACTGGTCGCCCTCGTGTGCCGGCGCGAGGAACGCGATGTCCGCGCCCTGCGCGACGGTGCTGCGGTTGTACGAGTTGCACGCGACGGCGAACGCGGTGTCGGCGAGCGTGAAGATCAGCCCGCCATGGCAGATCCCGTGGCCGTTCAGCATGTCGGCGCGCACCCGCATGCTGACGCGGGCGGCGCCGGGCTCGATGTCGTCGAGCGTCATGCCGAGCTCCCGCGAGGCGGCGTCGCCGGCCAGCATCGCCTCGGCGGCGCGCCGGGCGAGGTCGTGGCGGCGGTGGTCGCGGGCCGAGGCGCGATCGCGCAGCCGCGCCGAGACGCGGTACCGGCCGGGGTCGTCGGCGGTGGCGGCCAGCGCGTCCAGCACGCCGGTGACCCAGTCCCAGCCCAGCGCCGTGCCCCACTCGTACGGCCCGCGCGGGTAGTTGGTGCCCAGGCGCATCGCCGTGTCGACGTCGTCTGCGGTCGCGACCCCGGAGTCGACGGCGTCGGCGGCCGCCGCGGCGAGCGTCGCCACCGTCCGGGCCACCACCAGGCCGGGGAGGTCGGGCAGCAGCGTCACGGCGAACCCACGGCTCTGCAGGAACCCGACGGCGGCCTCGACGTGCTCCTTCGGCGCGTGCTCGGGTGCGGCGACGCCGACCCGCGCCGGCGACCGGTCCAGGGCGAGGTCGACCAGCACGACGGTGCGCGGTCCGCCGCCGGTGTGCTGCGCCGCGGTGCGGCCGTCGGCCGGTCGCAGCTCGACGTCGCCGTTGCCCACGCTCCAGCCCGGTGCGGACGGGTCGAGCTCACCGGCCCCGGCCCACGTGTCCGGGGCGGCGGTGACGGGGTCGGCGGTCGGCGGCGCCGGGGGCGGCTCGTCGGCGGGGTAGATGCCGCCGCCGCTCTTGCGGCCCAGCCGCCCGTCGGCGACCAGCCGCTCCTGCAGCACCGACGGCGTGAAGCGCGGGTCGCGGCCGAACGCCTCCCACACTGACCGGCTGACCGCGAGGTTGACGTCGTGGCCGATGAGGTCGGCCAGTTCGAACGGGCCCATCCGGAAGCCGCCGGACTCGCGCAGCAGCGCGTCGACCGTCGCGGCGTCGACCCGGCCCGACTCCAGCAGCCGGAACGCCTCGCCGTAGAACGGCCGGGCCACCCGGTTGACGATGAAGCCAGGCGTCGACGCGGCCCGCACCGGCGTCTTGCCCCAGGCTCGCGCGGTGGCCACCAGGACGTCGGCCACCGCGGCGTCGGTGTGCGCCCCGCTGACCACCTCGACCAGCGGCAGCAGCGGCGCGGGGTTGAAGAAATGCAGTCCGGCGAAGCGGCCCGGGTGGGCCAGCTCGGCGGCGATCGCGTCGACCGACAGCGACGACGTGTTCGTGGTCAGCACCGCGTCGGGCCCGCAGACCGCCTCCAGCCCGGTGAACAGCGCCCGCTTGACCTCGAGGTCCTCGACGACGGCCTCGATCACCAGGCCACAGCCGGCGAGGTCGTCCAGCGTGGTGACGGCGTGCAGCCGGCTCGCGGCGTCCTCGGCCTCCTCGGCGAGCAGCCGGCCCTTGTCGACGGCGCGGGCCAGCCGCTGGAAGACCGCGTCGACGGCGGCCTCGGCGGCGCCGCGGGCCGCGTCGTACACCCGCACCTCGTGCCCGGCGGCCGCGGCCACCTGGGCGATGCCGGCGCCCATGGTCCCGGCCCCGATGACGCCGACGGGCACCGAACGTGCGATCGCGTCCATGCTTCGAGTGTCTCCCCTCATGGACGGGCGGCGGGTGGCTGTGACAGAGTGGAGCCAACTGGGCGATAGTTTGTCACATGCTGTGGAGGTCCCGCGATGGCGCTGGGCAGTCTGATCGATCGGCACCGCGACCTCCTCGGCCGGGCCGAGGCCGCCATCGGCGAGCGGACGTTCTTCTCCGCCTATCCCGAGTCGCCGAGTCCGCGAGTGTACGGCGAGACCGCGGCCGCCGAGGGGCAGGCCGCGCACGAGGCGCACCTCGGCGCCGACTTCCCGCTGCGCACGCCCGGCGCCGACGGCACCGTCGCCACCGAGACCAGCCCGTTCGGGCCCGAGCTCGGCGTTCGCTACCCGCGGGTGCCGGCCACCGACGACGCGGTCTCGACGCTGCTGGGCGCGGCCCAGGCGGCCATCCCGGCCTGGCGCGACGCCGGCGCCGACGGCCGCGCGGCCGTCTGCCTCGAGGTGCTGTCGCGGCTGCACGGACGCATCTTCGAGCTGGCCCAGGCGGTCATGCACACCTCCGGCCAGGCGTTCGTCATGGCCTTCCAGGCCGGTGGCGCGCACGCACTGGACCGCGCGCTGGAGGCGGTGGCGTACGCGCACGCCGAGCAGGCCCGCATCCCCGGCGAGGTGCTGTGGGAAAAGCCGGCCAAGGGCGAGCCGCTGCGTATGACGAAGACCTTCCACGTGGTGCCCCGCGGCGTCGCGCTGGTCATCGGCTGCAACACGTTCCCGACCTGGAACTCCTGGCCCGGCCTGTTCGCGTCGCTGGCCACCGGCAACGCCGTCGTCGTCAAGCCGCACCCCAGCGCCGTCCTGCCGCTGGCCATCACCGTGCGGACGATCCGCGAGGTGCTCGAGGAGTACGGCTTCGACCCCGACCTCGTCACGCTGGCTGCCGAGGACCCGGCCGACCGCCTGGCCGCGGTGCTCGCCGTCCGGCCCGAGGTGCGCGTCATCGACTTCACCGGCTCCACGGCGTTCGGGGAATGGCTCGAGCAGCACGCCCGCCAGGCCGTCGTGTTCACCGAGAAGGCCGGGCTGAACACCGTCGTCGTCGACTCCACCGACGACCTTCAGGGCCTGGTGAACAACCTCGCGTTCTCGCTCAGCCTCTACACCGGGCAGATGTGCACGGCGCCGCAGAACGTGTTCGTCCCGCGCGACGGTGTCCTCACCGACCAGGGCAGGGTGACGTTCGACGGGTTCGGCCAGGCGCTGGCCGGGGCCATCGACAAGCTGCTCGGCGACGACGCGCGCGCGGTCGAGATCCTCGGCGCGGTGGTCAACGACGGCGTCCGCGACCGCGTCGACGCCACGGCCGGCGACACCGACGTCGTCCTGGCCGCCCGCACCATCCAGCACCCGGCCTGGCCCGAGGCCACCGTCCGCACGCCCGCCGTCGTCGCCGTCGACATCGCCGACCAGGACCGCTACTCGGCCGAGTGCTTCGGCCCGGTCTCGTTCCTCATCGCCGCCGACTCCACCGCCCAGGCGCTGGACCGCTTCGCGTCGTCCGTCCGCGAGCACGGCGGCATGACGGCGTCGGTCTACTCCACCGACCCGGCCGTGCTCGACGCCGCCGAGCAGGCCGCCGTCGAGGCCGCCGTGCCGTTGTCGATCAACCTCACCGGCGGCGTCTTCGTCAACCAGTCGGCCGCGTTCTCCGACTTCCACGGCACCGGCGCCAACCCCGCCGCCAACGCGACCCTCACCGACGCCGCGTTCGTGGCCTCGCGGTTCCGGGTGGTCGCCGCGCGCAGGCACGCCTGAGCCGTCCGTGTCACATCTCACATGCGCCGGAGCGGCGTGACGTAATCGTTACGGCGAAGTTGCCGATGGGCTCTTGCAATTTTCGAGCGTAAACGTTTTCGTTCAGGCACTGGAACATGCATTGGGATTCGAGCGGCAGGTGCTCGGACCGATCCCTTCTGGGAGGGAGACAGACACATGGCGATGAGCAGCGCCCGCAAGGGCTGGGCGGCTGTCGGCCTCGCTGCGAGCGTGTCGCTCGTCCTGGCCGCGTGCGGGGGCGACGACGGCGACGACGACACCGCTGGGGGCGGCGGTGAGACCGGAGGCGGCGGCGACTGCGCCTTCGCGGAGGACTTCACGGGGCTCGAAGGCACCTCGGTGACCGTCTACAGCACCATCGTCGCGCCGGAGGACGCGCCGCTCGAGGCGTCGTTCGACGCGTTCGAGGAGTGCACCGGCATGACGGTCGTCTACGAGGGCTCGGACGAGTTCGAGGCGCAGCTGCCGGTGCGCGTCCAGGGCGGCTCGCCGCCCGACCTCGCGATCATCCCGCAGCCGGGTCTGATGGCCACGCTGGTCCGCGACTACGACGCCATCATCCCGGTGCCCGACGAGGCCCGGGCCAACGTCGAGGCCTCATTCGACCCGGCATGGGTCGACTACGGCACCGTCGACGGCACCTACTACGGCACGCCGTTCGGCGCGAACGTCAAGTCGTTCGTCTGGTACTCGCCGTCGGCGTTCGAGGAGGCGGGCTACGAGATCCCGGAGACCTGGGACGACCTGATCGCGCTCTCGGACCAGATCGTGGCCGACGGCGGCATGCCCTGGTGCGCCGGCTTCGGCTCCGGCGACGCCACCGGCTGGCCCGGCACCGACTGGGTCGAGGAGGTCATGCTCCGCACGGCGGGCATCGACGCCTACCGGCAGTGGTACAACCACGAAATCCCGTTCAACGACCCGCAGGTGGCCGAGGCGTTCGACACGGTCGCCGAGATCCTCAAGAACGACCAGTACGTCAACGGCGGCCTGGGCGACGTCAGCAGCATCGCCACCACGCGGTTCGAGGACGGCGGCCTGCCGATCCTGCAGGGCAACTGCTGGATGCACCGTCAGGCCTCGTTCTACCAGGCCAACTGGGGTGAGGGCGTCGAGGTGGCCGAGGACGGCGACGTGTACGCGTTCTACCTGCCGGGCATCAACCCCGAGCACGGCAACCCGGTGCTGGGCGGCGGCGAGTTCGTCGCGGCGTTCACGGAGCGTCCGGAGGTCCAGGCCTTCCAGACGTACCTGTCCACGGACCACTGGCACGCCGAGCGGGCGGCCAAGGGCAACTTCGTGTCGGCCAACCGCACGGTGCCGATCGACGCCTACGACAGCCCGGTCAACCAGCTGTCGGCCGAGATCATCCAGGACCCCGAGGCGGTCTTCGGGTTCGACGCGTCGGACCTGATGCCGGCCGAGGTCGGGACCGTCGCGTTCTGGACCGGGATGGTCAACTGGATCACCGGCGCCGAAACGCAGGAGACGGTCGACGCCATCGAGGACGCCTGGCCGTAAGGGATGACAGGTGGGCGAGCGGGGGATCCCCCGCTCGCCCACCCCTCCCTGTCCTCCCGTTTCGAGGTGGTGACACGTGGACAATTCCGAGAAGCTCGTGCAGATGGCCCTCGCGATCGCCCTGTTCGTCGCGCTGATGGGGCTGATCCTGCTGGTCACCGGCAGGGTCCGGCGGCGGGCCGACCTGTGGCAGTCGCTGGCCTTCGTGCTGCCGGCCCTGCTGCTCCTGGCGGTCGGGCTGGTCTACCCGGCCATCCGCACCACGTACCAGTCGTTCTTCGACCGCACGAGTGACGCGTTCGTCGGGCTGGACAACTACGAGTTCGTCTTCACCAACGACGCCATGCTCACGGTGCTGCGCAACACCGCGATCTGGGTGTTCCTGACGCCGATCCTCTCGACGTTCATCGGGCTGGTCTACGCGGTGCTGGTCGACCGCAGCCGGGTCGAGGCCGCTGCCAAGGCGGTCATCTTCCTGCCCATGGCCATCTCGCTGGTCGGCGCGTCGATCATCTGGAAGTTCGTCTACGAGTACCGGCCGGACCAGCAGGGCATCGAGCAGATCGGCCTGCTGAACCAGGTGCTCGTCTGGCTCGGCGCCGAACCACGGCAGTTCCTCATCGGCGAACCGTGGAACACGCTCTTCCTCATCGTGATCATGGTCTGGGTCCAGGCCGGGTTCGCCATGACGGTGCTGGCGGCGGCCATCAAGGCCATCCCGGCCGACATCACCGAGGCGGCCCAGCTCGACGGCCTGACCGGCGTGCGGATGTTCCGCTACATCACGGTGCCGAGCATCCGCCCGGCGCTCGTGGTGGTGCTGACGACCATCGCGATCGGCACGCTCAAGGTCTTCGACATCGTCCGCACGATGACCGGCGGGCAGTTCGGGACCAGCGTCATCTCGTACGAGTTCTACACGCAGGGCTTCCGCACGCTGAACACCGGTATCGCGTCCGCGCTGGCCGTCGTGCTGTTCGTCCTGGTGGTGCCGATCGTCGTCTACAACGTCCGGCAGATGCGAAAGGCGGAGTACCGATGAGCGCCGTCATCCCGACCCCGGCCGTCCAGGAGGAACTGGCCGGACTCGAGCCGGCCACCATCTCCGGGCGGGCGCGGAAGCGGCTGACGTCGCGCTGGGCGTCGTTGGCCGCGCTGGTCATCGCCGTGCTCTGGACCATCCCGACGTTCGGCCTGCTGCTGTCATCGCTGCGGCCGGAGCAGTCGCTGAAGACCACCGGCTGGTGGACTTGGTTCACCAACCCGGAGTTGACGCTGGCCAACTACGACGAGGTGCTCTACGGCCAGACGGCGCTGTCGACGTACTTCATCAACTCGATCGTCATCACGATCCCGTCGGTGGTCATCCCGGTGACCCTCGCCTGCCTCGCGGCGTACGCGTTCGCGTGGATGAAGTTCCCGTACCGGGACACGGTGTTCGTCGCGGTGTTCGCGCTGCAGATCGTGCCGCTGCAGATCGCGCTGATCCCGCTGCTGCGGCTCTACGTCGACTCCGGCCTGCACGGCGGGGGCTCGTTCTGGCCGCTGTGGATCTCGCACACGATCTTCGCGCTGCCGCTGGCGATCTTCCTGCTGCACAACTTCTTCAAGGAGGTCCCGGCGGAGCTGGTCGAGGCGGCTCGCGTCGACGGCGCCGGACACGTCACGATCTTCCTGCGGATCATGCTGCCGCTGGTCACTCCGGCCATCGCCGCGTTCGGCATCTTCCAGTTCCTCTGGGTCTGGAACGACCTGCTGGTGGCGGTCACCATGGTCGGCGGCACTCGCGACGTGGCGCCGCTGACGGCGCGCATCGCCGAGCTGGCCGGCAGCCAGGGCACGGAGTGGCACCTGCTGACGGCGGGCGCGTTCATCTCCATGATCATCCCGGTGATCGTGTTCCTCTCACTCCAGCGCTACTTCGTCCGAGGATTGCTCGCGGGTAGCGTCAAGGGGTGACCCTGGACGACTCCGCGGCCGAGAGAACTCAGCGATGACCGGAATCGTCGACGTCGCCGCCAGGGCCGGGGTCTCGGTGGCGACGGTGTCGCGTGCCCTGCGCGGGCTGCCGGGGGTGTCCGCCGCCACCCGGCAGCTCGTGCAGGACATCGCGGCCGAGCTGGGCTACGTCGCGTCGCCCAGCGCGGCCGGTCTGCCCACCGGCCGCACGGGCGCCGTCGCCGTCGTGTCGCCGGTGGCCCGCGGCTGGTACTTCACCGCCGTCCTCGAGGGCGCGCAGGAGGTGCTGGCACAGCACGGCTACGACGTCCTGCGCTACGACCTGTCCGAGGTCGAGACCAACCGGCGCAAGGTCTTCGACACCCAGCTGCTGCGCAAGCGGGCCGACGGCCTGCTCATCATGAGCCTGCCGCTGGACGCCGACGAGGTCGCCGCGCTGCACGCCATGCACCGTCCGGTCATGGTCGTCGGGCCGATCGTGCCGGGCATCCCGACCGTCCGCGTCGACGACGTCGAGGTGGGCCGGCAGGCGACCCGCCACCTGGTCGAACTGGGCCACCGCAGCATCGGCTTCGCCGGCGGCGACCCCGACGACCACCTCGGCTTCCCGGTCTCGCCGGACCGCCGGCTCGGCTACGCCGAGGTGCTGCGCGCGGCCGGGATCGAGCCCGACCCGCGGCTCACGGTGCCGGCCAAGTTCACCGTCGAGGCCGGCATCGCCGCGTACGAGGAGCTGGCCGCCCGCGGCGTCCGGCCGACGGCGGTGTTCGCGGTCTCCGACGAGGTCGCGATGGGCATCATGTACGCCGCCCGCCACGACGGCGTCCGAGTGCCCGAGGACCTCTCCGTCGTCGGCGTCGACGACCACGACCTGTCCTGGCTGTTCGGCCTGTGCACGGTCGCGCAGGACGTGCGCCAGGAGGGCCGGCTGGCGGCGACGGCGCTGGTCGAGCGGCTGCGCTCCGGCATCGACACCGAGCCGTCGATCACCACCGTCCCGACCCGGCTGATCGTCCGCACGAGCACCGCACCACCGCTACGTAGGTAGACCTGTCAGGACGCCTCATTCCCGTGATAGGTAAGAAACCGTGACACAGACCACGCCGGAGACCCCGGACCTCCCACCCACTCCGTTCCACGACCTGGACGCCTATGTGGCCCTGCCGCGCACCGGCGGGCTGGCGCTGTCGCCCGACGGCCGCCGCCTGGTCACCGCGGTGTCGACGCTGAGCCCCGACAGCACGAAGTACGTCACCGCGCTGTGGGAGGTCGACCCCGCCGGTGAGCGTCCGGCCCGCCGGCTGACCCGCAGCGCCAAGGGCGAGAGCGGCGCCGCGTTCCTGCCCGACGGCTCGCTGCTGTTCGGCTCCGGACGGCCCGACCCGTCCGCCAAGGACGACGACGAGGTCCCGCTGCTCTGGCTGCTCCCGGCCGACGGCGGCGAGGCGCGCGTCGTCGCCAAGCGGCCCGGCGGCGTCGGCGGCGTGGTCGTCGCGCGCGAGTCGGGGACCGTCGTGGTCGCCTCCAGCACCTTCCCCTCGTCGACCGACACCGAGTCCGAGGAGAAGCGGCGCAAGGAGCGCAAGGAGAAGAAGGTCGCCGCGATCCTGCACGAGCGCTACCCGGTGCGCTACTGGGACCACGACCTCGGGCCCGACGCGCCGCGGCTGTTCGCCGGCGTCCTGGGCGACGGCGAGTCCCCGCTCGACGACCCCAGGGTCGAGCTGCACGACCTCACCCCCGACGCCGGCCGGTCGCTCGACTCCGCCGCCTATGACGTCAGCGCCGACGGCAGCACCGTCGTCACGGTGTGGAACGTGCCCGAGCGCGGCGGGTTCCGCCAGTCACTGGCGCTGATCGACGTCGCGACCGGTGAGCGGCGGCTGCTGGCCGACGACGCCGACTTCGACTTCGAGGCGCCGAAGTTCGCTCCCGACGGCGCCAGCGTCGCGGCCATCAAGGGCCGGCGCTCCACTCCGGACGAGCCGGTCGACCAGGAACTGGTGGTCATCACCGTCGCCGACGGCGCCACCCGGTCGATCACCGCCGACTGGGACCGCTGGCCGGGCGCCCCGGTGTGGACGCCCGACGGCGCAGCCCTCCTGTTCGCCTCCGACGACGACGGCCGGTCGCCGGTCTTCCGGGCCGACCTCGGCAGCGGCGAGATCACTCGCATCACCGCCGACGACTACGCCTACTCCGACCTCGTCGTCTCGCCCGACGGCCAGACCCTCTACGCGCTGCGCACGTCGTACCTCGAGCCGCCGCGCCCGGTCCGGCTGTCCGCGACCGCCGCCCGGCAGGACTCCCAGCCGCTGCCGGCGCCGGCGCCCGTCCCCGCGCTGCCCGGCACCCTCACCGAGCTCGACACCACCGCCGCCGACGGCGTGCGGGTGCGGGCCTGGCTGGCGCTGCCCGACGGCGCGTCGGCCACCAGCCCGGCGCCGCTGCTGCTGTGGATCCACGGCGGCCCCCTCGGGTCGTGGAACGCGTGGTCGTGGCGGTGGAACCCGTGGCTCGCGGTCGCCCAGGGCTACGCCGTCCTGCTGCCCGACCCCGCGCTGTCGACCGGCTACGGCCTCGACTTCATCCGCCGCGGCTGGGGCTCCTGGGGCAAGGCCCCGTTCACCGACCTCATGGCCATCACCGACGCCGCCGTCGCCCGCGACGACGTCGACGACACCCGCACCGCCGCCATGGGCGGCTCGTTCGGCGGCTACATGGCCAACTGGGTGGCGGGCAACACCGACCGCTTCGACGCCATCGTCACCCACGCCAGCCTCTGGGCCCTCGACCAGTTCGGCCCCACCACCGACGCCGCCTTCTACTGGGTCAAGGAGATGTCGGCCGAGATGGCCGCGGCGAACTCCCCGCACAACCACGTCGACTCCATCACCACGCCCATGCTCGTCATCCACGGCGACCGCGACTACCGGGTGCCGATCGGCGAGGCGCTGCGGCTCTGGTTCGAGATCGCCTCCCGCGCCCAGGGCGACGACGGCGAGATGCCGCACAAGTTCCTCTACTTCCCCGACGAGAACCACTGGATCCTCACCCCGCAGCACGCGAAGGTCTGGTACGAGACGGTGTTCGCGTTCCTCGCCCACAACGTGCTGGGCAAGGACTGGGAGACGCCGGCCATCCTCACCTGACCGCGCACAATGGACCCATGGCATCGACTGGACGGGCCCGGGTCCGCGCTCCCGAACTGGTGGGCCGCGGGGGTTGGCTGAACACCGGCGACAACACGCCGACCCTCGCGGAACTGCGCGGCCGCTTCGTGCTGCTCGACTTCTGGACCTTCTGCTGCATCAACTGCCTGCACGTCCTCGACGAGCTGCGGCCGCTGGAAGAGCGGTACGGCGACGTGCTGACGGTGGTGGGGGTGCACTCGCCGAAGTTCGTCCACGAGGCCGAGCACGAGGCGGTCGTCGCGGCGGTGGAGCGGTACGGGGTGCACCACCCGGTGCTCGACGACCCGGAGCTGACGACGTGGCAGAACTACGCCGTCCGGGCGTGGCCGACGCTGACGCTGGTCGACCCCGAGGGGTACATCGCGGCGCAGTTCTCCGGCGAGGGCCACGCGCACGCGCTCATGGCGATCCTCGACGAGCTGATCCCGGTGCACGAGGCCAAGGGCACGCTGCGCCGCGGCGACGGCCCGTACGTGCCGCCCGAGCCGGTGCCCACGACGCTGCGGTTCCCGGGGAAGGTGGTCGCGCTGCCGGGCGGCACGTTCCTGGTCAGCGACACCGGCAACCACAGCCTGGTCGAGCTGGCCGACGACCTCGAGACGGTGGTCCGGCGCATCGGCACCGGTGAGCGCGGCCTCGTCGACGGCGGCCCGCGCGACGCGCGGTTCAGCGAGCCGCAGGGCATGACGCTGCTGCCGTCCGAGCTGCGCCCACACGCCGGCTACGACATCATCGTCGCCGACACCGTCAACCACGTGCTGCGCGGCGTCCGGCTGGCCGACGGCCAGGTCACGACCATCGCCGGCACCGGCACGCCGTGGATGCAGGGCGACCCCAACGGCGACGACGTCAGCGGCGACCCTCGCGCCGTCCCGATGTCGTCGCCGTGGGACATCATCTGGTCGCCGGCACACACCACCGTCGTCGTCGCGATGGCCGGCATCCACCAGCTGTGGGCGTTCGACCCGAAGGAGCCGTCCATCCAGGTGCTGGCCGGCACCACGAACGAAGGGCTGGTCGACGGCAAGCTGCGCGACGCCTGGTTCGCGCAGACGTCGGGGCTGACGGTGACGCCCGACCGCACGCTGTGGCTGGCCGACTCCGAGACGTCGGCGCTGCGCGCCGTGCGCGACGGCATGGTCGAGTCCGCCGTCGGCACCGGGCTGTTCGACTTCGGCTTCCGCGACGGCCCGGCCGGCCAGGCGCTGCTGCAGCACCCGCTCGGCGTCACGGCGCTGCCCGACGGCTCGGTGGCCGTCAGCGACACCTACAACAACGCCGTCCGCCGCTACGACCCCGCGTCGGGCGAGGTGAGCACGCTCGCCACCGGCCTGCGCGAGCCGAGCGGCGCGGTCGTCGACGGCGAGTTCCTGGTGGTGGTCGAGTCCGCCGCGCACCGCCTCACCCGCATCCCGCTCGGAGCCGCGGCGACGGCGTCCGGCTCGGCGCACCGCACCCAGCGCCCGGCCCTCGATGTCGCACCGGGCGAGGTCGAGCTAGTCGTCGTGTTCGACCCGCCGCCGGGGCAGAAGCTGGACGAGCGCTACGGCCCGGCCACCCGGCTGACGGTGTCGTCGACGCCCGCGCCGCTGCTGACCGGCGGCGAGGGCCGCGACACCGCGCTCACCCGCCGGCTGACGGTCGCGCCCGGCGCCGACGGCGTCCTGCACGTCGCCGCCATGGCCGCGTCCTGCGACGACGGCGGCGAGAACGCCGCCTGCCACATCCACCAGCAGGACTGGGGCATCCCGGTCCGCGTGGCCGACGGCGGCACCAGCCGCATCGAGCTCGTGCTGTCCGGCTGACCTGCGGCGACGCATCATCCTTCCGCTTCCCTGGAGGTGTCGCTAGAATTTTGGTCATGCGACCAAGAAATGGAGCGACCGACCAGAAGTCCCGGTCCTTCATCGAGGCCGCCCGCCGCGGGCAGATCGTCCAGGCCACCATCGAGACGCTGGCCGACGTCGGCTACGCCAAGACGTCGTTCGCCCGCATCGCCGAGCAGGCCGGCATCAGCGCCGGCCTCATCTCGTACCACTTCGACCACAAGGCCGAGCTGTTCCAGCAGGTGGTCACCGACGTCAACGCGCTGACGGACGCCTGGCTCACCGAGCACATCGGCGACGCCGCCACCTACCGCGAGGCGCTGCAGCGGCTCATCGAGGGGTTCGTGCTGTTCTGCGACACGCATCGCTCGCACGTCCTCGCCCTCGGCCAGGTGCTGGCCGGCGCCGGCGGGCAGGAGAACAGCGAGCTGGTCCGGTCCCAGCGCGAGCAGTCGGTCGGCCAGCTGGAGCAGATGCTGCGCGAGGGCCAGGAGCACGGCGAGTTCCGCGACTTCTCGCCCCGGTTCATGGCGGCCACGCTGCTCGGCAGCCTCGAGGCCATTCCGCGCGAGCTGTTCTCCCGCCCCGGCACCGACGTCGCCGCCTACGCGAAGGAGCTGTCCATGACGTACGACCTCGCCGTCCGCCGGTCGCGACTGAGCCGGATCACCCGTGGCTGACCAGCCGATCGGCCTGCGGCCGCCGGAGCACCGGGTCGAGCGTCGCGCCATCGGTCTGTGGACGCTGCAGTCGCTCATCGGCTTCGCCGTCCTGGCCGGCCTGCTGCTCGCGGCCTACCTGATCTTCGACGGCGCGCGCTCCTGGCTCGGCCCGATCCTCGTGGTCGTCGCCGTGTGGGGCGCCGTCGTCACGCTGGTGATGCCGCTCTGGCGCTACGCCGTGCACCGCTGGGAGGTCACCGAGGACGCCGTCTACGCCGCCACCGGCTGGATCGTCCGCGAGTGGCGCGTCGCGCCGATCTCCCGCATCCAGACCGTCGACACCACCCGCGGGCCGCTCGAGCAGGCGCTGAAGCTGGCGACGCTGGAGGTCACGACGGCGTCATCGCGCGGTCCGATCAAGGTGCCCGGCATCGACGCCACCGTCGCCGCCGAGGTGGCCGCGAAACTGGCGAAGATCACCCAGCGCACGCCCGGCGACGCGACATGAGCACCGAGCCCCCGCCGGAGCCGGAGCCGGCGCCACCGGTGCCCGACGACGAAGTGCCCTGGCAACGCCTCGACACCCGCGTCGTCTGGGTCGACACCGCGAAGACGGTGCTCTCCATGGTGCCGGCCGGCGTCGCCGTGGCGTTCTTCGGCGCCGAGATCAACTGGGGCACCATGGGCCCCATCCTGGTCGCCAGCGCGCTCGGCGTGCTCGGCGGGCTGGCCGACCTGCTGCGCTGGGTGAAGACGCGCTACCGCATCACCGACGACCACGTCGAGCGGCGCACCGGGCTGCTGGTCCGCAAGCACCGCTCCATCCGGCGCGACCGCATCCGCAGCGTCGACACGTCGGCGAAGTTCCGGCACCGGCTGACCGGCCTGCGCGTCGTCACCGTCGGGGCCGGTCAGCACAGCGCCACCGGCGAGTCGGCGCTGACCCTCGACGCCGTCCGGGCAGCGACCGCCGAACGGCTGCGCCAGGACCTGCTCTACGGCGGGCCGGTCGAGCGCGCCGACGCGTCCGAGCCCGCGGCCGAACCCGTGCCGGCGCCGCGCGACGAGCAGGTGTACGCCCGGCTGGAGCGGTCGTGGGTGCTCTACAACGTGTTCAGCGTCTGGGCCTTCCTCATGGCAGCCGGCCTGCTGTGGGGCACGTACTGGGCGCTGCGGATGTTCGGCGTCGACCTGCGCGGGTTCGTCGAGGGCCTCGCCGACTGGAACGCCATCGGCACCGGCTGGACCATCGCCATCGCGGTGGCGGCGGTCGGCGTCATCGGCGTCGCCGGGCTGGCGATCAACTTCTTCACCGAGAACTGGCGGTTCGTGCTGGTCCGGGTCCCCGGCGACCGCGGCACCGTGCTGCGCACCAGCCAGGGCCTGTTCAAGACGCGAGAGGTCAACCGCGACGACAACCGCCTGCGCGGGGTCTGCATCGACGAGCCGCTGCTGTGGCGGTGGATGGGCATGGCCGACACCTCCGTCATCGCCACCGGCCTCACGATGATGAGCATGACGCCGTCGGCGCAGATCCTGCCGCGCGGGCCCATCGGCGTCGCCCGCCGGGTGGCCGCGCAGGTGCTGCAGACCGGCCACAGCCCGCTCGACCGGCCGCTGCGGCCGCATCCGCTGCGCGCGCTGCGTCGCCGGGTCGGCTGGGCGCTCATCGCCACGGCGACAGTCACCGGCCTGCTGGCCTGGCTGACGACGCTGATCGACGGCATGCACGACCGCGTGTGGCTGGCCGGGCTCGCGCTGCTGCCGGTCACGCTGGCACTGGCGGTGGTGGCGTACCGCTCGCTCGGGCACACCGTCGCCGACGGCTACCTCGTCACCCGCTCCGGCGCCTGGAGCCGCAGCACTGCGGCGTTGCAGAGCCGGGCCATCGTCGGCGTCACGTTCCGTCAGTCGCTGCTGCAGCGCCGGCTCCGGCTGGCCACGGTCGAGGTGTCGACCGCGGCCGGATTCGGCGCCTACCAGGCCGTCGACGTCGAGTCCGCCGAGGCGGTCGACCTCGCCGACCGCGCGGTGCCCGGCCTGCTCACCGAGTTCCGGGCGACGGCGCCGGCCGCGGCTCCCGCCGAGGCCGAGGCCGTCACGGAGCGCGCGGGGGCTCAGGCCCAGCCATAGACGTGCTCGACGGGCAGCTGCAGCAGCAGCCGCTCGTCGCGGACCATCGCGGCGCGGAAGTCGCCCCAGTCGGGGTGCTCGCCGCGGGCGTCGCGGTAGTGCTCGACCAGCGCCTCGACGACGTCGTCGTGCGGGTCGCGGGCCACGGCGCTGAGCTGCGCGATGCCCTCCGCGGCCGCCCACGAACCGCCGTCCGGACCGGTCACCTGCAGCGTCGCTCGCGGGTCGCGGCGCAGGTTGCGGGTCTTGGCCAGCGGGTCGCGGGTCGAGATGCGGATCAGGTCGGAGCCGAGGTCGTAGATGTAGGTCACCACGGACACCTGCGGCCGGCCGTCGCGCTTCACCGTCGCCAGGACGCCCATGCGCTGCGCGGCGAGAAGCTTGCGGAAGGAATCATCGCTCATGTGCGCAGCAACCGACCGGCCATCGGCGGCATTCCGGGCCGGGGTGATGAGCGTCTCCGTCGTCCGAGGTGTCCCGAGCGACGCGAACCGGTAGACTGTAAGCAAGCCAAGGCCTCGTGTTCGCAGACGAGGCCTGATTCGTGCCCGAATTCTGTGACGGTGGAACGTCGAGGGAAAGTCGGGTACCCCGCACCCTCGAAGGCTCACCGTGCGTCCGCCCGCTTGCGGACGTGCTGGGGGTGCGCGCCCGCGCTCTACCGATTCGGAGCACAGTGACTTCGTACGACCCTGCCGGCACGTCCGGCACCGACTCCCGTCCCTACCGCCAGCGGCCCGAGCGCCGTGGCGGCCCCCGTCGCGACGACGGCGGCCACCGGCGTGAGGGCGGGTTCCGCCGCGACGGCGACGGCTTCGGCCGCGAGGGTGGCCGTCCCTACGGCCGTCGTCCGTTCCGTGGCGACCGCCGCCAGGGCGGGCGTCCCAACGACCGCCGCTCCTTCGACCCCGCCCGCCGCGCCGCCATCGACGCGTTCGACCCCGCCACCTCGGCGTTCTCCGCCATGGGCGTGCCCGAGCGCGTCGTCAAGATCCTCGGCGTCGACGGCATCGTCGAACCGACCCCGGTCCAGGCGGCCGTCATGCCCGACGCCCTCGCCGGCCGCGACGTCCTCGGCCGCGCCAAGACCGGCTCCGGCAAGACGCTGGCGTTCGGCCTGCCCATCCTCACCCGCCTCGAGGGCAAGCGCAGCGAGCCGAACCGCCCGCGCGCGCTGATCATCGTCCCCACCCGCGAGCTGGCCGGCCAGGTCACCGCCGCGCTCGAGCCGCTGGCCGAGCCGCTGCGGCTGCGCATGGTCACGGTCTACGGCGGCGCGCCGTACGACCGCCAGATCCGCCGGCTCGACCGCGGCGCCGACATCGTGGTCGCCACCCCGGGCCGGCTCAGCGACCTCATCGAGAAGGGCATCTGCAAGCTCGACGACGTCGAGGTGGTGGCGCTCGACGAGGCCGACCACCTGTGCGACCTCGGCTTCTTCCCGGTCGTCGACGAGCTGCTCGCGGCCACCCCCGAGGGCGGGCAGCGCATGCTGCTGTCGGCCACGCTCGACGGCGACGTCGACAAGCTGGTCCGCAGGCACCTCAATGCCCCGGCCAAGCACGAGATCGACCCCGACGCCGGTTCCGTCACCACCATGGACCACCACGTGCTCGTGGTCGGCCCGTACAACAAGCTCGAGATCATGACCGAGCTGATGAAGGCCAACCCGCGCAGCATCGTCTTCACCCGCACCAAGGACGGCGCCACCCGGCTGGCCGAGGACCTCGAGGGCGCCGGCGTCGCCGCTGTCGACCTGCACGGCGACCTGTCGCAGCGGGTCCGCGAGCGCAACCTCGACCGCTTCCGCTCCGGCCGGGCGAAGGTGGTCGTCGCCACCGACGTCGCGGCTCGCGGCATCCACGTCGACGGCGTCGGCATGGTCGTGCACTTCGACCCCGCCGGCGAGCCGAAGTCGTACCTGCACCGGTCCGGCCGCACGGCCCGCGCCGGCGCCACGGGCGCCGTCGTCACCGTCGCCACCCCGCGGCAGGTGCGCGGCCTCGGCGAGCTGTTCCGCCGCGCCGGCGTCACCGCCAAGAACGTCGACGCCCGCTCCGTCGACGGCCCCATCACGCCGACGGCGCTGGCCGACGCCCCCGCCATGGTGCAGGAGCGCGAGCGGCCGCGGTCGTCCGGCAACGGCCGGCCCAACCGCTCCGGCCGTCCGTACAAGGGCGGCGGCGCCGGCCGCGGCCGCCCGTCGGGCTACCGCCGCCGCGACTGACGGCACCCGAGCACGACGACACGACGCGCCGCCGCGAGTCCATCACGGGCTCGCGGCGGCGCGTTCGTCGTCTCAGCCGTCGTCGACATCGCGGCGGGTGGCGGCCACGTGGTCGCGGGCCAGCCGCCCGGCCGCCGTGCTGTCGCGGCGCCTGATCGCGTCGACCAGCGCCTCGTGCTGGCGACGCGAGCCGTCCTGCCGGCGCGGCGGGACGGTGGAGAAGTAGAACCGGGCCCGCATGCTCAGCGTGCGGACGAACCCGGCCAGGAGGGTGTTCTGCGAGCAGTCGGCCAGCGCGCTGTGGAACTCGGCGTTGAGGCGGGCCAGCTCGACCGGGTCGGTGGACCGCCGCTGCCGGGCGAGGATGTCGTCGAGGATGGCCAGTTGCTCGCCGGTGCGGCGCTCCGCCGCCAGTGTCGCGGCCTGCGCCTCGAGGAACGTGCGGCTCTCGAAGAGATCGGCCAGCTCCTGCTCGCTGCGGCCACGGACGAACGCGCCCTGGTGCGGCCGGAACTCGATCCAGCCGTCGACGCCGAGGGCGCGCAGGGCCTCGCGGACCGGGATGTGGCTGATGCCGAGTTGCTTGGCCAGGCCGTCGGCGTTGAGGTGCGCGCCCGGCGGCAGCACACCCTGCAGGATGGCCTCTTCCAGCAGGTCGCGGATGTGCGGCGCGGTGCGTCCGGCGCGGTGGGTGCGACTCAGCGGTGCGAGGCCGGCGATGCCGGTGGACACGATGCGACTCCCTCCGCGCGACCAGCCAGATCCTATCTGATCGGCCGGGGGATCCTGAGTGTCGTGGGTGGAGAACTGCGCAGATCAGCGGTGGCTCCAGCGGGTTTACCGCTCGGCAATGATGCAGAAACGATGGCGTGATCCTATAGGGCTGTCGGAGCTGGTTGACCACCGCGAGCGGCCGGTTCTAGGGTATCCGTATGGTGAGGTATTGGCTTCCGGATCGCGGAATATGAGCTGGTCCGCCGAGCTGACCGAGGCGCTGGGCCGGGCGAACGTCATCACCGACCCGGCCCGGCTGCGCACCTACGAGTGCGACGGCCTCACCGGCTACCGCGTCCAGCCGGCCATGGTGGTGCTGCCGCGGTCGGCCGCAGAGGTGGCCGCGGCCGTCCGCGTGTGCGCCCGGCACGGGGTGCCGTTCGTCGCCCGTGGCGCGGGGACGGGGCTGTCCGGCGGCGCGCTGCCGGTGGCCGACGGCGTCGTCATCTCACTGCAGAAGCTGCGCCGCGTCGTGGAGGTCGACCCCGTCAACCTGCGCGCGGTCGTCGAGCCGGGCGTCACGAATCTCGACATCAGCAGGGCCGCGGCGCCGTACGGGCTGTACTACGCGCCGGACCCGTCCAGCCAGCAGGTCTGCACCATCGGCGGCAACGTCGCGGAGAACTCCGGCGGCGCGCACTGCCTGAAGTACGGCTTCACCGTCAACCACGTGCTGGCCGCCGAGGTCGTGCTCGCCGACGGCAGCGTCACCACGCTCGGCGGCGACTCGCCGCAGCTGCCCGGCTACGACCTGCTGGGCGCGTTCATCGGCTCCGAGGGCACGCTCGGCATCGTCACGCGAGTGACGGTGCGGCTGCTGGCCAAGCCGGCCGCCGTCCGCACCATGGTGGCCGACTTCGCGACGGTGGCGGGCGCGGGCGACGCCGTCACCGGCATCATCGCGGCGGGCATCGTCCCGGCGGCGATCGAGATGCTCGACAACCTCGCCATCCAGGCCGTCGCCGCGTCCACCGAGAGCGTCTACACGCCCGACACCGTCGCCGCGCTGGTGGTCGAACTGGACGGCCCGCCCGACGACGTCGCCGAGCAGTTCGACGAGGTCCAGGAGATCTGCCGCGAGCACGGCTGCACGAAGCTCATGGTGGCCGCCGACGCCGAGCAGCGGGCACTGATCTGGACCGGGCGCAAGGCCGCGTTCGCCGCCGTCGGGCGCATCAGTCCCGACTACTTCGTCCAGGACGGCGTCGTGCCGCGCGGGCGGCTGGCCGAGGTGCTCGGCCGCATCGCCGCGATGGCCGACGACGCCGGCATCCGGGTCGCGAACGTGTTCCACGCCGGCGACGGCAACCTGCACCCGCTGGTCCTCTACAGCGAGGCCGACGGCGAGCACGATCGCGCCGAGCGGCTGTCCACCGAGATCGCCGAGCTCTGCGTCGAGCTGGGCGGGTCGCTGTCGGGCGAGCACGGCATCGGCGCGGACAAGGCCTGCTCGATGCCGCGGATGTTCGGCGAGGACGACCTGGCGACCATGCTGCGGCTGCGGTCGGCGTTCGACCCCGACGGCCTGTGCAACCCCGGCAAGGTGTTCCCGACGCCGCGGCTGTGCGGCGAGCGGCCCGGGCGGTACCGGCCGCACCCGCTGGAGGAGGCCGGGGTGATCGAGCGGCTATGAGCACCGTGACGACGTACCGGCCGACGACGCTGCGGTCGCTGCGCGACGCCTTGGCCGACGGCGCCGGCGGGCGGCTGGTCATCGCCGGCGCCGGGACCGCGGCGGACTGGGGTGGTGCGCCGGAGTACGACGCCGTCCTCGACACCACCGCGATGAACGGCCTGATCAGCTACAACCCGACCGACATGACGGTGGGCGTGCAGGCCGGGATGCCGTTCGCGACGCTGCAGGAGACGCTGGCCGAGCACGGCCAGTGGGTGGCGCTCGACCCGGCCCGCGCGGGCACCGTCGGCGGGCTGGTCGCGACGGCCGACGCCGGGCCGGTGCGGCACACGTTCGGCGCGCTGCGCGACTCGGTGATCGGCGTCACGGTGGTGCTGGCGGACGGCACGGTGGCGCGCTCCGGCGGCCACGTGATCAAGAACGTCGCCGGGTACGACCTGGCGAAGTTGTTCCACGGCTCGCTCGGCACGCTCGGTGTGCTGGCCGAGGTGATCCTGCGGGTGCATCCGCGCGCCGCGGCGACGGCGACGCTGGCGGTCCCGTGCGACGCGGCCACGGCGTTCGACCTCGGCGGCCGGCTGATCCACGGATCGCTGGAGCCCGTGGCCGTCGAGTGGTGCGACGGCACCCTGCTGGCCCGGTTCGACGGCACCGCCGGCGGCGTCGAGGACCGGCTGCGACGGGCCCGCGTCCTCGCCGGCCCGGACGCCACCGAGGCGGGGGACGGCGTGTGGGTGAGCGTCGCCGAGCTCGTTCGCGGGGTCGACGGCGACACCGTTGTCCGCCTCGGCACGGCACCGGACCGCACGCCGTCGCTGGCCGGCCTGGTCGCCCGCGCGGCGGCCGAGCACGCCGTCGACGCGGCGATGACCAGCAGCCCGTTCGCCGGCGCGCACACCGTCCGGCTGCGCGGTGGGACCGCGGCCGCTCACGCCGCCGTCGTCACCGCCCTACGCACCGAGCACCCGGCCGCCACCGTCTGCCGGTGGACCGACGGCCTGCGCGCCGAGCTGCCCGCCTGGGGCGAGCCGCCGCCCGCCGTCGCAATGCTGCGCGCCGTCAAACGCGCCTTCGACCCCGACGACCGGCTCGGCCGAGGGAGGCTCGCGCCATGGTTCTGAACACGGGATCCGGCTCGTTCGACGCACACCACCCGCCGCGGCGCGAGCTGCTGGACGAGTGCGTGCACTGCGGGTTCTGCCTGCCCACCTGCCCGACGTACGCGGTCGACGGCGAGGAGATGGACTCACCGCGCGGGCGGATCTACCTGATCGACCTCGCCCAGCGCGGCGAGATCCCGCTGGACCGCACCATCGCCGGGCACCTCGACTCCTGCCTGGGCTGCCTGGCCTGCGTGCCGGCCTGCCCGTCCGGCGTCAAGTACGACCTGCTGCTGGAGGCAACCCGCCCGCAGCTGGAGCGGCACGTCCCGCGCACACGGCGAGAGCGGCTGGTGCGCCGGGCGATCTTCGCGGTGTTCCCGTACCCCGCGCGGATGCGGGCCGCCGCGCTGCTCGGCGTGCTGTACCGGCGGCTCGGGCTGCGGGCGCTGGCGCACCGGCTCGGTCTCGTGGACCGGCTGCCGGCCGAGCTGCGGGCCGCCGAGGACCTGCTGCCGCCGGTGCCGGTCCGGTCGCTGTTCCGCCGTCCGCCGCCGGTCGTCCCGGCTGCGGGGGAGCGGCGGCTGCGGGTCGCGCTGCTGGAGGGCTGCGCGCAGCGGGTGCTGTTCGGCGACGTCAACGCGGCGACGGCGCGGGTGCTGGCGGCCGAGGGCTGCGAGGTCGTGGTGCCGCCGGGCCAGCAGTGCTGCGGCGCGCTGAACCTGCACGCCGGCCTCGAGGACGACGCCGCGGCCCTGGCCCGGCGGCTGATCGACACGTTCGAGACGGCGCGGGCCGACGTCGTCGTGGTCAACGTCGCCGGCTGCGGCTCGTCGATGAAGGAGTACGACCGCCTGCTGGCCGACGACCCCGCCTACGCCGAGCGGGCCGCCCGCTTCGCCGCGTCCGTCCGCGACGTCACCGAGCTGCTGGCCGAGCTGGAGCCGCGGGCGCCGCGGCACCCCGTCCGGGCCAAGGTCGCCTACCACGACGCCTGCCACCTGGCGAACGCGCAACGGATCCGCCGTCAGCCGCGCGACCTACTGCGCGCCGTCCCCGGCGTCGAGCTCACCGACATCGCGGAGGCGGAGATCTGCTGCGGGTCGGCCGGCATCTACAACCTGGTCCAGCCGCGCATGGCCGAGGAGCTGGGCCGGCGCAAGGCCGCGAACATCGAGGCGGCCGAACCGGACGTCGTGGCCACCGCGAACGCGGGCTGCCTGCTGCAGGTGCGGCGCTTCCTCGGCACGGACGTCCCGCTGGTGCACCCGATCGAGATCCTGGACGCCTCGATCCGCGGCGTCGCGCTGGAGCGGGCGCGACGATGACCGCGTCAGGTCCGGCTCTGCCCGTTCAGCTCCTCGGAGAGATCGCGGGCGGCGCGGGTCAGCAGCGGGACGGCGCGGGCGACGACGTCGTCGGTGACCCGCGACGACGGCCCGGAGACGGACAGCCCCAGCCTCGACGGCGCGTCGGGCACCACGACGGCGACGCAGCGCACGCCGAGCTCCTGCTCGCCGTCGTCGAGGGCGTAGCCGCGGTCCGCCGTCAGCGCGAGCTCGCGGCCGAACGCCGCCGCGTCGGTGATGGTGTGCTCGGTCTGCTGCGGCAGGCCGGTGCGTTGCAGCATCTCGCGCACCGTCCGCTCCGGCAGCGTGGCCAGCACGGCCTTGCCGACAGCGGTGCAGTGGGGCCAGACCCGGCGGCCGACCTCGGTGAACATCCGCATGGAATGGCGCGACGGCACCTGCGCCACGTATACGATCTGGTCACCGTCGAGCATCGCGAGGTTCGCCGACTCGCCCAGCTCGTCGACCAGGTGAGTGAGCTGCGGCCGTGCCCACGTGCTGAGCATGGTCGAGGAGCTCTCGCCGAGCCTGATCAGGCGCGGCCCGAGGGCGTATCGTCGCGACGGCTCCTGACGCAGGTAGCCGAGGTCGACGAGGGTACGGACGATGCGGTGGATGGTCGGCAGTGGCAGCTGAGAGGCCGTGGCCAGCTGGGACAACCCCATGCTGCCGCCGTGGTCGGCCATGGTCTCGAGCAGGCCGAACGCCCGCTCGACCGACTGCACGCCACCCGAGCGAGCCCGCGACGACTCGGTTTCCACACAGCAGATACTAACGTCCGCGATACAGAACTCTTGGGAGATACCGCATGGCAACGCCCAGTCCGGGATACGCGATCACAGTCCGCGTCGAGGCGCCGTCCTCGTCGACGGCCACCAGCGGCCTGGCCGCCGCCGTCAGCGCGGCCGGGGGCGCGCTGACCGCCCTCGACGTCGTCGAGTCGTTCGCCGACCGCCTGGTCGTCGACGTCACCTGCGACGCGGTCGACTCCGACCACGCCGAATCGATCACCAAGGCGCTGACGCAGGTCGCCGGCGTCACCGTCCGGAAGGTGAGCGACCGGACCTTCCTCATCCACCTCGGCGGCAAGCTCGAGGTCAACCCGAAGGTCCCGCTCAAGCACCGCGACGACCTCTCTCGCGCCTACACGCCGGGCGTCGCCCGGGTGTGCCTGGCCATCGCCGAGAATCCCGAGGACGCCCGCCGGCTGACCATCAAGCGCAACACCGTCGCCGTCGTCACCGACGGGTCGGCCGTGCTCGGCCTGGGCAACATCGGCCCGGCCGCCGCGCTGCCCGTCATGGAGGGCAAGGCGGCGCTGTTCAAGCAGTTCGCCGGAGTCGACGCCTGGCCGGTCTGCCTCGACACCCAGGACACCGACGAGATCGTGTCCATCGTCCACGCGCTGGCTCCGGTGTACGGCGGCATCAACCTCGAGGACATCGCCGCACCCCGCTGCTTCGAGATCGAGGCGCGGCTGCGCGAGCTGCTCGACATCCCCGTCTTCCACGACGACCAGCACGGCACCGCCATCGTCGTGCTGGCCGCGCTCTACAACGCGCTGCGCGTCGTCGGGAAGTCGCTCGACTCCGTCCGCGTCGTCGTGAGCGGTGTCGGCGCGGCCGGCCACGCGATCATCCGGCTGCTCGCCGCCCAGGGCGTCACCGACATCGTCGCCTGCGACCGCCGCGGCGCCGTCCACGCCGAGAACGGCGAGGGCCGCGACGAGTTCCGCCGCTGGATCGCGCAGAACACCAACCCGCGCGCCGCCACCGGCTCGCTGCGCGAGGTGCTGTCCGGCGCCGACGTCTTCATCGGCGTCTCCGGCCCCAACCTGCTCACCGGCGAGGACGTCGCCACCATGGCGCCCGACGCGATCGTGTTCGCGCTGGCCAACCCCGACCCCGAGGTCGACCCCATCGCGGCGCGCGAGCACGCCGCCGTCGTCGCGACCGGCCGTTCGGACTTCCCCAACCAGATCAACAACGTGCTCGCCTTCCCCGGCTTCTTCCGCGGCATGCTCGACGCCGGCGCCCACCACATCTCCGACGCCGTCATGCTGGCCGCCGCCCGCGCCATCGCCGACGCCGTCGGCCCGGAGCAGGTGAACGCCAGCTACATCGTGCCGTCGGTCTTCGACCCCGAGGTCGCCCCCGCCGTCGCCGCGGCCGTCAAGCAGGCGGCTCAGACGAGCTGACGGGGTGCCAGGGTGGCAGCTGCTCGGGGTCGCGCGGGTAGAGCTCGTGGTCGCGCCGGAGCAGCTCCACCTCGTCCGGCCCCCAGTGCAGGAACGGTTCGTCGTCGAAGTCGTAGTGGGGCAGAACGGTTCCGTCGCGGTACAGCTGGATCAGGGCGCGGTACCAGGTGCCGCGCCCGCCAGCCTCGTACATGGATCGGCGCAATGTCCCGGCCGCCGCGGCGACGGCAGGCAGGTAGTGCAAGGCGCGGAAGTGATGGCCTTCGCCCGGCATCCTGACGACGACGAACATGCGGATGTCGTTGGCGGCGCCGCCCACATCGAGCGTCGCCTTCTGCCAGTGCTCCGGGAGCTCGGCCAGCAGGGCGTAGCAGAGCCGTACGAGGGGGTCGTCGGTCGACGGTGGCGGACGCTCCAGGTCGAGCCGCGCCAGCGGGTTGCCATCCTTGTCGGTGGTGGGCGGCGGATCGAGCCGTTGCGGATCGGTCAGCGCCGTACGCATCGTCCGGCCGAGCTCCTCGTCGCTGAGAGCGAGGAGCTCAGCCGCCCCGTCGTGACCTGGCCCGTTGCTCATGCCGCCAGCATACTCGGGCACAATGTATGGCTCAGGGCATCCGCTCGTAGGCGGGCAGGGTGAGGAAGTCGGTGTAGTCGTCGGCCAGGGAGAGAGCGGTGAAGGTGGCCCTGGCCTCGGCCCAGTGGCCGCTGGTGAAATCGGCGCCGATGGCCGTGCACTCCTCGTCGATCAGCCGCTCGACCAGCTCGCGGGTGACCTGCTGGCCGTCGGCGAGGACGATGCCGTTGTGCAGCCACTGCCAGACCTGGCTGCGGCTGATCTCGGCGGTCGCGGCGTCCTCCATGAGGTTGTTGATGCCGACGGCGCCGAGTCCGCCCAGCCAGGCCGCGAGGTACTGGATGCCGACGGAGATGTTGCCGCGCAGGCCGGCCTCGGTGACCTCACCCGGGGTCGACGCGACGTCGAGGAGGTGGGCGGCGGTGACGTGGACGTCGTCGCGGGTGCGGGAGATCTGGTTCGGGCGGTCGCCGAGGACGGCGGTGAACGCCTCGCGGCAGACCTCGACCATGCCGGGGTGCGCCACCCAGGAGCCGTCGAAGCCGTCGCCGGCCTCGCGCTCCTTGTCGGCGCGGACCTTGGCGAACGCGGCCTCGTTGATCTGCGGATCCTTCGACGGGATGAACGCCGCCATGCCGCCGATGGCGTGCGCCCCGCGCTTGTGGCAGGTGCGCACCAGCAGCTCGGTGTAGGCGCGCATGAACGGGACCGTCATGGTGACGGAGTTGCGGTCGGGCAGCACGAAGTCGGTGCCGCGGGTGCGGTGGGTCTTGATGACGCTGAACATGTAGTCCCAGCGTCCGGCGTTGAGGCCGGCCGAGTGCTCGCGCAGCTCGTAGAGGATCTCCTCCATCTCGAACGCCGCCGGGTAGGTCTCGATGAGGACGGTCGCGCGGATGGTGCCGCGCGGGATGCCCAGCGCGTCCTGGCCGATGACGAACGCGTCGTTCCACAGCCGCGCCTCGAGGTGGCTCTCCATCTTCGGCAGGTAGAAGTACGGCCCCTGACCGCGGTCGAGCTGCTTCTGCCCGCTGGTGGCGAGGTACAGCGCGAAGTCGACCAGTCCGCCCGACGTCGGCTCGCCGTCGACGGTGATGTGCTTCTCCGGCAGGTGCCAGCCGCGGGGCCGGACGACGATGGTGGCCAGCGGCTGGTCGGTGCGCAGCGCGTAGTGCTTGCCGTCGGGGTTGGTGAACTCGATGGTGCCGTCGATGGCGTCGCTCAGGTTCAGCTGCCCCTGGACGACGTTCTCCCACAGCGGCGTGTTGGCGTCCTCCTGGTCGGCCAGCCACACCTTGGCCCCGGAGTTGAGCGCGTTGATGGTCATCTTGCGGTCGGTAGGCCCGGTGATCTCGACCCGGCGGTCCTCCAGGCCCGGCGCCGGCGACGCGACCCGCCAGCTGTCGTCGTGGCGGATGTCCTTGGTGTCGGCGAGGAAGTCGAGGTCGGCGCCGGCGGCGATGGCGGCGGTCCGTTCGGCGCGACGGCGCAGCAGCTCGAGCCGGCGCGGGTTCAGCTCGCGGTGCAGCCGCTCGATCAGCGCCAGCGCGGACGGGGTGAGCACCTCGTCGAACCGCTCGTGCATCGGACCGGTGACCTCGATACCCGCCATCGTCGCGCTCCTCAAGAATTCCGCCATTCGGAAACTGCTATCTGCATAACAGAATACGAGGAGCGCGAAGGCGCGGTCAACCGGCTTCGGGCCGTCAGTCGGTGCTGTCGCCCACCTCCTCCGGCTCCGGCGCGACGTGCCGGTGGTCACCCGTCCAGGCGGTCCAGCAGAGACCGGCGGTTGGAGCGTGCGGTCGGGTTCCAGCCGGGCGAGGGTGAGGATCAGGGAGTTGGTGACCGCCATGGGCACGGTGAGCGACTGGAACTCGCGCCCGGAGCCGCGCGGCGCGGCGAGGACGTGGTCGGGTCGCTCATCGAGCGTCGTGAGGGTGTCGGTGATCAGCAGCGATCGTGATCCGGCCAAGCGCGCGCGACCCAGCACGGCGGACAGGTGGCGAGGTGGATTCAGGAAGGCGAAGGCCACGACCACGTCGCCCTCGCGCAGGCCGACCAGGTGCTCGGCGAGGTCCCGGCCGGAGGTCGGCAGCGGGGTCGAGCGCAGGCGATCAACGACTCCAGCGGCCCGTCGGCGCCGGCGTGCTCGAGGCGGCGGCGGACCCGCTCGGCCGGGGTGGCGCCGTTCAGGAGGTCGTGCTGGAGCGCCTCGCGCAGCGCCGGGTAGCCGGGGTAGCCCAGCTTCTGGGCCAGCTTTCGTGGCGGTGGCCTGGTGGACGCCCATCTGCTTGCCAGAACCGCGCCCGGCATGGCGACGGCCCTCGGACCGTGGGTGGTACGGTCCGAGGGCCGACGTGCGGGGGCGGCGGTCAGCCGCGTGGACGACGGGTCAGAAGGCGGCTTCGTCGAGGTCCATCAGTGCGTTGTCGGTGGCCTCGGCCACGGCCCGCTCGGCCGCCAGCCGCGGCAGCACCTGCCGGGCGAAGAACTGCGCGGCCGCCACCTTGCCGTCGTAGAACGCCTGGTCGTTGGCCGTCACCTCGCCGTCGAGCTTGGTGAGCGCCACGGCGGCCTGGCGCAGCAGCAGCCACGCCACCACGAGGTCGCCGGCGGCCAGCAGCAGCCGGGTGGTGTTCTGCCCGACCTTGTAGACGTTGCGGACGTCGCCGCCCTCGGTGCGCTCGTCGGCCGACATCAGGAAGCCGACCATGGTGCCGAGGATGCCCTGGACGTCGGCCAGCGCCTTGGCCAGCAGCTCCCGCTCGACCTTGAGCCGCCCGCCGCCCAGCTCGTCGTCGATGGTCTGCTGGATCTGCTGCGAGAGCCAGCCGAGGGCCTGCCCGTTGTCGCGGACGATCTTGCGGAAGAAGAAGTCCTGGCCCTGGATGGCCGTGGTGCCCTCGTACAAGGTGTCGATCTTGGCGTCGCGGACGTACTGCTCGAGCGGGTAGTCCTGCAGGAAGCCCGAGCCGCCGAAGGTCTGCAGCGACTCGGAGCCCAGCAGCACCCACGACCGCTCCGACCCGTACCCCTTGACGATCGGCAGCAGCAGGTCGTTGACCCGCTCGGCGTCGGGGTCGGTCTCGCCGCGTGCGGCCGCGGCGGCGACGGCGTCCTGCATGGTGGCGGTGTAGAGCACCAGCGCCCGCATGCCCTCGGCGTGCGCCTTCTGCGTCATCAGCGAGCGGCGGACGTCGGGGTGGTGGGTGATGGTGACGCGCGGCGCCGACTTGTCGGTGGCCCGGGTGAGGTCGGCGCCCTGGACCCGCTCCTTGGCGTAGTCGAGCGCGTTGAGGTAGCCGGACGAGAGGGTGGCGATGGCCTTCGTGCCGACCATCATGCGGGCGTACTCGATGATCTGGAACATCTGCGCGATGCCGTCGTGGACGTCGCCGAGCAGCCAGCCGGTCGCCGGCTCGCCGTCGCCGAAGGTGAGCTCGCAGGTCGTCGAGACCTTGAGGCCCATTTTCTTCTCGACGTTGGTGGCGTAGACGCCGTTGCGCTCGCCCAGCGCGCCGGTCTCGGGGTCGAAGCGGATCTTCGGCACGATGAACAGCGACAGCCCCTTGGTGCCGGGGCCGCCGGCGCCCTCGACGCCGACCGGACGGGCCAGCACGAGGTGGACGATGTTCTCGCTCATGTCGTGCTCGCCGGACGTGATGAACCGCTTCACGCCCTCGATGTGCCAGCTGCCGTCGGGCTGCGGCAGCGCCTTGGTGGTGCCGGCGCCGACGTCGGAGCCGGCGTCGGGCTCGGTGAGCACCATGGTGGCAGCCCAGCGGCGGTCGATCATGAGCTCGGCGATGCGCTGCTGCGCCTCGGTGCCGTTGCGCCAGATGACGCTCGCGAACGACGGGCCCGACGCGTACATCCAGGCGGCGGCGTTGGAGCCGAGGATGAGCTCGGCGGCGCCCCAGAACACCGACGGCGGCAGCGGCGTGCCGCCCAGGCCCTCGGGCAGCGCGAAGCGCCACAGCTCGGAGTCCATCAGGGTGTCGAAGCTCTTCCGGAACGCCTCGGGGACGGTGACGGTGTGTGCGGCGGGGTCGAAGACGGGCGGCGTGCGGTCGGAGTCGGTGTACGACGCGGCGAGGTCCTCGCGGCTCATGCGGTCGACCTCGGCCAGGATGCTGCGCACCGTGTCGGCGTCGAACTCCTCGTAGCGCCCGCTGCCCAACTGCGCGTCGCTGCCGAACACGTCGAACAGCGCGAACTCGATGTCGCGCAGGTTGGACCTGTAGTGGCTCATCGCTTCCTCCGTCAGCCCGTTGCTACCAGCCGGTAACCCCATGGTGCTACTTGTCGGTAACTTCGCGCAACCCAGGAACGGGCGCGCCCCCGCGTCCGTCTCACTGACATGCGACGACTAGGAACCCTCGCTGCGGTGGCCGGCATCGCCCTGCTGGCGGCCTGTGGCGGTAACGACAGCGGCGACGACACCACCGCCGTCCCCGGCGACTCCGGCGCCGACGGCTCCACCGAACCGGCCGTGCCGGTCGTCGGCAGCCGGTGGGTGCTCGAGGAACTGCAGGCCGCCGGCGCGACCATCGCGGGCCCGGCCGACCCTCAGGCCTACTTCGAGATCGACGAGAACGGCGACGTCACCGGCTCCACGGGCTGCAACGGCTTCAGCGGGTCGGCCGAGGTGAGCGACTCCAGCATCACCTTCCAGCCGCTCATCTCCACCCGTCGCGGCTGCTCCGGCGACCTCGGCCAGATCGACGGCTCGATGCTGGGCGTGCTCAGCGGCGAGGTCACCGTCGAGATGTCCGGCGACGTCCTGACCATCACCAACGCCGAGGGCGAGACGCTGACCATGCAGGCCTCCGACGCCCCGTCGACCGATCTGTGACATGCGACGCCCAGCGGCTGGCCTCGGCCTGCTGGGCGTCCTGCTGACGCTGGCCGCCTGCGGCGACACCGCCGCGGGCGAGGCCGAGGGCGACCCCGGTGAGGGCGCCGCGCTGTTCGGCCGCACGTTCGTCTCCACCGAGAACATCGGCATCCCCGGCGGCGGGCCGCTGACCCTCACCTTCACCGACGACGGCCGGCTGCTGGCCACCGCCGGCTGCAACAGCACGAACGGCCCGGTCGAGCTGGCCGGCGGCCGCATCGCCGGCGCCGACCTCGGCATGACGGCGATGGGCTGCGAGCCCGATGTCATGGCGTCCGACGCGTGGGTCAGTGAGCTGCTGGCCGCCGAGCCCGCCTGGGAGCTGGGCGACGACGGCGTTCTCGTGCTCACCGCCGACGACCGTGGTGTGGCGCTTACCGACCGCGACGTGCTGGACCCGCCGGTGGAGCTGACCGGCCGGCAGTGGGACGTCGAAGGCCTCTCCGACGGCCAGACGGCGTCGTCCGTGCCGGTCGGCGTCACGGCGTTCCTGCGCATCGACGGCGACGTCCTGAGCGGCAGCACCGGCTGCAACGACGTCAGCGGCGCCGTCATGATCGACGGCGACGCCCTCACGGTGACCGATCTCGCGATCACCGAGGCCGCCTGCGAGGGCGCGGCGCAGTACGTCGAGGGCGTGGTGCTGGCCGCGCTCGACGGCGCCGTCCGGTTCGCCATCACCAGCGACCGGCTGACGCTCGAGGCGCCCAGCGGGTTCGGTCTGCACGCGGTGGCGGCGGGTTGACAGCCCGCGGTGCCGTTTGTCACGGTTCGGCGCGGCTTTCCACAACTGATCCACAACCTGTGGGTCGCGTCGGGTATCGCCGCGTACGCGGCCACGTCGGCGCAGGTGAAGACCCCTCGGGCCCTTACTCCGAGGGGTCTTCTGCGATTTCTATCGCATCCGCGGATGAACGCCGCGTTACGACACGGCGTAAGGCCGCCATCGGTTCGAGTTGGTCCGTCCGTATACAACCGCTTTGCCGTTGCCGTTACATTGATCACCGAGAACGGCGGGGATGAGAGTGGCCGGACCGGGAGGCAGAGTGCGCGACAGGCTCAGCCGCGCCGAGTCGGTGCTGCGCTCCGCCGTGGCGCGCGGCGGCGAGGCCGACCTCGGCCGCGACATCGATCCGCGCTCCGTCGAGTCCGCCGACGCGTGGGACGACGCGCGCACCGTCCGCGCCCGCATCGTCGACGAGCTGCTGCGCGACGCCGGCGGCGTTCCCGGCGCCGCCGTCCGGCTGACCGGCGCCCGCATCACCGGCGGCCTGCAGCTGCGCGACGGGCGGCTGGAGCGGCCGCTGCGGCTGGACATGTGCTGGATCGACGACATCCTCGCGCTCTCCGAGCTGACGGCGGCCGGCGTCGAGCTGGTCCGCTGCCGGGTGCCGGACCTGCGCACCGCGTCCGTCGACGTGCAGAACGCGCTGGCCGTGCGCGAGTGCCTGGTCGGCTCGGTCAGCATGGTCGACAACCGCGTGCACCGGTCGGTGTCGTTCGAGGACAGCCGGTTCCAGGGCCGCTCGACGCTGTTCCACGCCCGCAACCTCAGCGTCGGCGGCGACCTCCTGCTCACCCGCGCACGGCTGTTCGCGGCGTCCGGCGAGGCCGTCGACGCCGAGCGGCTGCGGGTCGACGGCGGGCTGGGCCTGGTCGGCGCCCGGGTCCGGGGGCCGATCGTGCTGTCCGGCGCGACCGTCGCCGGGAAGGTCGACCTCACCGACGCCGTTCTGCGCAACCGCCACGGCGTCGCGCTGGACGCCCGCCGGCTGGTCGCGGGCGGCGTGCAGGCCCACGGCCTGCGCTGCAGCGGCACCGTCGACCTCGGCCACGCGACGGTGGCCGGCAGCGTCGTGTTCGATGGAGCGGTGCTGGCCAACCCGGGCGGCGACGCGCTGGTGGCCAGCGACATCGAGGCCGACCGGCTGGAGGCCGAGAACGGCGCGCGCATCCTCGGGCGCATGCTGATCCCGCGCGGCGTGGTCCGCGACACACTCGCGCTGCGCGGTGTCGAGATCAGCAACCCCGGCGGGTACGCGATGGTCGGCATCGGGGCCGCGGTCGGCTCGCTGGTGGCCGACCGCGCCCGGCTGGTCGGCCGGGTCATGCTCGACGAGCTGGAGGCGACGTCGGTCCGCCTCGTCGGCACCCGGGTCACCAACCCGGACGACTCCTGGGCCGTGAGCCTGCAGTCCGCGACCGTCCGGCGCGACCTCAACCTCGAGCGGCTGTCCGCCAAGGGCGGGCTGAACATCAAGGGCATCCGGGTCGGCGCGGCGGTCTTCCTCACCGGCGCCAGCCTCGACGGCGGCTACCGCGCGCTGGCCGCGTCGCGGGCCGTCATCGGCGAGCGGATGGTGCTCGGACGGCGGTTCCGCTGCCGCGGCGACCTCGACCTCGCCCACGCCGACCTCGGCAAGAGCCTGGCCATGGACGGCGTCCGGGTGCAGGGCCAGCTGCGGCTGTTCCAGGCCCGGGTGCGCAGCGACGTGCTGCTGCGCGGCGCCTACATCGAGGCGTCCGGCATGGGCGTCGACGCCATCGGCCTGCGGGTCGACGGCCGGCTCACGGCCCGCGGCATGGTCTGCGACGGCGCCGTCCGGCTCACCGCGGCGGTCGCCGACAGCGTCGTGCTGACCGGCGCTCAGATCTACAACCCCGACGGCAACGCGCTGATCGCGCCGCGCATGGAGGTGCGCGGCGACCTCGTCGTCGGCGACGACCCGTACTCGTCCGACCTCGGCGGCTTCTGGGCCGACGGCGGCCTGGTGCTGCGCGACGGCAAGGTCGGCGGCGACCTCGTGTTCGACGGCGCCGTGCTGCACCGTCCCGACCACCGGGCCGTCGACGGCACCGGCGTGCAGGTGGGCGGCAAGGTCTCGTTCGAGCGGGCCGAGATCGAGGGCACCGTCGCGTTCGACCAGTCGCACGTGCGCCGCCGGTTCGTGCTCAGCGACTCGACGCTGGCCGGGCGCGGCGTCGGGTCCGCCGACGGCGTCATCGTGTTCAGCGCCATCCAGGCGACGTCCGACGACTTCCTCGTCGACGGCGGCGTGTTCAACGGCGCGCTGCGGCTCACCGGCGCGACGTTCTCGGCCGGGATGAGCCTGCGGCACGCGCGGTTCACCGCGCCCGGGCAGACCGCGCTGCTGCTGCCCGAGGTCAGCTGCGGGGTGTTCCGGCTGACCGCCCTCGACGTCGACGGCGCCGTCATCGTGGCGCGGTCCAAGGTCGGCGGCGACCTCGTCCTCGACGGCGGCCGCTACCACCACCCGGGCCGGTTCGCCGTCGACGCCGCGCAGGTCGAGGTCGGCGGCTCGTTCCTCGTCCGTGACGCGGAGCTGACCGGCGGCATCGCGCTGCGGCGGGCCGAGGTGGGCTTCAGCGTCGTGCTCACGGCGGTCCAGGGCGAGACCGGCGAGCGCGACGACGGCCGCGTCGCCGTCGGCGAGATCGTCGCGGCCTCCGGGCTCAAGGTCGAGGGCAACCTCGAGTTCCGCGACGTCGAGCTGACCGGGCAGTTCTCGCTGGCCGAGGCGGTGCTGGCCGGCCGGCTGCTGGTCCGCGGCCGCACGACGCTGACGAACCCGGGCCGCACGGCGGTGTTCGCGCCCAACCTGCGGGTGTCCGGCGCGGTCGAGCTGGGCTCGCGCCGCTCCACCGGCAACGGCCCGCTGACCATCGTCGGCGAGGTGCGCCTGGACCGCGCGCACATCGGCGAGCTGTCCTGCGAGCAGGTGACGATCAGCCAGGACCACGCCGCCGACTCCCGCGCGGCCGGGACCGAGCAGGAGCGGCCGCTGCTCTCGTTGCACGAGGCCGAGGTGGCCCGGCGCATCCTGATGAACGACCTCAGCGTCGCGGCCACGGCCACCGGGCTGCGGGCGCTGATCGACCTGTCCGAACTGCAGGCCGGCACCGTCGAGCTGCCGGCCGGCGAGATCGCCGTCGACCTGCGGGGGTCCGAGGTCCGCACGCTGGTCATGGACCCCACCGACACCTCGATGGTCATGCTGTCCGGCCTCACCTTCGACGACCCCGGCGACGCCGACGTCGACACCGCGCTGGCGTGGCTGCGCCGCGACCCCACCGGCTACCAGCACCAGGTGTACGAACAGCTGGCCAGCCACTACCGCCGCTCCGGCGACGACGCCTCCGCGCGCGCCGTCCTGCTGTCCCGGCTGCGGCACCGCCGCGACCTGCTGCGCACGTCGTCGTTCGGCCAGTCGCTGATGAAGGGCTGGGGCTACCTGCAGGACGTCACCGTCGGCTTCGGCTACCGGCCCGGCCTGGCCGCCATCTGGTTCGTCGGCCTGCTGGTGTTCGGCACGGCGTACTTCTGGGACAAGACGCTCGACCCGGTCGAGGTGAACGTCCACCCGACGTTCAACCCGTTCGGGTACACGCTCGACCTGCTGATCCCGATCCTCAGCCTCGGCCAGGACGCCGCCTGGGACCCACGCGGACCGGACCTCGTCGTGGCGTACGGGCTCGTCTTCAGCGGCGCCGTCCTCGCCACGACCGTCGTCGCCGCCGTCACCCGGGTGCTGAATCGCCGGTAGTTATCCACAGATTCTGTGCACAGGGGTGTGGGAAACCGGCGGGGCACGCTCAGCCACTTGTGGACAGCCTTGTGGGCGACGGCCCGGCCCGGAAATGTTCGCCGAACCCCCTTGTGCGACCCTCGCGACAGGACTAGAAATGCTCCATCGTCATCGACGAGTTCGGAGCCGGAAAGCCGGGGTGACCTGGTCAAAGGCACCGAAGGCAGTCGAGGGCGGGCCGGACGGAGAACGGCAGTTCGCCACGTCGGGGCAACCCGGCGAACCGCACCCCGATGGGCGGGGCGGCTGACGGAGCCGGACGGCAGACCGGAAGGGCAGTGGACCCGCGGGCGACCGCGAGACCACCGTTCGAGCCGCCGTCATCGGAGGTGGCGAGCATCCGGCCGGTTCATCCGGACGCGATGGTTCTGGTCGACTGAGAAGGCCCCTCGGACCCTTACTCCGAGGGGCCTTCGCCTGTTCCCAGTGTAAATGCGTTGCCGCGTCCCACGGCGACGGGTAGACAGAGGCGCGTGATCAACGCAGCCGCCGTCGCGACCACGCCCACGCTCACCGGCCCGCGCATCCGGCTGGTCCCGCTCGGCCCCCAGCACGCCGAGGCGGTGTTCGCATCGCTGCAGGACGCCGAGTCGAACCGGCTCACCGGCACCCACCAGACGTTCACCCGCGAGGCCATCGACGCGTTCTGCGCCAGCCGGGCCGACCAGGACGACCGCCTCGACTGGGCCATCGAGGACGTCGCCACCGGCCAGTACGCCGGCGGCATCGCCGTCAACGAGGTCGACGCCGACAACGAGACCGCCGGCTTCCGCATCGACCTCGTCGCGAGCCACCGCGGCCGCGGGCTGGGCCCCGAGGCGATCGAGTTGATGCTCGCCCACCTGTTCGAGCAGGTTGGGGTGTACCGCGTCGATCTCGAGGTGTTCGCGTTCAACCCGCGGGCGCAGCGCGCCTACGAGAAGGTCGGGTTCGTCGTCGAGGGGCGGGTGCGCGGGGCGCTGCTCTGGGACGGCGAGCGGGTCGACACCATCGTCATGGGGTTGCTCCGCGACGACTGGAAGGCTCGCCAGACACCCTGAGGTGGGGTTGTCCCCCCGCTGAAGCCGCCGGTCAGCGCCATGGGTCCGGCGGCGCCGGCTCCGTAGCGTCGATGCCGAGGTCGCGCACCAGGCGCGGCGTGTTCTCGGGAGCAACCGATGTTCGGTCTGGCGGTGCGGACCCTGCGGTATCGCAAGGGCGCGTTCGTGGCGGCGTTCGTGGCGATGGTGCTCGGCGCCGCGATGGTCATGGCCTGCGGCGGGTTGATGGAGACGGGCATCCGCACAGCGGTGCCCCCGCAGCAGCTGGCCGGCGCGGACGTCGTCGTCGCGGGGGAGCAGGGCTACGACATCCCCGGCACCGACGAGTCCGCGGTGCTGCCCGAGCGGGTGCGCGTCGACGACGACCTGGTGGCGACGGTCGCCGCCGTCGACGGCGTGGCCACGGCCGAGGGGCGGGTGCTGGACGAGCCGGCGCCGTCCGGCACGGTCGACGCGATCGCGGTGACGGCCGCGCCCGGCGTCGGCGCCGGTGAGCTGCGCCAGCGGATCGCCGCTGCGCTCGACGGCACCGCCACGACGACGCTCACCGGTGACGACCGCGGCCTGGCCGAGCTGCCCGAGGCGCGGGCCAGCAGCGAGGACCTCATCTCGCTGGCCGGGGTGTTCGGCGGCTGGGCGACGATGGTCTCGATGTTCGGCGTCGCGTCGATGCTGGCGCTGTCCATCCAGCAGCGCGGCCGCGAGCTGGCGCTGCTGCGCGCGGTGGGCGGCACGCCCGGCCAGCTGCGCCGCATGGTGCTCGGCGAGACGCTGCTGCTGTCGGTGCTCGCGACCGGGCTGGCGCTGATCCCGGGCCACTATCTGGGCCGGTTCCTGTTCGAGCGGATGACCGACGCCGGTGTCGTGCCCGCGGGGGTGGAGTTCCGGCAGGGCTGGATCCCGGTGGTGAGCGCGGTCGGCGCGGCGCTGATCGCCGCCATCGGCGGCGCGCTGGTCGCCGGGCGCCGGGCGGCCGCCGTCCGCCCCATCCAGGCGCTGTCCGAGGCCGCGCTGGAGCGCCGGACGATGGGCGCGTGGCGCTGGGTGTTCGGCCTGCTGGCGCTGAGCGGCGGCATCGCGCTGGGCGTCGTCACGATGACGGTGATGAGCGGGCCGCTGACGTCCAGCACGGCCGGCCCGGCGGTGATCCTGTGGGCGATCGGCCTGGCGCTGCTCAGCCCGGTGCTGACCCGCGCCATGACCGCGCTGCTGCAGTGGCCGGTCCGGGCCGTCGCCGGCGTCTCCGGGCACCTGGCCGTGCTCAACGCCCGCGGCCGCACCGGCCGCACGGCCGCCGTCGTCACCCCGATCATCATGCTCACCGGCATCGCCACCGGCACGCTCTACCTGCAGTCCACCGAGGACGCGGTCAACCGCGACGCGTTCACCGGCGGGCTGGTCGCCGACGCCGTCGTCACGTCGGCCGCGCCCGCCGACGACGCGCTGGTCGACCGCATCGCCGCGCTGCCCGGCGTCGCCGGCGCCTCCCAGCTGGTCCGCAGCAGCGGCTTCGTCGAGTCGCCGCACGACGGCTCGCAGAGCGACGAGGGCTGGACGCTGCAGGGCGTCACGGCCGGCGGCGCGGCGGCGACCGCCCCGGTCACGACGGTGGACGGCGCGCTCACCGATCTCACCGGCGACACCGTCGCGTTGGACGCCGGCCACGCGCGGTCGCTCGGCGTGGGCGTCGGCGACGAGCTGACGCTGCGTCTGGGCGACGGGGCCGCCGCTACGGTCGAGGTGGCCGCGACGTTCGACGCCGCCGACGACTACGACACGCTGCTGCTGCCGGCGGACCTGCTGGCGGCGCACACGACCGCCGGCGGGGCGCACGAGATCCTCGTCGCCGCGGACGACGGCGCCGCGTCCGATGTGGTCGCCGAGCTGCGCGAGCTGGCCGCCGCGACGCCCGGACTGGCCGTCGCCGACCGCGACGCGCTGTTCGACGAGTACGGCGACCAGCAGCGCACGCTCGCCTTCGCCAACTACACCATCGTCCTCATGATCGTGGCGTACGCCGCCATCTCGGTGATCAACGTGCTGTCGGCCAGCACGGGCGCACGGCGGCGTGAGTTCGGGCTGCAGCGGCTCACCGGCGCCACCCGGTCCCAGGTGCTGCGGATGGTCGGCATCGAGGGCGTGCTGGTGGCGGCGGTCGGCATCACGCTCGGCACCCTCGCTTCGGTCGCGACGCTGGTCCCGTTCAGCCTCGCGCGGGCCGATCAGCTGACGCCGTCGGGGTCGCCGCTGATCTACCTGGGCGTGGTGGCGGTCGCGCTGGGCCTGACGCTGACGGCGACGCTGCTGCCGGCCTGGCAGGCACTGCGGCAGCGGGCCGCCCAGGCCGCGGCGACGGCGGACTAGCGTGGCTCAGACCCGGGCGTGGCGGAACGGCGAGGCCAGCAGCATCAGCACGACGGCGGCGAAGACCACCGCGGCCGCGACGAGCGCGGGCAGCAGCCCCAGCCGGTCCGCGAGTAGCCCGGCGAGCGGCGAGACCACCACGATCACGGCCCGGTTGAAGGACCGCATCGTCGTGTTCGTCCGCGCCTGCAGGGCGTCCGGGGTGAGCGTCTGCCGGTAGGTCATCTCGTGCGAGTTGCTGAGGCCGATCGCGAAGCCGTACAACCCCTGTCCGACCCCGAGGAGCACCGGCGCGAGGACGGTCCCGGTCCCCGCGCCGGCGCTCACGGTCGCCACCACGGCGACCGTGGTGACGGCGTGAGCGGCGATGATCGCGCCGCCGGTGCCGAGGCGGCGGCCGGTGGCGGTGCTCACCGAGGCGCCGAGCAGGCCGCCCACGCCGGCCGCGGCGGTCGTGAGGCCGAAGACCGCCGGGGACAGCCCGAGCTCGCGCAGCGCCCAGACGGGGAGCACCGCGGACATCACCGCGTTCGCGGCGAACCACACGTGCGTCGCGATGGCCAGCCTCGCCAGTCCGGACGGGCCGTACACCCAGCGGACTCCCTCGGCGATCTCGCGGCGCAGGTTCGGCACCGGGCCGCCGGCCCGCGCGCGTGGCTCGTCCACCCGGGTCGTCGCGACCATGACCGCCGAGAACACGTAGGTGAGCGCGTCGGCGAGAACCGCCAGCGGCGCACCGACCAGCCGCACCAGCAGCCCGCCGAGCGCGGGACCGGCCGTCTGCGCGACCGCGTCGGCGCCGTCGATGCGGGCGTGCGCCCGTTGCAGGTGCACGCGTGGCACCAGCCGCGGCACGAACGCCATCGAGGCGGCGTCGTTCACCAGCGAAGCGGCGCCGAAACACGCCACCACGACCACCAGCAGCGGGAACGTCAGCAGGTCGGCGGCCCACGCTCCCGGGATCACCAGCAGCATCGCGGCCCGGACCAGGTCGCTGGTGATCATGACCGGCCGCCGTCGCACCCGGTCCACGAGCGCGCCCACCGCCAGGCCGGCCACGAGGTAGGGCAGCCAGCGCGCCGAGCTCACCCACCCCACCTGCGCGGCGCCGCCGTCGAGGTCGAGCACCACGAGCGTCTGCAGCGCCAGCAGCGTGACGTAGCTGCCGAGCCCCGAGACGGCCTCACCGGCCCAGAACCGCCGGAACCCCGGCGGCGGGAACGGCGGCTCGGTACTCACCCCGGGTCGGCCACGCAGAACTCGTTGCCCTCGGGATCGAGCATCGTGGTCCACCGCTCGCGGACGGCGAACACGGTGGCGCCGAGGGCGAGCAGCCGGTCGACCTCGGCCTGCCGGTCGGCCCCCTCGACCTCCATGTGCACGCGGTTCTTCACGGTCTTCCGCTCGGGCACCTGCTGGAAGAACAGCGTCGGGCCGGGACCGCCGACGGCCACCGTCGGGTCGGTCTCGGGGGTGAGGCCGAGCGCGGCCAGCCGGGCCACCTCGGCGTCGTCGTAGGGCAGGACGTCGTAGCCGTCGAGCACCGCCGCCCAGAACCGGGCCAGGCTCGGCGCGTGCTCACAGTCGACGACGATCTCGCGCAGAACGGCCATGCGCCCACACCCTAGACGAGCGGAGCCCCGGCCCGCGCGGCGGAACCGGGGCTCCCGGACGGTCCGGCGTCAGTCGGTCTGGTCGTCGATCTCCGCGTCGACGGCGTTGCGCCGGATGGAGTCGATGCCGTTGAGCGCGCCGCTCTTGCTGGCGTACGCCTCGCCGACGGCGATGACCTCGCCGTTGCCGGCCTTCAGGCGGAAGCGGTACTGGTCGGACTTGTCCTTGTAGAGCTCGAACTTCCCTGCCATCGAAAGCGACCTTCCTGTGACGACAACCTGGCAGCAGCAGCGTAGAGGCAGGGCCGGACGTCCGCCGCCCGAACCGGTACGTGTCGACTCACGGGCAGCGCGGCGCGGGCGCGCTCCACGTGTGGGAGGACTGGTTGCCGACGAAGTAGTCGCTGACCCAGCGTCCGTCGTCCATCCGGTTCCAGACCCGGCTCGTCCCGACCAGCGAGCCGACCGACTGGCACATGACGTACGCGAGCGCGCCGGGCTGCAGCGCCGCGCCGACGGCGGCGTAGTTCGTGCCCGGTCCGCCCCGCGCGGTCAGCGGCGTCGTGCTCGTCACCTGGCCCGGGTAGGTGCACTTGGGCAGGGCGCTGGAGAACGTGGTGCTCGACGGCGTCGACACGTAGTAGTCGGCCACCCAGGAGCCGTCGGTGAGCCGGTCCCACACGGCGCTGGTGCCGACCCGCTGACCGTGCCCCTGGCAGATCACCGCGACGGACGCCCCGGGCGCGATGCTGCGGGTGACGGGGTAGGCCGTCGACGGCCCGGTGCGGGCGTTGAGCGCCGTCGCACTGGTGACCCGGAACGTCTGCGCGACCGTCGCCACGGGCGCGTCGAGTGAGTCGCTGTCGATGTTCAGCGTGACGCCGCCGTGCGTCTCGGTGTGGTCGCCGCGGTACTGCTTGGCCCGCTGGTGGTTCGACCACTGGGTGTTGGGCGCCGTGGGCCAGCCGGTGAGCGCGGAGTTGCCGTCCCAGCGGGCCATCCAGACGGCGTCCGGCCGGGCCCAGCTGGCCGAGCCGTACGAGCCGGACAGCGTGGGCAGGCCGGAGTCCTGGTGCACGTACACGCCGGCCAGGTAGCCGGCCTGGTGGACGGTGACCGTCCAGGCCGAGACGTAGCGGCGGACCGCGAGGACGCAGTCGGCGTTCGTGCGGTCGAAGTGCTCGACGTCGGCGTAGAGCGCGCTGCCCGGCAGCAGACCGAGCGCACGCGCCTGCGTGACGGCGTCCTGCGCGTCCGAGATCCCGTACGAGCCCGCGGTCCCGGACGTGTACCGGTACGGCTTCGTGCCGAGCATGCAGGACGGCTGCCGCCCGAAGTACGTGGGCAGCAGCCGCCAGCCGGCCGCCGTCGCGCCGCGGACCCACGCGGCGGTGAGGTTGGGCTGGGTGCAGCCGCGGTTCACGCCGCCGAAGTAGATGTTGACCGTCCGGAACGGCGACACGCGCCAGGCCTGCAGCGCGGCCAGCGACGGTGCGGTGCAGGTGTCGAAGCCGCGCCCGGTGGCGACGGTGGCCGACGACCCGCTCGGGTAGTTCCCCGGCGTGGCCGGATAGCCGCCCGCCGGCGTGGTGAGTGTGGCGACGACCAGCGCCGCGCCGACGGCGGCAGCGGCCGCCCTGCTGACGGTGCCCGACCAGCGGCTCATGGTGGACCCCCCTGTCCTCCGGTTCCGAGTGTGCTCTCGAAAACCGCCGTTGAACAGGGGTTTCGGGCGGTGTTACCGACCTGCGACCGTGGCGATGGGCGCGTCGAGGGAGTCGCTGTCGATGTTGAGCGTGACGCCGCCGTGGGTCTCGTTGTGGTCGCCGAGGTACTGCTTGGCCCGCTGGTGGTCGGCCCACTGGCTGTCCGGCGCGGTGGGCCAGCCGGTGAGGGCGGGGCTGCCATCCCAGCGGGCCATCCAGACGGCGTCCGGGCGGGCGTGGTCGGGGGAGTCGTAGACGGCGGAGAGGTCGCGCAGGCCGGAGTCCTGGTGCACGTACACCCCGGCCAGGTAGCCGGCGTCGTGCAGCGTCGTGGTCCACGCCGAGACGTAGAGGCGGACCGCGGTGACGCACGAGGTGTCGCGGCGGTCGTAGTGCTCGACGTCGGCGTACAGCGCGCTGCCCGGCAACAGCCCGAGGTGCTGGGCCTGCGCGATGGCGTCCTGCGCGTTCGCGGTGCCGATGGCGGTGGCGTCGCCCTCGGTGAACCGGTGCTCCTTGGAGCCCAGCATGCAGATCGGCTGGTGGCCCATGTAGGTGGGCAGCAGGCCCCAGCCCATGCCGCTGACCGTCTGCACCCACGACGGGGTCAGGTTCGGCTGGCGGCAGCCGCGGTTGATGCCGCCGAAGTAGATGTTGACGGTGGTGTACGGCGACGTGCCCCACCACGCGTCGAGCGCGGCGACCGACGGCGCGGTGCAGGTGTCGAAGCCGAGGCCGGTGGCGATGGTGGCCTCGGGCACGCGCGCGTCGGCGGCGCCCACCGGCGCGGCGGCGGTGACGGAGGTGGCGGCGAACAGGACGGTGGCGGCGATGACCGCGTGTCGTCTCCGGGTCATGGATACAGTCATACCATCGCGTCAGGTGCCGGCGACAGGTCCGTTCGGCCGGATGACGCTCACCCCGGTCGGCGATCCGTCCGACATCGCAAGCAGCGCGTCGACGCCGTCCTCGAGGCTCAGTTCGCGGCCGAGCAGCAGTTCCGGCCGCAGCGTCCCGGCGGCGATCTCGGCCAGCATCGCCGGGTAGTGGTGTGCCGCCATGCCGTGGCTGCCCAGCAGCTCCAGCTCGGTCCCGACGACCGGCCCCATCGCCACCGCCTGGCTCGCGTGCTCGGCCACCAGCAGGCCGGCCTGGACGTGCCGGCCGCGGCGGCGCAGCCCGCGCACGGAGTTCTGGAACGTCGCCGTGCTGCCCAGCGCGTCGAGGGACAGGTGCGCCCCGCCGCCGGTGGCGTCGCGCACCGCGGCCACCACGTCGGTCCCGTCGCTCGCGTCGACGGTGACCGCGGCGCCCACGCTCCGGGCCAGCTCCAGCGCCGGCTCGGCCACGTCGACGGCGACCACCCGGGCGCCGTGGGCCGCCGCGATCATGACGGCGGACAGCCCCAGCCCGCCGCAGCCGTGCACCGCGACCCACTCGCCGGCCGCGACCCGCCCCTGCTGCACGACCGCGCGGTACGCCGTCGCGAACCGGCAGCCCAGCCCGGCCGCGGTGGCGAAGCCGACCGCGCCGGGCAGCCGGACGAGGTTGACCGCGGCGTGCTCGATCGCCACGTACTCGGCGAACGAGCCCCAGTGGGTGAACCCCGGCTGCGTCTGCCGTTCGCACACCTGGTGGTCGCCGGCCCGGCACGGCTCGCAGGTGCCGCACGCACAGACGAACGGGACGGTGACGCGCTCGCCCGGCCGCCAGCCGTCGACGTCCGGCCCGACCTCCGCGAGCACGCCGGCCAGCTCGTGGCCGGGCACGTGCGGCAGTTCGATGTCGTCATCGTGGCCCATCCAGCCGTGCCAGTCGCTGCGGCACAGCCCGGTCGCCTCGACCCGGATGACGGCGCCGCCGGGCGGGCAGACCGGCTCGGCGACGTCGCGGACGACCGGCCGCTCGCGAAACTTCTCATACACCATCGCGCGCACCAGCCGACCCTAGTCCGCGACCGGAAATCCCCGGTGCGGCGGGCGGTCGCGGCGCTATGCTCGCGTCGACCCACGTGCGCGTTCGGAAGGCTGGACGGTGGCGATCAACGATCTCTTCGACGCCGCCATGACGTTCCCGGTGGCGCCGTTCACGTTCCTCACCGTCGCCGTGGTCGTCTACTGGTTGCTGGTCATGGTCGGCGGCAACCCGCCCGTGGCCGGCGACGGCGTGCCGCTGAACGTCACCGGGTCGGTGTTCCTCGTGCTCGCCTGGCTGGGCACACTGACCGGCACCCTCGTCCGCGGCGGCGACGTCGCGGCGCGTCCGCCGGGGCTGCCGGCGTCGGTCGTCATCGCGGTGGCCGCGCTGGTGGCCGCCGGGCTGGGGACGGCGGTGCTGGCCCGGCCGCTGCGCCGCCTGCTGCGCCCCGGACGTCCGGCCGACCCGGCCAGGCTGGTCGGCAGCATCTGCGTCGTGCGCACCGGCGAGGTCGGCCCCGACGCCGGCCAGGCCGAGGTCACCGGGCCCGACGGCACCCCCGTCGTCATCGAGGTGCGCCACGACGGCATCGAGGAGCTGCGTCCCGGCAGCACCGCGATGATCCACGACTACGACGTCGAGCACCGGGTGTTCTGGGTGACGGCGTTCGACCCGAAGCTCGGCACCGCTCCGTGACGTCGTGAGAAGGGGGGCCGGGCCTGCGGGCCCGACCCCTGGTTGGTCGAACGAACTGCTACGTCACGACTCGACCGGCACGGTCACCACGTCGGAGACCACGCCGTCCTCGAGCAGCGTCAGCGTGGCCTCCGTGAAGGCCACATCGACGATGTCCGGTGTCCACTGCGCGTTCGGGCAGGTGGGCGTCGGCGGCAGCGGCTCTGGGTCGTCGCTGGTGATGCTGAAGACGAACTGGCCGTTGCGCGACGTGGGCAGCGGGGTCGTCGTGCCGGACACCGTCACTTCGGTGTCCTGCCCGGGGGCGCGGTTGCCGGCCGGGTTGATGCAGACGACTTCGGCGATGCCCGTCGCCTCGACGGTGATCTCGAAGGTGGTGCCGCCGAGACCGGCGACCTTGCCTTCACAGAGCACCTGGGTGCCGATGTCGACGCACTCGGGGGCGTTGCGGCCGCCCTCGATGAAGTGGCCGCTCTGGGCGACGGCCGGCGTGCTGATGAATCCGAGCAGTCCGAGTACGGCCACCAGGATGATGATGATGCGTTTATGTCATCCCCGTTGGATGTCATGGGTTCCACGGTCTGACTGCGGAGTTGGCACTGCGGATCGATCGTGGATCGCATCGGTGGCGCACGCGAGCGCGCGAGAAGTCTCATGCCCCCCTGGCCGGGCGGGGACACCGGCCATGTCGTGCCCCCTGCGCCGGTCCCTCCGCACGCGACGCTAGACCCGGCCCGGTACCCGGGCAAGGGCGTGGTTCGGTCCAATCAGCCCGCTTGACCTGCGGTGATGAAGTGGGCAGCGGCAACCATCGGGTGATCTCAGCGCCCGTAGCCGGCCCGGCGGAACGCGTCGGCGATGGCACCGGCGGCCGGTGCCGCGTCGCGCTCGCGCTGCGGCCGGCCGCCGCCGCGGGGCTGCCCGCCACCGCGCTGTCCGCCGCGCGGCTGGCCCCCGCCGGGCTTGCCGCCGCGGCCACCCGCGCCCGGCGCCGGCAGTTCGTCGTCCAGCCGCAGGGTGAGCGAGATGCGCTTGCGGTCGACGTCGACCTCGAGGACCTTGACCTTGACGACGTCGCCGGGCTTGACCACCTCGCGCGGGTCCGACACGAACCGCTTCGACATCGCCGATACGTGCACCAGGCCGTCCTGGTGCACGCCGACGTCGACGAACGCGCCGAACGCGGCGACGTTGGTGACGACGCCCTCCAGCGTCATGCCGGGGGTGAGGTCGGTGAGCTTCTCGACGCCGTCGCTGAACGTGGCGGTCTGGAACGACGGCCGGGGGTCGCGGCCGGGCTTCTCCAGCTCGCGCAGCACGTCGGTGACGGTCGGGACGCCGAACACGTCGTCGGCGAAGTCGGCGGGCCGGAACTCGCGCAGCGTGCGGGTGTCGCCGAGCAGCCCCTTGAGCTCGCGGCCCGAGGTGCCGACGATGCGCCGCACCAGCGGGTACGCCTCGGGGTGCACGCCGGACGCGTCGAGCGGGTCGTCGCCGCCGGGGATGCGCAGGAAGCCGGCGCACTGCTCGAACGCCTTCGGCCCGAGCCGCGCGACCTCCTTGAGCGCGGTGCGGGTGCGGAACGGGCCGTTGTTCTCGCGGTGAGCGACGATGTTCTCGGCCAGCCCGGGCGTGATGCCGGAGACCCGGCTGAGCAGCGGCGTCGACGCGGTGTTGAGGTCGACGCCGACGGCGTTGACGCAGTCCTCGACGACGGCGTCGAGCGAGCGGGACAGCGCGAAGTCGGGGAGGTCGTGCTGGTACTGGCCGACGCCGATGGACTTCGGGTCGATCTTCACCAGCTCGGCCAGCGGGTCCTGCAGCCGCCGCGCGATGGAGACGGCGCCGCGCAGCGAGACGTCCATGCCGGGCAACTCCTGAGCGGCGAACGCCGACGCGGAGTACACCGAGGCGCCGGCCTCGGAGACCATCACCTTGGTCAGCCCGGGCCGGAGCTTGACGAGCTCGGCGGCCAGCTTGTCGGTCTCGCGCGACGCGGTGCCGTTGCCGATGGCGACGAGGTCGACGTCGTGCTCGCGGGCCAGCCGCTCCAGCGTCGTCAGCGCCTCGTTCCACCGGTTCGCCGGCTGGTGCGGATAGATGGTGTCGGTGGCGACGACCTTGCCGGTGCCGTCGACCACGGCGACCTTCACGCCGGTGCGGAAGCCGGGGTCCAGGCCCAGCGTGGCGCGGGTGCCGGCGGGCGCGGCCAGCAGGAGGTCGCGCAGGTTGGTGGCGAACACCCGGATCGCCTCCTCCTCGGCCGCCTCGCGCAGCCGGGTGCGCAGGTCGAGGTCGAGGCGCAGCAGGATGCGGGTGCGCCAGGCCCACCGGACGGTGTCGGTGAGCCACTGGTCGGCCGGGCGGCCTTCGTCGCGGATGCCGAACCGGCGCGCGATCTCGCCCTCGTACGCCGCGGTGGAGCCGTCGTCGCCGGTGGGGTCGACGGTGAGGTCGAGCACCTCCTCCTTCTCGCCGCGCAGCATGGCCAGCACGCGGTGCGACGGCAGCTTCGTCAGCGGCTCGGCGAACTCGAAGTAGTCGGCGAACTTCGCGCCGGCCTGCTCCTTGCCCTCGCGCACCTTCGCCGTCATGCGCCCGGCCGTCCACACCTGCTCGCGCAGCGTGCCGATGAGGTCGGCGTCCTCGGTGAAGCGCTCGACGAGGATGGCCCGGGCGCCGGCCAGCGCGGCGGCGGCGTCGTCGACCCCGGCCTCCGGGTTCAGATAGCCGGCGGCGACGGTCTGCGGGTCCTGCGTGGGGTCGGTGAGCAGACCGTCGGCCAGCGGCTCCAGCCCGGCCTCGCGGGCGATCTGCGCCTTGGTGCGCCGCTTCGGCTTGTACGGCAGGTAGATGTCCTCGAGCCGGGCCTTGGTGTCGGCCAGCAGGATCTGCGCCTCCAGCGCGTCGTCGAGCTTGCCCTGCTCGCGGACCGACTCGAGCACGGCGGCCCGGCGCTCCTCCAGCTCGCGCAGGTAACGCAGCCGCTCCTCGAGCGTGCGCAACTGGGTGTCGTCGAGCCCGCCGGTGCGCTCTTTGCGGTACCGCGCGATGAACGGGACGGTGGCGCCCTCGTCGAGCAGGGCGACGGTGGCGCCGACCTGGTGCTCGTGGACGCCGAGCTCGTCGGCGATGCGCTGCTGGACGGACGGCAGGGCGGGCTTGGACACGTGGTTCCACTCTCTTCGGCAGGACGTCCCCGGCATTCTGCCGCTTAAGCCGGGATCGCCGCGAGCCGGACCAGATTCTCACTCAGCGAGACGAATTCGCTCAATGGGTGGACGATGAGTGTCACGGCCGGTTAGGCTCGCGGTCGAAAGGTCATGAGCGCCAGCGCCAAGCCCCGGCTCGCTGGCCGGCAACCCTCCACCGCGGTGGGGTGCCCCGGGTGACGACCTGGCCGGCTCGGCCCCGAGTCGGCAAGCGCGGACCCGTGCCCCGGGTCCCGGCCACCTGGAGGACCCGTGACCGTGACCGACCTGCCCCGCGTCCACGCCCCGCTGCCGGCCGCGCCCACCGAGCCGCTGCTCCCGGTGGCCGGCGCCGACCTGCGGGCGCCGCTGGCCGGCGGTGGCGACGCCCGCTACGTCAACCTCGACTACGCGGCCAGCGCGCCCGCGCTGAGCGCCGTCGCCGACCACGTCGCCGAGATCCTGCCGACGTACGCGAGTGTGCACCGCGGCGCCGGGTACCCGTCGCAGCTGTCGACCCGACGGTACGAGGACGCCCGGGCGACCGTCGCCGGGTTCGTCGGCGCCCGCCACGACGACGTCGTGGTGTTCGTCCGCAACACCACCGACGCGCTCAACCTGCTGGCCGGCTGCGTGCCCGAGGGCGGCGAGGTCGTGGTCCTCGACCTCGAGCACCACGCCAACCTGTTGCCCTGGCAGCGCGGCCCGCACCGCGTCGTCGAGGCCGCGCCGACGCTGGCGCAGACGTTGAGCCGGCTGCAGGTCGAGCTGTCCCGGCGCCCGGCCGCGCTGCTCGCCGTCACCGGCGCCTCGAACGTGACGGGCGAGCAGCTGCCGCTCGGCGCGCTGGCCGGGCTGGCGCACCGCAACGGCGCGCGCATCGCCGTCGACGCCGCACAGCTCGCTCCGCACCGGCGCATCGACATCGTGGCCGGCGAACTGGACTACGTCGCGTTCTCCGGGCACAAGCTGTACGCGCCGTTCGGCGCCGGTGTGCTGGTCGGCCGCCGCGACTGGCTCGACGCCGCCCCGCCGTACCTCGCCGGCGGCGGCGCCGTCCGCGAGGTCACCACGGCGGCGACGCAGTGGGCGCCGGCCCCGGCCCGGCACGAGGGCGGCTCGCCGAACGTCATCGGGGCGGCCGCGCTGGCCCGCGCCTGCGAGGCGGTCGCGGCGCTGCCGGAGGGCTGCGTCGAGGTGCACGAGTCGGCGCTGCGCCGCCGGCTGCTGGCCGGGCTCGACCGCCTCGACGGCGTGCGGACGCTGCGGCTGTGGCCGGACAGCGGCTCCGCCGTCGGCGTCGTCGCGTTCACCGTCGACGGCTACACCGCACGGCAGGTGTCCGAGTACCTGTCCGCCGAGCACGCCGTCGGGGTGCGCGACGGCCGGTTCTGCGCGCACCCGCTGCTCGACCGGCTCGGCGCGGGCGACGGCGCGCTGCGGGCCAGCTTCGGCCTCGGCTCCACCGCCGCCGACGTCGACCGCCTCCTCGCCGCCGTCGAGCTGCTGCTCACCGAGGGCACCGCCCGCACGTACGCCGTCAGCGCCGACCGCCCCTGCGACTGAGCGCCGAGCCGGAGAACAGGGAGGTTTCGGACACTCCGGGCCGGGGCAAGAATGCCCTCCGTCGAGTGGACGGAGGCGGGCATGCGGCCGAGGCGGGCGAGCACCGCGGCCTGCGCCGCCGCCATCGCCGTTCTGGTGACGTCCGGCTGCGGCGAGGAGCCGATGGCGATCCCGCGGGCGGACAGCGCCGAGCTGGTCCCGCTGGAGTCGTCCTCGCCGCCGCCCGCCGAGACGCCCACGCCGACGCCGACCGAGACGCCGACCCCGACACCCACGCCCACCCCGACGCCGACCCCGGAGCCCGAGGCGACCGAGGAACCGGAACCCGAGCCGTCGGAGACCGAGGAGCCGGAACCGGAGGAGCCGGCCGAGCCGGAGCCGACCAACGCCGGCACGCCGGAGCCGCCGGTCGAGCCGGACCCCGAGGGCATGTCGGAGCGCGAGCAGGAGGTCATCGACCGCACCAACGAGGTCCGCGCCGAGGAGGGCTGCGGCCCGCTGCGCGCCGACGACCGGCTGCACGAGGCCGCCCTCGCGCACAGCGCCGACATGGCCGACCGCGACTACTTCGACCACGTGACGCCGGAGGGCGTCGGGCCGGGCGAGCGGGCGGAGCGGGCAGGGTACGACGGCTGGGGCGGCGAGAACATCGCCTGTGGCTATCAGTCCGCCGAAGCGGTCGTCGACGGCTGGATGGACAGCGAGGGTCACCGGGCCAACATCCTGAACTGCGACTTCGAGGCCATCGGCGTCGGCGCGGCGGACAGCTCCCGCGGGCCGTACTGGACCCAGATGTTCGGCTACGAGTGACTTGACTTCGAGTGCACTCGAAGCCCTACCGTCGATGACGTGACGACGCTCACCGCACCGTCCGAGACCATCTCCGAGGTGGCCGAGCGCACCGGCGTGACGGCCCACACGTTGCGCTACTACGAGCGCATCGGCCTGCTCGACGTGCCCCGCGACAGCGCCGGGCGGCGTCACTACACCCCCGACGACGTCGACCGGGTCGTGTTCATCACCCGGCTGCGTCAGCTCGACATGCCGATCCGCGACATCCAGCGCTACTTCGAGCTGGCGGCGCTCGGCCCGGGCACCGAGCCGGAACGGCTGGCGCTGCTGGTCGAGCACCGCGAGGCGGTGCGGGTCCGCATGGAGGCGCTGCGCATCGCTCTCGACGTCGTCGACTTCAAGATCGCCAAGTACGGCGGCAGCGCGGCCCCGTAGGCGCACAGCACCCGGCACACAGCACCGCAAGGAGCACCATGTCCCTACCCCAACGCGCCCTCGGCCGGTCCGGCCTGACGGTGTCCGCCCTCGGCCTCGGCTGCATGGGCATGAGCCAGTCCTACGGCCCCGGCGACGACACCGAGTCGGTCGCCACCATCCACCGCGCGCTCGACCTCGGCGTCACCTTCCTCGACACCGCCGACATGTACGGCCCGTACGTCAACGAGGAGCTGGTCGGCCGGGCCATCGCCGGCCGCCGCGACGAGGTCGTGCTGGCGACCAAGTTCGGCATCGTCCTCGACCCCGCCGACCCGCTCGCCCGCGGTTTCGACGCGAGTCCGGCCTACGTCCGCGCGTCCATCGACGGGTCGCTGCGCCGGCTCGGCGTCGACCACGTCGACCTCTACTACCTGCACCGGGTCGACCCGAAGACCCCGATCGAGGACACCATCGGCACGATGGCCGAGCTGGTGCAGGCCGGCAAGGTGCGCTACCTGGGGCTGTCCGAGGCCGCCGCCGACTCGATCCGCCGGGCGCACGCCGTCCACCCGATCGCCGCGCTGCAGACGGAGTGGTCGCTGTGGAGCCGCGACCTCGAGGGCGACATCGTCGGCACCTGCCGCGAGCTGGGCATCGGCCTGGTGCCGTACAGCCCGCTCGGCCGTGGCTTCCTCACCGGCGCGATCACCTCGCCGGACGACTTCACCGACGACGACTACCGGCGGCACAGCCCGCGGTTCCAGGGTGAGGCGTTCCAGCGCAACCTCGAGCTGGTCGAGACGGTGCGCGAGCTGGCCGCCGCCAGGGGCGCGACGGCCAGCCAGATCGCGCTGGCCTGGGCCCTGGCCCGCGGCGACGACGTCGTGCCGATCCCCGGCACGAAGCGGCGCCGCTACCTGGAGGAGAACGTCGCCGCGCTGGATGTCACGCTGACCGCCGCCGAGCTGGAACTGCTCGACTCGAGCGTGCCGGCCGGCGACCGCTACGCCGACATGACGTTCGTCGCGGGGGTGTCGCCCGCGCGCTGATCAGCCGGCTCAGATCAACACGTTCCATTGGTCGAGGGCCCAGCGCCAGCTGCCGTCCGGCTGGCGCCGGGCCACCTCGGCGGTCACGCCGCCGTCTGCCAGGCGGGTGGACGTCAGCGCGACGTCGCCGGTGCGTCGCGGTCGTTGACCCGCCGGACGAAGAGGCGTTCGAGGTCGGCGGGGTCGGCCGCGACGGGCCGGTCGTCGGTGGTCATGGTGGGGCTCCTTCCGGGCGGATGGGCGACGGCGCGCGCTGAACCCGGCGCCAGGCGAGCAGGCCGCACAGCGCGAAGCCGAGCGCGTTGGCCAGGCCGTGGGTCGCGGCCATCCAGGTCAGTGACAGGTGCGGGACGGTGTCCCAGACGTGGCCCGCGGCCCAGCTCAGCGCCAGCAGCATCGTCACCGCGAGCACGGCGGCGCTCACGCCGAACAGTGCCCGGGTCACGCGGCCGCGGGCCGACGGCGCCACGTCGCGCCACACGGTCCAGCCGAGCAGCCACATGCCGGCCGTCAGCACGACGGCGCCGGCCAGCTCGACGCCGTCGCCGGTGAAGTAGCCGAGGAACACCAGGGCGATCCCGACCGGCACCGTCACCGCGGCCATCGATGACGACGGTGACGGCGCCCGGCTCGCGGTCAGCCCGGCCAAGAGCGCCGCCGCGAACCCGGCGTAGTGGAAGTGCGCCACCGTCAGCAGCTGCGTCGTCATGCCGAAGCCGAGCAGCTCCCAGCCGCCGCGCTCCGCGATCAGCGAGCTCGCGGCGACGGCCGGTGCGACCATGGCCGTCAGAACCGCGACCTCGACCGGCGCCGGCGACCGCCGGCGCAGCAGCCGCAGCAGCGCCAGCACCGCGAGCCATGCCGTGACGGACGCGTAACAGCAGGCCAGTGCGACGGTGAAGGCGTCGCCGCGGTCGAGCAGGAGGGACAGCCCGCCGAGCAGCCCGGCGAACGGCCACACCTGGCCGACCGGTCCGAGCCGCCGCCGGTCGTCGTCGATCAACCGCAGCCCGAGCGGCACCACGACGACCATCGCGAGTGCGAGGATCCAGCCGACCAGTACCGTCACGACTGAGACTCTAGAGGCGACCTGGAAGGGGATCGATGGCGGCCGACGCGGACATCCGGGCCAATCTGGCGGCGGTGCGGGAACGGGTCGACGCCGCCTGCGCGGCGGCCGGTCGGGCGCCCGGCGAGGTCGAGGTGCTGCTGGCCACGAAGACGCAGCCGGCCGATCGTATCGCCGTGGCCATCGCGGCCGGCGCCCGGCTGATCGGCGAGAACCGGGTCCAGGAGCTGGCGGCGAAGGACGCCGAGCTCTCCGGGTTGCCGTGCGAGCGGCACTTCATCGGCCACCTGCAGTCGAACAAGGTCAACCAGGTGCTGCGCTACGTCAGCTGCGTGCAGTCCGTCGACGGCGTCGAGCTGGCCGACCGGCTCCAGCGCCGGCTCGAGGCGCAGGACCGCACGCTCGCCGTGCTGGTGCAGGTCAACACGTCCGGCGAGGCGAGCAAGTCCGGGGTCGCGCCGGACGACGCGATCGCCGTCGTCAAGGAGGTCGCCGCCCGCGACCGCCTGCGGGTCCGCGGCCTGATGACGGTCGGGCTGCAGTCGCCGGACGACGCGTTGGTGCGGGCGTCCTACCGCGACCTGCGGGTGCTGCGCGACCGCGCCGCCGACGCCGTCGGAGCCGCGTTGCCGGTGCTGTCGATGGGGATGAGCGGCGATCTGGAGGCGGCCGTCGCGGAGGGTGCGACGCTGGTCCGGGTGGGCTCCGCGGTGTTCGGCGCACGGCCCCGGACGGCCTGATGCCGCAGCAGACGGCGGTGTTGATCATTGGCGGCGGGGATCGCCGTCTGGTTATCCTCTTCGCGTCTCGGGAACAACGTCGGATACCGTGCGTTGTCGCAGGGGAGTGTTCGTGAGCCGAAGGGGTCGGTTCACCGTGCCCGGGGAGTGAGGAGCATTCATGGCCCGATCCACGAACGGCACGGCCCGCCGCCGTCTCGTCGTCGTGGAGTCGCCGGCGAAGGCCAAGACCATCGCCGGCTACCTTGGCGACGGCTACATGGTGGAGTCGTCGTTCGGCCACATCCGCGATCTGCCGTCGAAGAAGACCGAGGTCCCCGAGGCCGAGCGCGAGCGCTACGGCAACCCGGTCGGCGTCGACGTCGACGGCGGGTTCGAGCCGCTGTACATCGTGCCGGCGGGCCGGGCCAAGGACCAGGTCAAGAAGCTCAAGACCATGCTCAAAGAGGCCGACGAGCTCCTGCTCGCCACCGATGAGGACCGCGAGGGCGAGGCCATCGCGTGGCATCTGCGCGAGGAGTTGAAGCCGAAGGTCCCGGTCCGCCGCATGGTCTTCCACGAGATCACCCGCGACGCCATCCGGGCCGCCGTGCAGAACCCCCGCGACATCGACGAAGACCTCGTCGACGCCCAGGAGACGCGGCGCATCGTCGACCGCCTCTACGGCTACCAGGTCTCCCCGGTGCTGTGGCGCAAGGTCATGCAGGGCCTGTCGGCGGGACGGGTCCAGAGCGTGGCCACGCGCCTCGTCGTCGACCGCGAGCGCGAGCGCATGGCGTTCCGCTCGGCCGAGTACTGGGACCTCACCGCCACGCTCGACACCGGCACGTCCGACGACCCGCACGCGTTCGAGGCCCGGCTGGCCACCGTCAACGGCACCAAGGTCGCCACCGGCCGCGACTTCGACGCCCGTGGCGAGGTGAAGAGCCGCGACGTCGTCGTGCTCGACGAGCAGCGCGCCCGCGCCCTGGCCGCCGCGCTCGGCGACGCCGACTACACCGTCCGATCGGTCGAGGCCAAGCCCTACACCCGCAAGCCGTACGCGCCGTTCCGCACCACCACCATGCAGCAGGAGGCCTCGCGCAAGCTGGGCTACGGCGCGGCCCGCACCATGCAGGTGGCGCAGCGGCTGTACGAGAACGGCTTCATCACCTATATGCGTACCGACTCCATCACGCTGTCCGACTCCGCGCTGAACGCGGCCCGGGCGCAGGTCGCGGAGCTGTACGGCACCGAGTACCTGCCCGACGCGCCGCGCAAGTACACCAGCAAGGTGAAGAACGCGCAGGAGGCGCACGAGGCCATCCGCCCGGCCGGCGACTCCTTCCGCACCCCGGCCGAGACCGGCCTGCGCGACGACGAGTACCGGCTGTACGAACTCATCTGGATGCGCACCGTCGCCTCGCAGATGCGCGACGCCAAGGGCGAGACGCTGACGGTCCGGGTCGGCGCCACCGCCGCGTCCGGCGAGGACGTCGAGCTCACGGCGTCCGGCCGCACCATCACCTTCCACGGCTTCCTCAAGGCCTACGTCGAGGGCGCCGACGACCCCGAGGCCGAGCTCGACGACCGCGAGCGGCGGCTCCCGCAGCTCAGCGAGGGCCAGGGGCTCACGGCGGCCGGCATCGAGCCCGAGGGCCACAGCACCAAGCCGCCGGCCCGCTACACCGAGGCCACGCTGGTCAAGGAGCTGGAAGACCGCGAGATCGGCCGCCCGTCCACGTACGCGTCGATCATCCGCACCATCCTCGACCGCGGCTACGTGTTCAAGCGCGGCACCGCGCTGGTGCCGGCCTGGCTGGCCTTCGCCGTCGTCCGGCTGCTGGAAGAGCACTTCACCCGGCTGGTCGACTACGAGTTCACCGCCAAGATGGAGGACGTGCTCGACGAGATCGCCGGCGGCCGGGCCGACCGCGCCGCCGAGCTGGCGCAGTTCTGGCACGGCGACGACAGCGTCGCCGGGCTGAAGAAGCTCGCCGACAACCTCGGCGAGATCGACGCGCGCGAGATCTCCTCGTTCCCCATCGGCGAGGGCTTCACGGTGCGGGTCGGCCGCTACGGGCCGTACCTCGAGGACATCGAGGGCAACCGCGGCAGCATTCCCGAGGACCTCCCGCCCGACGAACTCACCGTCGAGCTGGCCGGCGAGCTGGTCGCTCGCGGCAACGGCGACCGCGAGCTGGGCCAGAACCCGGCCACCGGGCGCACCGTCGTCGCGAAGTCCGGCCGGTACGGCCCGTATGTCACCGAGCTGCTGCCCGACGACGCGCCGAAGAACGAGCGCCCGCCCACGGCGTCGCTGTTCAGCAGCATGTCCGTCGACACCGTCTCGCTCGACGAGGCACTGCAGCTGCTCACCCTGCCGCGGGTGGTCGGCAAGGACGCCGAGGGCGCCGAGATCGTCGCGACCAACGGCCGCTACGGCCCGTACGTCAAGAAGGGCTCCGACTCTCGTTCACTGCCCGACGAGCCGTCGCTGTTCACCGTCACCGTCGAAGAGGCCGAGAAGCTGTTCGCGCAGCCGAAGGGCCGCCGCGGCGCACGAGCGGCCACGCCGCCGCTGCGCGAGCTGGGCACCGACCCGGTGTCCAACAAGCCGCTGGTGGTGAAGGACGGCCGGTTCGGCCCGTACATCACCGACGGCGAGGTCAACGTCACGGTGCCGCGGGGTACCGACATCGAGCAGCTGACGCATGAGCGGGCGGTCGAGCTCATCGCCGAGAAGCGGGCCAAGGGTCCGGCGCCGAAGAAGCGGGCCGCGCGGGCGAAGTCGCGCAGCTGACTTCGGCGGGGCCGCCTGCCTGATGGGTCGTGTGGCGGGCTGTGTTCGCCGGGCGCTCGGCATCCGCCGGTCCGGACGGCGGTGTTGTTCCGCGCGGGTTGACCTGAGCGCCAACTGTTGGCGTTGTCGTCACCCGGGCCGCCACTAGTACCGCCGCTGCGGCGACCGCCGCCACGGCACGCGACGGGCCGGTCGCTGCCTCGGCATCCGCCGGCCAAGGCGACGGTGGTGTTCCGCGCGGGTTGACTTGAGCGCCAACTGTTGGCGTTGTCGTCACCCGGGCCGCCACTAGTGCCGCCGCTGCGGCGACCGCCGCCACGGCTTTGCCGGTCCGGCCGCCGCCACGGCAGGCGACGGGCCGGTCGCTGCCTCGGCATCCGCCGGCCCAGGCGACGGTGGTGCGTCCGCGCGGGTTGACCTGAGCGCCAACTGTTGGCGTTGTCGTCACCCGGGCCGCCACTAGTGCCGCCGCCACGGTTACCTGCCGGCCCGATCGCTGCCTCGGCATCCGCCGGCCCGGCCACCGCCACGGCATCCGCCTGGGCCGCCACCGGTCACCCGCCTGGGCCGGCCGCCGCTGCCTCGGCTGCCGCCGCCACGGCATCCGCCTGGGCCGCCGCCGGGGCCGCCGCCGGTCACCCGCCCGGGCCGGCCGCCGCGACCGCCGTCCCCTCACCCCGCCCGCCCGGCCGACCACCACTCCGACCCCGTCGCGGCAGCCCGGCGACCGTTGGATACAACATAAGATAGCCGCCAACGTGCTCCGGCATCTTGCCCGCCAAGGCCCTGGACTTTAGACTCTGTATCAATTATCCAAAATGGAGGTTCGATGCGGAGCGAAGACGTCGTCTTCTATAGCGAGGGCAGCCGGATCTCGGCGTCCTGGCGCACGCCGGATCGGTCCGACGGGCCGCTGCGGGCCATCGTGCAGGGGCCGGGCTGGCTGGGCCTGAAGGACGCGAAGCTGTACGTCCGGTACCACGAGGCGCTCACCGCCGCGGGTTTCGGCGTGCTGATCCTCGACTACCGGGGCTTCGGCGACTCCGAGGGCGAGAAGAAGCTCTCGCCGGCCGTCCAGCTGCAGGACCTGCGCAACGCCGTCACCTACCTGACCACGCGCGACGACGTCGACGCCGACCGGATCGGCGTGTTCGGCTCCGGCGGCACCGGCGGCGGCAACGCCGTCCTGCTGGCCGCCGTCGACGACCGCGTGCGGGCCGCCGTCAGCCAGCTCCCCGTCGCGAACGGACGCGACTGGCTGCACCGCATGCGCTCGGAGTACGAGTGGCTCGACTTCCTCAAGGGCCTCGACGACGACCGCCGCGAGCGGGTCACCACGGGCAAGGGCCGGCTGGTCCACCCGCGCGAGGAGATCATGGTCCCGACGCCGGAGCGGCGCGCCACGACGGTGAAGGCCGACGTCGACAGCCGCATCCCGACGGCGGTCTCGCTGGCCGCGGCCGACGAGATCCTCGAGTACGACCCGCTGAGCGCCGCTCGGACGCTGACGACGCCGCTGCTGGTCATCGGCATCGAGGGCGACGCCACCACGCCGACCGACCACGCCGTCGCGATCTACGAGGCCGCCAAGGGCCCGCGCAGCCTGGTCATGCAGCGCCACACCACGCACTACGCCGCCTACGACAAGTACTGGGAGAAGGTCACCCCGGCGATCGTGGGCTGGTTCGACACCTACCTGACCAACGGCGACGTCGTCATCACCACGCAGGACGGCCGGGCCGAATCGGTGACGTATCTGGAGGGGCAGTGACATGGCAGTGACCACCCGGATCAGCGGAGGCGACGTCGTCACTCCGGACGGCACGGTCCGCGCCGACATCCTGATCGGCGACGACGGCACCATCGCGGGGCTGGTCTCGCCCGGCACCGCCATCGGCGACGACGCGACCGTCGTCGACGCCACCGGCCGGCTGGTGCTGCCCGGCATGGTCGACGTCCACGTGCACACCCGCGAGCCCGGGTACACGCACAAGGAAGACATCATCACCACCACCGAGCAGGCGGCGGTGGGCGGCGTCACGACGATCTTCGGCATGCCGAACCTCGACCCGCCGACGACCGACCGCAAGACGCTCGACGAGGTCATGGCGCTGTACGCGGAGAAGTCGATCGTCGACTACAACCACAACCCGGCGCCGACGAACTTCGACGACATCGCGTCGATGGCCGAGGCCGGCATCAACGCGTACAAGATCTACATGGTCGTCGACACCGGCCGCACCTACCCGCACCCGGCCGGCACCGGCATGCACGACCACGGCCACCTGCTGCAGATGATGGACCGCATCAAGCCCACCGGGAAGCGATTCATCATCCACCCGCACGACCAGGCGCTGATGGACTACATCGAGGGCGAGGTGCTGGCCCGCGGCGACAACACCCCGCAGGGCTACGCCAGCGCCTACGCCGCCCGCGACGGCGTCATCTGGGACACCGCCATCGACGTCGTGCTGCGGCTGTCCGAGGCGTCGGGCTGCCCCATCCACATCGCGCACATGCAGACCCGCCGGTCCATCGACGCGGTGCGCCGGGCCAAGGCCCGCGGCGTCGACGTCACCGGCGAGGTGAACCACTGGGCGCTGTTCCTGTCCACGTGGAGCGACGTCGAGACGCAGGGCCCGTACGTGCTGTCGTACTGGGTGCCCGACGACCACCGGGCGGCCGTGTGGGAGGGGCTGCTCGACGGCACCATCGACATGATCTCCTCCGACCACGCGCCGCACACGCGCGAGGAGAAGGAGGTCGGCTGGACGAAGATGTGGAGCGCCCACACCGGCACCCCCGGCATCCAGTACTACTACCCGCTGCTGCTCGACGCGGTCCGCCTGGGCAAGCTCCCGCTCGAGCGCGCCGTCGAGGCCGCCGCCCGCCGACCGGCCGACGCGTTCGGCCTCACGGGCCGCAAGGGCCGCATCGCCGTCGGCTACGACGCCGACCTGGTGGTCGCGAACCTCGACAGCCCGTGGACCATCACCAACGACGACGTCCTCTCCCGCATCGGCTGGACGCCGTACGACGGCCGCAGCCTCGGCGTCCGGTTCGAGCGCACGCTCGTCCGCGGCACGGACGTGTTCGCCGACGGCGCCGTCGTCGGGAAGCCCGGCCACGGCCGGCTCGCCACCGCCCACCCCTCCGCCTGAAGGACGTTGACGATGAAGTATGGACTTCTGCTGCCCCACTTCGGTGAGCAGGCCGACCGCGACAAGCTGCTGCGCGGCTCGCAGCGGGCCGAGGAGCTCGGCTTCGACTCCGTGTGGGTGCGCGACCACCTGGTCTTCGAGCCGCACGGCGAGATGGAGAAGCCGAACCGGACGTTCTACGACGCGCTGACCACGCTCACCGCCATCGGCGCGGTCACCGAGCGGATCCAGCTGGGCACCGGCTCGCTGATCCCGTTCCGGCACCCGCTGGTCACGGCGCTCATGGCCGGCACCATGTCGCACCTGCTGGGCGCCGACCGGCTGATCCTCGGGTTCGGGGCCGGCACGTTCGACCACGAGTTCGAGGCGATCGGCTGGGGCGACCGCGACCGCGTCGAGCTGGTCCGCTCCAACGCGGAGATCCTCAAGCGGGTCTTCACCGAGAACGAGGTCACCTACAAGGACGACAACTTCTCGTTCGAGGACATCACCATCGAGCCGAAGCCGCTGGGCGGGCGCATCCCGTTCTGGTACTGCGGCGCCACGCCGCGCTCGGCCCGCCTCGCGGTGGAGTTCTGCGACGGCTGGATGCCCGGCCGCATCGCGATGGCCACGCTGAAGAAGCGGGTCGAGACGATCGAGGAGCTGTCGGCCGCGGCCGGCAAGCCGCGCCCCACGATCGCCGTCATCCCGCCGACCTCGATCGAGCGCACCCGCGAGGAGGCGCTCCAGCACGTCAACATCCCCGGCCTGCTGGCCTGGGCGAACAAGTCCAAGTGGGCGGTCAAGCCGCCGTCGGGCACGTTCGAGACGGTCGACGATCTCGAGGGCCAGCTGATCGCGGGCGACGTCGACGGCGCCGTCGAGGAATGCCGTAAGTTCGAGGCAGCCGGCGTCGAGCACCTGGTCTTCGACTTCCGCTTCAAGTTCGACAAGTGGTTCGACCAGATCGAGCTGCTCGGCAACGAGGTCCTGCCCAAGCTCAAGGGCTGACGAGAAGGGGGCCCGCATGCCTCGAAGTGAGTTCGGCCGGGAGCTGACGGTGTCCGCGGCGCCGGCGCAGGCGTGGGCGACGCTGATCGACGTGCCCGTGCTGGTGTCGTGGATCAGCGTGCTCGAGCAGGCCGAGGAGCACGAGCACCTGGCCAGGTACTCGGCGGTGCTGCTGGACCGCCTCGGCCCGTTCAAGCTGCGCGCCGACCTCGCCATCACGCTCAGCGACGTCCGCACCGAGGAGCACGTCACGGTGCACGCCGAGGGCGAGGACCGCCAGGTCGGCTCCCGGCTCGTCGTCGACGCGACGCTCGACCTCGCACCGTCCGGCGACGGCGGCACCACGGTGCGCGTGGCCGGCGTCTACGAGGTCAGCGGCAAGGTCGCGGCCATGGGCGGCGGGACCATCAACAAGAAGGCCGAGAAGATCATCGGCGAGTTCTTCGCCAACGCCGAGAAGGTGCTGGGCGCCGTATGACGCTGCCGCCGTTCGCGTTGCGGCGTCCCGCGACGCTCGACGAGGCGCTGCGCGAGCTGTCCGAGGACTCGGTGCCGTACTGCGGCGGCACCGAGCTCCTGCTCGCCATGCGGGCCGGCCTGCACCGGCCCGACGCGCTGGTCGACCTCAAGCGGGTGCCCGAGCTGTCCGGTGTCCGCGTCGACGACGACGTGCTGGTCGTCGGCGCGACCGAGCGGCACGCCGACCTCGCCGCGCACCCCGTCATCCAGCAGCGGCTGCCGGTCTTCGCCCGCATGGAGAAGCACATCGGCAACGCCCGGGTGCGCAGCCAGGGCTCCATCGGCGGCAACCTCTGCTTCGCCGAGCCGAAGTCCGACGTCGCGACGGTGCTCATGGCGCTGAGCGCCACGGTCACGCTGGCCGCGCCCGCCGGCCGGCGCACCGTCACGGTCGAGGAGTTCGTGGCCGGTCCGTACTACGCGGAGAAGGAGCCCGACGAGCTGCTGGTCGACGTGCGCATCCCGCTGCGCGACGGCCTGCGCGGCGCGTACGTGAAGTTCCAGACCATGGAGCGGCCGACGGTCGGGGTCGCGGTGCTGGCCGACGACGCCGCCGGGTGGTACCGGCTGGGCGTCGGCGCGGTCGGCGAGGTGCCGATGGCATGGTCGTTCGGGTCGCTCGGCGAGATCGACCCCGACGCCGTTGCGGGCTGGATCGACCCCACGCCGGACCTCTCCGGGTCCGAGGAGTACAAGCGGCACGTCACCGCGGTCTACGTGCGGCGTGCCCTGGCCAAGCTGGAGCAGGTGAGCGCATGACCGAGCCTTCTGGGCCGCCCAGCGTCCCGGTGACCGTCGACGTCAACGGCGTCAGCGTCAGCCGGCAGATTGAACCGCGGTCGCTGCTGGCCGACTTCCTGCGCGAGGATCTCGGCCTGACCGGGACGAAGGTGAGCTGCGAGCTGCAGGTGTGCGGTGTGTGCACCGTGCTGGTCGACGGCCGGCCGGTCAGCTCGTGCACGTTCCTCACCGCCGACGCCGACGGCGCCGCCGTCACCACGGTCGAAGGGCTGTCCGACGGGCAGACGCTGCACCCGCTGCAGGAGTCGTTCGTCGACAACTTCGCGCTGCAGTGCGGGTTCTGCACGCCCGGGTTCCTGATGATGTCGAAGGCGCTGCTCGACGGCGACGACGTGCCCGACCGCGCGGCCATCGTCGAGCACCTCGAGGGCAACATCTGCCGGTGCACCGGCTACGAGCCGATCGTCGAGGCGGTCGAGCAGGTCGCCGAGCAGCTGCGGGGAGGCGCGCATGGGTGAGACCGTCGTCGGGCGGTCGGTGCGCCGGCCCGACCTCCTCGAGAAGGTCACCGGCGCGGCGGAGTACTGCGTCGACGTGACGATGCCCGGCATGGCGCACGCGAAGGTCGTCCGCTCCGACCGCGCGCACGCCCGCATCACCGGCATCGACGTCGCGGCGGCGCTAAAGAGCCCCGGCGTCGTCGCCGTGGTGACGGCCGACGACCTCTCGGCGCTGTTCGCGCGGTTCGGCCACATCATCTCCGACCACTGGATCCTGGCCACCGGGAAGGTGCGCTACTACGGCGAGCCGGTCGCCGTCGTCGTCGCCGAGACCGTCGCGGCCGCCGCCGACGCCGTCGAACTGGTCCGGGTGTCCTACGAGGACCTGCCGTCCGTCATGGACGTCGACGCCGCGCTGGCCGAGGGCGCGCCGCTGGTGCACGAGCGGTCCTACGACGCCACCGGCGACGAGTCGTTCAAGAACCTCTCGCACGTCGATGAAGAGGCCGACGACTCCGAACCAGCACTGTCGAACCTCGCCCACGAGGTGAGCATCGGCTGGGGCGACGTCGACGCCGCGTTCGCCGAGGCCGCCGTCGTCGTCGAGAACACCGTGCACTTCCCGATGCTCTACGCGTACGCCATGGAGCCGTACAACGCGGTGGCGTCGTACCACGAGGGCGCGCTGACCGTCGTCTCCACGGCGCAGCACCCATACATGGTCCGCGACGACCTGGCGCGCGTCTTCGACCTGCCGCTGTCGCGTGTGCGGGTCACGTCGCCGTACCTCGGCGGCGGCTACGGGTCGAAGTCGTACACCAAGGTCGAGCCGCTGGCGTCGGTGGCGTCGTGGGCCACCGGCCGGCCGGTGAAGCTGACGCTGAGCGTCGAGGAGGCCATCTACACCACCCGCGTCGACTCCGCGCGTGTCCGGGTGAAGAGCGGGTTCGCCGCCGACGGCACCATCCTGGCGCGCGAGTTCGACATCGTCATGGACTCCGGCGCGTACGCCGACAACGGCCCGCTGGTCATGGCGAAGTCGGTGAACCGCTGCTTCGGCCCGTACCGCATACCGAACCTGCGCGTCCGCGGCCGCTCCGTCTACACGAACACGTCGCCGGCGTCGTCGTACCGCGGGTTCGGGGCGCCGCAGGGCAACCTCGCCGGCGAGACCAACCTCGACCAGGCGGCCGAGCGGCTGGGCATCTCCGGCGCGGACATCCGCCGGCGCAACCTCGCGCGCAAGGGCGAGACGATCCTGCCCGGCAAGCGCGGCATCGACGCCGACATCCCGGCCGACCTCGAGATGGTGGTCGAGTCGCTGGAGCGCGACCGCAAGGACGTCGCGCACTACGGCATCGGCTTCGGCTGCTCCGTGTCCGACGCCGGCGCCTACCCGATCTCGACCGCCCAGGTCCGCATCCAGACCGACGGCTCCGTGCTGGTGCTCAGCGGGTCGACGGAGATGGGACAGGGCAGCCGCTCGCTGCTCGCGCAGGTCGCCGCCGAGGAGCTGGGCGTCGACCTCGCCGTCGTCACCGTGGTCCAGTCCGACACCTCCGTGACGCCGTACGAGCGGACCACCGGCGCCAGCCGCACCACCACGCTGGTCGGCCTCGCGCTGCAACGCGCCTGCGCCGACGCGCGCTCACGGCTGCGCGACATGGCCGCCGAGCTGTTCTCATGCGCACCCGAGGACGTCAGCGACCTCCCCGGCGCGGTGGCCGGCCCGGACGGGCGCGAGCTCGACTTCGGCGCCGTCGTGCGGCAGTGGTTCGGCGGGTCGGCCGGCGAGGTCACCGGCGTCGGGTTGCTGCGCCGCGACGGCGCGACCCAGCAGATGCCGCCGTTCTGGGAGGTCGGCATGGTCGGCGTCGCGGTGGAGATCGACCCCGAGACCGGCGTCGTGGCCGTCGACCAGCTGGTCACCGTCGCCGACGTCGGCTTCGCCATCAACCCGCGCGCCGTCGAGGGGCAGGACCTCGGCGCCGCCACCCAGGGCCTGGGCATCGCGCTGCACGAGGAGCTCGTCTACGACGGCGCGCAGCTCGCCAACGCCAACGTCGTCGACTATCGCGTGCCCCGGGTGCAGGATCTTCCACGCAAGATCGATCTGATGATTGCCGAGCGCCGCGATGGTGTGGGACCGTATGGCGCCAAAGGCGCGGGGGAGGGCACGCTCAACCCGATCGGCGGGGCGGTGGCGGCGGCCGTGGCCCGGGCGACGGGTCGCTGGCCCGACCGGCTCCCGCTCACTCCCGAGCGCGTCTGGCGCCTGATCAATGGACGTAGCCAGTCATGACTGTATTCTTGATAACCCCTTCAGAGCAGAGGAACGTGCATGGGTAGGACGAGCGCGCGCAATGGCGGGACGGCCCCGGCCGACGACGAGACGCTCGACGTCATCGCCAAGTCCGTGCGCGGCACGTTCATGACCGTCGAGGAGATGACCCAGGCGTTCATCCGCGAGGCCATCCTGCAGGGCGCCTTCCCACCCGGCCACCGCCTCAACCTCGACGCCATCGCATCGCATCTCGGCGTGAGCCGCATGCCCGTGCGGGCCAGCCTCCGGCAGCTCGAGGGTGAGGGCCTGGTGCGCATCCACACCCACCGCGGCGTCACCGTGTCGGTGCTCAGCCCGTCCGAGATCGCCGAGATCTACGAGCTGCGCATCCTGCTCGAGGGGCACCTGATCGAGCTGTCGATCCCCAACCTCACGCCTGAGGTGCTCGACGACCTCAAGCGGCTCGCGGTCCAGCTCGACGACACCACCGACCTCGCCACCGGGCTGGAACTGCGCAAGGAGTTCTACGAGCGGCTCTACGCGCTGGCCGACCGGCCTCGCACGCTCGCCTCGGCGAAGAACCTGCGCGACTCCGTGGGCCGGTACCTCCTGCTGCGCCGCGTCCCCGAGCGCGGCGGGCACCCCGGCCTCATCGCCCACCTGGAAGCCGGCGACACCGAGAAGGCCAAGGCATGGCTGGCCACGCACCTCGGCCGGGTCTCCGTCGAGCTGCAGGCACTGGTCGAACAAGAGGAATCCGAGACCGTCTGACCGGGCGCCCGCGGGCGCCCGTGTTTCGATCGGATCTCAGCCGCCGAAATCTCGTTCCCCGCTGTTGACGCGTTCGCGCACCGCACCTAGTGTATCCAAAATCATGTAGACGAATGTCCCATCATGAACGGACGGATCTGATGAGCGTCCTCACCATCGAGAACGTGTCCAAGACCTTCACGACCAAGCGCGGCCGTGTCGTCCAGGAGACACACGCCCTTGCGGACGTCAGCCTGTCCGTCGACGAAGGCGAGTTCTGCGTCATCATCGGCGCCAGCGGGTGTGGCAAGTCCACCCTGCTGCGCATGATCGACGGCCTGACCGCGCCGTCGTCGGGCCAGATCCTGCTGAAGGGCCGCCCGATCACCGGCCCCGGACCCGACCGCGGCGTCGTCTTCCAGCACGCACACCTGCTGCCCTGGCGGACCGTCCGCAAGAACGTGGAGTTCGGGCTGGAGTGTCTGGGCGTCGGCCAGCGGGAGCGCCGCGAGCGGGCCGCCACCTACATCGACATGGTCGGCCTGTCCGGGTTCGAGGACCACTACCCGGCCCAGCTCTCCGGCGGCATGCAGCAGCGGGTCGGCCTGGCCCGCGCGTTCGCCGTCGAGCCGGAGATGCTGCTGCTGGATGAGCCGTTCGGCGCCCTCGACGCGCAGACCAAGATCGTCATGCAGGGCGAGCTGGAGCGGATCTGGGAGGTTCGCCGCAGCACCGCGCTGCTCATCACGCACGACATCGAGGAGGCGCTGTTCCTCGCCGACCGCATCATCGTGATGAGCAACCGGCCCGGGCGGGTGGCCCAGATCGTCGACGTGCCGTTCGCCCGGCCGCGCCGCGACGACCTGCGCAGCGACCCCGAGTTCGCGAAGATGAAGTTCCAGCTCTGGGACGCCCTCAAGTCGGGGACGGCTGGCCGTGCGGCCTGAGCCGGCGGCGCCGGTCGCCGAGGCCCCCGCCACCCCCGTCCCCGCCGCGCCGGCCGCGCGCGACCGCCTGCCGCTGTACCAGCGGGTGTGGTTCCAGCGGACCGTCACCTGGGGCCTGCTGCTCGTCGCGTGGGAGCTGTTCGCGCGGCGGGTCGGGCCGTTCTTCTTCCCCAGCCTCAGCGACGTCGCTGACGGCTTCCGGACCATCGTCGGCGACGGCTCGCTCGGCCTGGTCGCCGAGAGCTTCACCCAGATGCTGGTCGGCTTCGGCATCGCCGTGCTCATCGGGGTGCCGGTCGGCCTGCTGATGGGCACGTTCCGCCCGGTCGAGTTCCTGCTCGGGCCGTACGTGAACGCCCTGTTCGTGACGTCGCTGGCGGCGATGCTGCCGTTCATCATCCTGGTGTTCGGCACCGGCTTCGAGTTCCGGGTCGCCGTCGTGGCGCTGTTCGCGATCTTCTACGTCACCATCAACCCCGCGAACGGCGTCCGGTCCATCGACCCGGCCGTGCTGGAGATGGCGCGGTCGTTCAACATCGGGCCGGTCAAGCGGTTCGTCTCGATCACGCTGCCGGGGACGCTGCCGTTCATCATCGCCGGCCTGCGACTCGGCCTCGGCCAGGCCGTCCAGGGCATGATCATCGCCGAGCTGTGGGTGACCATCGGCACGGGCCGGAAGCTCACCACGCTCGGCCTCGACCGCAACCTGGGCGAGTTCTTCGCCCTCGCCGCGGTGATCGTCCTGGTCGGCACCGCACTCACTCAATCGCTCATGCTCGCCCAGCGGCGGTTCACCCCGTGGTCCGGCGACGTGGCGTCCAGCGTCAGGGGGGCGAACTGATGGCGTCGACGACGAAACCGGCGGCCGCCCGCATCGACCCGACCGGGCCGATCCTGATGTGGACGCTGCGGATCACCTCGGTGATCGCGCTGCTCGCCGCCTGGGAGTGGTACGGCCGCAAGCCCGAGTCCTTCACCATCGCGCCGGTCACCGAGGTCGCCACCGCCATGTGGGACGGCTTCGCCAGCGGCGACTTCGGCCGGGCGCTCGCCGGCACGATGCTCACCATGGTGGTCGGCTACGTCATCGCCGCCGTCATCGGCGTCGGCGTGGGCCTGTGGATCGGCGTGTCCCGCTACGCCCAGAACACCATCGAGCCGCTGGTGCACGCCGGCTACGCGACGCCGGTGTCGCTGCTCATCCCGATCCTCGGCATCTACACCGGCCTGGAACTGCGCGGCCGGATCATCCTCGTGGTGCTGTGGTGCGTCTTCGAGATCCTGGTCAACACCTCGACCGGGATCAAGGAGGTTCCGCCGGCGCTGATCGACGTCGGCAAGTCGTTCAACGCCTCCAAGCTCGACCTCTACCGCAAGGTCGTGCTGCCCGCGGCGAGGCCGTACATCTTCCTCGGCCTCAAGATCGGCGTCGGCCGCGCGATCCGCGGCGCGGTGACGGCCGAACTGCTGCTGTCCGCGGCGAACCTGGGCCGCGTCCTGCTCGGTGCCCAGTCCACGTTCGACATCCCGACACTTCTCGCCGGCATCGTCCTGACGATGCTGCTCGGCCTCGTGCTCATGCGTCTCGCGTCGTTCGTGGAGGGCAAGAGCCTGGCCTACCGGACCGCGTGACCCCACGTCGCGCTGTCACGATCTCGCGGTTCTCCGACGTCCCGGCCCTGTTGCCGGTCTGTTCATCCGGAGGTTCTCATGGCACGTCAGACAGCGATCCGAGCCGCCGTGCCAGCCGTCGCGCTGGTACTTGTCGCCGCCGCGTGCGGTGGCGGTGACGACGATGCGTCCACCAGCGGCGGTGACGGCGCCGGCACCATCAGAGTGGCGAACACGTCGCCGACCCAGCCCGGCTTCGTCCCGGCCAAGTTCGGCGTCATCACCTATGGCGAGGACTTCGGCCTCGACATGACCATCGACAACTTCACGACGTTCGACTCCCACGCGGTGGCGACGCAGACCGTGCTGTCCGGCCGCGCCGACGTGGTGGCCGGGTCCCTGGTCTCCAACCTGCTGCTCAACGAGCAGGGCCAGGACTTCAAGCTGTTCTGCCCGTACATCGCGCAGGACGACTTCGTCATCGCCGGCGCGAACGGGATCTCCACCGTGGAGGACCTGTTCGACCCGAACACCCGGGTCGCGCTGGACAGCCCCGGCGGCGCCGGCGACGTCATCCTCAACGCCATGCTGCAGGCGCTCGGCCAGGAGCAGACCGCCGCCGACATCCCCGGCATCCAGATCCTGGAGTCGTCGGGCCTGCGCACCACCGCGTTCGCCTCGGGCGACGTCGACGCGACGGTGATCCACGACTACCAGTACTACGACGCGGCCGAGCAGGCCACCGACCCGGTGATCATCGCCAGCCTGTTCGAGGAGGTGCCGGACTTCGTCAAGGAGGCGCACGCGGCGCCGGCGGCGTGGCTGGAGGAGAACGCCGAGCTGGCCGCCAACTACTGCGCGGCGGTCCTCATGGGCATGCGGGAGCTGTCGGCCGACTACGACGCGTTCGTCGGCGCGGTCGAGGAGTTCGCCGACGTCGAGGAGATGCCCGACGACGAGACGCTGCGCGCGCTGCACACCAGCGCGGTCGACTACGGGTTCTGGCCCGGTGAGGACGGGGGGCTCAGCGAGGAGAGCGTCACGTTCATGGCCGAGGTGGGCGTGAAGTCCGGCCTTCTGGAGGAGGTGCCGGAGTACGAGGACGTCGTCGCGGTCGACGTCCTGGAGCGTGCCCTCGAGTTGGTCGAGGAGCAGTCCTGACCCACCCGGGGCCGGGCCGGTCCCGGCCGGTGGTGGCGGTCGCGTGCGTAGCCGCCGCGGTCGCCACCACCGGCGTCCAGGGGCTGGCGCCGATGCTGCCGGCGATGCAGGAGGCGCTGTCGCTCGACGACGCCGAGGTGGCGCTGTTCACCACCGCCTACCTGCTGCCGGGCGTCGTCCTCGGTGTTCCCGCCGGCCTGCTCGCCGAGCGGTTCGGGCGGCGGGCCGTGCTCTGTCTCTCCCTGGCGGTCTTCGCGGTGGCCGGCCTGGCGCCGCTGCTGGCGCCGTCGTTCGTCCCGATCCTGGTGTCGCGCGCGGTGCAGGGCGCGGCGTTCGGCGCGATCCTCGCGCTGACGATCACCCTCATCGGCGACGTACTCACCGGGCCGGCGCAGGCCGCCGCGCAGGGCCGGCGGATCGTGGCCATGACCGTCGGCGAGGCGGTGCTGCCGGCCGTGGCCGGACTCCTCGTGGCGGTGGCGTGGTACGCGCCGTTCGCGCTGTCGGTGCTGGCGGTGCCGGTGGCGCTGTGGGGCTGGTTCGTCCTGCCGCCTCCGTCGCGGTCCGTCGTGGACCGGCCGGACGCGGGGGAGCGGGCCGCCCGCCCGCCGTCGACCCTGCGCCAGGTCGGGCACAGCCTCCGCGACGGCGGCATCGTCGGCCTGCAGGTGCTGGCGTTCCTCCGGTTCTTCTTCAAGTTCGCGCTGCTGACGTACTTCCCGCTGCTGGCGGTCCGGGAGGCCGGGCTGTCGGTGGCCGCCACGGGCATCGTGCTCGGCGCCGCGAGCGTGCTCGGCGCGGTGACGGCCGCGGCGTCGGGCCGGTTGCTGCGCCGGTTCCGGGCCGCGACGGTCGTGGCGACGTCGATCGTGGTCACGGTGGCGGCCTTCGTGGTGCTCGGCCTCGTACCCCAGCCGGTCGCGGTGGTGGCGAGCCTGCTGGCCTTCGGCGCGGCCGACGGCTGTTACGCCGTCGCGCAGAACGTGCTGGTCACCGAGGCGGCGCCGCCGGGTGCGCGGGCCGCCTTCGTGTCGCTGACCGGTGCGGTGCGCAACCTCGGCAAGCTGGCGGCGCCGGTCGCCTGCGGCGCGCTCGCGGTCCTGCTGCCGCTGCCGTCGGTGTTCCTCGTGATGGCCGCGGCGGGCGCCGCGCTGGCGTTCGTCCTCGTGCCGGTGTCCCGGCTGGAGACGTCGTTGCGGCGCTCCCATGGGTGACCTGCTGGCGGTGCTGGCGCTGCTGTTGTTCGCCGGCAACGCCTTCGTCGTGCGGGCCGCCGCCGCGCACATGGGACAGCGGACCGGCTTCCTCGTGGCGCTGGTGGCGAACGTCGTGGTCGGCGCGGTCCTGGTGGTCGGGCACCTGGCGGTGCGCGCCGAACCGCTGCGGGTCGACCCGTTCGCGCTAGGGATGTTCGCCGTCTCCGGGATCTTCGCCAGCTATCTCGGCCGCCGCGGGTACTTCCGCACCGTCGAGACGATCGGGCCGTCGCGGGCCAGCACCATCCAGAACAGCAGCCCGGCGTTCGCGCTGGTGCTCGGCTGGCTGCTGCTCGGCGAGCGGCTCGGGCCGGTCGAGCTGGCCTGCATGGGCGGCGTCATGCTCGGCCTCTACCTCGCCAGCGGCCGGCTGGCCGGCGGCGTCGTGCCGTGGCGGGAGATCGGCGTGGGGCTGTTCTCGGCGGCGGCGTACGCGGTGGGGAACATCATCCGCGGCGACGCACTGGACCGCTGGTCCGAGCCGCTGCTCGGCGCGCTGGCCGGCGCCGTCGCCGCGACCGTGGTCTACGCGGCGCTGCATCGCCCGGCCTGGTCGGCCGTGGCCGGGCCGCGACGGCCGCGCCGCGGCCTGGCGCTGTGGCTGCTCAGCGGCGCGCTCACGATCGGCGGGCAGGCCTCGGTGATCGCGTCGACGGCGTACCTCCCGGTGTCGGTGGCGGTCGCGATCTCCGCCGCCACGCCGATGGTGGTGATCCCGGTCAGCGTGCTGCTGTTCGCCAACCGGGAGCGGGTCCGTCCCCGCACGGCCGTCGGCGCCGTCCTCATCGCCGGAGGCGTGGCCGGGCTGCTGCTGGTGTGACACCCCTTCCACAGGCGAAGTAGACACTGTATTTTGAATCTAATTCGAGCGATCAGGGAGGCTGCGAGTGAGTCAGGCAGACGGACAGGTGCTCGACGACCCCTCCGCGCACGACTGGCGGCTGCTGAGCGGCGGCCGGTTGACGCCGGCGGCCGGCGACGCGCGGTACGACGTCGAGAACCCCGCGACGGGCGGGCCGCTCGCCCGGGTGCCCGACGCCGGTGCGGCCGACGTCGCGGCCACGGTCCAGGCCGCCGACGACGCCGCGGCCGGCTGGGCCGGCACCGACGTGCGCGAGCGGGCCGCCGTCGTCCGGCGGCTGGCCGACGTCCTCGACCAGCACGTCGAGGAGATCGCCCGGCTCGACTCCCTCGACGGCGGCTTCCCGCTGTGGATGATGCGCAAGGACATCGGCACCGCCGGCGACCGCATGCGGATGTTCGCCGACTGGGCGCTGCACCTGCGCGGTGAGACGATCCCGTCCAGCACCGGCAACGTCCACTTCACCGAGCGGGTGCCGTTCGGCGTGGTCGCGCGGATCATCGCCTACAACCACCCCGGCATGTTCGGCGCCTCCAAGATCGCCGCGCCGCTGGTGGCCGGCAACACCGTCGTGCTCAAGCCGTCCGACCTCACGCCGCTGTCCGCGCTGCGGCTGGGCGAGCTGTGGGCCGAGCACGTCCCCGCCGGCGTGTTCTCCGTCGTCAGCGGCAGCGGCGTCGAGACCGGCGACGCGCTGGTGCGCCATCCGGCCGTGCGGCGCATCGCCTTCACCGGGAGTCCGCAGACCGGCCGGGCCATCCAGCGGGCCGCGGCCGAGTCGGGCGTCAAGGACGTCTCGCTGGAGCTCGGCGGCAAGAACGCCCTCGTCGTCTTCCCCGACGCCGACCTCGACGCCGTCGTCGAGGGCGCCGTCAAGGGCATGAACTTCGCCTTCGCCGGCCAGTCCTGCGGTTCCACGTCGCGCGTCCTGGTGCACGCCGACCTCGCCGCGGACCTCGTCGACAGGCTGCGCCAGCGGCTGGAGAAGGTCGTCGTGGGCGCCCCGTTCGACGACGGCGTCACCATGGGCCCGCTCATCTCGGCCGCCCACCGCGACCGCGTCGCCGCGCACGTGCGGACGGCGCTCGACGAGGGCGCCCGGCTGGTGTGCGGCGGCGACGCCCCTGCCGGCGGCGGCCACTATTACCCCGCGACGCTGCTCGACGGCGTCGAGCCGGGCATGCGGGTGGCCGGCACCGAGATCTTCGGGCCGGTGATCTCCGTCCTGACGTTCCGCACCGAGCAGGAGGCCGTCGACGTCGCCAACGGCGTCGACTTCGGCCTGACCGCCAGCGTGTACACGCGCGACTTCGACCGCGCCCACCGGATGGCCCGTGCGATGCGGGCCGGCTACGTGTGGGTCAACGACACCTCCACCCACTTCATCGGCATGCCGTTCGGCGGGGTCAAGGAGTCCGGCGTCGGGCGCGAGGAGTCGATGGAGGAACTGCTCGGCTACACCCAGGTCAAGACCTACAACCTCGTGCTTCGCTGACCGGTCCGGGAGGGATCATGCAGTCTCGGCCGGAGTACGGCTCTGACGTCATCGTCGACCTGCTCGACGAGCTGGGCATCGAGTTCGTGGCCTGCAATCCGGGCGCCACCTTCCGTGGCATCCACGACTCGCTGGTCAACTACCGGGCCGGCGTCCCGGAGATCATCGAGTGCACGCACGAGGAGATCTCGGTCGCCATCGCGCACGGCTACGCGAAGGCGGCCGGTCGGCCGATGGCCGCCGCCGTCCACGACGTCGTCGGCCTGCAGCACGCCACCATGGCCATCTACAACGCGTGGTGCGACCGCGCGCCCGTGCTGGTGCTCGGCGGCACGGGACCGGTCGACGCCGCACGGCGGCGGCCGTGGATCGACTGGATCCACACGGCGAACGTCCAGGCCACCCAGGTGCGCGACTACACCCGCTGGGACGACCAGCCAGCCTCGATCGAGGCGGTGCCCGAGTCGCTGGTGCGCGCCTACCAGCTGGCCACCGGGGCGCCGCCCGGGCCGGTGTACGTCTGCTTCGACTCCGACGTGCAGGAGCAGCGGCTGCCGGACGGGTTCGCGTACCGGCCGGTCGCCGACTACGCCGCGCCGGGCCTCGTCGCGCCCGACCCCGCCGCCGTCGAGCAACTGGCGCGCTGGCTGCTGGAGGCCGAGGCGCCGGTCATCGCGGTCGAGACGGTGGACCGGTCGCAGCCGGCGCTCGACGCGCTGGTCGAGGTGGCCGAGCTGACCGGCGCGGCCGTGCTGGAGCCGTCGCGCGACTACGGCCGGCCCGCGCTCGGCTTCCCGTCGGCGCACCCGCACAACGCCACCGGGCTGGCCGCGCAGCTGCCCGAGGCCGACGTCGTCGTGGCCCTGGAGGTGCGCGACCTCGCCGCCCTGCACGGGTTCCGGGCGCGTCCCGACGCCACCGTCGCGCTCGCCGGCACCGCGCAGTTCGGCGCCAAGGCGTGGGCGGCGGACCTGCAACGACTTCAGCACTGCCGGCTGGCGCTGCCCGCGTCGTCGTCGGCCACGGCGCTGGCGCTTCGCTCCGCGGTGCGCGCGCTGGTCGAGCGGGAGCCCGAGCTGGCGGCCGCGGCACGCGACCGCGCCAAGCGGCTGGCCGAGCTGACCGGGGCGGCGCGGGAGCGGTGGGCCGCGTTCGCCGCCGCCCAGGACGGCCCGGGCCCGGTGCACCCGGCGTGGCTGGCGCGCGAGCTGCTGCGCGCCACGGCCGGCACGGACCCCGTCATCGCGAACGGGAGCGCGTACGGCTACCTGCACCGGCTCTGGGACCTGAACACCGTCGACGACTACCTCGGCAGCTCCGGCGGCGCCGGGCTGGGCTACGGCATCGGCGCGGCCATCGGCGCCGGCCTGGCGCACCGCGACACCGGCCGGCTGGTCGTCGACGTCCAGTCCGACGGCGACTTCATGATGACGCCGGGCGCGCTGTGGACCGCCGCGCACCACCGGGTCCCGATGCTCGTCGTCATGGACAACAACCGGGCGTTCAACAACTCGGTGATGCACGCCGACCGCATCGCCCGCGACCGGAACCGCGACCCGTCCAAGGCCGGCGTCGGCACGGCCATCGACGAGCCGGCCATCGACTTCGCCGACATGGCGCGGTCGATGGGGGTGACGGCGTTCGGCCCGGTCCGGACGGCGGCGGAGCTGCCGGAGGTGCTCGACGCCGCGGTCGCGACCGTCGTGGAGCAGCGGGTCCCGGTGCTCGTCGACGTCCTCACCAAGGTGCCGGAGCCCGGCTAGGCTCGGTGGCATGAGCCTGCACGCCACCGAGGTCAACCACCTCACCGCCGCCTGGTTGCGGCGCACCCAGGGCGCCGGCGTCCTGTCCGGCGCCGGGCTGTGGCCGCTGCTCGCCGTCCTCGCGGCGTCGGCCGACGAGCCCGGGCGGGCGGAGCTGGCTGACGCGGTGGGGCTGTCCGCCGACGAGTCCATGGACGCCGCGCGCGACGTGCTGAAGGCGCTGGCCGACCTCGACGGCGTCGACGCCGCCCTCGGACTGTGGGCGCAGCAGGCGGCACGGGTCCGCCCGGAGTGGCGCGACACCCTGCCGTCCGGCACGTTCGGCGAGCTGACCGGCGAGGCCGGCGTCGACCAACCGGTCCTCGACGCGTGGGCGAGCGAGCGCACCCACGGGCTCATCGAGCGGTTCCCCGTCCAGGCCGGGCCGGAGCTCATGCTGACCCTCGCCACGGCGCTCGCGCTGCGCACCACCTGGCAGCGCAAGTTCTCCGACGAGTCGTGGCAGGTGTCCGAGGGCGCCTGGGCCGGCCGCCGGCTGGCCGGGCTCGCGCGCACCACGCCCGACGCCGACGACGTGCGCGTCGCCGACTCCGCGGCCGGCCCGCTGACGCTCACCCGGGTGGCCGGCGACAACGGCCTCGACGTCCACCTGGTGCTCGGCGAGGACGGCCGGGCCTCCGGCGACGTGCTCGCGGCCGCGGTCGCGCTGCTGGCCGGCGATGCCGCGGTGACCGGCGGCGCGGCGCTGCTCGAGTCGGGCGACGTCGAGCGCTGGCCCGGGGTGTCGACGGTGTCCGCGCAGCGTCCCGGCCTCGTGCTCAAGACCGCCCGGTTCACCGTCCGCTCACTGCACGACCTGCTCGAACAGGCCGACGTGTTCGGGCTGCGCGCGGTCAGCTCCGGCGACCGCGACCACTTCCCGGCCATCGGGCCGGTGCCGCTGCGCGTCGACCAAGCCCGCCAGGCCGCCGTCGCGATCTTCAGCGCCACCGGCTTCGAGGCGGCCGCCGTCACCGCCATCGGGCTGCGCGCGGTGTCCATGCCGGTGCACCGGGCCCAGGCGCTGGCCGTCAGCTACGACCGTCCGTTCGGCTTCCTCGCCGTGCACCGCGAGAGCGGGCTGGTGCTCTTCGCCGGCTGGGTCGACGCGCCGGAGGACTGGTCGGACGCGCCGAAGGCCGAGCGGCCCCGCGCCATGCGCGACCGCCTGCCGCCGCCGTCAGCGCGGTGAGCTCACGCCACCAGCTCGGGGGTCCGTGACGGCGACGGCTCGTCGCACTCGGTGGCCTCGGCGGCGCGGGCCCGCTCGCTCATGCGGCGGCGGGTGCGGACGATGGTGTGCGCGGCGCCGGCCCACACGCCCACCAGCACACCGACCGCTGCGCCGATGGCCACCTGCAGCCACAGCGGCGCGTCGGTGACGGAGCCGGTGACGTAGCCGAGCCCGACCGCCCAGCTGGACCACAGCAGTCCCGCGGCGAACGCGATGACGCCGAACCGCCGCGGTCCCATGCCGGCCACGCCCGCCGCCGCCGACATCGTCGTGCGGCCGAGCGGGATGAACCGGGCCGCGATGATGGCCGCCGCGCTGGTCGATCCCATGCGCTCATGGGCCTGGGCGATCTTCGCCTTGAGCCGCCGGCCGGCGCCGAACCGTTCCAGCACACCGGGCAGCGCGCGCCGGCTCATGCCGTGCACCGCGAGGTCGCCCGTCAGCGCGCCGAGCGTGGCGGCGGCGATGGCCCAGCCGACGTTCAGGTGACCGGCCGCGGCGAGCGCGCCGGCGGAGATGACCGCGACCTCACCCGGCACGGCCGGCACGACCGCGTCGACCGCCACGAGCGCCGCCATGACGAGGTAGGCGAGCGCGGGTACGGCCACGAACGACAGCAGGTCCATGGACTCCACACTGGGTTCCTACCGGTGCCGGGGCAACGGTTGAGAACCGAACTCAGGGAGTTCTCAGGGTCCGGGTCAGGGACGGTGGTGGGGGTATCCCCAGTCTCGGGGCGTCCGCCCGCGTTGTCGGTGCCATTCACTAGGCTGACGGCGTGACCGGACCGCGAGGGCTGTTCGTCGCCTTCGAGGGCGGCGACGGCGTCGGCAAGACCACCCAGCAGGCGCTGCTGGCAGACCATCTGCGCGCGCAGGGCCGCGACGTCGTCGTCACCCGCGAGCCCGGCGACTCCCGCATCGGTCCGCAGGTGCGCGCCATCGTGCTCGACGGCGGTGAGCTCGACCCACGGGCCGAGGCGCTGCTGTTCGCGGCCGACCGCGCCGACCACGTCGCGCACGTCGTGCGGCCGGCGCTCGAGCGCGGCGCCGTCGTGCTGGTCGACCGCTACGTCGACTCCTCCATCACGTACCAGGGCGAGGGCCGCGGGCTGGGCCGCGAGCAGATCGCCGCCATCTCCCGGTTCGCCACGCAGGGCCTGCTGCCCCACCTCACCGTCGTCCTCGACCTCGACGAAGCCGCGCGGGCCGAGCGGGTGCGCCGGCAGGGCTACGTCGACCGCATCGAGCGCGAGCCCGACCACGTGCACGAGCGGGTCCGCCGGGCGTTCCTCGAGCTGGCCGCCGCCGAGCCGCACCGCTACGTCGTCGTCGACGCCGGCCGGGCGCCCGACGAGGTCGCCGTCGATGTCGCCATCGCGGTCGAGAAGGTGATGCGCGCGTGACCGTCTGGGACTCCGTCGTCGGGCAGACCGTGGTGCCCGCCCTGCAGCGCACCGTCGCCGACGCCGCCGGCTACCTCGAGGGCGGGCGGCGCGGCGCCATGACGCACGCCTGGCTGTTCACCGGCCCGCCCGGGTCCGGCCGCTCGGTCGTCGCGCGGGCGTTCGCGGCCGCGCTGCAGTGCCCCAACGGCGGCTGCGGCCAGTGCTCCGAGTGCGCCGACGTGCGCGCCGGCACCCATCCCGACGTCGCGTCGCTGGTCACCCAGGGCCTGAACATCCGCATCGCCCAGGTCCGCGACCTCGTGCCGCGCGCGGCGCTGCGCCCGGCCCGCGGCCGCTGGCAGGTCGTCGTCGTCGAAGACGCCGACCGCCTCGGCGAGGACGCCGCCGACGCGCTGCTGCTGTCGGTCGAGGAGCCGCCCGAGCGCACCGTGTGGATGCTGTGCGCGCCCACGGCCGAAGACATCGTGCCGACCATCCGGTCGCGCTGCCGGGTCGTGCTGCTGCGCACCCCGCCGTACGCCGACGTCGCCCAGCACCTCGTCGCCACCGCGGGCGTCGAGCAGGAGCTGGCCGAGTTCGCCGCCCGCGCCTCGCAGGGCCACGTCGGCCGGGCCCGCGCGCTGGCCACCGACGCCGAGGTCCGTGCCCGCCGCGCCGAGGTGCTGCGGCTGCCGTTCGACCTCGCCGACATCCGCCAGTGCCTCGACGCCGCCGCCAACCTCGTCGCGGCAGCGAAGGCCGACGCCGAGAAGCACTGCGACGCCCTCGACGAACGCGAGGTCGAAGAGCTGCGCAAGGCGCTCGGCGCCGGCACCACCGGCCGCAAGCCGCGCAACATCGAGGCCGCGGTGAAAGACCTCGAGCGCGAGCAGAAGCTGCGCCGCACCCGGGTCCAGCGCGACTCCATCGACCGCGCCCTGGTCGACGTCCTCGCGCTCTACCGCGACGTCATGATGCTGCAGCTGGGTGTGCGCACCGAACTGGTCAACGAGGAGATGCGCCCGTCCATCGACCGCCTGGCCCGCTCCGGCGGCGCGTCGGCCACGCTGCGCCGCATGGAGGCGGTCGTCGCGGCACGCGAGGCGCTGCAGGCCAATGCGCTGCCGCTGCTGCAGCTCGAGGCAATGGCACTGGCCCTGCGGGAAGGCTGAGCCGATGACGACCGACGCCGCGGGCCCCTGGGAGATCGTCGACGCGCTCACGTCGTGGGCGCGGCGCACGCCGTGGTGCGACTGGGTCGAGCTGGCCGGGTCGCTCGGCCGCGGCGCGGGCGACCCGCTGTCCGACGTCGACGCCGGGCTCGGCGTGCTCCTCGACGGCGCCACGTACGACGACCGCCGCGACGCCGCGCTGGCCGCGGCCCGCGGGTACGCCGTCGTCGCCGACGAGCTCATCCAGCACCTCGGCAGTCCGGAGCGGCCGGCCGACCACCTCGTCCTCCAGTACGCCGACGGCCGGCAGCTCAGCCTCGTCGTCATGGCCGCCGACAGCCGCCCCGGGCTGGCGGCGGGGTCGCAGGCGGTGTTCGACCGGTCCGGCCGGCTGGCCGCGCCGTTCACCCCGCCCGCCCTGCACGCCGGCGACGAACAGCGCCGCGAGTGGGCGTTCCTCGGCTGGTGGGGGCTGGCCGACGTCGCCAAGCACGCCGGCCGCGGCCGGGTCTGGCGGGCCATCGAGTCGCTGCACGAGGTGCGCACGTACGTCTGGCGGCTGCACGCCGCCGAGCTGGGCGTCGACTACCCGGGGTTCGGCGCGGTGAGCGTCCAGAACGCCGATCTCCCCGATCCGGCCGGGCTGGCCGCCACGCTGCCGTCTGCCGCCGAACCCGCCGCCGTCCTCGCGGCGGCCCGGGCGCTGGGCCGCGTGCTCGAGCCGCTGGCCGCGCCGCACGCCGTCGACGGCGTGCGGGCCGAGGCGCTGCGCCGCCTCGGGGCCGCGACACCGTAGGGTGGACGCGTGGGCATGGTGATGGCAGTGGCCTTCACCCGGTACGGGAGGCTCTACTACCTCGATCCGGGTGAGCACACCCCGCGCGTCGGCGACAAGGTCCTCGTCCCCACCGACGACGGACCCGAGGTCGCCGAGTGCGTGTGGGCGCCGCAGTGGGTCAGCGACGACATCGGCGGCCTGCCCGTGTGCGAGGGCCCGGCCACCGAGAAGCACCTGCAGCGCGAAGAGCGCAACCGGCGCCGCCGGGCCGAGATCCGCGTCGCCGCCCGCCGGCTGATCAAGCACCATGAGCTGCCGATGAAGATCGTCGGCGTCGACTACGTCGACACCCGCCCCGACGTCGACCAGCTGGTCACCATCTACTTCAGCGCGCCGCACCGGGTCGACTTCCGCGAACTGGTCCGCGACCTCGCCCGCACCCTGCGGGCCCGCATCGACCTGCGTCAGCTCGGCGCCCGCGACGAAGCCCGCGTGCAGGGCGGCATCGGGCCGTGCGGCCGCGACACCTGCTGCTCGACGTTCCTCACCGACTTCGAGCCGGTCAGCGTCCGCATGGCCAAGGACCAGGACCTCCCGCTGAACCCGTTGAAGATCTCCGGGGCGTGCGGCCGGCTGATGTGCTGCCTGAAGTACGAGCACCCGCTCTACCAGGACTTCAAACGCAGCGTGCCGACGGTCGGCTGCGACGTCACCACCGACGACGGCGTCGAGGGCACCGTCGTCGCGTACAACGTGCCGTCCGAGACGGTCTACGTCCGCGACCGCGAGACCGGCCGGCGGGTCGCCTGCCCGAAGGCCAGCGTGTGCGGGTCGCGGCAGGCCTACGAGGGCGCGGTCGCCCAGGGCGCCCGCCGCACCCCCGACATCGAGGACGACGCGTACGAGGACGACGGAGAGAACCTGTGACACTGCGTGCCCTGGCCGCACTGGCGTTCGTCGCCGTCGTGGCCGCCGCGGGCTGCTCGGCCGAACCGGAGGAGCGCGACGGCCGCCCGGCGGACGTGCCGGACCGGTCGACGCCGGCGGCCGACGCCACCGAGGGGGTCGACCCCGCGCTGGCGCCGTTCTACACGCAGGAGCTCGAGTGGCGCGACTGCGGCGAGGGCCACCAGTGCTCCACCGCGACCGTCCCGATCGACTACGCCGACCCCGGCGGCGACACCATCGAGCTGGCGCTGCTGCGGGCGCCGGCCACGGGCGACGACCGCCTCGGCTCGCTGCTGGTCAACCCGGGCGGGCCGGGCGCGTCCGGCGTCGAGTACGCGCAGCTGGCCGGGTCCGTCGTCACCGAGCAGGTGCGCGAGCGCTACGACATCGTCGGCTTCGACCCGCGCGGCGTCGCCGGCTCCAGCCCCGTCGACTGCGTCGACGACGCCGAGCTCGACGACTACCTCGCCGCCGACCCGACCCCTGACGACGACGCCGAGATCGCCGACATGGAAGAGTCGGTCCGCGACCTCGCCGCGGGCTGCCAGGCCCGCTCCGGCGACCTGGTCCCGCACATCGGCACCGCCGACGTCGCCCGCGACCTCGACGTCCTGCGCGCGGCGCTGGGCGACGAGAAGCTGAACTACCTGGGCAAGTCGTACGGGACGTTCATCGGCGCCCTCTACGCCGATCAGTTCCCCGACCGCGTCGGCCGGCTGGTCCTCGACGGCGCCATCGACCCCACGCTCACCGGCGACGACCTCGGCCTCGGCCAGGCGCGCGGCTTCGAGCGGGCGCTGTCAACGTTCCTCACCTGGTGCTTCGCGCAGGACAACTGCGCGGTCGGCTCGTCCGAGGACGAAGCCCGCGCCACGCTGGCGGGGCTGCTGCGTCAGGCCGACGAAGAGCCGCTGGCCACCGACGACGACAACCGGCCGTTGACCGAGTCGATGGCGTTCTACGGGATCATCCTGCCGCTGTACCTCACCGCCGACGAAGGCTACGAGCCGCTGAACGAGGCGCTCGACCTCGCGCTGACCGAGGACGACGGCACGCTGCTCATGACGTTCGCCGACCTCTACCTCGAGCGCAACACCGACGGCACGTACAACGGCAACGCCAACGAGGTCATCAGCCTGGTGAACTGCAAGGACCACCCCGAGTCGGCCACCGCCGACGAGGCGAAGGCGGGGCTGGCCGAGTTCACCGCCGCGTCCGAGGTGTTCGGCCCGTTCCTCGCCTGGGGTGGGCTGGGCTGCTCCGCGCTCGCCGAAGGCCTCGACGACGCCGACGTCGATCCCACCGCCTCGCCCACGGGCGACCCGGCGCCGCACCCGCCGGTCACCGCGCCGGGCGCCGACCCGATCCTCGTCGTCGGCACCACCGGCGACCCCGCCACGCCGTACGAGTGGGCGCAGGCGCTGGCCGAACAGCTGTCGTCGGGCACCCTGCTCACCTACGACTCCACCGTGCACACCGCCTACCTCGCCGGCAGCGACTGCATCGACGCCGCCGTCGACACCTACCTGCTGGACGGCACGGTGCCCGACGACGGCACCAGCTGCGCTTCGTGAATCCGGGCGGAGTATGCGGATAATGGAACGATGCGCCTGCGTCCGACGCTCCACCGGGTCGCGCTCGTCCTGAGCGCGGCGGTGCTGCTGACCGCGTGCAGCGGCTCCGACGACTCCGGTTCCGGCGGCCCCACCGCCCAGCCGGAGGGTCCGAAGGCGCAGCGGGTCCCGTTGCACCTCGACGGCATCACCGACGAGGTGGCGTTCGGCACGCCGCTGCAGCTCAGCGTCCCCAACGGCCGCATCGACTCCGTCGAGGTGGCGCCCGAGGGCGGCGAACCTGTCGACGGCCAGGTCGGCGACGACGGCAGCAGCTGGGCCAGCGCGGCGCCGCTCGAGCCCGGCGCCTCGTACGCCGTCACGGTGGTGGCGTCCGACCGCCTCGGCATGGAGCACACGCTCACCGACGCCTTCGCCGTCGGCGCCGTGCCCGACGGCGACCGCCTCACGCTGAGCATGCAGCCCGCCGACGGCTCCGTCGTCGGCGTGGGCGCGCCCGTCACCATCCGGTTCGACCAAGAGGTCACCGAGCGCGAGAACGTCGAGCAGGCCCTGCATATCGCGTCGAACCCGCAGGTCGAGGGGTCGTGGCACTGGGTGAGCTCGCAGGAGGTGCACTTCCGGCCCAAGGAGTACTGGCCGTCCGGCACCCAGGTGCGCGTCGACCTCGACCTCAACGGCGTCCAGGCCGGCGACGAGCTCTGGGGCGGGCGTGCCTACGACCTCGACTTCACCGTCGGCAAGTCCCAGGTCGCCGCCGTCGACGCCGCCACCCACTCCGTCACCTACAGCGTCGACGGCGCCGCCGTCGCCACCTGGGACACCAGCCTCGGCGCACCCGAGTTCGCCACCCGCAACGGCACCTACATCGTGCTGGAGAAGTTCGAGACGCGGCAGATGACGTCGTGCAACGCGAACATCACCTGCGATCCCGCCGACCCGAACTACTACGACCTCGAGGTGCCCAACTCCGTCCGCCTCACCTGGAGCGGCACGTTCGTCCACTCGGCGTCGTGGTCCGAGGGCTCGCAGGGCTCCGAGAACGTGTCGCACGGCTGCATCAACCTCAGCGCGGCCAACGGCGCCACGTTCTTCCAGCTCGCGCAGTACGGCGACATCGTCACCGTCGCCAACTCCACCCGCGGCCCGGAAGACCTCCTCGAGCGCGGCGACCCCGGCATGGCCGACTGGAACCTCGGCTGGGACCAGTACGTGGCCGGATCGGCCGGCGGCGCGCCCATCACCACCGACGCGCTCTGAGCCCGATTGGGTGCCAGGGCGGTCGACGCCCTATACTCGTGCACCGTGCCCGGTTCGCCGGGCACGCGCCGCCTTAGCTCAGTCGGTAGAGCGATTCACTCGTAATGAATAGGTCGTCGGTTCGATTCCGACAGGCGGCTCCACCCCCCTCATTCCGCCCGGTCAGGCCCCGCGTCCGCGGCCAGCCGGGCGCGTGCGATCTCGTCGCGGTGCCGCACGGCCCAGTCGGCGACCGCGGAGAGCTGGACGAGCAGCGACTCACCCAGAGGGGTGAGGCTGTACTCCACCGCGGGCGGGACGGTCGGGAACACCTCACGATGCACCAGGCCGTCGTCCTCCAGGGCGCGCAGGGTCCGGGTCAGCATGCGCTGGCTGATGCCCTGGATGCCGCGGTGCAATTCGTTGAACCGGTAGGGGCGGCGGCCGAGCAGGACGACGACCAGCACGGTCCACTTGTCGCCGACACGGCGCAGCACGTCGGTGACGGGGCACTGCTCGTACTCGTCCGCCGGCACCGGGGTGGGGAGCGGCGCGGCGACCACCGAGGGCACATCGGTGTGCGTATCGGACATCGAAGTGCCTTCTTCCGTGGGCGGCTGTGGTTACCGATGATGCTGGTACTTACTGTTTGATACCACCACGGAGCGTTCATGGATTCGCGCACCATCGTGATCAGCGGCGGCACCGACGGCATGGGCCGGGCGCTCGCACTGCGCCGGCTGGCCCAGGGCGACCACGTGATCGCCGTCGGCAGCAACGCGGAGAAGGGCGCCCGGCTGGTCGCCGACGCGGCCACCGTCGGCGGACGGGCCGAGGTCGTCCGCGCCGATCTCACCACCGTCGCGGGCGCCCGGTCCGTCATCCGCGCGATCGAGGCGTCCACCGACGTCGTCGACGCCCTGGTGCTGTGCGCGAACCGGGTGCGGCCGCGCCGGGTCGAGACCACCGAGGGATTCGAGAGCACCTTCGCGCTCTACTACCTGAGCCGCTATCTGCTCAGTCACGGGCTCACGCCGGCGCTGAAGCTGAGCGCGTCCCCCGTCATCGTCAACGTCGCCGGAGTCGGCACCCGCAACGGGACGATCCACTGGGACGACCTGCAGCTGACCCGGCGCTACCGTGCGGTGGCCGCGCAGTTGCAGGCCGGCCGCGCCAACGACCTGCTCGGTGTCGGGTACGCCGCACGGCACGGCGACCGCGTGCCCTACGTCCTCTACCACCCGGGCTTCACCCGCAGCGGCGACCTCTCCACGCTGCCCCGGCTCACCCGCGGCTCGATCCGGGTGGCGGCCCGGCTGTTCGCCCGGCCGGTCGAGGCCGCGGTGGCGCCGATCGACTGGTTCATCGACGCGCCGCCGCCGGCGTCGCTGACCGCCGTCGATCGTGACCGGCGCCTTCCCCTCACCCTGCCGACGCTCGACGCGGACCGGGCCGGCCGGCTGGCCGAGCGGACCGCGGCGCTCCTCGATCGCCTCGACCGCGTGCGCGGACGCTGACGAGTCCGGCATTCCGGACCGGCAGATAAACTTTGGCTAGTTGATCCCAGGACGGTCGGATGTGCGGGTGGTGGACAGCCGGGCTCCCGAGTACCAGCGGCTCTATGCCACGCTCAAGCAGCTGAGGGTGGAGCGCCACCTCACCCAGACCCAGCTCGGTGAGCGCATCGGGCTCACCCAGCGCAAGGTGTCGCTGTTCGAGTCGGGCGACCGGCGCATCGACGTGATCGAGCTGATCCGCTACGCCCGTGGCCTCGGCCTGGACCTCACCGACGTGCTCGACCGCGCGGGAATCGACCACACGCGGCCGGACTAGTCCGACGCGGATTTCTCGTCCTCGATCGGGATCGCCAGCAGCATGGTGAGCCCGCCGTCGGGTGTGGTCTCGGGGATCAGGGTGCCGCCCATCGCCTCGGTGAGGCCGCGCGAGAGCGCCAGCCCGAGCCCGACGCCGGTGCCGCTGTCGCCGAGCCGCTGGAACGGGACGAACACGCGGTCGCGCTGGTCCTCGGGGATGCCCGGGCCGTGGTCGATGACGCGCAGCTCGACGACGGCGTCGTCCTCGCGCGCGGTGATGGTCGGCGGGCGGTCCGGCGGGCTGAACCGCAGCGCGTTGCCGACGACGTTCACCAGCACCCGTTCCAGCAGCGCCGGGTCGGCGTCGACGCGCGGGAGGTCGGCGGGGAGGTCGACGGTCACCAGGCGGCCCGGTTCGCCCAGTTCGGCGAGGGCGCGGGCGATGCTGTCGGCCGCCTCCGTCGGGCGCGACGCGACGCCCAGCACGCCGGCCTGCAGGCGGCTGAGGTCGAGCAGGTTGGTGATCAGCTCGGTCAGCCGGTCCAGCGACTCGTCCGCGGTCGCCAGCAGCTCGGCCTCGTCGTCGGCGTCGAAGCGGACCTCGTCGCTGCGCAGGCTGGTGACGGCGGCCTTGGCGGCGGCGAGCGGGGTGCGCAGGTCGTGACCGACGGTGGCCAGCAGCGCCGTGCGCATGCGGTCGGCCTCGGCGATCGTGCCGGCCGACGCGGCCTCGCGGGCCAGGCGTTCCTGCCGCAGCGCCAGGGCGGCCTGGGCGGCGAACGCCTCGATCACGCGACGGTCCTCGGCCGGCAGCGCGGGGCCACGCAGCGCCAGCGCGAGCACGTCGTCGATCGGCACCTCGACGTCTGCCTCGGCCGGCGTCAGCGACGGCCGCTCGCCGACACACGCGACGACCGACCACGCGGACGGGTTCTCCTGCGTGCCCGGCAGTCGCGGCGCGCCGGTGGAGCGCTCCAGCAACGTCACCGACGTCAGCCCGTAGGTCTCCAGCAGCCGCTCCAGCAGCCCGATCAGCGGCCGCGGGTTGCCGACCATGCTGCTCGCGACGGTCGCCAGGTTCTGCGCGTCGGCGCTGGCCCGGGCCGCCTCGCGGGTGCGCCGGGCGGCGGTGTCGACGACGACGCTCACCGACGCCGCGACCAGCAGGAACACCGCCAGCGCGATGATGTTCTCCGGCCGGTTGACCGCGAACGAGTGGATCGGCTCGGTGAAGAACCAGTTCAGCAGCAGGAAGCCGGCCACGGCCGCCAGCAGCGCCGGCCACATGCCACCGGCCAACGCGGCCGCGATGACCGTCGCCAGCAGCAACACCTCGCCGGTCGCCAGCGACACGTCGTCGCGCAGCAGCCGGACCGCGAGCACCAACAGCGGCGGCACGGCCAGCGCCAGCACGAACCCGGCGATCCGCCGGTGCCGCGACAGCGGGCTGCCGAGCGCGGCGGTCCGCCCGCGGCCGGCCTGCCGGTGCGGCACGAGGTGCACGTCCATCGAGCCGGCCTGCGACATCGTCGTCAGCGCGACGCCGCGGGAGAACAGTTGCGCCAGCCGGCCGCGTCGGCTCGCGCCGAGCACCAACTGGGTGGCGTTGACGCCGCGGGCGAACTCGATCAGCGCCGCCGGGATGTCCTCGCCGAGCACCTGGTGATAGGTGCCGCCGAGGCTCTCGACCAGCAGCCGCTGCCGGGCCAGCAGCGTCGGGTCGGCGCCGACCAGCCCGTCGCTCGGCATGACGTGCACGGCCATGAGGTCGGCGCCCCGGCCGCGCGCGGCGATGCGGGCGGCCCGGCGGATCAGCGTCTCGCCCTCCGCACCGCCGGTCAGCGCGACGACGACGCGTTCGCGCGCCTCCCACGTGTCGTCGATGTGGTGGTCGGCGCGGTAGCGGTCCAGCTGGTCGTCGACCTTGTCGGCCAGCCAGAGCAGCGCCAGCTCGCGCAGCGCCGTCAGGTTGCCGACCCGGAAGTAGTTGCCCAGCGCCGCGTCGATCTTCTCCCGCGTGTACACGTTGCCGTGCACCATACGGCGGCGCAGCGCCTCCGGCGTCATGTCGACCAGCTCGACCTGGTCGGCCCGCCGCACGACCTCGTCCGGGACGGTCTCGCGCTGCGGCACCCCGGTGATGCGCTCGACGACGTCGTTCAACGACTCGAGGTGCTGGATGTTCACCGTCGACAGCACCGTGATGCCGGCGTCGAGCAGTTCCTCGATGTCCTGCCAGCGCTTGGCGTTGCGCGACCCGGGCACGTTGCTGTGCGCGAGCTCGTCGACGAGCGCGACCTCCGGCCGGCGTCGCAGCACGGCGTCGAGGTCCATCTCCTCGAACTCGGCGCCGCGGTAGGTCATCGTGCGCCGCGGGACCTCGTCCAGACCGGCCAGCAGGTCCGCCGTCCGGGCCCGGCCGTGCGCCTCGACCACCCCGACGACGACGTCGGTGCCGCGGGCCAGCCGCCGGTGCGCCTCCTCGAGCATGGCGTACGTCTTGCCCACGCCGGGTGCGGCGCCCAGGTAGATCCGCAGCTGACCGCGTCCCATACCCCCAAGTGTGCCTGCGGCTACGATCGGCTGCATGGAGTCGGCCGGCCGGGTGCTCGTCGTCGATGACGACGCCGGCATCCGCAAGACCCTCGCCCTCAACCTCAAGGCCCGGGGTTACACCGCCGACCTCGCCGGCACCGGTGAGCACGCCCTGCAACTGGCCGCGCGCCACCACCCCGACGCCGTCATCCTCGACCTCGGGCTGCCCAGCATGGACGGCCTCGACGTCGTGCGCGGCATCCGCGGCTGGTCGTCGGTGCCCATCGTCGTGCTGTCCGGGCGGGGTACCGAGGCGGCCAAGGTCGAGGCGCTCGACCTCGGCGCCGACGACTACGTCACCAAGCCGTTCGGCATGGACGAGCTGTTCGCCCGCCTGCGCGCCGCCACCCGCCGCGCCGTCCTGCCCGACGGCGACGCGGTCGTCTCGACCCCCGATTTCGTCATCGACTTCGCCGCGAAGCGGGTCGTCCGTGACGGCGCCGCCGTCCGGCTGACGCCGCGGCAGTGGCACATCGTCGAGGTGCTGGTGCGCCACAGCGGGCGGCTGGTGACGTACGAGCAGCTGCTGCGGGAGGTCTGGGGTCCGGCGTACGGCACCGAGACGAACTATCTGCGGGTGTTCATGACGCAGATCCGGCAGCGGCTGGAGCCCGAGCCGTCGAAGCCCCGCTACTTCATCACCGAGCCAGGGCTGGGGTACCGCTTCCAGCTGCCCGAGGACGTCCTGTAACCGTTGGGCTGCGGTCGCCGCGCACGTGGTCGAGTCCGAAACCAAGCCCCGCCGAAATCCCTGACACGCCGTGTCAGTGACCACCGCGCACCATCGAACCATGGAGACAACGCTGCAAGGCAAGGTCGCGCTCGTCACCGGGGCGTCGCGCGGCGCGGGCAGGGGGATCGCGGTCGAGCTGGGGGCGGCCGGCGCGACCGTGTACTGCACGGCGCGGACGACCCGGGCACAGCGGTCCGAGCAGAACCTGCCCGAGACCATCGAGGAGACCGCGGAGCTGGTCACGGCGGCCGGCGGCACCGGCATCCCCGTGCAGGTCGACCACCTGGTGCCGGAGCAGGTCGAGGCGCTGGTCGGCCGCATCGACGCCGAGCAGGGGCGGCTGGACGTGCTGGTCAACGACATCTGGGGCGGCGAGCTGCTGTTCGCCTGGGACGAGCCGCTGTGGGAGCACTCGCTGGAGAAGGGCCTGAAGATCCTCCGGCTCGCCATCGACACCCACATCATCACCAGCCACTTCGCGCTGCCGCTGCTGATCCGCACCAAGGGCGGCCTGGTGGTCGAGATGACGGACGGGACGGCCGACTACAACGCGACGAACTACCGGGTGTCGTTCTTCTACGACCTCGCGAAGTCGTCGGTGCTGCGCATGGCGTTCGGGCAGGCGAAGGAGCTCGCGCCGCATCAGGCGACGGCGGTGGCGCTGACGCCGGGCTGGCTGCGTTCGGAGCTCATGCTGAGCCACTTCGGCGTGACGGAGGACACCTGGCGCGACGCGCTGGAGGCGCAGCCGCACTTCGCGATCTCCGAGACGCCTCGCTACGTCGGGCGGGCGGTCGCGGCGCTGGCCGCCGACCCGGAGGTCGCGCGGTGGAACGGGCAGTCGCTGTCCAGCGGACAGCTGGCCCAGGTCTATGGTTTCTCTGACCTCGACGGCAGCCGCCCCGACGCCTGGCGGTACCTGGTGGAGGTGCAGGACGCCGGCAAGCCCGCCGACGTCACGGGCTATCGGTAGGGAGAAGGCATGTCGCGCACCCGCTGGGGCATCATCGGCACCGGCGGCATCGCGGCCGCGTTCGCCCGCGACCTCCGGCCGGTCGACGACGCCGAGGTGGTGGCGGTCGGGTCGCGCAGCGACGAGAGCGCGAGCGACTTCGCCGGCCGGCTCGACGTCCCGCGGTCGTACGGGTCGTTCGAGAAGCTGGTCGACGACCCCGACGTCGACGTCGTGTATGTCGCCACACCGCAGACGGCGCACGCGGCGAACGTCAGGCTCGCGCTCGAGGCCGGCAAGCCGGTGCTGTGCGAGAAGCCGTTCACCGTCAACGCCGCCGAGGCCCGCGACCTCGTCGAGCTGGCGCGCGAGCGCGGGCTGTTCCTGATGGAGGCGATGTGGACGCGGTTCCTCCCGCACTTCCGCCGCATCGACGAGCTGCTGCGGGCCGGCGCGCTCGGTGAGATCACGACGGTCGTCGCCGACCACGGGCAGGCCATCCCGGCCGATCCCGGTCACCGCCTGCAGCGGGCCGACCTCGCCGGCGGCGCGCTGCTCGACCTCGGCATCTACCCGGTGTCGCTCGCGTCGTACGTCCTCGGCCGCCCCGACGGCGTCAGCGCGGCGGGCACGCTGTCGGAGAGCGGTGTCGACGCGCAGACGTCCGCCGTGTTCACATACGCGAGCGGCGCGCACGCCGTCGTCACGACGACGCTGCGGGCGCGGACGGCCAACCGCGCCGTCATCACCGGCACCGAGGCGCGCATCGAGATCGACGACGTCTGGTACGCGCCGACGTCGTTCTCGCTGCTGCGCCCCGGTGCGGAGCCGGAGCGGTTCGAGCCCGCGACCGGCGGCGGCCTGCGACACCAGGCAGTCGAGGTCGCCCGGCTGCTGCGCGACGGGGCGACGGAGAGCGACGTCATGCCGCTGGACGAGACGGTGGCGATCATGGCGACGCTGGACGAGATCCGCCGGCAGATCGGGTTGCGCTTTCCCACCGAGTAGCGGCCCCCGCGCGCTCCGGCCCCGGGTAGGGCATCATCCTCTGAGGAGGGGGCCATGACATCGATGCTCATGCCGGGCGTGACGGAGAACCGCCACCCGACGCCGCGGCTCACCGTCAACACACTCACGGTGGCCGGCCGCGACACCGGTGAACCGGTCGTGTTCGTCCACGGCAACGTGTCGTCCAGCGTGTTCTGGCAGCCGGCGATGCTCCGGCTGCCCGACCGGTTCCGCCCGATCGCGGCCGACCTGCGCGGCTTCGGCGGCACCGAGACGCTGCCGGTCGACGCGACCCGCGGCGTCCGCGACTACGCCGACGACGTCGCCGGGCTGCTCGACCTGCTCGGGCTCGACGGCGTGCACCTGGTCGGCTGGAGCATGGGCGGCGCCGTCGTGCTGCAGCTGCTGCTCGACGCCCCGGCGCGGTACCGGTCGGTCACGCTGGTGAACCCGGTGTCGCCGTACGGGTTCGGCGGCACCCGCGGCGTGGACGGCGCGCTGGCCGACCCGTCGGCGGCGGGTTCCGGCGGCGGCGCGGCCAACCCCGAGTTCGTGGCCCGGCTGCGCGACGGCGACCGCGGCGACGACGGCGCGCTGTCGCCCCGGCAGGTCATGCTGTCGTCGTACGTGAAGCCGCCGTTCGTGCCCGAGCACGCCGACGCCTACGTCGAGTCGATGCTCACGACGGCGGTCGGCGACGACCACTATCCCGGCGACGCCGTCGCCACCGAGGCCTGGCCGGGCGTCGGCCCGGGCACCCACGGCGTGCTCAACACCATGGCGCCGACGCACCTGCGGCTGGACGGGCTCGACGCGATCGACCCGAAGCCGCCGATCCGCTGGATCCGCGGCTCCGACGACGTCATCGTCTCCGACACCTCGCTGTTCGACCTCGCCTACCTCGGCGCCATCGGCGCGGTGCCGGGCTGGCCGGGCGACGACGTCGCGCCGCCGCAGCCGATGGTCGCGCAGACCCGCGCCGTCCTCGACGCCTACCGCGCGGCCGGCGGCGTCAGCACCGAGACCGTCCTCGACGGCACCGCGCACAGCCCACACGTCGAGAAACCGGACGACTTCGTCGCGGCGCTGGTCAGCGGGTTGGACGGCTCATGACACTCGGGGTCGCGGTCGACGGGGGGACGCTCGCGGTCCACGAGCTGGGACGCGGTCCGGCCGGCGCTCCCGCCGTCATGGCGTTGCACGGCATCACCGCCAACGCGCTCGCCTTCGGCGCTGTCGCACAGGCGCTGGACGGCGAGGTCCGGCTGCTGGCGCCCGACCTGCGCGGCCGCGCCGACAGCCGGTCCGTCCGCGGGCCGTGGGGGCTGGCCGCGCACGCCGCCGACGTCGTCGCCGTGCTGGACGCCGCGCGGGTGGAGTCGGCCGTGCTGCTGGGTCACTCGATGGGCGCCTACGTGGCGGCGCTGACGGCGTACCTGTACCCGTCGCGGGTGTCGTCGCTGGTCCTGATCGACGGCGGGGTCGGGTTCCCGGCGCCCGAGGGTGACATCGACGACGCGCTGGAGCAGGTGATCGGCCCGGCGATGCGGCGGCTCACGATGAGCTTCCCCGACGACGACGCATACCTGGACTTCTGGCGCGAGCACCCGGCCATCGGCCCGGCCCTGGCCGCGCCGTACGGCGACCTGCTGACGGCGTACCTGCGCCACGACCTCGTGGGCGCCGGCGGCGAGCGCCGCTCGTCCTGCGTGCTCGACGCCGTGCGGGCCGACGGCGCCGACGTGCTGGCCGACCCGGTCGTGCTGCGGTCGCTGCGCGACGGCACCGTCCCGGCGACGCTGCTGTACGCCGCTCGAGGGCTGATGGACGAGCCGCAGGGCCTGCTCGACGCGGACCGCATCGCCGCGGCCGGCCTGCCCCCGACCGTCCGCGTCATCCCGGCCGGCGGCGTCAACCACTACACCGTGCTGTTCGAGCCCCAAGCGGTGCGGCTGATCGCCTACGCCGTCGGGACCTCCGTCTAGCGGGCCGACCAGCCGCCGTCGAGGACGAGGTCGGTGCCGGTGATCGACTGCGCCGCCGGGCTGGCGAGGTAGGCGACGGCCTCGGCGACCTCGCCGGGCTCGATGAGGCGCTTGATCGCCTCGTTGGCGAGCAGGATCTCGCTGACGACGCGGTCCTCGGGCAGGCCGTGCACCCGGGCCTGGTCGGCGATCTGTGCCTCGACCAGCGGTGTGCGGACGTAGCCGGGGTTGACGCAGTTCGACGTGACGCCGTGCGCGGCGCCCTCGAGCGCCGTCACCTTGGACAGCCCTTCGAGGCCGTGCTTCGCGGTGACATAGGCCGCCTTGAACGCGCTGGCGCGCAGGCCGTGCGCACTGGACACGTTGACGACGCGGCCCCAGCCGCGCGCGTACATGCCCGGCAGCGCGGCCCGGATGAGCAGGAACGGCGCCTCGAGCATGAGCCGCAGCATGAACGCGAACCGGTCCGGCGGGAACTCCTCCAGCCGGGCGACGTGCTGGATGCCGGCGTTGTTGACGAGGACGTCGACGTCCAGCTCGGTGGTCGCGAGGGCGGCGGTGTCGGCGAGGTCGACCTGCCACGCCTCGCCGCTGCCGCATTCGCCGGCCACGGACGCCGCACGCCCGCCGTCGATGTCGGCGACGATGACGTGAGCGCCCGCTGCGCCCAGCCGCCGGGCCACCGCCGCGCCGATGCCGCTGCCGCCGCCGGTGACCAGCGCACGCCGTCCGCCCAGATCGAGTTCGGCCATGGCAGGACTCTAGGCCCACGCGCATTCTCTGACTAGAGTCAGAGAATGGACGAGGCGATGGTCGCGCAGGTGCGTCGGTTCAACCGGGTGGTCACGCAGCAGGTCGGCGCGCTGTCCGACCGGTTCCTGGCGCGCGACCGCCCGCTGGGCGAGTCGCGGCTGTTGTGGGAGATCGGCGACGGTCGCGACGTGCGGTCGCTGCGGGCGGCGCTCGATCTCGACTCCGGCTACGTCAGCCGGTTGCTGCGCTCGCTGGAGGCGGCCGGTCTGGTGACGACGGAGCGCAGCACGGGGGATCGGCGGGTGACGCTCGCCCGGCTCACGGCGGCGGGCCGGGCCGAGAAGCGGCTGCTGGACGAGCGCAGCGACGAGCTCGCCACACAGTTGCTCGACGCGCTCGACGGCCGGCAGCGCGACCGGCTGGTCGCGGCGATGGCCGACGTCGAGCGGCTGCTGACGGCGGCCACCGTGCGGTTCGCGGTGACCGACCCGGACGACCCGGTCGCCCAGCACTGCCTGCGCGCCTACGCGGCCGAGCTGGACGTCCGGTTCGACGGCGGATTCTCCCTCGACCGCGGCATCCGCGCCGCCGCCGCCGACCTGCGCCCGCCGAACGGGCTGCTCCTGGTCGCCCTGCTGCACACGACGCCGGTGGGGTGCGGTGTGCTGCTGTTCCACGACGCCGGGCCCGCGCACCTGAAGCGCATGTGGGTCGACGCGTCCGCCCGCGGGCTCGGTCTGGGCCGCCGGCTGCTGGCCGAACTGGAGCGGCACGCCGCCGAGGCCGGCGCGCCCGCCGTCAGGCTGGAGACCAACGCGGCCCTGACGGAGGCCATCGCGCTCTACCGGTCCGCGGGATACACCGAGGTGCCCGCGTTCAACGCCGAGCCGTACGCCCACTTCTGGTTCGAGAAGCCGCTCCTGCGACAATAGGGTCATGGCGGAACGCAAACCGCCCGGCATGGGTTTCGAGTCGTGGATCGACAAACAGGTCCGCGAGGCGCAGGAGCGCGGCGAGTTCGACGATCTCCCGCTCTCCGGCAAACCGCTGCCGCCCTCACGGCCGGGCGACGAGTACAGCTGGATCCGCGAGAAGCTGGCCCGCGAGGGCGAGTCCACCGACGTCCTGCTGCCGACACCGCTGCTGCTGCGCAAAGAGCTGCACAAGCTGCCCGAGACGCTCCGCGACGTCCGGTCCGAGCAGGTCGTCCGCGACGTCGTCGCCGACCTGAACGAGCGCATCAAGCAGTGGCTGCGCGCGCCGTCGGGCCCGGACATCGCGGTCGCCCTGGCCGACCCCGACACCGTCGTGGCCGAGTGGCGCGCCGCGCGGGCCCAGCGCATGGCCGCCGAGCAGCAGGTGCGGGCCGAGCGCGCCGCCGAGGCCGCGCGGGCGGCGGCCGAGGAGCGGGCCGCCGCCGAGGAGCGGGCCGCCGCCGAGGAGGCCCGCCGCAACCGCGGCAACCCGCTCAGCCCCTACACCTGGCTCACCTGGTGGCGCCGCCAGCTCGGACGGCGGGCAGACCGAACGCCCTGACCACCTCGGGGTCCAGGAACACCGTCAGCCGGTCGATCCGCGCACCGGCCATCGTCAGCACCACCAGCCCGTGCGCCCGGTGCACGCCGTCCGGGCCGCGCTTGTACATCGCGTGCGCCGGCTGGCCGTTGGCCCGGGTGGGCAGCGCCAACATGCCGCCGGGCGCTCGCAGCCGCGGCGCCAGGAACCGGCCGATCGTCTCGGCGCCGCGGAACCAGGTGGCGTGCGGCGGCATCTCCAGCACGGCGTCGCGGGCCAGCAGCCGCACCAGGCCGTCGATGTCGGCGTGCTCGAACGCGGCGACGTACCGGTCCAGCAGGTCCCGCTGCCGCGCGTCGGACGGCGCCGCATCGACGCCGTCGACGTTCAGCTCGGCCAGCTGCGCCCGGGCCCGCCGTAGCGCGCTGTTGACCGCCGTCGTCGTCGTGTCCAGCAGCCGGGCCACCTCGGCGGCCCGCCAGCGCAGCACGTCGCGCAGGATCAGCACCGCCCGCTGCCGCGCCGGCAGGTACTGCAGCGCCGCGATCAGCGCCAGCCGGGTGCTCTCGCGCCCGACGGCGATCGCGGCGGGGTCGCCGGCCAGCGGGTCGGCGAGGGTGTCAGGGAACGGCTCGAGCCACGGGACGTCGGTCAGCGGCGGCTCCAGCGCAGCGTCCGGGTCGCCGCCAGGTCCGGCGAGTCCCGACGGCAGCGCGCGGCGGCCGCGGGTCTCCAGCGCACGCAGGCAGGCCCGGGTCGCGATGGTGTAGAGCCAGGTCCGCAGCGACGACCGGCCCTCGAACCCGTCGTAGCCGCGCCACGCCCGCAGGTAGGTCTCCTGGACGGTGTCCTCGGCGTCGTGCAGCGAGCCGAGCATGCGGTAGCAGTGCGCCAGCAGCTCCCGGCGGTACGGGTCGGCCTGCCGGGCGAACTCGTCGGCCCGCGCCTCGGACGTCACGGTCATGGATCTTCCTCCTTGGAGTGCCCTCACTCCAGTACAGATCCGCGCCGCCGCCAGAAGTCATCGCGGCGAGTTCCGGACGGTGCGCGGATCTGCCCCGGTGACGAAAGGAGTCGTGATGAGCTCTCGCTCGCACCGGGCCTGGGTGCTGGCCCTCACTTCGGTCGCCTCGCTGATGGTGGCCCTGGACACGTTGATCGTCACCGTGGCCCTGAGCACCATCAGGGACGATCTCGGCGCCACGCTGGAAGAACTGGAATGGACGGTCAACGCCTACAACGTGAGCCTGGCGGTGCTGCTGCTGACCGGGTCGGCGCTGGGCGACCGCTACGGACGGCGTCGCATGTTCGCCGTCGGCCTGGTGGCGTTCACCGCGTCGTCGACGGCCTGCGCGCTGGCGCCGGGCGTCGGCTGGCTCATCGCGGCCCGCATCGCCCAGGGCGCCGGCGCCGCACTGCTGATGCCGTTGTCGCTCGCGCTGCTCAGTGCCGCCTTCCCGGCCGAGCGCCGCGGCCGGGCGCTGGGCATCTTCATGGGCGTGACCGGGCTCTCGGTGGTCGGCGGCCCGCTGCTGGGCGGCGCGATCACCGAGGGGCTGTCCTGGGAGTGGATCTTCTGGCTGAACGTGCCGCTCGGGCTGGTGGTGCTGCCGTTCGCGCTGACCCGGATCGAGGAGAGCCGCGGCGCCCGCACGTCGCTCGACCTGACCGGGCTGGTGCTGGCGACGGGCGCGGCGCTCGGGCTGGTGTGGGGGCTGGTCCGCGGCAACGGCGCCGGCTGGGCCAGCGCGGAGGTCGTGACGACGCTGGCGCTCGGCGCGGTGCTGCTGGTGGCGTTCGTCGGGTGGGAGCGGCGGGCGGCGCACGCGATGCTGCCGATGAGCCTGTTCCGGTCACGGTCGTTCTCGGCCGGCAACGCGGCCGGGTTCCTGCTGATCGCGTCGCTGTTCGGGACGCTCTTCCTGATCGCTCAGTTCCTGCAGGTCGCGCAGGGGCACTCGCCGCTGCAGGCGGGGCTGCGGCTGGTGCCGTGGACGGGGTGCCTCATGGTGGTGGCGCCGATCGCGGGCGCGCTGGTCGACCGGTTCGGCGAGCGGCCGTTCCTGGCCGGCGGGCTGGTGCTGCAGGCGGCCGGGTTCGGCTGGCTGGCGCTGATCGCGTCGCCGGGGCTGGCCTACGCCGCGATGGTGCCGCCGCTGGTGATCGCCGGCATCGGCATCGCGATGGCGATGCCGGCGACGCAGAACTCCGCCGTCGGATCCGTCCCCGAGCACCTGATCGGCAAGGCCGCCGGCGCGAACACGATGCTGCGCCAGCTGGGCGGCGTGTTCGGCATCGCCGTGCTGGTCGCCGTCTTCGCCGCCCGGGGCGGCTACGAGTCGCCGGAGGAGTTCGCCGACGGGTTCACGGCCGCTCTGGCCGGCGCGTTCCTGCTGGCCCTGGCCGGCGCCGCCGTGGGGCTGCTGCTGCCCGCACGGCGGACGGCGCCGGCTCCGACGCCAGGCGAGCGGGCGGCGGAGGTCGTCAGGAGCTGAAGTACTCCGCGAGCACCGGAGCGTGCACGGCCGCCTTCACCATGTGCGTCTGGCCGGGCAGGGTCCGGTGCTGCGCGTTCGGCAGCACCTCGGCCAGCCGCCGCTGGCTGCCCCGCATGTACTCGGGGCTCTTGCCGCCGTCCATGACGAGGGCCGGCTGGGCGACCGCGGACCACCGGTCGGCGGGGAACGGCTTGCCGTAGCCGGTGTCGCCGAGCACGCGGAAGTCGTTCGGGATGGTGTGCGCCACGGCCTTGAGCTTCTTCCACACCGGGGTGAGCCGCATCATCGCGATGGCGACCGCCGGTGCGCCGACGGTCTTCATGAACAGCTTGACGACATCGCCGCGGCGGCCGGCCGCGACCAGCGCGTCGGTGCGGGCCAGCAGGTCGGACGGCCACGGCTTCGCGGTGTCGTCGATGATGGCGGGCAGCTCGTACAGCGCCAGCTTCGTGATGCCGGATCCGGGCCGCTTCGCCGTCTCCAGCGCCAGCGCCGCGCCGGACGAGACGCCGTACACGAACGCCTCGCCGCCGGCCGCGGCGATCAGCGCCTCGAGGTCCTCGGCTTCGCGCTCGACGGCGTACGGCGCGGTGTCGCCGCTCTCGCCGCGGCCGCGCCGGTCGTAGGTGTAGACGGTGAACGACGAGGCCAGGGCGTCGGCGAGGCCGGACATGGGGCCGAAATCGCGGTAGCACAGGGCGCCGTCGACGAGGACGAGCGGCGGGCCGGAGCCGGCCTTGCTGTACGCGATGACGGTGCCGTCGGCCGAGGTGACGGTGGACATGGGCGGACTCTCCTTGTCGGGTGGGATCAGCCGAAGACGCGGGCGAGCCACGACTGCCAGGCGGCGTCGGTGTGCCGCTGCGCGTCGTCGGCGAAGACGTGGTGGGAGGCGATCATCGGGCCGCGGAACCCCTTGATGAAGCGGAGCAGCGCGTCGCCGGTGCGGACGCCGAGGGTGTCGGCGTTGACGTAGTACACGACGCCGTCGGCGCCCAGCACGGTGGCGGCGTCGCCGGGCCGGACCGGGGCGGTGAGGCCGAGCTCGTCGTGCAGCGTCGACCAGGCGTGGTCCCAGTCGGCGACCGGCGGGCCGAACGCCGTGACGGGCGTGGCGGTGCGGCCGGCGAAGTGGGCGAGGTACTCGAACAGCGTGCGGAAGAACATCTCGTGGCCGCGCGACATCGCCTCGAACTCGTCGGCCCAGTCGTCGCCCGGCAGGAACCCGCTGGCCACCACCCGCAGCGTGGTGCTGCCGTGATCGCGGCCCTCGAGCAGGAACTCGTAGGCGACGAACCGGCCGTCGGGCTCAGGGGTCTCGCCGTAGGCCAGCCGCTTGCCGGGCTCCCACGCGGTGACGTCGTACGACGGCGCGTAGCCGCCGAAGTCGATGCGGACGCTGCCGTCGGGCCCGGGCTCGACGTCGGCCTTGCCCATGAACCACGAGTCGATGCCGGGACCGGTGGCGATGGCCTGCCAGATGTCCTCGGGCGTGGCGTCGAGGTCGGCCTGGTGGGTGGATTCGAAGCGGCGGCTCATGTCAGGACTCCTCGTTCTTCGCGGTGTCGACGCTCGGGTGGACGGCGACGACGACGCGGTGCGTGCGCCCGCCGGCGGCGGACTCGTCGTGGTACTTGGCGACCAGCGCGCTGACGGCGCCGCCCAGCTCTTCGGCGAACGCGGCGCGGTCGGCGGCCGACGCGAAGCGCACCTCGCCGTCGATGGCGAACGTGGCCACCCGCTTACGTGCCTTCGTCGATGCCGTGAGCAGCAGCCCGACGTCGCGGACCAGCTTCGACGCGAGCGCCAGCAGCCAGCGCGCGGACAGCTTGTCGGGGGAGCGGGACGGGTCGGGCTGCACCGCCGCGAGCGCCGTCGGCGAGATGACGTACGACGCCGCCGTCGCCTGGAGCACCCGCTCGGTGACATTGCCCTTCCGGCGTTCCTCGACCAGCTCGACCAGCCCGTGCCGTTCGAGCGTGCGCAGGTGGTAGTTCACCTTCTGCCGGGCCAGCCCGACGCGCCCGGCCAGCATGGTGGCCGACAGCGGCTCGGCGAGCTCGGCCAGCAGCCGGGTGCGCATGGGGTCCAGCGACGCCTCGGCCGCTGCGGGGTCCTCGATCACCGTCACGTCCTGCATGCCGACCATGCTGTCACCGACAAATACATTTGTCAAGAAGATACGGACTGTCGGAGGTCTTGGCATCATGTGGAGATGATGCGAACATGTGTTCGTGGTCAAGCGGGCGAACATCCTGCATGCCGACCTCGACGCCTTCTACGCGTCGGTCGAGCAGCGCGACGACCCCGACCTGCGCGGCAAGCCCGTCATCGTCGGCATGGGCGTGGTCCTGGCCGCCAGTTACGAGGCCAAGGCGCGCGGCGTGCGCACGGCGATGGGCGGCCGCCAGGCGCGCCGGCTGTGCCCCGAGGCCGTCGTCGTCTCACCGCGCATGTCCGCCTACTCGGCGGCCAGCGAGGCGGTGTTCGACGTGTTCCGGCAGACCACTCCGCTGGTGGAGGGGCTCTCCATCGACGAGGCGTTTCTCGACGTCGGGGGGCTGGCCAAGATCTCCGGCTCGCCGCCCGAGATCGCTGCCCGGTTGCGCCGCGAGGTGCTGCGGAAGGTCGGCCTGCCGATCACCGTCGGCGTCGCCCGCACGAAGTTCCTCGCCAAGGTGGCCAGCGCCGTCGCCAAGCCCGACGGCCTGCTGGTGGTCGAGCCCGACCGCGAGCTCGACTTCCTGCACCCGTTGCCGATCGAGCGGCTGTGGGGCGTCGGCGAGAAGACGTCGGTGAAGCTGCGCCAGCGCGGCATCCACACCGTCGGCGACGTCGCGCTGCTCGCGGAGCGATCGCTGGTCGCGATCGTCGGCCCGGCGGCCGGCCGGCACCTGCACGCGCTCTCCATCGGCCGCGACCCGCGCCGCGTCGTCGTCGGCCAGCGCCGCCACTCCATCGGGTCGCAGCACGCGCTCGGCAGCCGCCGCCGCACGGCGGCCGAGCTGGACGCCGTCGTCGTCGGCATCATCGACCGCGTCACCCGCCGGCTGCGCGCCGCCCGCCGGGTCGCTCGCACCGTCGTCCTGCGGCTGCGTTTCGACGACTACACCCGGGCGACGCGCTCGCACACGCTGGCCGAGCCGACGTCGCACACCGGCCAGCTGCTCACGGTGGTGCGCAACCTCGTCGCCGCGACGGCGCCGACCATCGAGGAGCGCGGCCTCACGCTGGTCGGCGTCGCGCTGAGCAACCTCGAGGACGACGATCCGCTGCAGCTGGCGCTGCCCATCGACCGCCACGGCGGCAGCGCCCTCGACGCCACCGTCGACGACGTCCGCAACCGGTTCGGCGTCCGCGCCGTCACCCGGGCGGTGCTGCTGAACAAGGACGAGGGCCTGGTCATGCCGATGCTGCCGGACTGACCACGCGATACCGCAGGTGGGTGGCCTCCGGGGTGTCGATGACCCGGACGATCTCCAGCTCGACCTCGGCGGGCAGCAGGTCGAACAGCCGCCGGCCGCCGCCCAGCAGCACCGGCACCTGCGCGATCTGCAGCTCGTCCAGCACACCGGCCGCGAGCGCCTGCTGCGCGGTGTACCCGCCCTGGACGTGCACGTCCTTGTCGCCGGCCGCGGCCCGCGCCTGCTCCATCGCGCTGGCGACGCCGTCGGTCACGTAGGTCACCAGCGGGTACCCGAACCGCGCGGCCGGACCCGGCGGGCGGTGGCTGACGACGAAGATCGGCCGGCCGCCGAGGTCGCCGCCCCAGTGGTCCATCAGCTCGGCCGTGCGCCGTCCGGTGACGACGGCGCCGGCCGCACCCATCTCCTCCATCACCTGCGCCGCCGGCCCGGTGAGCTCGGCGAACTCGCCGCCCGGCGCGAACCACTCGTGCAGCCGGTGACCCTCGGGGCCGCCGAGGAAGTCGTCCGGCGCTGCGATGTAGCCGTCGACGGACATGGACATGTAGAGCACCGACGTGGACATGGCCTTCCTCCTGGTTGATGGGCCCCCTATCCTCATCAAATAGTGTCCACCCGTCAAGTATTCTTACTCCGGTGGCCGATGGGTTCCGGGGTAAGGGTCCACAGTGCGCGCGATGACGGTGGAGCCCGGCCGGCCCGGGTCGTTCGAGGTCCGCGAGGTGCCCGACCCGACGCCAGGGGAGGGCGACCTGCTGGTGCGGGGCGTCGCGATCGGGATCTGCGGCACCGACGCCGAGATCGTCGCTGGTGAGTACGGAGACCCGCCGCCCGGTCGCGACCTCCTGGTGCTGGGGCACGAGTCGCTCGGCCGGGTCCTGCGGGCGCCGGCCGGGAGCCGGGCCGAGCCGGGCGATCTGGTGGTCGGCGTCGTCCGGCGGCCCGACCCGGTGCCGTGCCCGGCCTGCGCGCATGGTGAGTTCGACATGTGCCGCAACGGCCGCTACACCGAGCACGGCATCAAGGGACTGGACGGCTTCGGCTCGCAGGCATGGTGCGTCCCGGACGGCGACGTGGTCGTGCTCGATCCGGCACTGCAGCCGGTCGGCATGCTGGTCGAGCCGGCCAGTGTGGTGGCGAAGGCGTGGGAGCAGATCCAGCGCATCGGGGAGCGGGCGTGGTTCGAGCCCGCCTCGGTGCTCGTCACCGGCGCCGGTCCGATCGGTCTGCTGGCCGCGTTGCTGGGCGTGCAGCGCGGACTGGACGTGCACGTCCTCGACGTCGTCGGCCGCGGGCCCAAGCCGGACGCCGTCGCCGCCCTCGGCGCGACGTACCACCACGACGGGCTGGAGCGGGCCGCCGAGAAGGTCCGGCCGGACGTCGTCATCGAGGCCACCGGTGTCTCCGACCTCGCCTTCGGCGCCATGGCGAACACCGCCGCGTTCGGCATCGTCTGCTTGACCGGCGTGTACGCCGCCGGGCGACGCATCTCCGTCGAGGCGGGCAGCGGCTATCGCGAGATGGTGCTGGAGAACGACGTGCTGTTCGGGTCGGTCAACGCCAACCACCGGCACTACCGGGCCGCGGCGGACGCTCTGGCGGCGGCCGACCCCGCCTGGCTCGGCCGGCTGATCACCCGGCGGGTGCCACTGGAGGACGCGGCGCGGGCACTGCGGCGCGAGGACGACGACATCAAGGTGGTCGTCGACCTCATCTAGGACCGTCTGGCCCGAGATGTCCGGAACCACCCCCATGAGCGCCGTCCAGCCGGAATGATGGTCCCGTGGCGGCGGACGCTTCCGATCTGCGAGATGACGCGCTCTGGCTCGGCGGTGCCTATGAACTGGCCGTCGAGCTGGGCGAACGCGACGACGCGCGGCTGGAGACGGCGTTGACGACGCTGTGGGCGGCCGCCGATGTCGCCGGGTGCCATGCGGCCGGCCGCGACGACCCCGGTACGTGGACCGACGCGCCGTGCACCGCGGCCGCGCTGCAGCGGCACGGCCGCCTGGCCGGTCTCGTCACGCTGCCGCGGCAGCGCACCGTCGTTTGCGGGGCGCGGGCCGTCCGGCAGGTGTCCGGTACCGACTGGCTGGTGTTCTTCATCCCGGTCGGCGCGCTGGACCTCGCCGAGCCGCGCAGCGCCGCCTTCCCGTTCCGCGGCGGCGACTCCCTGCTGTGGCGGCGGCCGCTGGACCGCTGGCTGGCCGACATCGGCGCCCGCCTGTTCGCCGCGGTGCCGTTCCGGCTGGCGCTGATCGGTCCCGAGGTCGCGGGCCTGACGACGGCGCGGTCGCTGGGCGGGCAGCCGCCGGTGGAGCGGTGGGCGGCCTACCTGATCCCGTCCGGCGCCGGCCTGGAGTACCACCAGGCCGACCGCTGACGCCGTCGGTCAGCCGACCGGGTGGCGCATCCACACGTTGGGCTCGACGTAGACGGCGTGGTCGTGCTCGACGCTGCAGTGGACGGGCAGCAGCGCCTGCGGGACGACGACGTCGCCGGTGGTGTCGAACGGGAGGCCGGTCCACTCGCGCCAGTCGGCCAGCGTGCCGGTGATGACCATCGACCGCGGCGCGACCTTGGCGATCGTCGCGCCGGCGCGGGCGTGTACCCGCAGCCACGGGTCCTCCGGCAGGCCGTCGGGGCGGGTGCGGTGGGCGTACTCGTGCATCGGCGTGTGCGGCTCGAGGTGTTTCGCGCTCGGCCGGACCGGCGCCACCAGCTCGGTGAAGCCCAGCCGGCGGACGTTCTCATGCATCGCCGCGAGCAGCACCTGCGCGAGGCCCTGGCCGCGCCGGTCCGGCCGGATGGAGATCTCCAGCGCCGACACCAGCGTCGGCCGGGTGTCGCGGTCGCGGTCCTGCGCGGCCCACCGGATGACGCCGTCCCAGCCGTCGTCGGGCAGTTCCCGCCGGTGCTCGCTGCCGAACTCGAACGGGACGGTGTAGGCGAGCGCGACCGGGGTGTCCGGCTCCTCGTAGGCGATGAGCACGTGCTCGGGGTGGTTGGCCTCGACGTCCGGGTAATAGAGATTCGCGGTGGGGTCCTGCTGCATGAAGCGCGGCCACAGGTTCGGCAGCTGTGACTGCATCGCGGCCAGCTCCGGCCGCCGATCGAGCGGTTCGACGATCAGGTTCGCGGGCATGCGGCGGATTGTGCCACTCGCGTCAGCCGGGAAGCATGTCGCGTTGCCGGTCGACCGCCTGTCGAAGCAGGTCCGCCAGCGCCGCGGCGTGCTCGCCGGCTCGGGCGCCCGGCACGGTGCGCAGGTACTGGCCGTCGCCCGTGAGCAGGCGCTCCGGGTCGTCGAGGAGGGCGCCCTTGTGCAGCGACAGGCTGGCGCCGTGCTTCGTCGCGGCGACGGCGCACACCCAGTGGTGCCAGTCGCCGCCGGCCGTGAAGGTCAGCCGGTTCCACTTGATCGCCTCGTCGAGCCCCGGGACGGCGGCACGGACCTGGCCGGCCAGCGCCTCGACCTCCGCCCGGCGGTCGGCGGGCAGCTGATCGAGCCAGACGCCGATCTGGTGGGAGCTGGTGTTCATGACGGTGCACCTCCTGCCTCCCCGCGTACCCGCTGTGGACACGCCTGAAGCGGAACCTGAAGGAAACCGTAAGGCGGTACCGGCATCGTGGGGGTCATCGAGAACGAACCGACCAGGAGGACATCATGCGCAAGATCATCGAGTCGACCTTCATCACGCTCGACGGCTGCATCGGCGAGCCGCACGTCTGGGGCCAGCCGTACTGGGACGAGCAGCACAACAACTACAACGCCAAGCTGGTCGACGGCTCCGACGCGATGCTGCTGGGCCGCGAGACCTACGACGGCTTCAAGGAGGCGTGGATGTCGCGGGCCGGCGACCCGATCGCCGACCGCATGAACGCGCTGCCGAAGTACGTCGCGTCGCGGACGCTGACGGGCGACCTGGAGTGGAACGCCCGTGCGCTGGAGGGCGACGTCGCCCAGGCCGTCGCCGAGCTCAAGCAGCAGCCCGGCGAGAACATCATCAAGTACGGCACCGGCGAGCTGGACCGCACGCTGCTGGAGCATCAGCTGGTCGACGAGTACCACTTCTGGACGTACCCGGTCATCGCCGGTGGCGACGGGTACCGGCTGGGCGACGGCTTCGACGTCAGCCACCTGAAGCTGGTCGACCAGACCGTTTTCGACTCCGGGATCATCGTGGGCGTCTACGCGCCCAAGTGATCCGGCTCCCTGCGCGGCCGCCCGGCGAGGTCCCGGGCGGCCGCGCTGGTCATGCGCGCGCCGTCGGCGACGGCCGCCTCGAACGCGGCGTCGTCCAGCACCGATCGGACCAGCGCCGCGACGCGCTCGGCCTCCAGCCGCTCGGCCGGTGACAGCGGGAAGCCGACGGTGTCGCGGGCGGCCCGGGTGGCGCCGAGCACGACGGCGGCGTCGCGTGCCGCTCCGGACAGCGCCAGCGCGGCGGCCGCGCCCTCCAGCGCGGCCGTCTGATCGCGGCCCGCGGTGATCTCGACACCGACGTCGTGCGAGCGCAGGTGCAGGTCGAGCGCCGCCGCGGGGTCGCCCCGCTCGGCGGTGAGCAGCCCCAGCTCGTTCAGCACCATCGGCGCGTAGAACGCGGTCCCGGCGGTCTCGGACTGCTCCTCGGCGCCGCGCAGCAGGCGGGTCAGCAGCTCCTCGGCGGCGTCGAAGTCGCCGGACCGGCGGGCGGCGAAGCTCACGCTGAGCGACGCGAACACCTGCGCGGACCGGCCACTGTGCTCGGCGGCGAGCCGCAGCGCCCGCTCGCCGTGCTCGCGGGCGGCGAGGTTGTCGCCGGTCTGGACCTCGATCCATGCCAGCCACGACAGCACGCCGGAGACCTCCGACCACAGGCCCAGCGACTCCGCCCGCGTCAGCGCGTCGGCGCACAGCCGTCGCGCGTGGTCGTAGTCGCCGGTGAGGTCGGCCTGCCCGATCAGCCAGTCGGTCGCCTGCAGCACGCCCCAGCCGTCGCCGAGGTCGGTGAAGATCCGCACGGCCTGGGACGCCCTGGCCTCCATCGCGGCCGCGTCGCCGTTGACGTGCGCGAGCCGCGCCCGCAGCGTCAGCGCCGCGGCCTCGCCCCAGCGGTTGCCGGTCGCCGCGAAGCCCTCGGTGGCGCTGTCCAGCAGCCGCTCGGTGAAGGCGGCGTCGCCGAGGTCGAACGTCGCGTGGCAGAGGAACCACTCCGCGTGCGCCCGGGCCGCCGGGTCGTCGGCCTCGTCGAACGGGCGCAGCGCCGCCTCGCACCGCTCGGCCCAGTCGTGCTGGTCGCCCTGCAGGATCGTGATGCCGGTGTGCCAGGTCAGCGCCCGGCCGCGGACGGCGGGCGGCGCCTCGCCGGCGACCGTCAGCGCCGTCTCCAGCGCCCGGCGGGCCTCCGTCGGCCGGCCGCGCAGCAGCCGGTACCACGTCAGGGCGCCGGTCAGCCGCAGCGCCAGCTCGGCGTCGCCGAGCCGTTCGGCGGAGTCGAGCGCCGCGCGCTGGTTGGCCGACTCGACGTCGAGGGTGTGCAGCCAGGCGCCCTGACGGTGACCGCGCAGCTCCGCGTCGGCCCGCTCGGCCAGGTCGGTGTAGTAGCGGGCGTGCCGGGCCCGGATGACGGCGTGCTCGCCGGACTCGTGCAGCCGGTTGACGCCGTACGCGGCGACGGACTCCAGCAGCCGATAGCGCGGCCCGCCGGCCCGTTCGTCGACCACGACCAGCGACCGGTCGACCAGCCGGACCAGCAGGTCGAGGACGTCGAGGTCGCCGTCCTCCGCGCAGACCGCCTCCGCGGCCGCCAGCGTGCAGCCGTCGGCGTGGACGGCCAGCCGCCGGAGCACGGTCTGCTCGTCCGGCTCCAGCAGGTTCCAGCTCCACTCGATGGCCGCGAGCAGCGTGCGCTGCCGGGCCGGCCGGTCGCGCGGCCCGCTGCCGAGCGCGCGGAAGCGGTCGTCCAGGCGGTCCAGCAGCGTGTGCACGCCCAGCGCGCGGACCCGGGTCGCGGCCAGCTCCAGCGCGAGCGGGATGCCGTCGAGGCGCCGGCACAGCTGGGCCACGGCCGGACCGGTCGACGCGTCCAGCGTGAAGCCGCGCGCCGACGCCGTCGCCCGCTCGACGAACAGCCGCACGGCGCCGGACTCGGCGAGGTGGTCGTCGGCCTCGGGCAGGTCGAGCGGCGGGACGTCCCAGAGCACCTCGCCGCTGAGCCCGAGCGGTTCGCGGCTGGTGGCCAGGACCGTGACGCCGGGCGCGGCGCGCAGCAGCCGGTCGGCGAGCGCCGCCGCGTGCTCGACGAGGTGCTCGCAGTTGTCCAGGACCAGCAGCATCCGGCGCTCGCGCAGCGCCTCGGCCAGCCGGTCGGCCGGGGTGGCGGGGCGCTCGCCGGGCTCGGCGACGTCGCGGATGCCGAGCGTGGCCATCGTCAGCTCGGCGATGTCGTCGACGGCGCGACGGGGATGCGGGCGCTCCAGCGCGGCCAGCTCGACCAGCCAGCCGCCGTCGTCGTAACCGTCGGCCAGCGGGTGCGCCGCGGACGTCGCCAGCCGGGTCTTGCCGACACCGCCCGGGCCGGTCAGCGTGATCAGCCGCTCCTTGCCCAGCAGCTCGCGCAGGTCCTCCAGCGCGGCGTCGCGGCCGATCAGCGCGACCGGCGGCGGGAGGTTGGTGCGGGCCCGCCGCCGCTGCGGCGACGGGGCCAGGCTCGGGTCCTGTTCGAGGATGGCCTGGTGCAGGGCGGCCAACTCCGGGCCCGGGTCCAGCCCCAGCTCGTCGGCGAGGCCGCGGCGGAACTCGTCGTAGCCGTCCAGCGCCTCACTCTGCCGTCCCGCCCGGTAGAGCGCGCGCAGGTGGACGGCGCGCAGCCGCTCGCGGAACGGGTGGTCGGCGACCGGCGCGGCCAGCTCGGCGGCCAGGACGGTGTGCTCGCCCAGCTCCAGCCGCGCCTCGGCCAGCAGCTCGAGCGCGGCCAGCCGGCGCTCCTCCCAGCCGGCGGCGACGGTGGCGGCGAACTCGTGGTCGGCGAAGTCGGCGAGGGCCGGGCCGCGCCAGAGGCCGAGCGCCTCCGTCAGCAACTCCTTGCGCCGGGCCGGGTCGCCGGCGTCCTGGGCGCGGGCCACGAGCTCGGCGAAGCGCGCGACGTCGACGGCAGCGGTCTCGAGCGCATAGCCGGGGGCGCGGGAGACGACGAGGTCGCGGGCGCCCGGCTCGGCGTCGTCGAGCGCCTTGCGCAGCTGCGACACCCGCACCTGCAGCGCGGCGCCCGGGTTGGCCGGCGCGTCGTCGCCCCAGATGTCGTCGGCCAGTCGGTCGGCCGACACCGTGCGGCCCTGGTGCACGAGGAGGTCGGCGAGCAGCGCCCGTACCTTCACCCCCGGGACGGTGACGCTGCCGCCGTCGTCGGTCCAGACGGCCAGCGGGCCGAGGACGCCGAAACGCATGAGCACACCCTAACCACGGGCCGGGGTTCGTTAGCGTGGCCGGATGGTCATCGAAGTGCGTGAGTACGACCCCGCGTGGCCCGCGCTGGCCGAGGCGGCCGCCGGCGAGCTGCGCGCGGCGCTGCCCGGGGTCCTGCTGGAGCTCGAGCACATCGGCAGCACGTCGGTGCCCGGGCTCGCGGCCAAGCCGATCATCGACCTCATGGCGTCGGTGCCCGCGCTCGACGCCGTCACGGCCCGCGAGGACGCGCTGCTCGCGCTCGGGTACCGGCGGCTCGACACCGGCATGACCGGCCGGCTGTTCTACCCGCGCGACGACGCCACCGGCCGGCGCACCCACCACCTGCACGTCGTCACCGCCGACACGTGGGACACCCGCAACGAGCGGTTGCTCCGCGACCACCTGCGCGCCCACCCCGACGCTGCCGGCCGGTACGGCGCGCTCAAGCGCGACCTCGCCACCCGCACCGACGACTCCGACGCGTACACGCGGGCCAAGACGGCGCTGGTCCAGGAGCTGGTCGACGCCGCGCGGGCGCACCGCGGACTCCCGTCGGTGTCCGTCTGGGAATGATGTCCGGGGACGGGGCTACGATCTGGCATGGCCGTGCGTATGGAGGAACGGTTCGACGGCGACGACCTCGACACGAGCGTCTGGTGTCCCTTCTACCTGTCCCACTGGAGCTCGCGCGCCGAGTCGGCCGCCACCTACACCGTCAGCGACGGTGAGCTGCGGCTGTCCATTCCGCCGACGCAGGGCCTCTGGTGCGCCGACCGCCACGACGAGCCGCTGCGGGTGTCGGCGCTGCAGACCGGCGCGTTCTCCGGGCCCGTCGGCAGCACCGTCGGGCAGCAGCCGTTCGTGCCGGGGCTCACGGTGCGCGAGGAGCAGCCGCCGTTCTGGGGGTACACGCCGACGTACGGGCGGTTCGAGGCGCGTATGCGCGGCGTCGTCACGGAGCGCTCGATGGTGGCGTTCTGGCTGTCCGGCATCGAGGACCGGCCGGAGCGGTCCGGCGAGATCTGCGTCATGGAGGTGTTCGGGTCCGCCCCGCACGACGTCGGCATGGGGGTGCACGCCTTCCGCGACCCGCTGCTGAGCGAGGACTTCGCGACGCCCTGGCTCGACCTGGAGCTCTCCGACTTCCACCTCTACGGCGTCGACTGGCGCCCTGGCCGCCTCACCTTCAGCGTCGACGGGCAGGTCGTGCGGGTGGTGCACCAGGCGCCGGACTACCCGATGCAGCTCATGCTCGGCGTGTTCGACTTCCCCGCCCGCGGCGGTTCCGAAGGCGCCGTCCCGGAGCTGGTGGTGACGCATGTGAGCGGCGAGCCGCTGCCCGCGGTCTAGGCTCGCCGGCGTGCAGCGCTTGCTCGGCGGATCGGCCAGCCCGGCCGGCTGGTGGGTTTCGTACCTGCAGGGCCCGTTCGACCAGGTCGTCGCGGCGGTGTGGCACGGCACGGTACGGCGCCGCCGCTGGTGGCAGCGCGGCCTGCCGCCGTACCCCGCCTGCCTCGAGGCGCTCGAGCCGTTCACCGTGCCGGTGACGCGCTACCTCGTCATCGGATGCGGCGAGACCTGGACGGCGCTGATCGACAACAGGGCGACGGGTGGTGAGCCGAGCATTGCGGGTCCGGTCGCGGCCGCGCTGCCCGGCGTCCGCCGGGTGACCGCGCTGCACTCGCCACGGCACGGACCCGGGCACGGCGGGACCCAGTTGCGGGTCGCACGGCATGCCGGCGTGCCGTGGCCGGTGCAGGAACGGTCACTCTGCGCGGACTGCGCCGACGGCCGGTGGAGCTGGCACGAGTACGGCGACCCACTGTCGTTCGAGCGTCCCGAGTTGTATCGGGCCCGCCTGATCAAACAGCGGTTCAACCGCGACATCCTCATCGAGTACCTCGCCGCCCTCGGCATCCGCGCCGACGACGACGCGTTCTACGGCGGGCCGGTCGCGATGGTCGACCTGCCCCGCTTCGGACGCGAGGTGGTACGGACCCGCCAGGAGGCGCTCGACTGGCTCGAGGTCCGCGACTGACGCCGGGTCGTCCCTATGCTGAGCCGGTGGAGCTGGAGTTCAGCGGTGAGATCTGGCACTGGCGCGGCCCGTCGCCGTTCCATTTCGTGACGGTGCCGGCCGACGAGAGCGCCGAGCTGGCCGAGGCGGCGGCGATGGTGACGTACGGCTGGGGGATGATCCCGGTCAAGGCCCGCATCGACGGCACCGAGTGGACCACGTCGCTCTACCCGAAGGACGGCGGCTACCTCGTCCCCCTCAAGGACGTCGTCCGCCGGGCCGAGAACCTGCAGATCGGCGACGTCGTCACGATCAACCTGTTCGTCGACGTCTGAGCAGCGGGCCAGGATGGGGCGATGACGACCTTCGAGTGGCGCGGCCCGTTCACCAACGACGAGGTGAACGCCCTGCACGCCGACGCCTTCGACCACCGCCCCTTCGACGACGACTGGCAGGCGCAACTCGACCGCCACAGCGTCGGTTGGGTCACGGCGCGCGCCGACGGCGACCTCGTCGGCTTCGTGAACGTCGTGTGGGACGGGCTGGTGCACGCGTTCATCCAGGACACCGCGGTGGCGGCACGAGCGCAGCGGCAGGGCGTCGGCGTGCGGCTGATCGCCGTGGCCCGCGAGAACGCCCGAGCCGCCGGCTGCGAATGGCTCCACGTCGACTTCGACGACCACCTGCGCTCGTTCTACTTCGACGCCTGCGGATTCACCCCGACGAACGCCGGCCTGATCCAGCTGAAGGGGGAGTGACGCCGGCTGTCTCCTGAGTCCGTTCGGGGAGCAGCAGCACGGCGCCGATGAGGAAGCACACCGCGCCGATGAAGGTCTGCGTGTTGGCCCGCGCCGCGTCGTGCACCTGGCCGGTGATCGGGTTGATGTAGCCCGCGACGGCGGAGATGCCGAACGCGATCGAGCCGATCAGGTTGGTCAGCGTGATCCACCAGGACCACGACCGCGGACGCCAGGCGACCCAGCCGTGGCAGGCCTCGTACCAGGCCAGGAAGCTGGCGACCAGGAAGCAGACCGAGCCGATCGCGTCGGGCCGCCAGAGGTGCTGGTGCTCGGTCTCGGCGGACAGGTTGGCCGCCATGGCCACTCCCGTGCTGACGTTGAAGTACAGCGTCCCGGCCAGCTGAACGGCGGTCGCCCACCAGTCGATCCGCCCGGGCTGGTAGACGAAGAAGCGCCGATGCGCCGGGCCGGCGTCGACCGCTTCGCGGTAGGCCAGGAACGAGGCCGACGTGAAGAACAGCGAGCCGACGAAGTAGGTGGCGGTGTCCCACCGGGTCCCGACGGCGCTGACGTACGCGGGCACGGAGCCGACCGCGAACAGCAACGACCCGATGGCGAACAGCACGGCGATCCACCAGCCGCGAGCCCGGGGCGCCCACCAGGTGGACCCGGGGGCGCCGGTGATCGAGCCACTGCGGCCATGGTTCCGCCTGGACATCAGCGGCTCCTACCTGCTCGGCGGCGACCGTCTGGCCGTGCCTGGTCGGTGGTGTCCATGATGGCACCGAAACCGGCGGTGGAGGCGTGGAGCGGGTGACGGGAATCGAACCCGCGTTATCAGCTTGGGAAGCTGGAGTTCTACCATTGAACTACACCCGCAGATGCCGCCCATAGAGGCGGCACGACGCCGAGCATACCGGTTCTGCTGGGCAGTGCACACATCCCCGGCCTGACGCCGTCTTCACACCATCACGTTCTCGGCCCACCCCTTGACAACCCGGCAAACGATAGATTTTATAAAATCCATGATTGGCGGGAAGGTCTCCAGGGATGCGCTCAGCGACCGGGCCTACGAGATGCTCAGGGCGCAGATCATCGATCACCGGCTGGCGCCCGGCCAGCGGCTGACCATGGAGCGGCTGTCCGCGCTGCTCGACGTCAGTCATACGCCGATCAGGGAGGCGTTGAACCGGCTCGTCACCGAGCGCCTGGTCAGCGTCGAGCCGTACAAGGGCTTCCGCGTCACGGACCTGCTCGACGAGAACGAGCTGCGGCAGCTGTTCGACGCCCGGTCGGTGATCGAGCAGGGCGCGCTGCGCACGGCCGTCGACCACCTCGACGACGAGACGATCGACGAGCTGCGGCAGATCGTGGAGAAGCTGGACGGCGTCGCGGGGGCGCCGGAGCTGGACATCCAGGCGTTCAACGAGCTCGACGCGCAGTTCCACCGGGCCACCGTCGCCGCGGGCGGGAACATCTTCCTGCTCGACGCGTTCGACGACCTCAAGGTGCACGTGCAGGTCGCCCGCCACTACCAGGGCCGCTCGGTCGGTGAAGCGCGCGAGGCGCAGGCCGAGCACCACGCGATCTTCGCCGCGCTCGTCGGCCGCGACGGCCCGGCCCTGCTGAGAGAGGCCGCCGCTCACGTCGAGAACGTGTTCCGCCGGCTGCAGCAGCCCGAGGAGGCGCAGCAGTGACGACGACGGCGGCGGCCGCGACGGTCGACCTGCTCGCGGAGGCCGGGGTGCGGCGGTTCTACACCGTCCCCGGCGAGAGCTTCCTGGAGCTGATCGACGAGGTCGTGCGGCGCCCGGAGCTGGAGCTGATCTCGACGCGGCACGAGTCCGGCGCGGCCTTCATGGCCGAGGCGGAGGGCAAGCTGACGGGTCGCCCGGCGGTCGCGATGGCGACCCGGGCCGTCGGCGCGACGAACCTCGCGATCGGGGTGCACACGGCGCACCAGGACTCCACCCCGATGCTGGTGCTGCTCGGCCAGGTCGAGACCGACCACCTCGGCAAGGAGGCCTTCCAGGAGGTCGACCTGCCGGGGTTCTTCGCCCAGCTGTCGACGTTCGGGGCGACGGTGCAGCGCGCCGACCGCGCCGCCGACGTCGTGGCGCGGGCGCTGGCGATGACGACGTCCGGCCGGCCGGGTCCGGCGGTGGTGGCCTTCCCGTCTGACCTGCTCGGACAACCGGGACGGCCGGCCGGACGCCGGGTGCCGGCGCGGCCCCGGCCGCAACCGGGCCCGGACGAGGTCGCGGCGGCGGCCGGCCTGCTGGAGCGGGCCGCCCGCCCGGTCGTCATCCTCGGCGAGGGCGCGCAGGACGGCCACGAGGTGCTGACCGCGCTGGCAGAGCGGTACGGGCTCGGCGTCTACACGGCGTTCCGCCGCCAGGACACTTTCCCGAACACGCACCAGCACTACCTCGGCCACCTGACGCTGGGCACGGCGCCCGAGCTGCTCGAGCCGCTGCGCACGGCCGACGTCGTGCTGGTGCTGGGCAGCCGCCTGGACGAGGTGACGACGCAGACGTACGCGCTGCCGGCCGAGGGGACGCGGGTCGTCCAGGTCGACACCCAGCCGGACACCCTCGGCAGCGTCGTCCCGCTGGAGCTGGGGGTCGTCGCCGACGTGCGCGCCTTCGCCGCCGCGCTGGTCGAGCGGGCCGGCCCCGGCGAACCGGCGCACGACTGGAGCGACGCCCACGCCCGCTACCTCGCGTTCAGCGACCCGGGCGCCCCGCACGACGAGGCCACCGGCGGCGTCCACCCGGCCGACGTCATGGCCGCGCTGCGCCGCGGCTTCGCCGACGACACCGTCGTCACCAGCGACGCGGGCAACTTCTCCGTCTTCGGGCACCGGTACTGGCGGTTCGAGCGGCCGCGCACGCAGCTGGCGCCGATCTCCGGCGCGATGGGCTACGCCGTCCCGGCGGCGATCGGCGCCGCTCTGGCGCAAAGACACAGCACGGTCCTCGCCCTCGCCGGCGACGGCGGCTTCCTCATGACGGGGCAGGAGCTGGAGACCGCCGCCCGCTACGGCGTCGAGCCGATCGTCGTCGTCTTCCAGAACCTGCTCTACGGGACCATCGCCATGCACCAGGCCCGGGAGCTGCGCCGCACCGGCGGCGTCGACATCGGCCCGGTCGACCTCGCCGGCTTCGCCCGGTCGCTGGGCGCCGCCGCGCGCACCGTCACCGACACCGGCCAGCTCGACGACGCGCTGGCCGAGTTGCGGCGCGAGGCCGGGCCACGGGTCCTCGTGGTCCGCACCGACTCCGACGTGCTGACTCCGGCCGCCCGGCTGTCCGGCCTGATGGGAGCGCGCGCATGACCGTTCCGCAGATCGCTCGCATCGAGGCGGTCGCGGTGCGCGACGCCTTCGCGCCCGACGACGCCTACGGCTCGGCCCGCGGGCTGGTGCACGCCCGGGCCGCGACGCTGGTGCGGCTGGAGACCACCGACGGCGTGGTCGGCTGGGGCGAGGCGTGGGGCTCGTCGCGAGCGACGGCGGTGCTGATCGAGGAGCTGGCCGGCGGGCTGGCGGGCGCGCGGCTGGAGCCGTCGGGCAGCTGGCTGACCCGGCTGTTCAACCAGGGCTACCACCACTCCAGCGGCGGCCACCACATCGCCGCGGCCGGCGCCATCGACATCGCGATGTGGGACGCGCTCGGCCGGACGCTCGGCGTCCCGGTGCACGTGCTGCTCGGCGGCCGTACCCGCGACCGCCTGACGCCGTACGCGTCGGCCGGCTACGTGACCCGCGACAACGACCACGGCCGGTTCGCCGACGGGCTGCGCGAGCTGGCCGCCGACGGCTACACCGGCGTGAAGATCAAGCTCGGCCTCGGCTTCGACAGCGACGTCGCCCGGGCGCGCACCGCCCGCGAGATCCTCGGCCCGGACGCCGCGATCCTGCTCGACTTCAACGGCAACTACACCGCCGACCAGGCCCGCCGCTCGATCGACCGGCTGCGCGAGTTCGCGCCCGGCTGGATCGAGGAGCCGGTGTCGCCGGACGACCGCAGCGGCTGGGCGCTGCTGCGCGGCTGCGGAGTCCCGCTGGCCGCCGGCGAGGCCGTCTACACCCGCTACGGGTTCCGCGACCTCATCGCCGAGCGGCTGGTCGACGTCGTCCAGCCGGACGTGTCCAAGTGCGGCGGGCTGGGCGAGGCGCGGGTCATCGCGCACCTGGCGCAGACGTGGAACGTGCGGTTCTCGCCGCACGTGTGGGGCGGCGTCGTCGCGCAGGCCGCGTCGGTGCAGCTGCTGGCCGCCGTGCCGGACTACCCGCACGTCGACCACCCGGCCGAGCCGCTGTGGCTGGAGCACGACCGCGGCCGCAACGCGCTACGCGACGACCTGGCGACCCGCCCGTTCACGCTGGTCGACGGCGCCGTGATGGTCCCGGACGGCCCCGGCCTGGGCATCGAGATCGACGAGGACGCCCTCGACCGGCTGCGGGTGGACCGATGACCGGCCCCGTCCTCGTCATCGGCGGCACCGGGTTCATCGGTGCCGCGGTCGCCCGTGCCGCCGTCGCCGCGGGCCGGCGCGTGGTCGTCACCGGCCACGACGCGCCCGGCGGCCCGGCGCTGCCGGACCTGCCCGACGGTGTCGGGCACACCGTCCTCGACGTCACCGACCGCGCCGCCGTCGACGCCGTCCTGGCCGACACGCGCCCCGACGCGATCGTCCACCTCGCCGCGTTCGGCGTCGGCGCGTCGGGCCTGGCCGCCGGCGCCCGGCACCGCCCGGCCCTGGCCGTCGACGTGAACATCCGCGGCCTGGCCAACGTCATCGAGTCCGCGGCCGCACACGGCGTCCGGCGGCTGTGCTGGTCCAGCAGCAGCACCGTCTACGGCCCGGCCGCCGGTCGCGGCACCGTCGACGAGGACGCCGCGCTGACGCCCGACCTCGTCTACGGCGCCACCAAGGTCGGCGCCGAGCAGCTGGCCCGGGTGCTGGCCGCCGACCTCGGTCTGCCCGTCGCCGGCATCCGGCTGCCGCTGGTCTACGGGCCCGGCCGCTGGTACGGCGGCAGCCAGGAGACGCTGGTCCGGTTCCTCGCCGACCTCGTCGCCGGGCGCCCGGCCCGCATCGAGGCCTGGACCGGGACCGCCGACTGGATCCACGTCGACGACGCCGCGGCCTCACTCTTGGCCGGCGTCGGGACCGACCCGCCCAGCCCGCTCTACAACGTCGTCGGCCACCGCGGCGGCCTGGCCGAGCTGGTCCGGGCCATCGTGGCCGCGAGCAGCACCGGCCGCGCCGACGCCACCGTCGTCGAGATCCCGGACGGCGCACCCGACCTGCCCCTGATGGACGACCGCCGCATCCGCGCCGAACTGGGCTTCTCGCCCCGGTACGGCACCGCCGCCTCCGGCGCGGCGGACTACGCGGCGCGCCTGTCGCCCGACACCGAGGAGGACCAGTGACCGACAGCCCCACCGCCCGACTGCGCGAGCTCGGCCTGGAGCTGCCGCCGGCGGCCACGCCCAGCTTCGACTACGTGCCGGTCACCGAGCACGCGGGTGTCCTGTACGTCAGCGGCCAGCTGCCCAAGGAGGACGGCGAGGTCCGCATCACCGGCCGGCTCGGCGACGACGTCGACCTCGAGACCGCCAAGCGGGCCGCCCGCATCTGCGTGCTGCAGGGCCTGGCCTGCGCCGCCGAGCACGCCGGCGGCCTCGACCGCATCGGCCGCGTGCTCCGCGTCACCGGCTTCGTCGCCGGCACCCCCGACTTCCACGACCAGCCGCGCGTCATCGACGGCGCCAGCGAGCTGATCGGGCAGATCTTCGGCGACCGCGGCAGGCACGCCCGGTCCGCCGTCGGCGTGGCGGCCCTGCCGCGCCGCTCACCCGTCGAGATCGAGTTCATCCTCACCGTCACCTCGGGAGGCACCGCATGACCCGCATGAAGACGCGCACCACCCTCATCGCCGCCCTCTGCGTCGTCGCCGCGTCCGGCTGCGGCTTCGTCACCGGCGACGACGGCGGAAGCGGCGGCGGCGACGCCGCGGAGTGCACCGACCAGGAGCTGCGGCTGGCCACGATCCGGGCCGAGTCCGACCCGGCCACGCTGGCCGCGGAGAAGTTCGCCGAGCTGGTCGACGAGGGCACCGACGGCCGGCTGACCGTCCGGGTGTTCCCGAACAGCCAGATCGGCGGCGTCAACGACATCTTCGCCGGGCTCAGCGCCGGGCAGGAGGTCGACCTGTTCTACGAGGGCATCAGCATCTACCCGACGCTGGAGGGCGCCTCGGCGTTCACCATCACCAGCGTCCCGTTCCTGTGGGACAGCTACGACCAGTTGCTCGAGGTGCTGCGCACCGACCGGTTCGGCGAGTTGCTGGACGAGGCGGCCGAGGCCACCGGCGTCCGCGTCATCGCGATCGAGGGCGACGCGGAGCCGCGGGCGCTGTCGGCGAACCGGGCGATCGAGACGCCGGCGGACATGGAGGGCCTGAAGCTGCGCATCGCCGAGGCGCCGATGCCGCAGGCGTTCGCCCGGGCGCTCGGCGCCGAGCCGCAGGTCGTCCCGCTGGCCGACCTGTACCTGGCGCTGCGCCAGGGCGTCGTCGACGCGCAGGAGAACGGCTCCATCACCATCGTCAACCAGAGCCTCGACGAGGTGCAGGACTACTACATGCCGACGGACTACATCCGCGACGCGCGGTCCTGGTACGTGTCCGACGACTGGTGGCAGGGCCTGTGCCAGGACGACAAGGACGCCGTCGTCGACGCCGCGCACGAGGCCGGCGAGCTGGACACCGCCGAGGTGCAGAAGCAGATGGACGAGGCCATGGCCGCACTGGAGCAGTCGCTCACCGTCGTCCAGCCCGACGTCGAGGCTTTCCGCACCGCCGTCTCGGAGACGTTCCGTCAGTTCGACGGCGACCTGTGGCCCGAAGGCCTGCTGGACGAGGTGGCCGAGCTGAAGGAGCAGGCGTCGTGACCCCCTCCGCCGGCCCGCGCGCGGGCGGAGGCCGTTTCGCCGCCGTCGCCACCGGCCTCGGCCGGGCGACCGCGTGGGCCGGCGGGCTGGCCTTCTTCGCGATCTTCGTCGTGAACCTGGCCCAGATGGTGGCCCGGCAGATCGGGCACGGCTGGCTGTGGGTGACCGACCTGAGCCAGCTGCTGCTGCTCTGGACCGTCATGCTCGGGTCGGTCGCGGCGTACTGCTTCGCCGAGCACATCACGACCGGCTGGCTGGACTCCAAGCTCACCGGCCGGCCGCTGCGGGTGCTGCTCGTGCTGCTGCGCGTGGCCGAGATCGGCTTCTTCGCGATCGTCGTCGGCGCCGGCCTGTCCGTCGCGCAGGCCCGCGACCACATCCCGTACGTCCAGCTCGGTGTGCCCACCTCGTGGGCCTATGCCGCCATCCCGGTGGCCGGCGTGCTGCTGCTCGTCGCGGCCGTGACCATGCCGCTGCGCGCGCACGGCTTCCCGCCGCCGGTGCCCGAGTCCGACCTGGAGAGGAGCCCGGCATGACCCGGCTCAGCGACCTGACCACCACCGAGTTCGCGGCGCTCGCTGCGGACGCGAAGGTGGCCCTGATCCCGGTGGGCGCCACCGAGCAGCACGGCCCCAACCTGGGCATGGGCATCGACTGGCGGGTCGCCGCGGAGATCGCCGGCCGCGTCGCCGACGAGGTGGCGCCGCTGGCCGTCGTCACGCCGCCGCTGCCGTTCGGGCTGTCCGCGCACCACCTGTCCTTCCCGGGCACGCTGAGCATCGGCGCCGACGCGTTCCGCGCGGTGCTCACCGACGTGGTGCTGAGCCTGCGCGCGCACGGACTGCGCAAGGTCGTGTTCGTCAACGGGCATCGCGGCAACGAGAACGTGCTGGGCGTCCTCACGACGGAGCTGACCTACGAGCACGGCGTCGAGGCCGCGTCGGCGTTCTGGATGACGCAGGCCGCGGACGCCGTGGCCGCACACCGTCAAACCGCGCGCTGGGGGCACGCCTGCGAGGTGGAGACCAGCGTCGCGCTGGCCGTGACGGCGGACCTGGTCCGCCCGGACGCGCTGGAGGCCGGCGACCACGTCGACGACTACGGCGCCTTCGAGGACAACTACGAGCCGTTCGCCGTGACGGTGCCGCGCTCGTTCGCGTCGCGGACCCGCAACGGCGTGTTCGGCGACGCCCGCCTGGCCAGCCGCGAGGCGGGCGACGAGATCGTCGCGGCCGCGGTGCGCCGGACGGCGGAGTTCGTCCGCGCGTTCGCGGCCCGGCCTTCGCGGCTCGAGGCGGACGGGGTCTGAGCCATGGAGACCATCGTCCTGTTCCTCACCCTGTTCGCCTGTATGGGGCTGGGCCTGTCGGTCTGGATCTCGATGGGCGTGGCCGCGCTGGTGACGATCGGCGCGCTCGGCCTCGGGGACGCGACCAGCCTGCCGACGGCGATGGCCAAGGGCATCGGCAACTTCGAGCTGCTGGCGATCCCGTTCTTCATCCTCACCGGCGAACTGCTGAACCGCACCGGCATGACCGAGCGGATCCTGCGGCTGATGATGTACTTCCTCGGCCGCTACCGCGGCGGCCTCGCGTACGCGTCGGTGGGCGTCAACGTCGCGGTGTCGGGGGTGTCCGGCAGCGCGCCGGCCGACGCGTCCGCCGTCTCGTCGGTGATGCTGCCGGCGATGAAGAAGGAGGGCTACCGGCCCGAGTTCGCCGCCGCCGTGAACGCCAGCGCCGCCGTCATCGGGCCGATCGCGCCGCCGAGCATCCCGATGATCTTCGTCGCGCTGGTGACGAACCTGTCCGTCGGCAAGCTGTTCCTCGGCGGCGTCGTGCCGGCGCTGCTGCTGGCGGGCTCGATGGTGCTGCTGATCATGTGGAACGCCCGCCGCGGCCTGCTGCCGCGGACGGAGCGGGTGCCGCGCCGGGCCGCCGACCTGTGGCCGCTGACGCTGGCCGCGCTGCCCGCGCTCGGCGCGCCGGTGCTGCTGATCGGCGGCATCCTCACCGGCTTCGCGACCATCACCGAGCTGTCCATGCTGGCCGCGGCGTACGTGCTGTTCCTCGGCCTGGTGGTCTACCGGACGCTGGCGCCGCGCGACCTGCTGCCGCTGTTCCGCGACGGCGCCGTGTTCAGCGCGACCATCATGATCCTTTTCGCGGTGGTCGGCGCGTTCTCGTACGTGCTGACGGTGGGCGACCTCGCGACCGGGCTGTCGTCGCTGGTCGAGGACCTCAACGTGGGCCCGGTGGCGTTCATCCTGCTGGCGATGGTGTTCTTCCTCATCGTCGGGATGCCGATGGACGCGGTGCCGGCGATCCTGATCTTCCTGCCGATCCTGCTGCCGGTGGCGACCGAGCTGGGCATCGACCCGATCCACTTCGGCGTCATCGTCGTCGTGAACCTCATGCTCGGCCTGCTGACGTGGCCGGTCGGCGCGCTGCTCTACGTGCTCACCAAGATGAGCGGGGTGTCGTTCGGGAAGCTCAGCGTGGCCGTGCTGCCGTTCCTCGCCGTGATGATCGCCATGCTGTTGCTGCTGGCGCTGGTCCCCGGCCTGGTCACCTGGCTGCCGGAGGTCGCCTTCGGCTGATCAGGTGGCCGGGACGGGCGCCCGCGACGGCAGCCGGACGGTGAACGTCGACCCCGCGCCCACCATGCTCGACACCGTGACGGTGCCGTCGTGCGCCTCGACCAGGTGCTTGGTGATGGCCAGGCCCAGGCCGCTGCCGCCGGTGGCCCGGGTGCGGGAGGTGTCGGTGCGGTAGAAGCGATCGAAGAGGTGCTCCAGGTGCTCGGGCGCGATGCCGGGACCGTCGTCGCGCACGGCCAGCACCACCTCGTCGGACACCGCGTCGCGCGACACCCGCACCAGCACGGTGCTGCCGGTGCCGGAGTACTGGACGGCGTTGGCCACCAGGTTGCCCAGCGCCTGGCGCAGCCGCACCGGGTCGGCGTCGGCCACGACCGACGGCGGCGCGGCCACCACCAGCTCAACCTGCGACCCGGACGCCGACGGCTGGTGCGCGGCGACCACCTGGCGGGCGAGGTCGGCGACGTCGATGCTCTCGCGGTGCATCCGCAGCATGCCGGCGTCGGCGAGCGCGAGGTCCTGCAGGTCGTCGATCAGCCGCTGCAGCAGCGTGGACTCCTCCAGCAGTGACGACACCAGCTGCGGGTCCATCGGCACCACGCCGTCCTCGGCCGCCTCGAGGTAGCCGCGGACGTTGGCCAGCGGCGTGCGCAGTTCGTGCGCGATGTCGCTGACCATCGCCTTGCGCTGCCGCTCGTTCTCCTCGATCGACGACGCCATGGCGTTGAACGCGTGCCCCAGCCGCGCCACCTCGTCGCTGCCCGTCACCTGGACCCGGGTGCCCCGTCCTCCGGACGCCAGCCGCTGGGCCGCCTCGGTGAGGGTGCGGATCGGGTGCGACAGTCGCCGGCCGGCGAAGACGGTGATGCCGGTGGCGGCCGCGAGCACGCCGAGGCCGGTCAGCGCCGTACGCACCCATCCGTCGCCGGAGAGCGCGTCGAACCGGTCGGTCGTGCCGATGTACAGCAGCGCGGCGTCGGCGAGGAACGGCTCCATCGCCTGGTCGCCGGCCGACACGGAGCAGTCGTACAGCTGGTCGACCTCGGCCTCGTTTCCGGAGTCGACGGAGAGCTGCACCAGCCCGGTCTCGGCGACCGTGGGCTGGGGCACGATGCCGGCGTCGGCGAGGCACTGTTCGGTCAGCCGCACCTGTTCGGCGTTCAGCGCCTTGCTGGCCGCGCTGGCCTCGGACAGCTCGGGCGGCACGCAGCCGCGGACGGAGTCGTCGACCGTCGTCGACTCGGCCGGCAGCTCCAGGACGCTGGTGAGCGTGTCGGTCGTGGCGCGCAGCACCGTGCCGTCGGGACTGACGATCAGCTCGTCGCTGCCGAGGTCGCGCAGGCAGGCGTTGGCGTCGGCGACCAGGCGCTCGCGGGCCCTGGCCTCCTCCTTGGTCAGCCGCCAGTCCAGCGGCGTCGACATCGGCGTGCCGATGCTGACGAAACTGGTGCCCATGCCGGTGATGCTGATCGTCTCCTCCAGCGGCGCGGCCTCGTCGCCCGGGGACGGTGTCGCCTCGTCGGCCACGACACCGCTGGACCAGGTGTCGACGAACGGCACGGCCGACGCCATCGAGAAGTCGCCGGCCATGACCGACAGCGGCGCCATGGCGTCGATCTCGGCGGTCGGCGTCGACGGCAGCGGCGGCGCGTCGCCGCCGGAACCGGCGGAGTCGGCCAGCACCTCGCCGTCGGCGCCGGTCAGCGCGACCCGGCTGCCCGTCGCCCGCGCGAGCTCGTCGACGAGGTCGCCGACGTCGTCCCACGAGTCGTTGTTCTGCGCGTAGACGACGAGGTTCTGGTAGACGTGGGAATCGGCCTCGAGCGTGCGCGCGAACTCGCCGCGCAGCCGCTGGCTGGTGCTCTGCGTGGTGAGCCAGGCGGTCGCGGAGATCGAGATGACCGCCACCCCGAGCGAGAGCACGAGCAGGCGGACGAACAGGCTACGACGCATCGCGCACTCCTGGGTGATCGGCCATCTTGTAGCCGACGCCGTACACCGTCAGCAGGAACGCCGGGGCCGCCGGATCGGCCTCGAGCTTGCGCCGCAGGTTCATGACGTGCACGTCGACGGTGCGGTCCAGCGCGTAGTGGTCGAAGCCGAACGCCTGCTCCAGCAGCTTCTGCCGCGGGAACACCCGCCCGGGCTCGGCGGCCAGGCAGGCCAGGATCTTGAACTCGGCCGGCGTCACGTCGATCTCGCGCCCGCCGACGTACACCTGGTGCCGCGCGGTGTCGACCACGAGGTCGCCGATGCGCAGCCGGGAGTCGGCGGCCCGGTGCCGGTCGGCCCGGCGCAGGATGGTGCGGACCCGGGCGACCAGCTCGCGGGGGCTGTACGGCTTGGTGAGGTAGTCGTCGGCGCCGAGGTCGAGACCGAGCAGCAGGTCGTCCTCGGTGGACCGCGCGGTCAGCATGATGATGGGGGTGTCGGACTCGGTGCGCAGGATGCGGCAGACGTCGAGGCCGTCGACCCGCGGCATCATCACGTCCAGCACGAGCAGGTCGGGCTGGCGCCGCCGCGCCTCGTCGAGGGCGGCGCGGCCGTCGTGCGTGATGACGACGGAGTGGCCCTCGCGTTCGAGGTAACGGCGGACGAGCTCGGCCTGTTTGACGTCGTCCTCGGCCACGAGGATCCGGGCTCCCATGGCATTCGAGTGTGGCAGGAAGCTGTCAGGAACCTGTGAAGAGCGCGGATCTGACGGCTCCTTCACAGGTTCTTCACAGCGCTGATCGCACCCTGCTGGCATGACGAATTGGCGAGCACGGGCCCGGCTGCTGGCGTACGCCTGCGTGGCCGGCCTGGTCCTGACCGGCTGCGGCGACGACGGCAGCGGCGGGCAGAACGACGGGGGCAACGGCGGCACGTCGGGCCAGTCAGGCGACGGCGAGGAGCTGAGCCCCCTGGAGCAGTACCTGGGCGAGGACTCCGGCCTCGGCAGCGGTGGCGGCATGACCGTCGCCTTCTCGATGGCCGACCTGGGCGAGGACGAGCGCCAGCAGCTGCGGCAGGTCGAAGAGCTGGTCGCGTCCTGCATGCAGGAGGCGGGCTTCGAGTACATCCCGGTCGACCCAGGCGGCGGCGAGGGCGGCGACGACCCGTTCGCCGAGGCCTACTCGCTGCCGCCGGACGAGTTCGCCCGCGAGTACGGCTACGGCATGACGACGCTCATGGACCCGGGCAAGGACACCGAGACCGAGGACACCGACCCGAACGCGGCGATCCGCGACGGCCTGTCCGAGGCGGCGCTCGAGGAGTACAACCGCGCGCTCTTCGGCGACGCCGTGGAGGTGAGCGGCAACGGCGGCGCGGTCTCCATCGCGCCGGGCGAGGACGGCGCGCCGCCGGATCTGCAGGACCAGGGCTGCCACGGCAAGGCCAGCGCGGAGGTCTACGGCGACGAGGGCCTCATGGGCGGCTTCGACATGAGCGAGTTCGAGGGCCTGTTCGAGGACCTGGAGGCGCTGCGCCAGCGGGTCGAGAGCGACCCGCGCATGGTCGAGGCGACCGAGGCGTGGGCGGCGTGCATGGCCGAGGCCGGCTACAGCGAGTTCGACACCACGGGCCAGCCCGAAGAGACGGTCATGGACCGGATGAGCGAGCTCTACGGCTGGGAGGACGAGGCCCCGACCGACGCGCCGGACAGCGAGGACGAGCCGAGCGTCAGCGTCGGCGGCGACACCGAGGCCGACATCGACGAGGCGGCGCTGGCCGAGCTGCAGGAGTACGAGATCGCGGTCGCGACCGCCGACTACGACTGCGAGCAGCAGGAGTACGCCGAGGTCCAGAAGGACGTCGCGTGGGGCTTCGAGGAGGAGTTCGTCGACCAGCACGAGGCCGAGCTCGAGCGCTATCGCGACGCGATGGCCGAAGGCCCGGCGGGTAGCGCCGGTGGCGTCGGGTGAGCCGAGCACGCAGCCGGACCCTGCTCGTCGTGGGCGGTACTGCCGTCATCGCCCTGGGTGCCGGCATCTTCGCCGGCACCCGCATCACCTCACCCGCCGACGCCATCGCGCGGACGGCCGCGCCCGAGGCGTCCGAGGTCACGGTGCCGGTTGAGACCCGCACGCTCAACAGCGAGGTCGTGACCCGCGGCGACGTGTCCGCGGCCGGCGCCGTCGACGTCAAGCCGGAGACCGGTGGGCTGGAGACGCCGCCGATCGTCACCGGCCAGGTGCCCGAGGTCGGCGCGGAGATCGCCGAGGGCGCCGCGCTGCTGGAGATCGTCGGCCGGCCGCTGATCGCGCTGGCCGGCGAGCTGCCCATGTACCGGTCGCTGCGGCCGGGCATGAGCGGCCCGGACGTCGCACAACTGGAGGTCACACTCGACCGCCTCGGGCTCGACCCGGGCGAGGTCGACGACGAGTACACGCTGTCGACCGGCAACGCCGTGGCCGAGCTGTTCGAACGCATCGGCTACGAGGCGCCGGCGCCGGATCCGGGGGCCGAGGCCGAGCTCGACGCGGCCAACGACGCCGTCGAGGCGGCCGAGGACGCGGTCGAGGACGCCGAGGACGCAGTCGAGTCGGCCGACGAGTCCGCGCCCGGTCCGGACGGCGCGCCGGTCGACACCGACGCCCTGGAGGACGCGCTCGACGACGCGCGCGAGCAGCTCGCCGACGCGCGGACGGCCCGCGACGAGGCCGCGGCCGCCGCCGGCACCCCGCTGCCCGCGTCCGAGGTGGTGTTCGTGCCGAGCCTGCCGCGCCGGGTCGACGAGGTGCACGTGCGCCGCGGCGGCCAGATCGACGGCGCGGCCATGTCCGTCAGCGGCGCCTCGCTGGTCGTCACGGCGAATGTCGACAAGGCCGACTTCGAGCTGCTCGCCGTCGACCAGCCCGTCTCCATCGAGCTGCCGACCGGCGAGCAGGTGCCCGGCACCATCACCGCCATCGCCGAAGCCGAGGGCGAGGGCGCCTCCGGCTGGAACGTCACCGTCACGCCGGGCGAGCTGACGCCCGAGCAGGCCGAGGCGCTGCGCGGGCAGAACGTGCGCGTCACGGTGCCGATCGAGAGCACCGAGGGCGACGTGCTCGCCGTCCCGCTGGCGGCGCTCACCGCCGGGCCGGGCGGCGAGTCGCGGGTCGAGGTCATGCGCGACGGCGTCGCCGAGCTGGTCGAGGTCGAGGTCGGCCTGACTGCCCAGGGCTACGCCGAGGTCACCGCCGTCGACGGCACGCTCGCCGCGGGCGACCTGGTGGTCGTCGGCGACAGCGGCGACGACTCCGGCGACGGAGGCGACGAGTGACGCCGCCGGTCGTCGAGATGAGCGGCATCGGCCGGGTGTTCCCCGGCCCGCCGCGGGTCGAGGCCGTCCGCGACGTCGACCTGTCCATCGCGCAGGGCGAGTACCTGTCGATCATCGGGCCGTCCGGGTCGGGGAAGTCGACGCTGCTGAACCTGCTCGGCCTGCTGGACCGGCCGTCGCACGGCGTCTACCGGCTCGACGGCGTCGACGTCAGCACGCTGTCCGAGAGGCGCCGCACCCGCGTGCGCGGCGAGCGCATCGGGTTCGTCTTCCAGGCGTTCCACCTGCTGCCGCACCGCAGCGTGCTGGAGAACGTCGAGCTGTCGATGATCTACCGGCGGGTGCCGCGCAAGGAGCGCACGGCGCGCGCCGTCGCCACGCTGGAGCGGGTCGGGCTCGGTCACCGGCTCGACTTCGACCCGCTCACGCTGTCCGGCGGCGAGCGGCAGCGGGTGGCCATCGCCCGCGCGCTGGTCGCCCAGCCCAGCCTGCTGCTGGCCGATGAGCCGACCGGCAACCTCGACTCCGGCAACGCGGCGTCGGTGCTCGACCTGTTCGACGAGCTGCACGCCGAGGGCATCACGCTCGCCGTCATCACCCACGACGACCACGTCAGCGAGCGGGCAGAGCGGCGGGTCCGCATCGTCGACGGCGTGATGTCCGACGTCGTGGCGGCCGGGGTGGTCGCGTGAGGCGGCCGCGGCAGCGGGCGACCGACCGCGGCCGTCGAATGCGGATGACCGACCTGTTCGGCGAGGCGCTCGCCGGCGTCGCCGCCCGGCCGTCGCGGCTGGCGCTGACCACGCTGGGCACGGTGCTCGGCATCGCGGCGATGGTGGCGACGATCGGGCTCGGGCAGACCGCCGCGGGGCAGATCACCGACCGCTTCGACGCCGTCGCGGCCACCCGGGTCACCGTCGCGGCGGGTGAGACCGACGGCCCCGACGGCGAGGTGGCGCTCACGCAGCTGCCGTGGGACGCGCCGGAGCGGATGCTGCGGCTGGCCGGCGTCGCGTCGGCGGGCACGTTCGCCTCCGTCGACGTGGGCGGCGACGCCGTTCGCGGGGTGCCGTACGGCACACAGGAGCAGGTGGTGCCGGTCGGTGCCGCGTCGGCCGGGCTGTTCGAGGCGCTCGGCGCGCGGCTGGCCGGCGGCCGGTTCTTCGACGAGGGGCACGACGCGCGCGGCGACGCCGTCGTCGTCCTCGGCCGGTACGCCGCCGACCGCCTGGGCATCAACCGGGTCGACTCGCAGCCGTCGATCTTCATCGGCGACCGCGCGTTCACCGTCATCGGGATCCTCGACGCCGTCGACTACCGCACCGAGCTGCAGGACTCCGTGATCATGCCGATGACGACCGCGCGCGAGCTGTACGCGCTGGCGGCGCCCGAGGCCCTGGAGGTCCGGACGGACGTCGGCGCGGCCCAGCTGATCGGCCGGCAGGCGCCGATCGCCGTCGACCCGAACAACCCCGACCTGCTCGACGTCAACGCGCCGCCGCCGCCCGGGTCCATGCGCGACAACGTGTCGGCCGACGTCAACGGGCTGTTCCTGGCGCTCGGCGGGCTGGCGCTGCTGGTCGGCGGGCTGGGCATCGCGAACGTCACGCTGCTGTCGGTGATGGAGCGGATCTCCGAGATCGGGCTGCGGCGCTCGATCGGCGCCGGGCGGTCACACGTCGCCGGGCAGTTCCTGATCGAGAGCGGCATCGTCGGGCTGCTCGGCGGGCTCGTCGGGTCGACCGTCGGGGTGCTCGCCACGGTCGGGGTGTCGGTGGTGCGCGACTGGACGCCGTTGCTGGACATCAGGCTGGCGCTGGTGGCGCCGCTGCTCGGCGGGCTGATCGGGCTGGTCGCCGGCGCCTACCCGGCCTGGCGGGCCTCCGCCGTCGAGCCGATCGCGGCGCTGCGCAGCGGCTAGGCTGACTCCGATGCGCAGCCCCAGGGAGTTCTTCCGCCGCTCACGTCAGGAGCCGCCGTGTCTGCTGGACCCGCGCGTGTACGACGCGACGGTGCGGCACCACGAGCGGGTCGGCAGCGTAGACGAGGTCGACTACGTGGCGGTGTTCGTGACGCTCCGCCCGGCGGGACGCGACGTCGACGTCATCGCCCGGCTCGGTGACATCATCGCGCCGGTCGAGCTCCCCCGGTTCGGCGAGGGCACCCACTGGCGGGTGCGGCTGTTCGAACCGGCGAAGCTCTGGGTCGCGATGCTGGCCCCCGAGCACGACGACGTCCTGCGCACCGGCCGCGACCTCGGCGGCGTGCGCTGGGACGCCGAGTCCTGGTACTGGCACGAGCCGCGGCCGGGCAGCCCGTACACCCTGACCCGCGACATCGGCCCGCACGGCGTCGCGTCCTGACACCTCGCCGGCCTGGCTGCGCGATGCTGGGTCCGTGGAGATCTTCGCGGAGCGGACCCAGCTCGCGCTCGACCTCGTCGGAGTGTTCTTCTTCGCGGTCACCGGCGCGCTGCTGGCGGCGCGCAAGGGGTTCGACGTCGTCGCCAGCGCGCTGCTGGCCGGGATGACGGGCCTGGGCGGCGGGGTCGTCCGTGACGTCATCATCGGGGTGCGGCCGGCCGCGTTGGAACACCCGGTGTACCTCGCGCCGGTGCTGCTCGCCGTCGGCGTCGTCTACCTCTACTACCCGCACGTCTCGCGGTTCCGGCGCACCCTGCTGCTGTTCGACGCGGTCGGGCTGGGCTTGTTCTGCGTCACCGGGACGGCGAAGGCGCTGGCCGCGGACGTGCCGGCGGTGTCGGCGGTGCTGCTCGGCGTGACGACCGCGGTCGGCGGCGGTCTGCTGCGCGACGTCGTGGCCCGCGAGGTGCCGTCGCTGTTCCGCTACGACGACATCTACGCGCTGCCCGCCATGGTGGGCGCCGCGGCGACCGCCGTGCTGTGGCGGCTGGACGCGCTGTCGGTCTGGACCGGCGTCGGCGCGAGTGTCGTGACGTTCACGCTGCGGGCGCTGGCCCTGCGCTACAGCTGGCGCGCGCCCCTGGCCTACCGCCGTCAGGCCCCGGACGGCTGAGCGCGTTCGGTAGTGTCCCAACATGCTGCTCTCCGACCGGGACATCCGCTCCGCCGTCGAGTCGAAGCGGGTCGTGCTCGACCCGTTCGACCCGGAGATGATCCAACCGTCGAGCATCGACGTCCGGCTCGACCGTTACTTCCGGGTGTTCGAGAACCACCGGTACCCGCACATCGACCCCGCGGAGGAGCAGCCCGACCTCACCCGCATGGTCGAGCCCGACGGCGGCGAGCCGTTCGTCCTGCACCCCGGCGAGTTCGTGCTCGCGTCGACCTACGAGGCGGTGACGCTCGGCGACGACGTCGCGGCCCGGCTCGAGGGCAAGTCCAGCCTGGGCCGGCTGGGGCTGCTGACGCACTCGACCGCCGGGTTCATCGACCCCGGCTTCACCGGCCACGTCACGCTCGAGCTGTCCAACGTGGCGACGCTGCCGATCAAGCTGTGGCCGGGCATGAAGATCGGCCAGCTGTGCTTCTTCCAGCTGACGTCGCCGGCCGAGGAGCCGTACGGGACCGCCCGGCACGGCTCGCGCTACCAGGGGCAGCGCGGCCCGACGCCCAGCCGGTCGCATCTCAACTTCCACCGGACCCGGGTCGAGGGCGCGTAGCGGTTACCCGCGAGTAATCTGGGTCGTGAGACCCGTCCGATCGGCAAGGAGGCCGAGCCCGCATGCAGTATGTCGCGATCGTCGTCGCGCTGGGCGTGACGGTGTTGTCGTTGGTGGTGCTCACCGACGCGATCATGCGGATGGTGCGGGTCATCCGGCTGGGTGGGCCCGCGCCGGGCCGCAAGCTGAACCCGTCGGGCCGCACTCGCACGTTGGTGCGCGAGTTCCTCGGGCACACGAAGATGGCGAAGCGGCCCGTGGTGGCGGTGGCGCACTGGTTCGTCATGGTCGGGTTCTTCGCGCTGTTCTTCACGCTGGTGACGGCGTACGGGCAGTTGTTCGACGCGCGGTACGCGTTGCCGCTCATCGGGCACTGGATCCCGTTCGAGTGGTTTACCGAGGTCATCGCGTGGACGACGCTGCTGGGCATCGCTGTGCTGACGGTGGTGCGGCAGCGCTCGCATCCGCGGCGGCTGGAGCGGGGGTCGCGGTTCTTCGGGTCGAACTTCTGGCAGGCGTACTACGTCGAGTTCACCATCGCGACCATCGCGGCGAGCATCCTGGTGCTGCGCGGCCTGGAGTACCGCCTGTTCGGTGACGTGCTGCACTTCCCGCTGACGGCGTTCATCAGGTCGTGGTTCTCCGGTGTGCCGACGGCTGACGTCGAGCTGACGGTGCACCTGGTCGCCGGGCTGAAGATCACCGTGTCGTGGGTGTTCTTCATCGTGCTGGCGTGGAACCTGACGATGGGGGTGGGCTGGCACCGGGGGCTGGCGTTCTTCAACATCTGGTTCAAGCGCGACCCCGAGGGCGGGCCCGCGCTGGGTGCGGCGAAGCCGCTGACGGTCAACGGCGAGCCGGTCGACTTCGAGGCGCTGGACGATCTCGACGACGACGCGTCGCTGGGGGTCGGGAAGGTCGAGGACTTCTCCTGGAAGGGGCTGCTCGACTTCTCGACGTGCACGGAGTGCGGGCGGTGCCAGTCGCAGTGCCCGGCGTGGAACACCGAGAAGCCGCTGTCGCCGAAGCTGTTCGTGACGGCGCTGCGCGACCACGCCTACGCGAAGGCGCCGTACCTGCTGTCGGGCGACGAGTCGGCGAAGGCCGAGGCGGAGCGTCCGCTCGTGGGCCCCGTCGACGCGGGCGGCGTGATCGACCCGGACGTGCTGTGGTCGTGCACCACCTGCGGGGCGTGCGTGGAGCAGTGCCCGGTCGACATCGAGCACGTCGACCACATCCTCGACCTGCGCCGGTACCAGTCGCTGATCGAGTCCGAGTTCCCGTCCGAGCTGAACGGGTTGTTCAAGAACCTGGAGAAGGCCGGCAACCCGTGGGGCGTCAACGCGTCCAAGCGCATGGACTGGGCGTCGGGGCTGTCGTTCGAGGTGCCGCGGGTGGGCGTCGAGGTCGATTCGCTCGACGAGGTCGAGTGGCTGTTCTGGGTCGGCTGCGCGGGCGCGTTCGAGGACCGCGCGAAGAAGACGACGCAGGCGGTCGCGGAGCTGCTGCACACCGCCGGGGTGTCGTTCGCCGTCCTGGGCGACGGCGAGACCTGCACCGGCGATCCCGCACGCCGGTCCGGGAACGAGTTCCTGTACCAGCAGCTGGCCGCGCAGAACATCGACGTGCTGCGCGAGTCCAAGGCGGTGCGGGTGGTGTCGACGTGCGCGCACTGCTTCAACACCATCAAGAACGAGTACGCCCAGCTCGGGCTGGAGCTCGAGGTCGTGCACCACACCCAGCTGCTGAACCGGCTGGTCCGCGAGGGGAAGCTGACCCCCGTCGCGCCCGTCGGCGACGCTCAGATCGCGGGACGGCCGGTCACCTACCACGACCCCTGCTACCTGGGCCGGCACAACCAGGTCTACACCCCGCCGCGCGAGTTGGTCGGCGCGCTGCCGGGCGTGGAGCTGCGCGAGATGCCACGCAATCAGCAGAACTCGTTCTGCTGCGGCGCCGGCGGTGCCCGCATGTGGATGGAAGAGCGCATCGGCACCCGCATCAACAGCGCCCGCACCGCCGAGGCGCTCGACACCGGCGCCGAGGCCATCGCCGTCGGCTGCCCGTTCTGCCGCGTCATGCTCTCCGACGGCCTCACCGAGGCCCAGGCCGACGGCCGCGGCGAAGGCGTCGAGGTCCTCGACGTCGCCCAACTGCTGCTCGCCGCCGTGCAGCGAGGCTCCTGACCCACTCCAGGTGACGCCCGGGTGACGCCGTTGTGGCGTCACCCGGCGCAGCCTGCTGTCAGCGATGCGTCATTCTGGCGCTTGACGTGACGCCACGATGACGCCATCATGGCGTCATGGACCTCACCCAGTACGTCGAAGCGTTGCGCGGCTCGTTGGCCGCGGCCGGCCAGGCCGCCTCCGACGACGTCCGCGGTGCCGCCGAGCGGCTGTCGTACGCCGTCGAGCCGTCGCTGCGGCTCACGCTCCTCGAGGCGCTGGGCGACGCCGCGGCCGAGGTCACCAGCCAGCTCGACGGCATCGCCGTGGAGGTCCGACTGCGCGGCGGCGACCCCGAGATGGTCGCCACCGAGACCGTCCACGCGCCGCCGCACCCGCCGCAGCCGCCCACCCCGCCGGCGCCGCCGCTGCCGCCGGAGGACGAAGGCACCTCGCGGGTGTCGCTCCGCCTGCCCGAGACGCTCAAGGTCAGGGTCGAAGAGGCGGCCGCCGCCGAGGGCATGTCCGTCAACGCCTGGCTGATCCGCGCCGTGCTGCAGACCTTCGAGCCGCAGCGCTCGTCCACCAGCCGCGTCACCATCGGCCGGAACCTCTCCGGCTGGGTGCGCTGACGCCCGCCCGCGACCTCAGGAGACTCCCGTGTCCGACATCGTCACCCACCGCTTCCCCGCCGACGGCCCCATCGGCCTGACCGTCGAGCAGCGCTCCGGCGACGTCGTCGTCACCGCGGCCGACGACGCCACCGAGATCCTGGTCGAGCTGCGACCGGCCGGCCACGACGGCGAAGACCTCGCCCACCGCACGCTGGTCGAGCACCGGCCGGGCGCGCTGCGCATCGAGGTCCCGCGCACCACGTCGCTGCTCGGCCGCTCCACGTCGGTCGACATCACCGTCACGATCCCCACCGGCAGCCGCGTCGACGCCCAGGCCGGCTCCGGCGACCTCCGCCTCGACGGCCGGTTCGCCGACGTCGCCGCCAAGTGCGGTTCCGGCGACATCGCCGTCGACACCTGCTCCGACCTCCAGCTCACCACCGGCAGCGGCGACGTCTACGTCACCGAGACCGCCGGCGCCCGGGTCCGCACCGGCTCCGGGTCCATCCGGTTCGGCACTGCCGGCGGCACCGTCGAGCTCGAGTCCGGCTCCGGCTCCATCGACGTCGAGCAGCCGCTCAGCAGCGGCCGTGTCTCCGCCGCCTCCGGCGACATCCGGCTGGCCGCGGTCGACGGCCGAGTCGAGCTCAAGACCGCGTCCGGCGACATCACCGCCCACCGCGCCGTCGAGGGCGAGCTCCGGGCCCGCAGCGCCAGCGGCAACGTCACGGTCGGCATCGTCACCGGCACCGCCGCCCACCTCGACGTGTCGTCGATCTCTGGGTCCATCCATTCCGATCTCGACCACACCGACGCGCCCGCCGAGACCGACCGCGCCCTGCTGCTCGCCATCACCACCGTCAGCGGCTCCGTCCGGCTGCTCCGCACGACCTGAAAGGAGACCGTCATGAGCTACGAGCCGTACCCCGACACCCTGCACCGTGTCCGCGCCGCCGACCTCGAGCACGCCGCCGTCACGGCCGGGCTCGCCCGCCGAGCCCGCCGCACCCGCCGCCTCGAACTCGCCGCCCGTCTGCTCGACCGCCTCGCCCGCCGGCTCGAGGCCCGCGCCTGCGCCAGCCGCGTCCGCGCCATCTGACGGACGGCCGGCTGCCTGCCGTGGCGCGCCGCGGCAGGTCGGAGGGCGGGCGAGGCCGGGTCGCCGAGGTGGCTGGGTCGCCGGGCGGCTGGGTCGCCGGGGTGGCTGGGTCGCCGGGGTGGCTGGGTCGCCGGGCGTCGCCGGGTCGCGGGCGTGGCCGGCGGACGGTCAGTTGCCTGCCGCTGGCAACGGCGCCGCCGGGTCCACCCCGCTGACCGCCGGCCGCGGCCGATGGAGCGCCCCCGGGATCGGGGCGGGCGGTGCGTGGCCGGGTTCGCGGGCGTGGCAGGTTCCCGCCACCTGACCCTCGGCCAGCCTCCGATGCGGCGTTCGCCCCGCTGACCGTTCGCCCCGCTGACCGTCGGCCGGCCGCTGGTGCGCCGCCGCCGGGCTTGGGCGGGCGGTCGTGGCCGGGTCCGCGCCAACTGACGGGCGGCCGGTTGCCTGCCGCCGGCGCGTCGCCGCCGGGCTTGGGCGGGCGGTCGTGGCCGGGTCCGCGCCAACCGACGGGCGGCCGGTTGCCTGCCGCTGGCGCGTCGCCGCCGGGTTCGGCCCGCTGACCGCCGGCCGCGGCCGATGGTGCGCCCGCCGCCAGAACGAGCCGCCGTCAGGGGCGCTTCTCCGGCAGCGACGTGTCGTCGCCGCCGGACTGCCGCAGCCGCAGGCCGCGGCGCACCAGGGTGGCGTGCTTCTCGGAGTCCTTCTCGATCTTGCGCGTGTCGCGAGGCGGCAGCTGGATCGCCTCCTCGGCGCGCACCCCCGCCAGCAACTCGCGGGCCCGTTCGGTCTCGGCGTCGAACTCGGCGCCGAAGAGCAGGGCCAGGTTGGTCAGCCACAGCCACAGCAGGAAGATCACCACACCGGCCAGCGACCCGTAGGTGCGGTCGTAGCTGCCGAAGTTCGCGACGTAGAGGCCGAACGCGGCCGAGCCGAGCGCCCACACGACGATCGCGATGAAGGCGCCGGCGCTGACCCAGCGGAAGCGTGGCCGGCGCACGTTCGGGGTGCCCCAGTAGAGCATCGCCACGATCACCACGACGATCAGCACGAGCGCCGGCCACTTGGCGATGTTCCAGACGGTCACGGCGGTGTCGCCGACCCCGATCGCGTCGCCGATGGCCCGCGCCACCGGGCCGCTGACCACCAGCAGCACGGCGGCCGCCAGTACCAGCAGCATCGTCAGCAGCGTGAGCGCCAGCTGCTGCGGCCGCAGCTTCCAGAACGGCCGTCCTTCGTCGACGTCGTAGATGCGGTTCATCGCGCGGCCGAAACCGCCGATGTAGCCGGACGCCGACCACAGCGCGACCAGCAGACCGATGATCAGCGCTGAGCCGGCGCCCGGAGCATTCGTGAGCTGATTGATGGGTCCTTCCAGATCCGACGTCACCAACGACGGCGCGATGTCCTGGACGATGCCGACGAGCTGGTCGGTCGTCCGCTGACTGTCCTGCCCGATGAGCGCCGGCAACGACGCCAGCGCCACCAGGGCCGGGAACAGCGACAGCACCGAGTAGTACGTCAGCGCCGCCGCCATGTCCGGGCACTCGTCGCGGATGAACTCGCGCACCGAGCGGCGGGCGACGTAGGTCCAGGACGGTCGGGTGAGCTGCCTCGGCCCGTCCGCCGCCGACTGGTCCGCCGCCACGTCGTCGGGGCGCGGCCGGTCCGCCGAGGAATCGCGTCCGTGGATGTGCGTCGCCATGGGGTGCTCCTCAGTGCCGCCGCTTCCACGCGACCGCGCCCACCACGCCGCCGACCACGACCGTGGCGCCGGCGGCGATCATCGTCGCCGGGCGGGTGGCCAGTGCCTTGACGCTCGCGGCCAGGGAGCCGGCCCGGTCGCGGGCCGACCCGGCCAGGGAACCGGCCCGGTCGCGGACGGCGCTCAGCCGCTCGCGTGCCTGGCTGCGCACGTCCAGCTTGTGCTGCAGCGCTTCGACGGTGCGGCCGAGGTCGGCGCGGGTCTGCTCGATGTGCCGCTCGATGTCCTCCGGTGTCGCGTCCTTCGGCGGTTCACCGGTCGTGGCGGCGTTCGTGCGCGTAGTGGTGGTGCTCATCGGTGCCTGCCCTCCTTGAGCTCCTCGACGTCGCGTTTGACGTTCTCGACGGTGCGGTCCGGGGTGGGCGAGGCCTGCTTGGTCTCGCCGCGGCCGACCAGCGCGGCGACGCCGGCCAGCAGGAACAGGACGGCGGCGACGATCAGCGCCGCGGCCCACACGTCCAGGCTGGTCAGTGCGAGCGCGGCGATGGCTGCCGTCACCAGGGCGCCGACCCCGAAGAAGGCCAGCAGCCCGGCGCCGCCGAACAGGCCGAGGCCGATTCCGGCATGCTTCGCCTTCACCGACATCTCCGCCTGGGCCAAGCGCAACTCGTCGCGGATCAGATGCGACGTCTGCGTCGAGAACTCCCGGACCAGTTCCGCGACGGAGTGGTCATCCTGACTGCGGGTAGTGCCCGTTGCGGCCATGGGCGCTCACCTCCGGGATGTCGCTGGCGTCGCCGTCGCCGTCGTTGCGGTGCATCGTCGAGCGCACCTTGCCGGAGGCGCGCGACGCGGCGTCGGTGAGCTTCTCCTGGAGCTCCGGCGCCCGGGCCCGCATGGCCTCCTGCGCGTCCGTGACCTTCTGCTGCACCTTGGGGTCGTGCCACAGCGCGTCGGCTTTGCCCTTGAGCTCCTCGTAGCGCTGCCGCCCGGCCCGGGTGCCGAGGACGTACCCGACCGCGGCGCCGGCCAGGAGGATCAGCTTGCCTTTCATGGTCCCTCCCAGGTTTCTCGCCGTTGAGTGGCGGCTTACCCGATCGGGACGCGCGTATGCGCCGCGTTCGCGCAGGTCACGAACGCCCAATAAATGAATTATGCGAAGCTTGAGGGGCTTGTTGCATCGATGATGAAGGCCAGCGTGAACGCTTCGTCGCGCCAGGCGTCGTAGCGGCCGGACGGCCCGCCGTGACCCGCGCCCATCTCGGTCTTGAGCAGCAGCGGACGGTCGCCGGTGGCGGTCGCGCGCAGCCGTGCCACCCACTTGGCCGGCTCGTGGTAGCCGACCCGGGGGTCGTTCAGCCCGGCCGTCGCGAGGATGGCGGGATAGGGCCGCGCCGAGAGGTTCTCGTAGGGCGAGTACGACTTCATGTAGGCGTACACCTCGGCGGAGTCGACGGGGTTGCCCCACTCCTCCCACTCGACGACGGTCAGCGGCATCGTCGGATCGAGGATGGTGTTGAGTGCGTCGACGAACGGCACCTCGCCGACCAACGTGGCGAAGGTGCCGGCGGACAGGTTGGCGACGGCGCCGATGAGCAGGCCGCCGGCGCTGCCGCCACGTCCGGCCAGCCGGTCGCGCGAGGTCCAGCCGGCCGACGCCAGGTGCTCGCCGCAGGCGATGAAGTCGGTGAACGTGTTGCGCTTGTGCAGCAGCTTGCCGTCCTCGTACCAGCGCCGCCCCAGCTCGCCGCCGCCGCGCACGTGCGCGATGGCGAACACGTAGCCGCGGTCCAGCAACGAGAGCCGCGCGATCGAGAACCACGGGTCCATCGACGCCTCGTAGGCGCCGTAGCCGTACAGGACGCACGGAGCGCTGCCGTCGCGCGGGGTGTCGCGCCGCTTGACCAGGGAGATCGGGATGCGGGTGCCGTCGTCGGCGAGGGCCCACTCGCGGACCGACTCGTACGCGGACAGGTCGACGCCGCCGAGGACCGGCTGCCGCTTGCGCAGCGTCAGCCCGCCGCCGGCGACGTCGTAGTCGTAGACGGAGCTGGGCGTGGTGAGCGAGGCGTAGCCGAGCCGGAACACCGTGGTGTCGAACTCGGGGTTGCCGCCCGGCCGGACGGTGCGCACGGGCTCGTCGAACCCGATGTCGCGCCCGGGCCCGGGTACGCCGTCGGCCAGCGGCATGACGTGCAGCTCGGTGCGGCCCTCGCGGCGCATGGACACGACGAGATGGCCGGCGAACGCGTCGACGCCGGTGACGCGGACGCCCGGGGTGTGCGGCAGCACCGGCCGCCAGTTGCCGCGCTCCGGCGCCGAAGCCGGCGCGACGACCAGCTCGAAGTCGACGGCGTCCTTGTTGTGCACGATGAAGAAGGAGTCGCCGGTGTGGTCGATCGAGTACTCGACACCCTGCTCGCGCGGCTGGACGACGCGGAACTCGCCACGTGGGTCGCCGGCCGGCAGCACCCACGTCTCGCTGGTGATCTGGCTGCCCAGCTCGATGACGACGTACTGCTCGCTGCGGGTGAGCCCGACGCCGGCGAAGAACCGTTCGTCGGTCTCCTCGTGCACGATGACGTCGGCGGCGGCCTCGGTGCCGAGCAGGTGCCGCCACACGCGGTACGGCCGCATGGCGTCGTCGACGGTGGTGTAGAACAGCGCGCTGCCGTTGCCCGCCCACGCCGAGCCGTAGTAGGTGCCGGGCACCTCGTCGGGCAGCGTGGCGCCGGTCTCGAGGTCCTTGAACCGCAGCGTGTACTTCTCGCCGCCGTCGAAGTCGGTGGAGTACGCCAGCAGCCGGCCGTCGGGGCTGACGTCGAACGCGCCGAGCGCGAAGTAGGGGGAGTCGCCGGCCAGCTCGTTCTGGTCGAGCAGCACCTGCTCGTCGGCGGGCGAGACGATCGGCTCGGCGGGGTCCGTGGGCAGCTCCGGCTCGGTGCGCGAGCGGCAGTGGATGGGGTACTGGCTGCCCTCGAGCGTGCGCGTGTAGTACCACCAGCCGTGGTGCCGCGCCGGCACCGAGAGGTCGGTCTCGAGCGTGCGGCTCTTGATCTCGTCGAAGATCTCGTCCTGCAGCGCCTTTGTGTGCGCCGTGGCCGCCTGCGTGTGGGCGTTCTCGGCCTCGAGGTAGGCGACGGTGTCGGCGTCGTCGCGGTCCTTCAGCCAGGCGTACTCGTCGACGACGGTGTCGCCATGGACGGTCCGCTCGGCAGGGACCTGCTTCGCCACGGGCGGCGCGGGGATCTCCGTCATGAGCAGACGCTATCGCACCACCACGCCCGTCAAGTTGTTCTATTAGAGCTAGAACAATACAATCGAGGCATGCTCATCCGACTCGACCCGGCATCCGCCGAGCCGCTCTTCGCCCAGCTGGCCGGAGCGGTCCGCGGCGCCATCGCGCGCGGCGAGCTGGCGGCCGGGGAGCGGCTGCCCAGCGCGCGCGAGCTGGCCGAGTCGCTCGGGCTGAACGTCCACACGGTCCTGCACGGCTACCAGCTGCTGCGGGACGAAGGGCTGGTCGAGCTGCGCCGCGGGCGCGGTGCGGTGGTCACCGAGGCCGGCGCGGGCGGCCTGGCGCGGCTGCGTGAGGCCGTCGCCGGCGCCATCGCCGAAGCGCGCCGGCTGGGGCTGAGCGCCGACGAGCTCACCGCATTGATCCGGAGGGAGTACTCATGACGGAGCAGACGACGGGTGGCCCGGGCCGCGGCGTGCTGACACGGGCGCTGCTGGCCGCGGCCGGCCTGCCGATCGCGATCGGCGCCGTGGGCGCCGCGCTGGTGCTGGGCTGGCGCGACGAGTTGCCGGCGCGGGTCGCCAGCCACTGGGGCGCCGACGGGACGGCGGACGGCTTCAGCTCGGTGTCCACGGTGGCCTGGCTGATCGCGGGGTTCGCCGCCGCGTTCGCCGTCATCGGGGTCGTGCTGGTCATCGCGGTCCGCGCCGACGGCACCGTCACCCGGGTCGTCGCCGCCACCACGGCCGGCACGACGGCGTTCGTCACGGCGCTGGTCGTGCTGTTGACCGAGCGGCAGCGCGGGACGGCCGACGCTGCCTCCGTCGAGCTGCCCGGGGCGGTCATCGCGCTGGCGGTGGCCGCCGGTGTCGTCGTCGCGCTGCTGGCCGTGGCGCTGACGCCGCGCTGGACGTCGCCCGGCCGGCCGCTCGGGCCGCTGCCGCCCGGCGCCACCGAGGCGCCGCAGCTGGCCGTCGGCGCTGGTGAGCGGGTGGTCTGGACCCGGTCCGCCGCCACCGGCGGCCTGCCCGCCGTCGTGCTCGTCGCCGGCATCGGCGTCACCGCGGTCGTCGGCGTCCTGGCCCGGCAGTGGTGGGTGCTCGGCATCGGTGTGGCGCTGGCCGTCCTCGCGGCCGCGATGTTCTCCATCACGGTGACGGTCGACGAGCGCGGGCTCACGGTCCGCGGCCGGTTCGGGCGGCCGCGTCTGCACACGTCGCTGGACCGCATCGCGCGAGCCAGCACCGTCACCGTCCGCCCGGCCCGCGACTTCGGCGGCTGGGGCTACCGCCTCTCCGCCGTCGGCCCGCTGAAGGGCACCCGCGGGTACGTGCTGCGCGGCGGCGAGGCGCTGCTGGTCGAACGGACCGACGGCGTGCGCACTCTCGTCACCGTCGACGACGCCGGCACCGCGGCGGCGCTGCTCAACGCCCTGCTGGAGCGTCGCTTCGGCGGTGTCTGAGCGTTGGGTAACTTGGCAGTTACGTAACCTATGTGTTACGAATGGACCATGACCTCAGACGTCTTCGAGGCGCTGGCCGACCCGACCCGCCGGCGGCTGCTCGAGCTGGTCACGCGTCGCGAGCACACCGCGGGCGAGCTGGCCGCGGAGTTCGACGTCAGCCGGCCGGCCGTCTCGCGGCACCTGCGGGTGCTGCGCGAGGCCGGCCTGGTCGACTGGCGCGGCGAGGGGCAGCGCCGGCTGTACCGCCTGCGGCCCGGTGGCCTGGCCGAGGTCGACGACTGGCTGGAGCGCACCCGGGACAACTGGGCGGCGCGGCTCGACGCCTTCGAAGCACATCTGGACGAACGATGGAAGGACATCCCATGACGACGGCTCCCGACGCTCCTCCGCCCGCCGACGACCGCCGCGGCACGTTCGGTGTCGGCGACGACGGCGCCTGGCAGGTGCGGTTCGAACGCCGGCTGCGGCACCGCCCCGAGCGCGTCTGGCAGGCACTGGTCGACCCCGACCAGCAGGACCGCTGGGTTCCCGGCGTCCGCATCGAGGCGGTCGTAGGCGGCACGGTCACCTACGACTTCGGCGACGAGGGGACGGCCGACGGCGTCGTCCTCGCGGTCGAGCCGTTGGTGGCGCTCGAGCACACCTGGCGGTGGCCGGGCGAGCCCGAGTCCACGGTGCGCTGGGAACTCACCGCGTCCGGCGACGGCACCGTCCTCGTGCTCCTGCACCGGCCGCTGCGCCCCGAGCCGGCCGTCGACTTCGGCACGGGCTGGCACGCCATGCTCGACGCGCTCGGCGTCCACCTCGACGGCGGCGATGTCGCGGCGCTGGAACCCGACTGGGCCGGCCTGGCCGCGACGTACGCGGCGGCGGCCGGGCGCGGGTGACGTCAGGCCGACCAGCGGCCTCGGTGCACCACGGCGTCGAGGTCGCGGCGGCCGCGGCGCAGCGACGGCGAACGGCGGTCGGGCGCGCGGTGGCCGATGCTGACGACGCCGATCGGCTTGTAGTCGGCCGGGACGCCGAAGGCCGCGCGGAACGCGTCGACGCGCTCGGCGGGGATGCCGAAGAAGCAGGCGCCCAGGCCCTCGTCGACGACGGTCAGGAGCATGAGCAGGCTGGCCATGCCGGTGTCGATGTCCCAGTACGGCGCCGTCCAGCGCGCCTCGTCGCGGTCGGTCCAGCCCTTGTCCGGCTCCGCGTACCGGTCGAGGTAGGCCGCCTTCGACGACAGCGGCACGATCAGCACGGGTGCTCGGCGCAGCCCGGCCGACCACGCGTCGGAGCCGTCGCCGGGCGGCGTGGCCGCGTCCCAGAACCGGGCGACGTCGGCGGGGGAGTCGAGGCGCAGGAACGCCCAGCCCTGGCTGAACCCGGCGCTCGGCGCGTGCAGCGCGTGGGTGAGGACGCGGTCGACGACGGCGGGGTCGACCGGCTCGTCGGTGTAGTTGCGGACCATGCGGCGACGGACGACGACGTCGGCGAACTCCATGGGTCCATCATCGTGGACCAGGTCCGGGCGGCGGCGCACGGGATCGGGGAAGGAGCGCCGCCGCCCGGAGGCCCGTTGTTCAGGTGCGCGTCCGGCGCATGCCGCCGGACATCATGGCGAGGGCGCACAACACGATGACGGCGCCGGCGATGATGTTGCTCACGATGGCGGAGTTCTCCGGCGTCGGCCCCTCGACGGCCCAGGGCGCCACGATGGCCCAGGCGCCGAGGATGGGCGCGACCCAGGCCATGCCGTGGAAGCGGCCGTAGGAGGCCACGAACCCGGCTGCCAGCAGGGCGGCGGCGATGCCGGTGAACAGGTTGGCCATGGTGAGCGCGGAGTGGTCGGAGAATCCGATCACCCATGGCGACATCGCGACGTAGAGGCCGGCCAGGAACGTGAGGCCGTCGGCGGACTGCGCGACGGGGGTCTCGGCGAGCTGGTCGTACCTGTGCCTCATGGCGGCGACGTCGGGGTGTTGTTCGATGTCGGGAGTCGGCATGGTCATGACCCCCACCTCCTTCGGAGGACACCGGGTCGATCCCGCACTCTTATGATGCTCCTCTCGACCCTTGATCGTCGAAGCGATCAGCCGCCGCCGTAAGAGACGAGCTCCAAATGGCGATCTTCCGCCGCAAGACCAGGGTGACCGACGACCCCCGGCCCGCGATCGCCCGGTTCTGGGCGTGGTGGAGCGAGCACCGCGACGACGTCCTCGCGGCGTTCGAGGAGAAGCGCTCCGACGACCTCATCGAGCTGCTGCGCCCGCCGGTCGCCGCCATCGACCCGTCGCTGAACTGGGAGGTCTCGCCGAGCGCGGCGAAGCGGTTCATGCTGGTGGTGTCCAGCGGCGGCAAGGCCGAGCTGCGCGGGCTGGCCGAGCGCTGGATGCTGGCCGCGCCCGACGACCCCGAGGTCGAGTTCGCGCCGGTGCGCCGCGCCGACCCCGCCCTGTTCGACTCCGTCGTCATGAAGGTCGACGACTACGACATCGAGCTGCGCGAGCTGGTGGCCGGCACCCGCGTCGACCCGCAGCGCAGCCGGCTGGACGTCGTCATCCATCACCCGCTGTTCCCGCTGCTGGACAAGGAGCACCGGCTCTCCGTCGCCTTCCACGGCCTCGACGCCGCCCTGGGCGAGGACGAGGCGGAGCGTTGGATCGGCGAGGTCGAGGTCGCCGCCGACCCGCCGCTCGACGCCATCCCGGTGTCGATGCTGGGTACGGTGGTCGACCAGCTGCGCCCGTCCGACGACGTCTGGGCGCTGCTGCGCGGCAGCGGGCGCAAGGGCCCGATCGTCGCGCTGGTGCGCCGCCCGCTGGACCGCGTCGAGCGGCCGCTGGCCGACACCCACGTCGCGCTCGTGCTCGACTACGCGCCCGGGTCCGACGGCATGCCGCCGGACGACTCCCTGCTCGACGACGCCGAGCGGCTGGTCCAGCAGGTCATCGCGGAGCTGGGCGGCGAGGGCCCGCAGGTCGTCCATGTCGGCCGCGTCACCGGCGAGGGCAAGGTCGTCGTGCACCTCTACGTCGACGGCCTCGAGGTCGACCCCGCGCCGGTGGGCGCGGTGCTGCAGCAGTGGACGCACGGCACCGCCGCGGTGCAGAGCCGGCCCGACCCGGGCTGGAAGGCGGTCGCGCCGCTACTGCGCTGACGCGGGCGGCTGTACGCCGCGTCACACGAAACTCCCTGTCGGAATGTTAGGCGCCTCTGGCACAGTTGAGCATGTCGGTGTTTCGCGCCGCAGCAGTCGCGCGCCGCTTGCTCCCTTCACGTACTACCTCTGGAAGAGGCCGCCCTTGCCTGCGCGCACTCGCGCCGTGCCGGACGCCGACGGCGTCACCGGCCTGTCCCGCAGCACGATGATCCGCCGGATCCTCGTGCTCGGCGCGCTCACCGCACTCGGACCGCTGACCATCGATCTCTACCTGCCCGCGTTCCCCGACATCGCGGGCGACCTCGGCGCCACCGAGGCCCAGGTCCAGCTGACCCTCACCGGCACGCTGCTGGGCTTCGCCGTCGGCCAGCTCATCCTCGGCCCGTGGTCCGACGCCGTCGGCCGCCGCCGTCCGCTCATCGCCGCCACGCTGATGCACGTCGTGGCGTCGCTGCTGTGCGCCGTCGCGCCCACCATCGAGGTGCTCGGGGTCTTCCGCGTCCTGCAGGGCATGGCCGCCGCGGCCGGTGCCGTCGTGTCCATGGCCGTGGTCCGCGACCTCTACACCGGCATGCCCGCCATCCGGCTGCTGTCGCGGCTGATGCTGGTCACCGGCGTCGCACCGGTGCTGGCGCCGACGCTGGGCGGCCAGATGCTGCAGTTCACCGACTGGCGCGGCGTCTTCTGGGTGCTGGCCGCCCTCGGCCTCGGGCTGGTCGCCGTCGTCCTGTTCGGGCTGCAGGAGACGCTGCCCGAGGAGCGTCGCCGCTCCGGCGGGGTCGCCGACACCCTGCGCACGTATGGCTCGATCCTGCGCGAGCGCACGTTCGTGGGCCTCATGCTGACCGGCGGGCTGATGATGGCCGCGCTGTTCGGCTACATCTCCGGCTCGTCGTTCGTGTTCCAGGACGTGTTCGGGTTGTCCGAGCAGGCCTACGGCATCCTCTTCGGCGTCAACTCGCTCGGGCTCATCGCGGCGACGCAGCTCAACGCGCGGCTGGTGCGCCGGGTGCGGCCACAGTGGATCCTGGCCGGCGCACTGGTCGCCGCCTCGGTGGCTGCCGCGCTCATGGTGCTGTTCGCGGCCACCGGGCTGCTGGGCATCTACGGCATCGCGGTGCCGCTGTTCGTCATCCTCACCACGGTCGGCTTCACCATGCCGAACATCCCGGTGCTGGCGCTGGCCGGGCACAGCCGCTCGGCGGGCACGGCGGCCGCGCTGCTGGGCGCCATGAACTTCGTCGTCGGCGCGGTCAGCGCGCCGCTGGTCGGGGCGTTCGGCACCGGCTCGGCGGTGCCCATGGCGGGCGTCATGTTCGCGATGTCGGTGCTCGCCGTCGGCGCGATGTTCCTGGTCGCGCGGCCCAAGCAGATCTCCGGTCTCGAGCCCGACCCGCCGATCACCGGCGAGACCCCGCCGCCGGCGGTGGTCGAGGCGCACGTGCCCGAGCCGGCCGCGGCCGGTCGCCGCGGCCGTCGCCGCCTCACCCCGGGCGGGGCGCACCGCCCGGCCGCCATGCACGACACCGTGCCGGGACGGCCGGGCGCCCGCCGGGCGCGCCGGCAGCGCACCCGGTCCTGACCCAGTGGCCGGCCCGGTCAGCCGAACAGGATGCTGGCCGGGCTCGGCGTGCTGAGCACGTCCCCCGTGGGCTCGGGCCGGCCGGTCTGCCGGTCGATGCGGAACGACACCAGCTGGTCGGTGAACTGGTTGGCGACGTACAGGTACTCGCCGGACGGGTCCAGCTCGAGGTCGCGCGGGTGGCCGCCGCCGCAGGGCACGGTCGCGACCAGCGCGACGTCCGGCCCGTCGACGGACAGCACGGCGATGTCGTCGACGAAGCGGTTCGCCACGTACAGGAACCGGCCGTCGGCGCCGATCCGGATGGCCGACGGGTAGCTCGCCCCGCGGCCGTCGTCGACGTGCGTCGAGACGTCGGCGACGACCTCGGCCGTCGTCAGGTCGACGACCGTGACCGTGGAGGCCAGCTCGGTGACGACGTACGCGTACCGGCCGCGGATGACGAGGTGACGGGGCCCGGCGCCGGGCGCGAGCGTGATCTCGTCCACCAGCGACAGCCGGCCGGTCGCGTCGTCGAGGGCGTAGCGGTAGACGGTGTCGGTGCCGAGGTCGGCGGCCAGGACGTGGCCGCGCTCGGGGTCGGTGACGATCATGTGCGCGTGCGGGCCGTTCTGCCGCTCCGGGTCGGGTCCGCCGCCCTCGTGCCGGACGACGTGCGTGGCGTCGCCCAGCGAGCCGTCGGCGCCGATGGGGTGCACGCTCAGCGAGCCGGACCCGTAGTCGGCGGTGAGCAGGTACCGTCCGCTCGGGTGCACCGAGAGGTGGCACGGCCCGTTGCCGCCCGTGGACCGCGGCTCGCCCAGCGGCCGCGGTGCGCCATCGCCGACCGCCCACGCGCTGACCGCGCCGTCGTCGACCTCGTGGATCGCGTAGAGCACCCGGCCGTCGTCCGACAACGCCAGGTACATGGGATTGCCGACGCCGTGGAGGGCCGGCTCGCCGACCGGCGTCACCACGCCCTTCTCGATGTCGGCGACGGTGATGCCTGCTGCTGGCCGGCCCTGGCCACCCGAGGTGGCGGCCCCGATGAATGCGCGCATCGGCCCATCATTCCGGAACGGCGCCGGCGGCCCGCCCGCGGGTCAGCCGGCCGACGACGGCGGTTCCGCCGACGGCGAGAGGGTCGGCCGGACCGGGGCGGCCGGGAGGTCGAGCTCGCTGAGCCGGACCGTGTTGCGGCCGCCGTTCTTGGCCGCGTAGAGCGCGGTGTCGGCGGCCAGCAGCAGTTCGTCGAGGTTGCCGACGCCCGGCGACGGGTAGATGGCGCCACCGACCGACGCCGTGAACGCGGGGTCGCCGGCGTCGGCGAGGTGCGCCGGCGGCTCGACAGCGACGGACTCGATGCGCCGTCGGATGCGCTGCGCCACGTTGTACAGGTTGCGGTGGTCGCCGACGTCGGGCAGCACCACGACGAACTCCTCGCCGCCCCACCGGCCGCAGGCGTCCTCGTTGCGGATCTCCGCGATCAGCTCTTCCGCCACCGCCTTGAGCACGCGGTCGCCGTGCGGGTGCCCGAACGTGTCGTTGAGCCGCTTGAAGTGGTCGAGGTCGACGATCAGCAGACCCAGGGTCGCGCCGTGGTCGCGGGCCCGGACGAGCGCCTGGTCGGCGAAGTCGTGCCACCACCCGGCGGTCGACAGCCCGGTCTTCGCATCGGTGCGCGACGCCTGCTGGTACTGGTTGACCAGGATGCCGCGGTGCAGCGCGACGATGGCGACGACGATGCCCGGCATGACGAACGGGTTGGTCACGACTACCGTGGCGGCGACCAGCCCGAGGCCCATCGCACCGGCCTCGAGCATCTGCTCACCGAAGTTCGAGAACAGCTCGCGCACCTCGATGTTCGGCTTGCTGAGGGCGATCGCCACCATCACGAGGGCGACGTTGATGGCCCATCGCAGCACCGCGGCGAGTGTGATGACGCCGAGGTCGGAGAGCCCGGCCAGCCCGGACGTGGCCGGCGCGCCGGGGTAGTCGTGCATGCCGAGGGCCAGGACGGCGACCGCGGCCTGGGTGCCGCACAGCACCGTCGCGCCCGAGAACAACCAGCGGTAGACCAGACCGCCCGAACGCTCGTGCTGAACGCGGGTCCAGGTCAGCAGGTAGGTCAGGATGACCATCGCCGTGGCGAACACCGGCGGCAGGACGATGACGGCGGCGAAGCTCCAGACCGCCTTCGTGTCGATGTAGGCGACCGAACTGCTGTGGCCGTAGACCCGGCGACGTTCGATGTGCCGGGTGAGTTCGACCGAGACCACGGCACAGACCGCCAGCACGCTGAACCGGGCGACGTCGGAACCGGTGATCGGGAACGGGAACGCGGTCGCGATGCTCGTGCCGGCGGCGACCGTGCACGCCAGCACGACGAGCACGCGCACAGGCGGCGGCGCCTGCCAGAGCGCCCAGCCGACGAACCAGCTCCGAGTTCGCCGAATCATGCCGTGCACTCGCTCTCACCTGCGCAGTTCGCTGGGGTCCCGCAGAGTGGGCACATAGTAACTGAAAGTGGGACGTTCTGTCGCTGGAGCGTCGGCAACAATGAGAGCGCATATGGGGCGTTTCGCCGCACTCCGATTCAGGCGTGCGCGGCGCTGCGAGAGGAGGGGTCGCGCGGTGTGCGACGACGCGGTGCCGAAGGCTGCCCTGCTACTCGACGGGGAGGTGAGCGCCATGCGTGACAACACCTGGACCTGAGCCGGGACGACCCGGCCACGACCGATACGAGCAGAAGAGGAGCGGGCCATGCGCGACAACACCTGGACCTGACGGTCACTCGGACAACGACGACGCGGAGGGAGTAGTGCCATGCGCGACAACACCTGGACCTGACGGGTCACTCGGACAACGACGACGCGGAGGGAGTAGTGCCATGCGCGACAACACCTGGACCTGACCTCGACGAGTCATGGTGTGTTTCCGGCCGTTCGAGACCGGTCGAGGAGACTGCCGGCTTCGCCCTGGGGTGGTGGATGGGCGCGGGGCGAGGCCAAGCGGGACCAGCGGTGCCATGCGGCGCCGGCGGCCAGGGTGCCCACGATCGCCGCGACGAGGATGATCGTCGACGGTGAGAGGAACTGGGCCAGGACGCCGGCGGCGACGATGGCGAGGCCTTGCGCTGCCCGCAGGGCGGCGATCGCGAGCCCGACCGCCTGGCCTCGGCGGTGTGCGGGCACCGACTGGACGTAGGCGGCCTGGACGACCATGTCGTGGGCGGAGCACGCCCCGCTCACGGTCCACAGCACGACCGAGAGGGTCAGGCCGGGCAGCAGCCCGGTGGGGATCAGCACCAGGCTGCTCGCGACCGCGAGCGGTCCCATCAGCGCGAGCCGGCGCTCCGGCCGGAGCCGGCCCAGCACCAGCATGCCGACGACCGTCCCCACGGGGTTGGCGACGAGCAGCCAGCCGACGCCGGAGGAACCGGCGTCGATCTCGGCCGCGAACGGCACCGCGAGCCCCTCCGGCACCACGTAGAACCCCGAACAGCAGGCAATCGCGAGCAGGGTCAGCAGCCGCGGGTCGCCGACGACCACGCGCCAGCCGGCCCGGACGGTGGCCCACTGGCCGGGCGGCGCCTGGGTGCCCGGCGCCGGGCCCGGCGGCGGCGCGACGGGACGGTGCGGGCCCATACCGCGCGCGATCAGCACCGCCGACAGCAGGAACGTCACCGCGTCGACCAGCAGGGCGGTGGGTGCGCCCAGCCCCGCGACGAGCGCCGCGCCGGCGCCGAAGCCGACGACGAGCGCCGCCTGGTAGGTCATGGAGAAGACGCCGAGCCCGAGGGCCAGCCGGTCGCCGCTCAGGATGTCCGGCAGCGCCGCCTGTCGCGCGGCCGAGAACGGCGCCGCCAGCAGCTGCACCACGGCCAGCAGGCACACCTGCGCGGCCAGTGGGACGCCGGGGATCGCCATGGCCGCCACCAGTGCCGCCCGCGCGAGGTCGGCGGCCACCATGACGTCGCGCCGCGGGAACCGGTCGGCCAGTCCGGCCAGCGTCGCGCCGCCGACGAGGTCCGGGAGGTACGTCAGCGCGTAGGTCAGCGCGGCCAGTCCGGCCGACTCCGTCCGGTCGAACACCAGCAGGGTCAGCGCCACGCGCGCGAGCTGGTCGCCGATGACGGAGAGCAGGTGCGCCAGCCACAGCCAGCGGAACTCCGCCACGCCGAAGACGTGGCGGTAGGAAGCCGGCGGCGTAGACATTTCCGGTGAAGTCTGACCGGTCCGATGACGACGGGCAAGGTGGTGATCACGATGCGGCGCGGTGGCTTCGCGCGGCCGTTGTCGCCGGTGACAGGGGCGTCGCCACGGACGACTCCTACCTTGCGACGAAGTTCGGCGGTCAATTGAGTGGGCACCGGATGGGCGTTCGGAATAGCCCTGCCGGATCGCTGGGAAAATCGCGCGTTTCGGTTCCGCGGAATCGTCGCGCAGCGTTATCGTCCGGAGCGGCGGGCGCCGTCGGCGTCTCGCGCCGTTCGCGGCGGCAGGCCGCTGAGCTGCAGAGCAGTGACGTAGCGTAAGTTTTTGATCACTGAGCGTCACGCCACGGCCCAAGATCGAACCGCTACTCTGCGTCACATTTTGTTACGCAAAGTAGTTGTTGCGAGATCGGTTTTCCCTGTCTATTCTTCTAAACATCCGCACCAGCAATTAGGTGCTCCAGTCCAATACGTTGGATTGGTCGCGAGGGACGGGGATGTCACGGAAGTGGCGCCTCGCGGCCGGGGAAGCATCGGAGGTGCGATTCACGGCCTCGAGCCGTGACCTTGGACCGGTACGGCCCTCCGCCCTGCACAGGCCGTGCCGTGAAAAGGGGACGTGGTGCGCGCGTCCGGGGACGTTCGCACCACGTCCCAAACGGGGCGGCGGCAGGTTTCCGCGGGCTGGTCCTGCCGCCGCATTGTGGAGACGCGGCGGGTCTGTTGGGGGGCAGGCACCCGTCGCGTTCTCCATTCCGGCGTCGCCCTCGCGTCGAGTCGGGCATTATGCATCTATAGCGTGAACGGCGCATACGGTACAGATCGAGTAGACCGGACGGAGCCGTGAAGCCAGGTGTGGATGCCATGACCAGCCCCCTCAAGCCTGCCGCGCACATCACCCGCGAGCTGTACGGCTTCCGGGACGAGGCATCAGGCATGATGATGCGCTTCTATACGCCGAGTCGGCGGTTCGATCAGTGGATCGCATACGCCGAGGGCGCCCGGGCCAGCTACCGGCGCTATCACGTCGAACAGGCCCTGGCGTTGCCCGTGGCCACGCAGACGTCCAGCGCACCGGTGTTCGCGATCGTGTCCGACGACAGCGGGAAGGTCTGGGCCGGCTGCTACGTCAACGGCCCGCTGGGCTCCGTGCGCGACGCCTACGCGCCCCGCGAGCTGGCCAGTGAGCCGGTGTCCGCCTCGCTGGCCAGTGAGTGGATCGAGGCCGCGCTGCCGGACGGCGTCATCGAGCTCAAGGGTGTCTGGGTGGACGCCACGGCGGAGCACAAGTCCGCGTTGGCCGACCTCATGTCGAGGGCCTTCGTGCACGCCATGCGGCTGCTCGGGGTGCGCTACGCCTACTGCTCCGCGGCGGAGCACGCGGCGCCGCGCTGGGCCAGTTCCGGCGCCGAGGAGCTGCCCGGCATCATCCCGGCCCGCTACCCCGACGACCGCTACCGCACGACGATGCTGACGTGGGACGGCAAGACGGCGGCAGGGCGCGCCACTGAAGACCAGCGTCGGCTCTTCGAGCGCGAGTTCCGCACCGCCACGGGCACGGAGGTTCCGGGCACACGATGACCGATGCCACGAACGGGGCCAGCTGGCGCCCTGAGCTGGTGGACGACCCCGAGCGGCTGGCCGGCCTGCGCGCCGACTCCGCGGTGCAGGTCGTCGACACCATCGAGCAGCAGCAGCGTGACCTCGCCCGGTTGCTCTCCGCGCCCTCACCGGAGATCGTCGGCGAGCCGGCGCGGTGGTACTACTACCCGTGGCGGCGCACCCTGGTGCATCTGCTCGGGCCCGAGGCCTTCCAGCGGCTGCGCACCGACCGCAACCGCAACAAGATCACCGCCGAGGAACAGCAGCGGCTGCGCCGCGTCTCCGTCGGCATCGTCGGCCTCAGCGTCGGCCACGCCATCGCGCACACGCTGGCGCTGGAGGGCAGCTGCGGGCACATCCGGCTGGCCGACTTCGACGAGATCGAGCTGTCCAACCTCAACCGCATTCCGGGGACGATCTTCGACCTCGGTGTGAACAAGGCGGTCGTGGTGGCCCGCCGCATCGCCGAGCTGGACCCGTACATCGAGGTGAGCATCGAGCCGTCCGGCCTCACCCTCGACACCGTCGACGACTTCCTCGGCGGCCTGGATGTCGTCGTCGAGGAGTGCGACTCCTTCGACGTGAAGCTGGCCCTGCGCGACGGTGCGCGGCGGCACCGGCTGCCGCTCGTCATGGAGACCAGCGATCGCGGCCTGCTCGACGTCGAGCGCTACGACCTCGAGCCGGACCGGCCGCTGTTCCACGGGCTGCTCGGCGACGCACGCCCGGCCGACCTCATGGGCCTGTCGACGCACGACAAGGTCCCGTACGTGCTGCGGGTGCTCGAGCCGAGCGAGCTGTCGGCGTCGATGGCCGCGTCGATGACGGAGGTCGACGAGACCCTCAACACCTGGCCGCAGCTGGGCGGCGACATCACGCTGGGCGCCGCGACGGTGGCCGCCGCGGTCCGCAAGCTCGGCCTGGGCGCGCCGCTGCCGTCCGGTCGGGCCCGGGTCGACCTCGAAGCCGTGCTGTCCAAGTTGGCCGATCCGCCGCCGGCCGCCGACGCCGACTTCGGCGCCGACCTCGTCGTCGACCCCGAACCGGCGCCGGCCGAGCCGCGTGCCGCCGTCGTGCACGCCGCGCGGCTGGCGCCGTCGGGCGGCAACACCCAGCCGTGGACGTTCACGCTCGGCCCCGGCCGGCTGGACATCGGCCTCGATCGCACACAGACGTCCACGCTGGACGTCGCGTTCCGCGGCAGCTACGTCGCCATCGGCGCGGCGCTGTTCAACGCGCGGGTCGCGGCCGCCCGGCACGGGCTGCTCGGCGACGTCGAGATCCGGCCCGACGGCGACCACGTGGCCGGCCTGCGCTTCGGCACCGCCTCCGACCCGGAGCTGGCCGACCTGTACGACGCCATGCTGCGGCGGGTCTCGAACCGGCACGTCAACGAGCCCAGGCCGCTGCCGCCGGAGACGAAGGACGTGCTGCGCGCGGCCGCCGCGGCCGAGAGCGGCGACGTCCACCTCGTCACCGGGCGTGACCACCTGCAGGAGCTGGCTGAGCTACTGGGCGAGTCCGACCGGCTGCGTTACCTCACCGAGCACCTGCACCGCGAGATGATGCGCGAGCTGCGCTGGCCCGGCATCGACGCGCTGGACTGGGGCATCGACGTCCGGACGCTCGAGCTGGACCGCTCCGACCTCGCGAAGCTGGGCGTGGCGCGGCGGTCCGACGTCATGGCCGTCCTCGCCGAGCAGGACCTCGGCCGGGCGCTCGGCGAGTCCACCCGCGACCGCGTCGAGGCCGCCGGCGGGCTGGCCGTCGTCTCCGTCGCGGGGTCGTCGCCGGCCGACTACGTGCGCGGCGGCCAGGCCGTCGAGCGGGTCTGGATCGAGGCCGAGCGGCTCGGCCTCGCCGTCCACCCGATGTCGCCGGTGTTCATCTTCGGGGTCGACGACGCCGACTTCGAGCAGCTGTCGCCGCGGTACTCCGACCGGCTTCGCCGGCTGCGTGATGATTTCGCCGGGATCGTCGGACTTGGGCGGAGGCACGTCGCACTGGTGATGCGGATCGGATACGCTCCTAGCGTCAGCGTCCGGAGCCGCCGCCTGTCTGCCGACCGCACCGTTCGGGACGCCCTGGAGGCAGGGAGCAATCTATGAAGATGGACCCGGAGACGATCCAGCCGCTCCTCGAGGCGCTGGCTCGGGCCACGGATTCCATCTCGGCCGACCTGCTCGCCGTCGACGGCGGCATGCCGATGGTGTCGTGGGGAAGCGCCGCCGCGGCCGGGGTCGGTGGCAAAGACCTCACCGCCATGCGCGACGCCATCCGCGCCGCCACCAGCGAGGTCGCCGGCCGGTCCGGCACCGAGCCGGTCGAGCGCGCCACGCCCGCCGGCTACACCGTTCTCGCCGTCAAGGTGGCCTACCGCGACTTCGTCGGCGCCATCTGCCTGGTGCGGCTCGACGGCACCACGTACGTCGCGAAGGACCGCGAGCTGCTGTCGGTCTCCGGGCAGCTGTGCACGGCCGTCATGGAGGCCGGCGAGATCACCGACCAGCACGGCCGGCTCGACGCCCTCGTCACCTACGTCGCCGCCGAGCTGATGGGCGTCACCGCCCGCGACCTCGCCGAGACACTGTTCCGGGTCATCAGCGAGCTGGGCCGCTACTTCGGCGCCGACACCTGCTTTCTGCGGCACAACGACCCGGGGCTGCAGGCCAGCGTGCTGGTCGACGAATGGCCGCGCCGGGTGGACGTCCCCGATCCCGACCCGCTCGGCATCGTGCCGTGGGACACCGACGACCCGATCTTCGCGATGATCAAGGACCAGCGCGAGCCGTTCATCACCCGGCCGACCGACGGGCAGCTCAGTTACCAGGAACGTGTCCGCGCCGGTTCCGGCGTGCCCGAGGTCTCGCTGGCCATGGTGCCGCTCATCCACGACGACACCACCCGCGGTGTGCTCGGCCTCATCCACTTCGGCGACCGCATCTGGACCCGCCCCGAGGTTCGGGCGCTGCGCGCCATCTCCTCGCTGCTGGTGCAGCTCGACGCCCGGGTCGCGGCCGAGGAGAGCCTGCACCACCACGCCTACCACGACGAGCTGACCGGGCTGTGGAACCGCCGGGCGTTCGTCGAAGACCTCAACGCCGTGCTGGAGGCCGATCCCCGGGCTCCGCTCGCGGTGCTCTTCGCCGACATGGATCGGTTGAAGACGGTCAACGACGTGCTGGGCCACACCGTCGGCGACAGCTTCATCCAGGCCGTCGCGGAACGGCTGCGCGATTCCGTCCGCCCGAACGACGTGGTCGCACGGCTGGCGGGCGACGAGTTCGTCATCGTGCTGCACGAGATCGGGTCGACGTCCGCCGCCGAGCGGGCCGCCCGGCGCATCCTCGACCGCGTCGCCGAGCCGCTCGAGGTCGGCGGCCATGCCATCAGCCGCAGCGCCAGCATCGGCGTCGTGGTCAACGGGGACATGCCCAGCACGGTCGACGAGCTGCTCGGCAACGCCGATGTCGCGCTGCTCGAGGCCAAAGAGCGTGGTGGAGACTCCGTAGTGGTGTTCAACGACGACCTACGATCCAAGCTCCTCGTCCGCGCCGATCTCGAGCTGCGGCTGCGCTCCGCCATCAGCCACAACGAGATGCGGTTGTACTTCCAGCCCGAGTTCGACCTCCGCGACGGCCGCATGACCGGCGTCGAGGCGCTGGTGCGCTGGCAGCACCCCGAGCGCGGGCTGCTCGCGGCCGACGCCTTCATCTCCGTCGTCGAAGAGATCAACCTCTCCGCCGAGCTCGGCCGCTGGGTGCTCGAGGAGGCGTGCCGGCAGCTCGCGGCGTGGAAGCGCACGTCGCCGGTGCCGCCGCCGCTGGTCCGGGTGAACATCTCCGCCGGCGAGCTGATCAGCGCCGACTTCGTCGGTTTCGTCGCCACCCTGCTCAGCCGGTACGGCCTGGCGCCGGCCGAGCTGGGCATCGAGATCACCGAGAGCACGGTGATGCGCGAGATCGACGACGTCCAGACCACCCTCAACGGGCTGCGCGGGCTGGGCGTCACGCTCGCCATCGACGACTTCGGCACCGGGTACAGCTCGCTGGCCCAGCTGAAGCAGCTCCCGGTCGACATCCTGAAGATCGACCGCAGCTTCGTCTCGGCACTGGCCGAGAGCAGTGGCGATCGCGCCATCGTCGCCGCGATCGTCCGGCTCGCCGAGGCGTTCAACCTGACCACGGTGGCCGAGGGCGTCGAGGACCCAGCGGCGGTCACGACCCTGCTCGACCTCGGCTGTTACCGCGCGCAGGGGTTCTTCATGTCCAAGCCGCTGCCTGCCCAGGTGGTGCTGGAGCAGGCCCGCAACCCAGGAGTCCCGCTTCGCATGGTGTGACGTGGAACACGTGCCGTTGGCGTGTCCTCGCCTGACCTCCTAGCATGCCAGCTGAACAAAGTCTCGGACGGTCGGTGATCAATCGGCCACGATTGCCCGGTATTCTCTGATCTGTCCCGGGCGTTGTCCGGGACCCTGCCAGGGGGGCGGCGCAGGCGTGCTGGTGCGGGCGGATCAGTACGGAGGACGAGGCACCTTTGGGGAGTTCGACGATGAACGACGGCAGTCCGGACTCGACGGAGGAGGACTTCGCGAAGGTCGTGGGCGCACGGTTGCGCGCGTTGCGCAAGCGCCGGCGGCTCTCGCTCCAGGCCGTCGAGGAGAAGTCCGGTGGCCGGCTGCGCGCTGTCGTGGTCGGTTCTTACGAACGCGGTGACCGCGTGGCGTCGATCAGGCGCATCGCCGAGCTCGCCGAGTTCTACGGCGTCCCGGTCGACACTCTGGTGTCCGACGGCGCCCGGTCCCGTATCCCGACGCAGGAGGGCAAGCTGGTCCTCGATCTCGACGCGCTGCGCAACGCACCGCCCGAGGCCGAGCGGCTGGCCACCTTCGTGGCGTCCATCCAGCGGCAGCGCAACGACTTCGGCAGCCCGGTGCTGACCATCCGGTCCGAGGACATCTCGCTGGCCGCACTGCTCTACGAGATCCCGCCGGCCGAACTACGCGAGAAGCTCGTCGCGTGGGGCGTCCTGGCCGCCAGCTCCGCCTGAGCCGCAGCTAGGCTCACGTCGTGGCGACGACTCTCCTCGACGGTATCGGGCTGCTGGTCACGAACGACCCCGCGTACGGCGACGGTTCGCCGCTCGGTGAGATCTCCGGCGCCGCCCTGATCGCCGACTCCGGTGGTCAGGTCCTCTGGGTGGGCCCGGCCCCCGCCGCACCCAGCGCCGACTCCCGTATCGACCTCGACGGCCGCTGCGTCGTGCCCGGGTTCGTCGACAGCCACGCCCACCTCGTCTTCGCCGGCGACCGCTCGGCCGAGTTCGCCGCGCGCATGACCGGCCAGCCGTACGCCGCCGGCGGCATCCGCACGACCGTCGCCGCCACCCGGGCCGCCCCCGACGAGCAGCTCGCCCTCAACCTCGCCCGCCTGGTGCTGGAGATGCGCCGGCAGGGCACCACCACCGTCGAGATCAAGAGCGGCTACGGCCTGACGGTGGCCGACGAAGCCCGTGCCCTGGCGCTGGCGGCGGAGCACACCGACGAGACCACCTACCTCGGCGCCCACGTCGTCCCGGACGAGTACACGTCCGACCCCGCGGCCTACGTCGACCTCGTCACCGGCCCCATGCTCGACGCCTGCGCGCCGCACGCCCGCTGGATCGACGTGTTCTGCGAGACCGGCGCGTTCGACGCCGACGCCGCCCGCGCGGTGCTGACGGCCGGCCTCGCCCGCGGGCTGGGCGCGCGCATGCACGCCAACCAGCTGGGCCAGGGCCCGGGCGTGCGGCTGGCCTGCGAGCTGGGCGCCGCCAGCGCCGACCACTGCACCTTCCTCGACGACGCCGACGTCGCCGCGCTGGCGGGCTCCGGCACAGTCGCCACGCTACTGCCGGGGGTGGAGTTCTCCACCCGCTCGCCGTACCCCGACGCCCGCCGGCTGCTGGCCGCCGGCGCCACCGTCGCGTTGGCCACCGACTGCAACCCCGGCTCCTGCTTCACGTCCTCGATGCCGTTCTGCATCGCGCTGGCGGTCCGCGAGATGCGCATGACGCCGGCCGAGGCGCTCTGGTCGGCGACGGCCGGCGGCGCGGCGGCCCTGCGCCGCACCGACGTCGGGCGGCTGTCGCCCGGCGCCCGCGCCGACCTCGCCGTCCTCGACGCGCCCTCGTACGTCCATCTCGCCTACCGGCCGGGCGTGCCGCAGATCGCCGACACCTGGGTCGGCGGCCGGCCCGGCCTAGCCGGACAGTAGCGCGCGGTCGGCGGCCGGCAGCCAGGCGCCGGCCGGCGGGTCGAGCCAGCCCTCGGCCGGGATGAGCCGGTCGAGGGCGCGGTTCAGGGCGTCGAGGCCGGGATGGCGCAGCTCGGCCCGGTGCGCCATCGTCCACGGGTAGAGCGGCACCGGGTCGGTCAACGGCCGCACGACGGTGCCCGGGATCGGCGCCGCGTCGGTCTTGGTGAGCACCGGCCAGCCGGTGGCGCGCAGGTGGTGCGTGGTCTCCTCCGGCGGGGCGGCGGCGACGGCCGCCATGCCCGGGTGGTGGTCGGGCGCGACGGTGCCGTCGTGCGTGCGCACCAGTTCCGCGCCGAGCTCGACCCACTCGGGCGCCTCGGGGTTCCCGCCGCTGGTGTCGACGGTGCGGCCGCGCAGGGCGGCCAGCGGGACGGTGTCGCGGCGTGCGAGCGGATCGTCGTCGAGCACCATCAGGCCCAGCGGCTCCAGCCGGACGAGGCGGCGGGTGAGGTTCGCGGGCAGCGCGACCAGCACCCCGCTGAGTCGGCCGAAAACGACGTCGACGCGGTGCGCCAGCAGGCCGCGGACGGCGGCGTCGCAGCCGCCGTGGAAGCGCGCCTCCAGCTCTAGCTCCGGCGCCAGTGGCCGGGCCGCCTCCAGCACTCGCAGCGCCGTCGAGCGGTCGTGCATGACGTCGACCAGCAGCGGCCGCGTGGTGTCGCGCAGTTCCGCGAGCATGGCGTCGTGCAGGGCCAGCAGCTCGGTGGCGCGGGCCAGCAGCCGCTCGCCCGGCGGGGTCAGCGTCACCTTGCGGGTGGTGCGATCGAACAGCCGGACGCCGAGGTCGCGTTCGAGCCGGGCGATGTCGCGGCTGAGCGCCTGCTGCGCGACGAACAGCCGCGCCGCGGCGCGGCCGAAGTGGAGATCCTGGGCCACGGCCACGAAGTGCCGTAGCAGCCGGGTGTCGACGTCGGGCACCCGGCCACCCTATCGATTGACAACCCGGGGCGGTCAATGCCGCTCGAACAGGTGTTGGACGCTCGCGGGCGACGGGCCCGATCGTGGAGGACATGACGATCTCCCTCAGCACGATGCACGCCACCACCCGCACCCGGCTGGCGCTGCTCGCCGCCGCGACCGCCGTCGGCAGCGTCGGCCTGGCCGCCGGCGGTCTCGCCGGACCGCTGCTGGCGCACGACTTGACCGGTGACCCCGCGACGGCTGGACTGCCGGTCGGCGTGCACGTCGCCGGGTCCGCCGTCGGCGCCGTCCTCGTCTCACGGGTCAGTGCACGCGCCGGGCGACCGTCCGGACTGGCCCTCGGATACCTCCTGGGCGCGGCCGGCGCCGTGATCGTCGTCGCGGCCGCCGCGTGGGCCGGGCTCGGGCTGCTGCTGGCCGGCAGCGCGGTGTTCGGCGTCGGCAACGCGTCGGTGTTCCTCGCCCGCTACGCCGCGGCCGACGCCGGCGAGCCGGCCGGCCGGGGCCGGGCACTGGGCCTGGTGCTGTTCGCGGTCGCGGCCGGTGCGGTCGCGGGGCCGAACCTGCTGGCGTCCGGCGGTCGGTTCGCGTCCGCGGCCGGCCTGCCCCCGCTCACCGGGCTGTACCTCATCGCCGTCGTGGCCTTCGTCGTCGCGGCGGCCCTGCTCGGTCCGCTGGCCCGGACGGACCAGCCGCCGGCGCGCCGCCCGCCCGCCGTAAGGACGGCCGTGCCGGCGCGCGCGGTCGCGCTGCTGGCCGGCACGAACCTGGTGATGGTCGGGGTCATGGCGGTGGCGCCGGTGCACCTCGTCGCGCATGGTCACGGCCCGGCGGTGGTCGGGGGCATCGTCAGCGTGCACGCGCTGTGCATGTTCGTCCCGTCGATCGTCTCGGGCCCAGTGCTGGACCGCGTGGGCCCGGTGGTAGTGACGGCCGCGGCCGCCGTGCTGCTGGTCGCGTCAGGCGTCGTGGGCGCCGCCGGTGCGGACGACGAGGTCGCGCTGCTGGTCTCGCTGGGCCTGCTCGGCCTCGGCTGGAACGCCGGCGTGCTGGCCGGCAGCGCGCTGCTGACCGCGGGCGCGGCGCCGGAGAACCGGCCGCGGGCCGAGGGCGTGGGCGAGGTGGCGATGGGCCTGGCCGCGGGCGGCGGCGCGCCGGTCGCCGGGCTGGTGGTGGCGGCGGGCGGCTTCACGGCCTTGGTGGCCGGAGCGGCGATGGTGGCGCTGGTCGTGGCGGTCCCGGTGGCCGTCTCGCTCGGGCGGGCCGGCCGGCCTTGACGATCTCGCGTTCACGGGCTCAGGTGCGCAGGTAGGCGACGACCGCCGCCACTCGGCGGTCGGTGGCGCCGCGGTCGGCGCCGAGCTTGGCGAAGATGCGCCCGATGTGCTTGCGCACGGTGGCCTCGCTGACGAACAACCTCGCCGCGATGGCGGTGTTGGTCAGGCCCTCGGCCATCAGCTCGAGCACCTCGCGCTCGCGTGGCGTGAGGGCGGCCACGAAGTCGGACGGGGCCGGCTCGGGCGGCGCCGGCGCCGGGGCGGCCGGCCGGCGCACGAGGTCCAGCTGGGCCCGTCCGAGCCGGGCGAAGAGCGGGAGCTCGGCCGCCAGCAGTGCCGCCCCCGGCAGCACCGCGAGCCACGCCTCTGCCGTGCTGTCGATGTGCCAGAAGCCGAGGTCGATGCGGTCGGCCGGAACGAGAGCGGGCGCGACGACCAGGATCACCGGCAGCGCGGCGGCGGCCACCACCACGACGACGTCGACGACCGCGAGCGCCGCCGCGAGCAGGATCGTGGCCGGGAGCGGCAGCGCACGCTGTGGCGCCAAGGCCGTGACGGGCGAGGTCATGACCTCACAGTACGGGGGTGGCGTGCGCGCTACCCCAGGCCGGCGGCGATTGTCTCGTCCACGCCCATACCGTGACGGCGCCGTCGCGGCTGGGATGGACGCGATGACCGACACCACACCGCCCGCGGCGATCACCGCCGTCGGCGTGACCAAGACCTACGGTTCCGGCGCGACTGCCGTGGCCGCCCTGGCCGACGTGACCCTCCAGGTGCCGGCGGGGACCTGGCTGGCCGTCATGGGCCCGTCCGGCTCGGGGAAGTCAACCCTGCTGCACTGTCTGGCCGGGCTGGAACGGGCCGACGCCGGCCGGGTCGTGCTGGCCGGCACCGACATCACCCGGGCCGCCGACCGCACGCTGACCCGGTTGCGGCGCACCGCCGTCGGCTTCGCCTTCCAGAACTTCAACCTGGTCGGGTCGCTGACGGCCGCCCAGAACGTCGCCCTGCCGCTCCGGCTCGCGGGCACGCGGCCGTCCCGCGCGCGGATCCGTGCCGCGCTCGAGTCCGTCGGGCTCGGCGACCGCGCCCGCCACCGCCCCGGCCAGCTCTCCGGTGGCCAGCAGCAGCGCGTGGCGCTGGCTCGCGCGATCGCGACGCGCCCCGCGGTGCTGTTCGCCGACGAGCCCACCGGCGCCCTGGACTCCGCCGCGTCCCGGTCGGTGCTCGGCCTGCTGCGCCGGATGGTGGACGACGGCCAGACGGTCGTCATGGTCACCCACGATCCCGCCGCTGCGGCGGCCGCCGACAGCGTGGTGTTCCTGGTCGACGGCGGTGTCGTCGACCGGCTGGAGCGTGCGTCGGCCGGCGCGGTCGCGGCCACCCTGGCCGGGCTGGAGCGACGGTGATCGGCCTGTCGCTGCGGGGCTTCCGCGACCGCTGGCCGCTGTTCGCCGGCGCCGTCGTCACCGTCGCCGCCGGGGTCGCGCTGATCGCCTCGGCCGCGACGGTCGCCGCCTCCGCCACGCCGCCCGTCACCGCCGGCCTCACGCCGCACGTCGCGGCCGCCGTTCGCGAGGCGTTCGACGGCGTGGCCACGGTGATGATCATCAGCGCGATCCTCGCCGGGTTCCTCACCGTCTTCATCGTCGCCACCACGTTCTCGTTCACGGTCGCCGAACGCCGCCGTGACCTCGCCCTGCTGCGACTGCTCGGCGCCGGGCGGCTCCAGGTGCGGCTGGTGCTGACGGGGGAGGCGGTGCTCCTCGGGGGCATCGGCGCGGCGCTGGGTCTGCCACTGACCGGCCCGGCAGTGGCGGCGCAGCTGTGGTTGCTCCGGCGCGCCGAGTTCGTGCCCGCCGGCTTCGTCCTCACCCGGCCGGCCTGGCCCGGGTGGCTCGCCGCCGGCATCGGTGTCGGTGTGGCCGTCCTCGGCGTGGCGGTCGCGTCCCGGCGGGCGGGCCGCATCCCGCCGCTGGATGCGGTCCGCGACGCCCCGGCGGCGTCCTCGGTGATGACGGCCGGACGGTGGGCCGGCGGACTCGCGATGCTGACGCTGACCGTCGTGCAGGTCGTCGCCGCATCGTTCGCCGGGCTCGTCGTCGCCCTGGCACTGGGTCTCGGGATCGCGATCACCGGGGCCGTCGCGTTCAGCCTGCTCGGCCCGGCGCTGCTGCCGTCGATGAGCCTGCTGCTCGCGGCGCCCGTGCGGCCGAGCACCCTCGGGCGGCTCGCCTACGCCAACGTCCGCCAGGGCGTCCAGCGATCGGCGTCGACCGCGGCCCCGGTGATCGTCCTGGTCGCGACCGTGCTCAGCCTCACTGGCGGGGTGAACGCGACGACCAGCGGGATCGCCGTCGAGCAGCGCGCGCAGACCGGCGCGGACCTCGTCGTCGCCACGACCGGCGAGCACGTGTCCGACCTCGCCCGGCTGCCGGGGGTCGAGGCGGCGTCGCCGGAACAGCGGCTGCCGCTCGCCGTCGACCTGCCCGCCACCGGCGACGACGGTCCCGCGACCGAGCGACATCACGACGGCATCGCCGTCGTGGACCCGGACGCCTATGCCCGGGTCCATCGGGTCCGGCCGGTCGCCGGTGAGCTCGGCGAGCTCACCGGGCCCGCGATCGCGGTCATGGAGCGGCCCACCGACGGTGTCCGCTACCCGTTGGGGGAGCGCGCCACGGTCCGCGTCGGCGACACCGTCGTCGACGCACGGATCGCCGTGGTCCTGCCCGAACGGCTCTCCGACCGGCAGCGGATCCTCGTCCCGCGCGACCTGGTGCCCGCGGCCGAGCTGGCCGACGCGCCCGCGGACGTCCTGCTGCGCGTCGTGCCCGGCGAGGACCCGGCGACGGTGACCCGCGCGGCCGCCGCCTACGGCGAGGTGATCGGCGTCGACGCCTGGATCGCCGCGGCCGCACGCGACCAGCAGCGCACGAACACCGCCACCCTCACCGTGCTCCTGGTGCTCGCCGCGCTCTATACCGTCATGGCGGTCGTCAACGCCATGGTGATCGCCGGCACCGGACGCCGCCGCGAGCACGCCGTGGCCCGGCTGTCCGGGCTGACCCGCGGCCAGGTCGTGGCGACCACCGCCGTCGAGGCGCTCGTCGTCACGGCGGTGGGACTCGTTCTCGGCGGACTCGTGGTCGCCGCGGCGCTCGCCGGCATCGCCGTCGCGGCCCGGAAGTCGGTCGGCGTCGCGATCGTCGAGCTGCCCTGGGGGCTCGCCGCCGCGACGGTGGCCGGCACGATGCTGCTGGCCGCCGTGGTGGCGCCGGCCGTCGCGTGGTGGGTCACGCGCGCGCGGCCGGTGGCCCTGGCCGCCGCGCGCGAATGACGAAGGCAGGTTCGGCGAACCTTCGCAAGGGTAGGCAGGACTTCGTGGAAATACCCTCTGAGCTGCGTTAACGTCGTGCACATGAAGCTCAACGACACGCTTGCCAAAGCCTTCTCCGAGCAGATCACGCTCGAGCTCGAGTCGTCCATCGCCTACCTGCAGCTGGCCATCGCGCTCGAGGACGCCAACCTGCCGGGCATGGCGTCGTGGATGCGCATCCAGTCCGATGAAGAGCGTGTGCACGCGGCCAAGTTCACCCAGCACGTCACCGACCGCGGCAACCGTCCGCAGATCGGCGACATCGCGGCGCCGAAGGATCCCGGCTCGGCGGTGGTCACGGCGTTCGAGGCATCGCTGGCGCACGAGCAGCGGGTGTCCGAGTCCATCCGGGCGCTGTACCGGCTGGCCGTCGCCGAGGGCGACATCGACAGCCTGCCGCTGCTCAGCTGGTTCGTCGAGGAGCAGATCGAGGAAGAGGCGACCGTCTCCGAGATCCTCGGCCGCCTGCACCTCATCGGCGACGACGGCCCCGGCCTGCTGCGTCTCGACGCCGAGCTCGGCGTCCGCACGCCCGGCGCCGACGACGGCGAGTAGCGACGAACCGCCCCCGTGGCCCGGAACTCCGGACCACGGGGGCGGGGCGCGAACCGCCTAGCGGCCGGTCACCCGGGCCGCCAGTTCGGCCGCCGGCACGGTGCTGCCGGCGCCGTTGTAGAGCGCGTTCGACACGATCGTCCACGTCGCCCGCGGCCAGCTGCGGAACGTGATGTCCGCACCGGCGACGGTCGCCTCACCGGCGCCCACCGGCACCGTCACGACGTTCGCCAGCCCGGCCAGCGCCGCCTGGCCGTGCGCGTACCCGCTGGCCAGCAGCTCACCGGAGGCCGGGTACGTCGAGGCGACGGTGGCGCCGGCGCCGGCCGTCACCCGGTAGGCCGGGCTGTTGTTGTACCAGACCGGCCAGTTCGCCGGCATGCCCCAGGTGGCCGGGGCGGCCGGGTCGAACTGCGCGTTGAGCAGCGTGCCCGGAGCACTGAACGCGGCCCGGTCGGCCGGCGTCGCGTTGGTGATCGGCAGCGCGAGCAGGTCGCGTGCCGTCTCCGCCGCCGACCCGACGGCGACCAGGTTGCCGCCGTCGCGCACCCACGTCGCCAGCGCCTGCCAGCCGGCCTCGCCGACGCCGCGGGCCCAGTGGAACTCCTCCGGGACCAGCGCCGGGTTGACCCCGGTGACGATGCGGGCCTTGGTGACGCCCGGCGCGACGAGGATGGTGTCGAACTGCGCCAGGTCGGCGTAGTCGTCCGCCTCGACCACCTCGTAGTTCAGCCCGTAGGTGTCGGCCAGCCACATCAGCCAGCCGCCGGGCATGTTGTTCGCGCCGCGGATCAGCCCGATCTTCGTGTCCGGCTTCAGCTGCAGCGCGTCGACGCCGGGCACCTGCGCCGCCGTCGTCACCGGCAGCGCGGTGAGCTGCGACACCTCGGTCAGCGTGGCGCGCGCGGCCGCCGTCGCGGGGACGATCAGCGTGCCGGGCTCGTACGTTGTGCCGCCGGCGGTGAAGCCCGCCGCCGCGCGGAACACCGGGACGTCGTCCTCCTGCAGCCGGGCGATCGCGTGCGTCAGGCCGTACGTCGTCGGCCGCACCAGGTAGGCGCCGCCGGCCGGCGCGTTCGGCACCGCCGGCGCGGTGATGTCGGCGGCGGTGATCCGCTCGGTGCGGGCCACCCGCGCGCCGTCGACCGGCTGCACCGTCAGGCCGAGCAACATGCCGAGATTGTCGGTGGTCTCGCTGTACGGCATGATCAGCGGGCAGTCGGCGCACTTGCGTGCCTGGTCGGGGTACTGGTCCACCTCGAGCACCTGGTCGACCCAGCTGCCCATCGGCTGCCGGCTCTGGACCAGCAGCGTGCCGGCCGGGTACGTCTGCCGGCCCACCCGCACCGTCGACAGCGCGCGGTCGACCTCGACGCCGGCGATGTCGAAGATCTCGACCAGCTGCTTGACGGCGAACGGGTCACGCTGGCCGGCCGGCACGAGGTACGTCTCCGGCCCGCCATCGGGCTCCATGTTCTTGCGGTTGACCTGGTAGAGGTTGTTGTACAGCCAGTCGTCGGCGTCCTTGGCCACGCTGTCCAGGCCGGTGTACATCGACAGCTTCGCGTACTCGACGATCTGCTCCAGCGTCCACGTCTTCTCGGTGTACGGGTCGAACGTGCGCATGGTGCGGTCGCGGGCGCCGGGCGGGGTGCCGTCGGGGTTCGAGAACGGCAGCGCGAGGTCGCGGACCGAGGCGATCTCGTGCAGGAACAGCGACGCGCCGCGGTGCGGGCCGGTGCCGAACACGTCGGCGTTCCAGAAGATGCCGTAGGCGTCGTCCGTGCTGACGCCGGGCAGGCCCGCCTCGGCGGCGGCGTTGGCGACCTCGGCGCCCAGCGCGTTCGACGCGGAGATCGTGATGGAGTCGATGTTCGGGCCGAGCGGCTCGTCGAACGGCGGCACCCACATGCGCGGGCTGTTGGACCCGGCCTGGTGCATGAAGTGCAGGATCACCGGCCGGTACTGCTGCTCCAGCCGGGTGCGGATGCGCGACTCCTCCTGCGTGAAGAAGATCCAGTCGCGGTTGTTGTCGTGCCCGACGTACTTGTGGTACAGGTCCGGATAGGTGCGCGCGTAGCCGGTGCCCTCGGTCTCGTTGAAGTAGTCGACCAGCAGGTGCTGGCCGTCCGGGTTGGCCGACGGCACCACCAGGATCACCAGGTTGTCGAGGATGTTCTGGACGAACTCCGACCGCTCGGTCGACAACCGGTGGATCACATCGACCAGCGCGGGCAGGTTGCCCACCTCGGTGGAGTGCAGCGTCGCTTCCAGGTAGTAGACCGGCACGCTCTGCTCGGCCAGCGTGCGGGCCTCGCTCTCGGTGAGGTCGGCCCGCGGGTCGGCCAGCCGCTCGTTCGCGGCCAGGATCTCGTCGATCCGGGCGAGGTTCGCGGCTGAGCTCACCCGTAGGACCGGGTATTCGTGGCCCAGCGTGGTGGTGCCGGCCACTTCGTACTCGACGCTGTCCGATTCTTCGGCGACCAGCTCGAAGTAGTCCTTGATCTGCTCGAAAGGCGCCAGCTTTCCGCTGGTGCCCATGGCGAATCCGAAGAATTCCGTGGGGGTGGGAATGTCATCAGCAGCGGCGTCCGCGGTGCTCGCTCCTCGCTCGCCTGGCACGACGACCAGCACTGTTGCTGCGAGGGCGGCTGCGGCCACACCCGTCAGAGCGCGCTTCATTGACATCGTCGGGACCTCCGGTGGAATAGTGCCCGGCGACGCATCTTGTGCCCTGCTATTCGCCGGACAGACTGATGTGGGGGTGCACGTAACCTAGCGACAGGAATCCCGGGGGTCAATGCTGATGTTGCGGTGCAAGATACTATTGACGCTGCAATAACGAACCGGTAAATTGGGCTGTTTGCCGTGCATTTACCGGTGCGGTCCGGTCGGGCGGGGAAACCGCTTGCCGCACCGAAGCGGCCGTTCGCCGCAGCACGGCTGGTGGCCGGTGCGGAGGGCGACATAGCGTCACGAGTGCCGCGCCCGGCCACCCCCTGCCGGGCGCGGCCGACACGACGAGGAGACGCCGATGCCGCTGTCCCGTTCGCTGCCGACCTCCCTTCGACGCTGGGCCGGACCGCTGGCCGCAGCAGCCGCGGGCGCCGCGCTCATCGCGGGCGCCACCACCGCCGTCCCCGCCGCCGACGCCCCGCCGGCGCCACCGGACCACGCCGCCCCGGCGGCGACGTCCGCGTCCGACGACTGGGTCGGAACCTGGGCCACCGCCGTCGCCCGCCCGCAGAACGGCCAGGCCCTGGCCGGGTTCACCGACACCACGCTGCGCCAGCGGCTGCACGTCTCCGTCGGCGGCTCGCAGGTCCGGCTCCGGCTCACCAACGTGTACGGCGCCCAGCCTCTGGTCGTGGGTGCGGCGACGCTCGCGCTGCCGGGCGCGGGCCCGGGCGACGTCGACGCGGCGACGGTGAGCGCGGTGACGTTCTCCGGCGATGCCGCCGTGACGATCCCGGCCGGCGCCGAGCTGGTCTCGGACCCCGTCGCGCTGCGCATCGCCGACGACAGCGACGTGCTGGTGAGCCTTTACGTGCCCGGCCCGACCGGTCCCGCGACCTATCACTCGGCGGCGCACTCGACCGGCTGGGTCGCGACCGGCGACCAGACCACCGCGCCGTCGGGGTCGTCGTTCCCGGCGACGACGACGTCGTTCTGGTTCCTGGACGGCCTCGACGTGCGGGGCGCGACGTCGGGCGCGGTGGTGTTCCTGGGCGACTCCATCACCGACGGCAGCGGTTCCACCCGCGACGCCAACCACCGGTGGCCCGACTACCTGGCCGACCGCATGCTCCAGCAGCCGCGGCCGCACCGCTTCGGCATCCTCAACGCCGGCATCGGCGGCAACCGCCTGCTGCTGCACGCCAACAGCCCCGGCCAGGGCGACAACGCGCTGGCCCGGTTCGACCGCGACGTGCTGACGCAGACCGGCGCCGGCACCGTGGTGGTGTTCGAGGGCGTCAACGACATCCAGCAGCCGAACTCGCAGTACGACCCCGAGAAGCTGATCGCGGCGTACGAGCAGATCATCCAGCGCGCCCACGACCAGGGCATGCGGGTGGTCGGCGCGACCATCGGGCCGTTCCAGGGCTGGGGCACGTGGACGCCGGAACGCGAGGCCGTGCGGACGGCGGTCAACGAGTGGATCCGCGAGTCCGGCGCGTTCGACGCGGTCATCGACTTCGACGCCGTCCTGCGCGACCCGGACGAGCCGCTGCGCATGCGCGCCGAGTACGACTCCGGCGACCACCTGCACCCCGGCGACGCCGGGTACGCGGCGATGGCCGACGCGGTGGACCTCAGCGTGCTATCGCCGCGGCGACGGTGACAGCACGGCCTCCCGCCCCGCCCGGCCCAGCCCCGCCGCGACCGCCTCCAGCGGCCCGCGTCCGATGAACGCCCGCCACGGCATGGCGATGGCGAACGCGATCGCCACGTGGACCAGGTAGGTCGAGAGGTCGTGGCCCTGGATCGGGCCGGACAGCAGCACGACGTGCAGGGTATAGAGCGTGAACGTCATGCCGCCGATGGCCGCCAGCGGCCACACCAGCGGCCGGGCCCGCGGCGCGAGCAGCAGCATCAGCCCGAGCACGGCCGCGCTGGTGCCGATGGTGTGCAGCAGGTCGAACGGCGTCGCGGAGTGCGGTGAGGCGACGATCAGCCACCACCAGCTGGTCGCCGGCGTGGTGCCGTAGAAGGAGGTGTGGTTGACCACGTCGGCGAAGTCGAACGGGCTGGCCGGGTGCCCGCCCAGCCCGGCGGCCACCAGGTGCTCCAGCCCGCCGTTGTCGAGCAGGACGCTCGACGTCACCCAGGCGGCCACCGCCAGCGCGGCGCCGCCGGCCAGCAGCGTCGTCGCGACCCGCGTCGACGCCAGCGCCAGCCGGCCGATGCCCAGCCCGACGAGCACGTACGCCAGCCACGGGAACACCGGATAGTAGCCGCTGACCAGCAGCTCGCGCAGGAGGTCGCCGGGCTGCTGGAGCGAGTCGAACGTGGGGATGTCGTACGACGCCGGCGGCCGGTCGATGCGCCACTGGTGGTTCAGCAACGGCGCGCCGACGGCCCACAGCAGGCCGAGCGGCAGCAGCACCCGCGGCCCGAGCCCGAGGAACGGGATGGCCAGCAGGAACAGCACCCCGTAGTAGGCGAGGATGACCGCGACGCCGGACGGGAAGGCGCCCAGGCAGAGGCCGACCAGGAAGATGACGAGCGCCCGCAGCGCCACGCCGACGCTCGCGGCGGCCAGTGGCCGGCCCCGCGGCGGCGTGCGCCCCCCGGTGGCCAGCGCCAGCCCGACGCCGGCGAGCACCGCGAACAGCGCCGACGACCGTCCGCTGGCGATCAGCCGCGACGCGGTCAGGCCGCCGTCCTCGCCGACGGCCGGGAGGATGTGCACCGACATCATGCCCAGGAGGGCGATACCGCGGGCGGCGTCGACGCCGAGCAGGCGGCTGCGGACGGCGACCGGCCGGGCGTCCTCCTGAACGGCCATGCGACTAGAAGATCAGGGCGGCGAGGAACGGCGCCACGCCCGCGACCAGGCAGAGGATGAGGACCGCGGCCACGATCTTCTTGCGCACGTCGGGACGGCGGGGTGCGTCGTCGTCCTGGAACTCCGGGAACATGGCGGTCAGCGTACGCGCAGAAACTGAGGGAATCCTCAGAGCGGTTCGCTCGTTGTGCCGTATGTCAGAAGTTGAGCCAACGTGGCTCAAGGTTGTAGGTTGAGCCATACTGACTCAACACTGCTGAGGAACACACTGGAGGTATCTGCCATGGCTCGAGCCGTCGGCATCGACCTGGGCACGACGAACTCCGTCGTGGCCGTTCTCGAGGGTGGCGAGGCCACCGTCATCGCCAACGCCGAGGGGTCCCGGACCACCCCGTCCGTGGTGGCTTTCGCCAAGAACGGCGAGGTCCTGGTCGGTGAGGTGGCCAAGCGCCAGGCCGTCACCAACGTCGATCGCACCATCCGCTCGGTCAAGCGCCACATGGGCACCGACTGGTCGCAGAAGATCGACGACAAGAACTTCACGCCGCAGCAGATCTCGGCGTTCGTCCTGCAGAAGCTGAAGCGCGACGCCGAGGCGTACCTGGGCGAGACCATCACCGACGCCGTCGTCACGGTCCCCGCGTACTTCAACGACTCCCAGCGTCAGGCCACGAAGGAGGCCGGCGAGATCGCGGGCCTCAACGTCCTGCGCATCGTCAACGAGCCGACCGCGGCCGCGCTGGCGTACGGCCTCGACAAGGGCGAGCACGACCAGACCATCCTCGTCTTCGACCTCGGTGGCGGCACCTTCGACGTCTCGCTGCTCGAGATCGGCGAGGGCGTCGTCGAGGTGAAGGCCACCAGCGGCGACAACCACCTCGGTGGCGACGACTGGGACCAGAAGGTCGTCGACTGGATGGTCGCGCAGGTGAAGGCCGCGCATGGCATCGACCTGTCGAAGGACAAGATCGCCATGCAGCGCGTCCGCGAGGCCGCCGAGCGGGCCAAGATCGAGCTGTCGTCCAGCACCCAGACGTCCATCTCGCTGCCGTACATCGCGCAGGACGCCGAGAAGAACCCGGTGCACGTCGACGAGACCCTGTCGCGCGCGCAGTTCGAGCAGATGACGGCCGACCTGCTGGCCCGCACCAAGTCGCCGTTCCAGAACGTCGTCCGCGACGCCGGCATCTCCGTCGACCAGATCGACCACGTCGTCCTGGTCGGCGGCTCCACCCGCATGCCCGCCGTCGTCGACCTCGTGAAGGAGCTCACCGGCGGCAAGGAGCCCAACAAGGGCGTCAACCCCGACGAGGTCGTCGCCGTCGGCGCCAGCCTGCAGGCCGGCGTGCTCAAGGGCGAGGTCAAGGACGTCCTGCTGCTCGACGTCACCCCGCTGTCCCTCGGCATCGAGACCAAGGGCGGCGTCATGACGAAGCTGATCGAGCGCAACACCACCATCCCGACGAAGCGCTCCGAGATCTTCACCACGGCCGACGACAACCAGCCGACGGTGGGCATCCAGGTCTACCAGGGCGAGCGCGAGATCGCGGCCTACAACAAGAAGCTCGGCACGTTCGACCTCACCGGTCTGCCGCCGGCGCCGCGCGGCGTCCCGCAGATCGAGGTCACCTTCGACATCGACGCCAACGGCATCGTGCACGTGTCCGCGAAGGACCTCGGCACCGGCCGCGAGCAGTCCATGACGATCACCGGCGGGTCGTCGCTGCCCAAGGACGACATCGAGCGCATGGTCCGCGAGGCCGAGCAGTACGCCGAGGAGGACCACAAGCGTCGCGAGGCCGCCGAGAACCGCAACCAGGCCGAGTCGCTGGTGTACCAGACCGAGAAGTTCCTCGCCGACAACACCGAGAAGGTCGGCACGCTCTCGCAGGAGGTCCGCGACGACGTCGACACCTCCCTGGCCGAGGCGAAGAAGGCGCTCGAGGGCAACGACGACGCGGCCATCAAGTCGGCCACCGAGCGGCTGCAGACCGCCTTCCAGGCGCTCGGCGCGGCCATCTACGCCAACGCGCAGGCTCCGTCGGGCGACGGCGCCCAGGCCGGCCCGGCCGACGGCGACGCCGCCGACGCGTCCGCCGACGGCGACAACGCCGAGGAGGATGTCGTCGAGGCCGAGATCGTCGACGACGAGAAGGACACCAAGTGACCGATGCGCAGCGACCCGCGGGGTCGGGCGATGACCCCGAAGAGCTGAAGCCCGTCATCCGCGACCGGCGCCGTATCGATCCCGAGACCGGCGAGCGTCGTGCCGACGACGCCGCCGGTCCGGACGCGGGGGCCGCGGCTCCCGCGTCCGCGGCGTCCGCCGCGTCCGACGCCGCGGCGGCGGTGGCCGGCGAAGAGCTGGCCGCCGCCAAGGCCGAGGCGGCCGAGCGGCTCGACGACCTCCGGCGGCTGCAGGCCGAGTACGTCAACTACCGCCGCCGGGTCGAGCGCGACCGCGAGGCCAACCGCGAGGCGGCCAAGGCCGAGGTGCTGGCCGAGCTGCTCGGCGTGCTCGACGACATCGGCCGGGCCCGCGAACACGGCGACCTCAACGGCGGATTCCGGTCGGTCGGCGAGGCGCTCGAGGCCGTCACGGCGAAGGCCGGCCTGGTCCGCTACGGCGAGCCCGGCGACGCCTTCGACCCGATGATCCACGAGGCGCTCATGCACGGCTACTCCGACGACGTCGAGGTGCCCACCTGCACGCAGATCCTGCAGCCCGGCTACCGCATCGGCGAGCGGATCATCCGGGCGGCGCGCGTCGCGGTGGCCGAGCCGACCGAGGCGCTGCCGGCGACACCCGCCGAGGACGACTCGGCGGAGAATAAGGACGACCAGAGCTGACGTTCAGTCAACGGAGAGGAGGGGGGAGCCCGTGAGCACCAAGGACTGGATCGAGAAGGACTACTACAAGATCCTGGGCGTCGGGAAGGACGCCGACGCGGCCACGGTCAAGAAGGCCTACCGCACCCTTGCTCGCGAGCTCCACCCCGACCGCAACAAGGACGACAAGGCGGCGGAAGAGCGCTTCAAGGACGTCTCCGAGGCGTACTCCGTGCTGTCCGATCCCGCCAAGCGCAAGCAGTACGACGAAGCGCGCACGCTGTTCGGCAGTGGCATCCGCACGCCGGCCGGCGGGGGCGGCGGGAACTTCAACTTCGACCTCGGCGACCTGTTCTCCGGCAGCGGCGGCGGTGGTCTCGGCGACGTGTTCGGCGGCATCTTCGGCCAGCGCAACCGGCCGCGGAGCACCGGCGCACGCCGGGGCGCCGACGTCGAGCGCGAGGTCACCGTCACGTTCAGCGAGGCGGTCGAGGGCAAGACCATCCCGCTGAAGCTGACCAGCTCGTCGGCGTGTTCGGCCTGTGCCGGCACCGGCGCGCGGGCCGGAACCGTCCCGCGGGTCTGCCCCACGTGCTCGGGCACCGGCTTCACCAGCACCGACTCCGGCGGCTTCGGCATGGCCGAGCCGTGCAAGGACTGCCGGGGCCGTGGCCTGGTGGTCGACGACCCCTGCCCGGTGTGTGCCGGCTCGGGCCGCGGCACCACCAGCAAGGTCATGCACGTGCGCATCCCGGCCGGCGTGGTCGACGGCCAGCGCATCCGGCTGCGCGGCAAGGGCGTGCCGGGCGAGCGCGGCGGCCCGGCGGGCGACCTCTACGTCATCATCCACGTCGGCACCCACCCGGTGTTCGGGCGGCGCGGCGAGCACCTCACCGTCACCGTCCCGGTCACGTTCCCCGAGGCGGCGCTGGGCGCCGACATCAAGGTGCCCACGCTGGGCGGCAGCGCGGTCACGCTCAAGCTGCCGCCGGGCACGCCGAACGGCCGCACCTTCCGGGTCCGCGGCCGCGGCGCGCCCCGCAAGGACGGCACCCGCGGCGACCTCCTGGTCACCGTCGAGGTCACGGTGCCTCCGTCGCTCAAGGGCGACGCGAAGCACGCGCTCGAGGAGTTCCAGACGGCCACCTCGGGCGACGACGTCCGGGCCGAGCTGATGGGCCTGGCGGCGAAGGAGGGATGACCATGGAGGCCGGAGGACGGTTCATCGTGGCGCTGTCCGGCGCCGCCCGGCTGGTCAGCGACGACGAGCCGTTGTACGTCATCTCCGTGGCGGCCGAGATGGCCGGCATGCACCCGCAGACGCTGCGGCAGTACGACCGCCTCGGGCTGGTGTCGCCTCGGCGCACCCCCGGCGGCGGCCGTCGCTACTCGCTGCGCGAGGTCGAGCTGCTGCGCGAGGTGCAGCGGCTGTCGCAGGAAGACGGCGTCAACCTCGTCGGCATCAAGCGCATCCTCGCGCTCGAGGCCGAGGTGCACACGCTGCGCCAGCAGCTCGAGCTCATCACCGGCGCGGCCGAAGAGCCCGCCGACTACCTGCCGGTGCCGGCGTTCACGTCGGCCCTGGCGGTGTACCGCTCCCGCTTCGTCACCGGCGACTAGGTGTACCGGGCCGTCACGTTGGTGGCAGGCGGCTGATCGGTGGGAGGCCGCCGAGTGCGCTGTGGCGTCGTTGAGTGTTGTAGTGCTCGATCCAGGGGTCAAGGGCTGCGGCGCGTTCGGCGTTGCTGGTGAAGACTTGCCGGTAGGCCACTCGGTCTGCAGGGTGCGGTTGAGGCGCTCGACTTTGCCGTTCTGCCACGGGCAGTGGGGTCGGATGAACTTCTGCTTGATGCCGTGAGCTGTGCAGATCTGGCGCAGCGACCACCTGTAGGCCCATGCGTTGTCGGTCATCAGTCGCTCGATCCGGGTGATGCCGTGCGCGGCGAAGTAGCTGATCGCTCGGGTGAGGAACGCCGCGCAGGTCGGGCCCTTCTCGTCGGGCAGGATCTCGGAGTACGCGAGCCGGGAGTAGTCATCGACGAGTGAGTGCACGTAGTCGAATCCGATCGGGGACTTGTCCACCCGGGACTGGTGGGCGTCTCGGGTCTGACCACGGGCGCGCCAGCCACCACCGTCGGGGATCTTGCCGATCTTCTTGACGTCCATGTGGACCAGCTCACCGGGTCGGTCGCGTTCGTAGCGCACCGCGGTGTTCTTCGAGGCCCGGATGGCCTGCCCTGTGATGGGGTCCAGCGTGCACAATCGTGGTGCCTGGTGGCGAGCCAATACCCGCGACACGGTCCGGGCCGGCACACCCAGTTCGGCGCCGATCCAATCCGGCCCACGGCGTTCGCACCGGCGCAGCTCGAGGATCTGCTGCTCAACCGCCGCGCTGGTGCGGCGCGGACACGAACGGGGCCGCGAGGATCGCTCGTGCAGGCCGGCCTCGCCCTCGGCCGCTAGCGGTCCAGCCACTTCTTCACACACTTACGCGAGATACCCATCGCCTTCGCGATGTGCGACTGCGGCCAACCGGCACGGTGACGCTCAACGATCAACAACCGGCCCTGAAACGTGGTGCGCGCATTACGGTGAGACACGAGAGCCTCCGAGCGGAGTGGGACCTTCGACAAGCCACACCCCACCCGGAGGCTCTCACCCGTTCAATCCGACACGCCCGCCACCAACCTCACGGCCGAGTACAACTAGGCCGTCAACAGGCCCACGCCGAGAGTCACCAGGCCGGCGGCCAGGATCACCGCGCCGATCCACACCAGCCAGATCAGCCGGTTCGGCGTCGTGCGGCCGGGGCCGAGCGACGAGAAGAAGAAGCCGGCCGGCATCACGATGGCCGCGATCGGCACCCCTGAGCGCGCCACCCACGCCGCGAACCCGTCCAAGGTCGTCGCGTCGGTGAGCACCGCGGTGATCAGCCCCAGCGTGACGAACATGCCCGCGTGGCCGTGGCCGGCCCGGGCGAACGAGCGCTGGAAGTCGGTAGCCGGGACCTTGCCGCGGGCGATGCGGGTGAGATACCAGCCGCCGGACTCGATGGTGACGGCGGCGAGCAGGAGCACTCCGGCCAGCCGGGTGGCCTCGGAACGGGCCACCGCCACGGTGTCCTCCGGCGGCGTCGCGTCGCTGAATTTACGCTCGCTGGCGGCCGAGGCCGGCACGTCCACGGCCGCGGTGTACTCCCTGTTCGGCGGCAAGCCGGGGCTGGTGTCGGCGCTGTACGCGCAGGTGTTCGCCCGGTTCGCGCAGCGGCTGGCGGCGCTCGGGCGGAGCGACGATCCGGTCGCCGACCTCGTCCGGCTCGGCCACGCCTACCGCGAGAACGCACTGGCCGACCCGCACGGCTACCGCGTCATGTTCGGCGAGCTGAGCCCCGACGACGTCGGGCGACGCGCGGCGCGGGCCGGTGCGCGGACGTTCGAGCCGCTGCTCGACGCCGTGCGGCGGGCGGTCCGCGCGGGCACGTTCCCGAAGCACCCGGCGGCCGAGTCGATCGCCACCGCGTTGTGGGCCAACGTGCACGGCCTGGTCTCGATCGAGCTGGGTGCGTTCATGCCCCCGCGCGCGGGCGACCCCGCGGCCGTCTTCGACGCGGCGATACGGGCGAACGTGGCCGGCTGGGCGGCGTCAGCCCGACGTCGGTGACGGCGCCGGCTCGGTCGGCGACGACGTCGGCGCTGGGGTCGCGGAGTCGTTGCGCACCTCGTACCGGACGTCGTTGCCGTCGACGTCGGTGGTGGTGACGGTGAGCCCGACCTCCTCGCCGGCCACCGTCGCCGTGCAGCGCACCGAGGCGTCCACCTCGCCGGCGAGGTCGCCGTCGCAGCCGACGGAGTCGACCGGCTGGCCGGACTGCTCCTCCATCAGCTGCTTCACCGCGCCCTCGAGGTCGGAGCGGGGGATCGAGCGGTCGCCCAGCACGGAGCAGCCGGCCAGGGCGGCGACGGCGAGAGCGGTGGCGGCCAGGGTGGCCGGGAGACGTCCGGGCATCATCGTCATTGTTCCAGTGCTCGGACTGGCGACGCAGAGTTGAGTGGAATAGGCTCAACTCTGTCACGGTTGTCTTGGGAAAGTGATCGAGCACCAGAGGAGATCGATGTCCGACCAGCTCACCACCAAGGCTCAGGAGGCGCTGTCCGTCGCCGTGCGCAGCGCCGCGACCGCAGGGAACCCGGCCGTCGAGCCGGTGCACGTGCTGCGTGCGCTGCTCATCCAGTCCGGTGGGCTGACCGGTCCGCTGCTCGAGGCCGCGGGCGCCGACCTCCCGGCCGTCCGCCGCGACGTCGACGTCGCGTTCGAGGGGCTGCCCAAGGCGGCCGGCTCGACCGTCGCGTCGCCGAACCTCGCGCGCAGCACCTACGCCGTCATGTCGCACGCCGGTGAGGTCGCCCGCGAGATGGACGACCAGTACGTCTCCACCGAGCACCTGGTCGTGGGGCTGGCACACGTGCAGTCGCCCGTGCGCGACCTGCTGGCCAGGCACGGCGTCACGGCCGAGAAGGTGCGCGCCGCGTTCACCGAGGTGCGCGGCACGGCCCGCGTCACCAGCCCCGACCCCGAGGGCAGCTACGACGCGCTGAACAAGTACGGCGTCGACCTCACCGAGCGGGCCCGCGAGGGCAAGATCGACCCCGTCATCGGGCGCGACTCCGAGATCCGCCGCGTCGTCCAGGTGCTGTCGCGGCGCACCAAGAACAACCCGGTCCTCATCGGCGAGCCCGGCGTCGGCAAGACTGCCGTCGTCGAAGGGCTGGCCCAGCGCATGGTCGACGGCGACGTGCCCGAGTCGCTGCGCGGCAAGCGGCTGGTCTCCCTCGACATGGGCGCCATGCTGGCCGGCGCGAAATACCGCGGCGAGTTCGAGGAGCGGCTCAAGGCCGTCCTCGACGAGATCAAGGCCAGCGACGGCGAGGTCGTCACGTTCATCGACGAGCTGCACACCGTCGTGGGCGCGGGCGCCACCGGCGACTCCGCCATGGACGCCGGCAACATGCTCAAGCCGATGCTGGCCCGCGGCGAGCTGCGCATGGTCGGCGCCACCACGCTCGACGAGTACCGCGAGCGCATCGAGAAGGACGCCGCGCTCGAGCGCCGGTTCCAGCAGGTCTACGTCGGCGAGCCCAGCGTCGAGGACACCGTCGCCATCCTGCGCGGGCTGCGCGAGCGCTACGAGGCGCACCACAAGGTGCAGATCGCCGACGCCGCGCTGGTCGCCGCCGCCACGCTCTCGCACCGCTACATCACCGGCCGGCAGCTGCCCGACAAGGCCATCGACCTCGTCGACGAGGCCGCGTCGCGGCTGCGCATGGAGATCGACTCCTCGCCGGTCGAGATCGACACCCTGCGCCGCCAGGTCGACCGTCTCAAGATGGAGGAGCTCGCGCTCGACAAGGAGCACGACGCCGCGTCGCGTGAGCGGCTCGCGTCGCTGCAGGCCGAGCTGGCCGACCGCGAAGAGGAGCTGCGCGCGCTCGAGGCCCGCTGGGAGCAGGAGAAGGCCGGGCTGAACCGCGTCGGCGCGCTGAAGGAGCAGATCGACGACCTGCGCGGTCAGGCCGAGCGGTCGCAGCGTGAGGGCGACCTCGCCGGCGCCAGCGAGCTGCTGTACGGCCGCATCCCGGAGCTGGAGAAGGAGCTGGCGGCCGCCAGCGAGGTGGCCGACGCCCAGGCGGCGGCCACCATGGTCAAGGAGGAGGTCGGTCCCGACGACGTCGCCGACGTCGTGGCGGCCTGGACCGGCATCCCGGCCGGTCGGCTGCTCGAGGGCGAGACCGAGAAGCTGCTGCGCATGGAGGACGAGCTCGGCAGCCGGGTCATCGGGCAGCGCACCGCGGTGACGGCCGTGTCCGACGCCGTCCGCCGGTCCCGAGCCGGCATCTCCGACCCCGACCGCCCCACCGGCTCGTTCGTCTTCCTGGGTCCGACGGGTGTCGGCAAGACCGAGCTGGCCAAGGCGCTCGCGGACTTCCTCTTCGACGACGAGCGCGCCATGGTCCGCATCGACATGAGCGAGTACAGCGAGAAGCACAGCGTCGCGCGGCTGGTCGGCGCCCCGCCCGGCTACGTCGGCTACGAGGAGGGCGGCCAGCTCACCGAGGCGGTGCGTCGTCGCCCGTACTCCGTCGTGCTACTCGACGAGGTCGAGAAGGCGCACCCCGAGGTCTTCGACATCCTGCTGCAGGTGCTCGACGACGGCCGCATGACCGACGGCCAGGGCCGCACGGTCGACTTCCGCAACGTCATCCTCATCCTCACGTCGAACCTCGGCTCGGTGTTCCTCGCCGACCCGGCGCTGGACGAGAAGGCCAAGCGCGACGCCGTCATGGAGGTCGTCCGGGCGTCGTTCAAGCCCGAGTTCCTCAACCGCATCGACGACATCGTCATGTTCGAGCCGCTCGGCACCGACGAGCTCGCCCGCATCGTCGACCTCCAGGTCGTGAAGCTGGCGGAGCGCCTGGCCGACCGCCGCCTGGCGCTTCGGGTCACCGACAGCGCGAAGGAGTGGCTGGCCCTCACCGGCTACGACCCGGTGTACGGCGCCCGGCCGCTGCGCCGCCTGGTGCAGACGGCCATCGGCGACCAGCTGGCGAAGGAGATCCTCGCCGGCCAGGTCCGCGACGGCGACACCGTCGTCGTCGACCTCGACGAGAGCGCCGACAAGCTCAGCGTCCGCCCCGCCTGACGGTCCGCCCCACAGCGCACCACGCGCCCCCGTCAGGCAGGAGAGCCGGCGCGGCCGCGGCGCCAGTAGCCGAACGCGTGCAGCCGGTGGCGCTCGACGCCGCGGTCGGTGGCGGCGAAGCGGCGGATGGCGCGCACCTCGCCGGCCTCGCCGGCGACCCACACGTCGACGGCGCCGGAGGGCCAGGGGAGCGACCGGACCGCGCGTTCCAGCGCACCGGTCGTCCCGGCCGCGGCGCCGTCGCGGTGCAGCCAGGTGACCCGCAGGTCCGCGGCCGACGGCAGCGGCTGCTCCTCGGCGGCGTCGGCCACCTCGACGACGGCGTGGATCGCCAGCCCGGACGGCGCGGCCGCGGCGACGGCGGCCAGCGCCGGCAGGCCGGTCTCGTCGGTCGCCATGACGACGGCATCGGCGGTGAGCGACGGCACGGCGTGCGGCCGCGGGCCGGTGAAGTCGAGGGTGTCGCCGGGTGCGGCCGTCCGCGCCCAGCGGACGAACAGCCCGTCACCGTGCAGGACGACGTCGAGGTCGAGCAGGCCGGTCGCTGGGTTGGCACGGCGGATCGTGTACGTGCGGCTGGCCGGCCGCGCCCCGCTCAGCACGCCGGCGTCGTCGTCCGGCGGTGACAGCCGCAGCACCTGGTTCGGGCAGGACGGGTCGAGCGGCAGGTGCGGCTCCTCGACCGCGACGGTCAGCCGGAGCATCGCCGGGGTGATCGGCGCGACGGCCGTGACCCGGAGCCGGCCGTACGACCCGCGGGCGGGGACGGATCCGGCGGTCATGCCCGCATCGTAGGACCGCCCCCGCGGCCAGAAGGCTGCGGGGGCGGTCGGAGGTCGCTCGGTTTCAGTCGAACTCGCCGGCCTTCGCGCCCATCACGAACGCCGACCACTCGCCAGCGGTGAACCTCAGAATTCCACCGTTGGGATTCTTGCTGTCGCGCACAGCCATGCCACCGTCAGACAGCGGCGTGATCTCGACGCACTGTCCACCATCGCCGTTGCTGTAGCTGGACTTGCGCCACACGGCGCCGGCCAGCTCCGACACCTCGTTCATAGTTCCTCCATCGTTTGGCGGATCAGGTCCGCCGATTCATCTGGGGACAACGCCTGGGCCCGGAGTACATCCATCCGGTCCACGGCATCACCCACGACTCCGCTGTCCGTCATGAGGTGACCCCCGGTAGGGCCTTCGTAGTACAACACCGGTTGCCCGTTCAGGCGGTCGAAGATCGTCATTTGTCCGTTCAGCGCGGCGTGCGCTCCCGCGGCGAATGGAATCACCTGAATGGTGATATGACGCATCTCGCCCATTTTGAGCAGGTATTGCAGTTGATCTCTCATGACGTCCGGTCCGCCGATCATCCGGCGGAGCGCGGCCTCGTCGATCACCGCTCGTAGCCTCGGTGGATCATCGCGGCGGAGGATCTCCTGCCGCCGAATCCGGGCTTCGACCTGGGTGTCGACGTGGTTGTCATAAGCCATCCTGACGCCCGCCAGGAGCTCGCGTGCATACGCTTGTGTCTGCAGGAGACCGGGCGGGAATGTCTGCTCGTAGGTGTGGATCGACTTTGCCCGTTCTTCCTCCTCGATGAACCCTCGATACTTCGCGGGCACCGACTCGCGGCTCACCATCTTCCAAGCGCGGACGAGCAGGCCGTCGGTTCCCAGGATCTCATCGCACCGTTCCGCGAACTCTCGCTGCGGAGGCCGCTGCGCAGTTTCCACATTAGCGACGGCTCCGCGGGAGTAGTTGAGCTTTTCCGCCAACTGTTCCTGGGTGAGGCCGGCACGGTGACGCGCACGCGCCAGCTCACCACCGAAAAAGGCGGCCGCGGAATCCGGATCATGGTCTGTCACGGCATCTCCTGGCGATGTCACAAAGTCGCGGACGGCGTCACAGGTGGCGGGCGTGACACCCAGATTGTTCCCGCGGGTGGCTCAGATCATGCACGATACTTCGCCAAGGGCTATGGCGCAGCGTTTCGGCTGATCCGAGCCGTGGCGAAGCCGTGCCAGGTCCCGGTCCGCCGCCCCGCCTCGAACGGGCGCGGACGAGCCCCGAGCACGGGCCTCCCGGAGGCCCGGCACGACGGAGGAGAGATGGCCCCCTTCACGGCCCGAGCGCACGGGTACGGCCTCGTCGACTGGACCGCTGACGAGCTGGACGCGTACGCCTCCAGGCTGCTGCACGACCACGTCCCGGGCCGTCGCTGGATGCCGCACCGCTCGTCGTCGTGCCGCGAGTGCGGAGAGAGCTGGCCCTGCCCCGCGGCGGCCTGGGCCGGCCAGTGGAGCCACAGCGTGACCCGCGCCGAACCGCGCCCGCGGTTCTGAACCCGGTGAGTGAGATGACCTCGACCCTCGTTGTCCTTGCCCTGCCCCTGCTGTGGGCCGTCTGCGAGCTCATCTCCCGGGAGCGTCGCCGACACCATCCGTGACCAGCGGCGTGCCCGGGGAGACGCGGTCGCGCGTGCGCACCGCCCGGGCCACCCGGTCGATCGGGTACGCCGTCATGGCGAAGGCCTGCACCGAGGCGACGCCGTCGACGCCGAAGTGGTAGCGGATGGTCTCGCCCACGGGCGCGTAGCCGGTGCCGCCGGCGATCCGCAGCGTGTGGTCGTCGACGACGGCGAGCCGCATCGGCTCCTCGGTGGGGTCGCGGTCGGTCGGGTCCAGCAGGTAGAGCCGGCCGGCGAGGTCGACGACGTCGAAGACGCGCCACATGCTGGCGTACCGCCCGGTGAACCGGGACAGGTCCGCCGCCGACGGCGCCAGCTGCGGGCCCGTGGTCTGCGCCAGGTTCACCAGCCGGATCAGCCCGTCGGCGAGCGCCTGCGCGGGCCCGTCGATCGCGTTGGTGAGCACCGAGACGGCCAGCCGCCCGGCCGGGTCGAACGACGTCCGGGTGATGTGCCCCGGGTAGCCGCCGCCGTGGCCGAACACCAGCCGGTCGCCGATCATGACCCGGCCGAACCCGAGCCCGTACTCGGCGTCGCCGCGGCCGTCGACCTTCCACTCCGCCCGCTGCATGAGCCGCTTCGACGCGTCGGACACCAGCCGGGTGTCGCCGTGGAAGTGTGCCGCGACGTAGTGGACGAGGTCCTCGGCGGTGCTGAAGAACCCGGTGGCCGCCGCCATCGCCGCGGTGTCGACGTGGTCGATCGGGATGCGGTGGTCGGCATACGACAGCGCGGTGTAGCCGGTGGCGTAGTCGCCGGCGCGGACCGGGTCGTACTCGGGACCGGTGTTCTCCAGCGACAGCGCCTCGACGATGTTCTCCTGGACGAACACGTGGTACGGCTGCTCCGACGCCGCCGCGACGATCAGGCCCAGCATCGAGTAGCCGATGTTGGAGTACTTGAACCGCTCGTTCGCGGGCAGCACGCCGGCGCCGTCGTCGAGCAGGATGTCGCGCAGCCGGTCCTCGTCGGGGAACGCGTGCGCCAGCTGCCAGAAGTCGCCGTCGCGGCTGTCGCGCACCACGCCGCCGCCGTGGCCGAGCAGCTCGCGCACCGTCACGGCGGCCAGCGGCGTGCCGCGCAGGAACGACAGCCAGCGCACCGCCTGGTCGTCCAGTCGCAACTGCTCGCGCTCGGCCAGCTGCAGGACCGCGGTGGCCGTGAACGTCTTCGAATGCGACGCGATCCGGAACAGGTGCTGCGGGGTCAGCGCGGCGTGGTGCTCGACGTCGGCGAGCCCGTGCGCGCTGGACAGCAGCAGCTTGTCCTCGTGGAGGACCGCGGCCTGGATGCCGGGGACGCGGTCGTACTGCTGCCGGAAGGCGACCCAGGTGTCGAAGTAGCGGGTCGCGTCGGCTACGGCGGGGTGGGAAAGATCGCTCACGAATCATGACCTTATCGACCGCATTGACCGATGTGTGACCATGATCGTCCCGATGTATCGCGATTCGGCCGCTGGTCTCGCATCGTGGTCGGCGGCGTAGGGTTCGGCGCATGGCAACGGCACTCGTCACCGGGCCCACCGCGGGCATCGGCCTGGCCTTCGTCCGGGCGCTCGCCGCGCGCGGCCACGACGTCGTTCTCGTGTCCCGTGACGAGGCCCGGCTGGAGGCCGTCGCCGGCGAGCTGCGCGGCGCCTACGGCGTGGGCGCCGAGGTGCTGCCGGCCGACCTCGCGACCGGGGTCGAGGCGGTGGAGCGGCGGCTGCTCGATGCCGCCCGCCCGGTCGACCTGCTGGTCAACAACGCCGGCTTCGCGGCGCCCGGCCGGTTCCTCGGCAACGACGTCGCCGACGAGGAGTACCTGCTGGACGTGCTGGTGCGGGCGGTGCTGCGGCTGACGCACGCCGCGCTGCCCGGCATGGTCGAGCGCGGGCGGGGCGCCGTCGTCAACGTCAGCTCCGTCGCCGGCTGGGTGCCGCGCAGCACGTACAGCGCGGCGAAGGCCTGGGTGACGGCGTTCAGCGAGGGCCTCGCGCCGCAGCTGCGCGGCACCGGCGTCCAGGTGATGGCGCTGGCTCCGGGGTTCGTTCGCACCGAGTTCCACGATCGCGCCCGGCTGAACATGTCCGGGCTGCCGTCGTGGATGTGGCTCGACGCCGACGCCGTGGTCGCCGCCGCGCTCAAGGACCTGCGGCGGCGGAAGGTGGTGTCCGTGCCTGGCGCGGTGTACAAGGTGGCCGCCGCCGCGCTGCCCCGGCTGCCGCGGAGCCTGGTGCTCGGTATCGGGCAGCGGCACCCGGCCCGCCGGCGCTGATCAGCGCGCGGCGGCGGCCTCCGCACGGGCGTCGGCCAGCTGTGCGCCGGCCAGCCGGAACGACAGCCCGCGCGGCCCGCCGAACACCACGGCCGGCCCGGACACCACGATGACGACGTTCGTCAGCGACGCCGCGGCGTCGGTCACGCCGTCGCCGAGCGGCGGCAGCGCGCTGACCACGTCGAGCAGGCTGTAGAGACCGAACCCGCACAGCGACCGTGCCAGCGCCCGGGACCGGTGGCCGGCGCCGTCGGCCCACCGCGGCGCCAGCCAGAGCGCGCGCTGGCCCAGCGACGCGCCCGGCCCCGACAGCGTCGGCACCAGCACCACCAGCACGAACGCCACGATCGACGGCACCGCACGGTCGCCCCAGCCGGCGTCGGCGGGCAGCTCGTCGCCGCGGCCGTAGAGGACGTACGCCCGGTAGGCGGTGGCGACGACGGCCGCCACCGCCGTGTAGGCGGCGAGGTCGACCACCATGCCGAGCAACCGCCGGGAGCGCGTCACACGACGTGGCTCGCGGCGGGTCCGCCGCAACTCCTGGCCGGGCATCCAGCGCAGCAGCACGGGCGCCAGCAGCGCGCCGATCACCGTGCCGGCCGTGTTCGTCAGCACGTCGTCGACGTCGGCCACGCGGTAGACGCAGCCGGCCAGCCCGAACACGCCGGTGCCCTGGGTGGTCTCGATCAGCACCGAGACCGCGGCGCCGCTGAGCACCGTCAGGCCGAGGCCGCGGCCGAAGAACCGGCGCAGGAACAGTCCCCACGGCACGAACAGCACGACGTTGAAGACGACCTGCAGGACGGCCGCGCTCTCCAGCCGGGCCATCAGCGACAGCCCGGCGGTGTCGGTGACGATGTCGTCGATCGAGTGGAACGGCCGCCACTGCACCGGCGGCGCCTCGTGCGCAGCGCACCAGTCCGACTCAGGCCACGGCAGCAGGGTGTAGGCCACCAGCGCCATGCCGTAGATCGCGAACAGCGCCGCGCCGGCCAGCCGGAGCGGGCTGAGCCGGCCGTACGTGCGCGACTCGATCACGACGATCGGCGCGAAGAACACGACGAACGTGACGGTGCCGAACAGCACGGCCACGTAGGCCGGCCAGGTCCACGCGTCGGTCACGGCCACATTCTGGCCGCGCGGGCGGCCCGGGGTCAGCCGATCGCGCTACTCACCCGGGCAGGGCGGCGATCGTCGCGGCCAGCGCGGCCGTCACGTCCTCGCCGCCGGTCATGGTGTGCACGGGCCAGCCGCGGGCCGCCGCCGAGCGGGCCCAGAAGTCGCCCGGACCGACGCCGGGGACGGCGGCGCCGGTGTGCAGGTAGCCGCACGGCGCGTCCGGCCAGTCCGGCGCCGGCGGCAGCCGCTCGGTCCAGAAGTCGTGGTCGCCCGGGTGCGCGGCGTCCGGCGGCCAGACCGCGCCGTCCGTGTGCAGGACGTCGTGGGCGGCGTCGGCGGCGGCGCCGTCGGCGGCGCGCAGCAGGTCCAGGTGCGACGGCGCGCCGGGCCGCGGCAGGGTGGCGTCGGCGAACACGTAGCCGCCGACGCGCCGGCCGGCCGCCCGCTGCGCCCGGGCCAGCGCCGGCAGCAGCGGCCCGGCGGTGCCGTGGGCGACCAGCACCAGCGGCGACGCGGGCGTGGCCGCGAGCAGCCGGCGCGCGGCGTCGGCCAGCCAGCTGACCGCGTACGGGCGGCGCTCGGCCACCGGCGCCGCGACGACGACCGGGTAGGGGACGGTGCTGGGCGCCGGCCCGCCGGCCCACGGGCCGAGCGGTCCGGACACGACGACGACGGCTGCGGGCTGCACGCCGACCAGCCTGCCGTACGCTCGTGCCTCGTGAGTGCCTGGGATGAGCTGCGCCGCCACATCGTCGAGAAGGCCGTCGTGCGCGGCCGGGTCGTGCTGTCGTCGGGCAAGGAGGCCGACTATTACGTCGACCTGCGCCGCATCACGCTCGACGGCGCCGCCGCGCCGCTGGTCGGGCAGGTCATGCGCGACCTCACGGCCGACCTCGCCTTCGACGCCGTGGGCGGGCTCACCCTCGGCGCCGACCCCGTCGCCACGTCCATGCTGCACGCCGCCTCCGCCGCCGGGCAGTCGCTCGACGCGTTCGTCGTGCGCAAGGACGCGAAGCAACACGGCCTGCGCCGCCGCATCGAGGGCCCCGACGTCACCGGCCGCCGCGTCCTCGCCGTCGAGGACACCTCCACCACCGGCGGCAGCGTGCTGACGGCGGTCGAGGCGCTGCGCGAAGCGGGCGCCGACGTCGTCGCCGTCGCCGTGATCGTCGACCGTGACACCGGGTCGCGGGAGCGCATCGAGGCGGCCGGGCTGGAGTACCGCGCCGCCTACTCCCAGGCCGACCTCGGTCTCTAGGGCTCGGTGGTCACCGGGCGCGGCGGATACCACTGCCCGTCCAGCAGTTGCCGGTCGCCCAGCGGCTCGTCGAGGTGGACGGTCAACGGCGCCGACGGGCTGCCCTGGCAGGTGTACGCGCCGTACGCCAGCGGTTCGACGCGGGCGGTGATCAGGACGGCGTCGGCGGTGTACTCCACGATCGGCTCGGTCAGCCGGTCCGCCGGCGACTGGCCGCTGGAGCACTCGTCCGAGTTGACGTTGATGTCGACCGACGTGTCGTCGGCGCCTGGCACGGTGCGCAGCGACCACCACCCAGGCATGAGGCCGTCGTCGAAGTAGCGTTGCGGCTCACAACCACCGCCGCCGCCTTGGTATGCCCAACTGCCGTCCGACGCCTGGGTGTAGACGGCCGTCGCCAGTCCGCCGTCGACCATGTTCCGTGTCTCCTCGGTGTCCTTCAGCCAGATCAACAGATAGGCCGTCGAGCCCACCTGGTCGATCAGCGTCCAGCGGTCGATCAGTCGGGCCGCGATGGATGGCCGCGCGGTGGTCCGTACGGCGATGCCGAGGTCGCTCTCCGGGTCCAACGCCGGCCGTTCGGTGAGCAGCGTGGGATCGAACGGCGGCCATCCGTTGTACATGTTGCAGGTGACCAGGCCGGTCGCAACGTCGGCGGGAGTGCTGGCGGCCGGCTGCGGCTCGGCGTCGCCGGCGACGGGGACGAGACCGCGTCCGGCCAGCCCGGCCAGCGCGCCGACCGCGAGCACCGTCGCCGCTCCCGCGACCCGGCGCCGGCGCCGCCTGGCAAGGCCCACCCGGGTCACGGTGTCGGCGAGGTCGTCGCCCGCCGGGGCGTCCGCCGCGCGGCCGGCGAGCGTGGCCCGCAGCGCGGTCTCGAGGTCGTGGTCAGACACGGGTCCACTCCTTCCGCAGCGTTGCCAGGGCCCGCGACGCGTTCGACCGGACCGTCGACGGCGTGCTGCCCAGCAGTTCGGCGATGCGGGCGTCGTCGAGGTCCTCGTAGAACCGCAGCACCAGCACCGCCCGCTGCACCCGCGGCAGTCCGGCGAGCGCGGTCCACATGACCGTCCGCTCGGCGTGCGCGTCGCCATGATCGGGTCCGGTCGCGACGGCGGGCAGGTCGACCGGCGCGGTGGGCGCCTCGGTGGAGCTGCGCCGCCGCTTCCCGTCGACGTAGGCGTTGACGACCATGCGCCGCACGTAGGCGTCGGGCTGGTCGGCCCGGCTCACCCGCCGCCACTGCCGGAAGGCCCGCAGCAGCGCCGTCTGGACGACGTCCTCGGCGAGGTGCGCGTCACCGGTGAGCAGGTAGGCCAGCCGCAGCAGCGGCTGCCGCCGGGTGACCACGTACTCGTGGAAGTCCACGCCCATGTCTCTCAGACGTAGCGGGGTGGCCGATCCGCTGCATCGTCCGTCCGGCGGGAATCTCTCGCACCGCCCACGCGGGCGTCCGCCGGTGGGTACATTTGCCGCCGTTCCCCTGCGTGACAACACGCTTACCCTTCTGTCAAGGAATCAGACGAACCATGCGAAAGCTCGGAATTTCTGCGCTTGTGGCCGCCACCCTGTTCCTCGCCGCATGCGGCGGTGACGACGACGCGGGCGACGACGCGACCGCCGCGAGCGAGGAGACCGCCGCCGCCGACGAGACCCCGGCGGACGACGTCGCCGAGGAGGAGGACGGCGAGGCGGCCGCCTCCGGCCTGGAGGCCGCGCTGCTGTCGGCCGAGGACCTCCCCGAGGGCGCGGCGGTGTCCGCGTTCGACGTCGCGCAGCTGGACAGCGCCGGCGAGAGCATGGCGCAGCTGCTCGAGGGCGTCACCTACGAGCCGGCCGACTGCCAGGCCTACGACACCAACCCGCTGCAGAAGGACGGCGCCGAGGCGGCCGGCATGACCGCCACGTCGGGCACCGACGCGCTGATCAACGCCGTCTACACGAACGCGAGCGCCGACGACGTCGCAAGCGTGCAGGAGTACTACGACCGCTGCGGCGAGATCACCGTCAGCGGTGAGGCCGGCGGCCAGTCGCTGGACATGACGATCCGCACCACCACCGTCGACGCGCCGGAGGTCGAGGCCGACGAGGTCATCGCGGTCGAGACGGTGACGGAGTCGGCGGCCATGCCGGCGGTCCCGACCCGGATCATCTACATGATCGACGGCGACCGCGGGGTCTACGTGGCCGGCAACCCGGAGTCGACCACGTTCGACCTGAACGCGCTGGCCGTCGCCGCTCTGGACAAGCTCAAGGCGCAGGGCTGACACCAGCCGCGTCGCGCCGGGTCGCCGTGCGGGCGGCCCGGCGCGGCCGGTAGTGTGATCAGGCGATGCGCACGACGGCCCGGACCGCGCTGGTCGCCACCGCCGTCCTGCTGAGCGCCTGCGGGAGCGGCGGCGTCGACCTGGACGCGGCCCTGCTCACCGCCGACGACCTCCCCGACGACGTCGAGCTGCTGCCCGTCGACGCCCTCGAGCTGACGGGGACCATCCAGAGCATGGCGCAGCTGCTCGAGAACGTCACCTACGAGCCGGCCGAATGCCAGGACGACCCGGCCGACCCGCTGCGCCGCCACGACGTCGAGTCCGCGGGCATGGCCGCGGTGTCCGGCGACGACGTCTTCGTGCAGGCCGTCTACACCGGCGCGTCCGTCGACGACATCACCGCCATCGAGGAGTACTACCAGCGCTGCCGCGAGGTCACCGTCAGCGGCGAGATGGCCGGCAAACCGGTCGACCTGACGATCAGGACCCACGTCACCGGCGGGCCGCCGGTCGACGCCGACCACGTCATCGCGCTCGACGCCACCACCACCGCGGCCGGCGCGCCGGACACCCTCGACCACGTCGTCTACCTGATCGACGGCGCCGAGGGCATGTTCGTGGCGGTCACCCCCGAGTCCTCGACGTTCGACCTCGACGAGCTGACGGTGCGGGCGCTGGAGAAGCTGCGCGCCGCGCGGGGCTGACCGGCCCGGCCGTCAGGCACGAACTACGGTGGGGTGTGTGAGCGACCAGGCGGCCCCGGCGGCGGACGAGTCAGCGCCGGACCACCAGCCCGGCGTCGGGCCGTGGCCGGGACCATGGCCCGACGACCCGCGGTACGACCCCGAGCTGCTCGAGTACGGCGACCGCCGCAACGTGGTCGATGCCTACCGCTACTGGAGCAACGACGCCATCGTCGCCGACCTCGACCGTCGCCGGCACCCGTTCCACGTCGCCATCGAGAACTGGCAGCACGACTTCAACATCGGCTCCGTCGTCCGCACGGCGAACGCGTTCCTCGCCGCCGAGGTGCACATCGTCGGGCGGCGCCGCTGGAACCGCCGCGGCGCCATGGTCACCGACCGCTACCAGCACGTCCGGCACCACGCCGACCTCGCCGCGCTCGCGTCTTGGGCGCATGCCGAGGGCGTCCCGGTGCTCGGCATCGACAACCTGCCCGGCGCGGTCGCGCTGGAGACCTACGACCTCCCGCGCGCCTGCGTCCTGCTGTTCGGGCAGGAGGGCCCGGGCCTCTCCGAGGCCGCGCGCGAGCACGTCGACGCCGTCCTCTCCATCGCCCAGTTCGGGTCCACCCGTTCCATCAACGCCGGCGCGGCGGCGGCCATCGCCATGCACGCCTGGATCCGCCGGCACGTCGTTCCCGGAGGAGCCGATGGCTGACCGTGTGCTGGTGATCGGGGCGGACGCCGCCGGGATGAGCGCGGCGTCGCAGGCGTTGCGGTCGGCGAAGGCGGCCGGGCGCTCGCTGGAGGTCATCGCGGTCGACCGCGGGCACTGGACGTCCTACTCCGCGTGCGGCATCCCGTACTGGATCGCCGGCGACGTCCCCTCGCCGGGCGCGCTGGTGGCCCGCACGCCCGACGAGCACCGCGCCAACGGCATCGACGTCCGGCTGCTCACCGAGGCCGTGGCCCTCGACACCGACGCCGGCTGGGTCGAGGTGGTCGACCACGCGGCCGGGCGCACCGAGCGGCTCGGCTACGACGAACTGGTCATCGCGACGGGCGCCGCGCCGGTACGGCCCGACGTCCCCGGCTCCGACGCGGCCGGCATCCACGGCGTGCAGACGCTCGACGACGGCGCCGCGGTGCTCGAGTCGCTCGCGCGGCCGCCCGAGCGGGCGGTCGTCGTCGGCGCCGGGTACATCGGTCTCGAGATGGCCGAGGCGATGGTCCGCCGCGGCCTCGCCGTCACCGTCGTCGACCGCGGCGACGAGCCGATGAACACCCTCGACCCGGACCTCGGCACCCAGGTGCACGCCGCCATGGAGGGCATGGGCATCGACGTCGTCACGTCGGCCGCGGTGACGGCGTTCGAGACCGGGCCGGACGGCGCCGTGACGGCCGTCGTCACCGACGCCGGGACGTACCCCGCCGACATCGTCGTGCTCGGCACCGGCGTGCGCCCGGCCACCGGCCTCGCCCGGGCCGCCGGGCTGCCGCTCGGCCCGACCGGCGGGCTGCGCACCGACGACACCCAGCGGGTCGCGGACGGCGTGTGGTCCGCCGGCGACTGCGTCGAGACGTGGGACCGCGTCCGCCGCGACTGGGTGCACGTCCCGCTCGGCACGCACGCGAACAAGCAGGGCCGCGTGCTCGGGACGAACCTCGGCGGCGGGCAGGCGCGGTTCCCCGGCATCGTCGGCACCGCGCTGACGAAGGTGTGCGACCTCGAGTTGGCCCGCACCGGCCTGACCGAGGGCGACGCCGTCGCGGCGGGGCTCGACCACGTCGCCGTCACCATCGAGTCGACCACGCGGTCCGGCTACTTCCCGGGCACCCAGCCGATCACCGTCAAGATGGTCGCCGAGCGGCCGACCGGGCGGCTGCTGGGCGCCCAGATCGTGGGCCGCGACGGCTCGGCCAAGCGCATCGACGTGTGCGCCATGGCACTCTGGACCGAGCTGACCGTCGGCGAGCTGGCGATGACCGACCTCGCCTACGCGCCGCCGTTCTCGTCCGTCTGGGATCCGGTCCAGATCGCCGCCCGCAAGGCCGCCGACCGGCTCTGACGCCGCGACCCTGAGGCGATCTCAGGGTCGCCCGCGCCGGCGCCTCCGGGATGATCGTGCTCGGGGACGACCTCGCGTGTCGTACCACCGCTGGACGCGCGACGACCTGCCGCGGCGGTAGCGTCGATCCGTGCCTGTCATCCAGACCGAGGAACTGACGAAACGGTTCCCGGCGACCACCGCGCTCGACCGGCTCACCATCGACGTCGAGCCGGGCGTCGTCGGGCTGGTCGGCGCCAACGGCGCGGGCAAGTCGACGCTGATCAAGATCCTGCTCGGGCTGTCACCGGCCACGTCGGGACGGGCCAGCGTCTTCGGGCTCGACGTCACCGCGGACGGCCCGAAGATCCGCGAACGGGTCGGCTACATGCCCGAGCACGACTGCCTCCCCGGCGACGTCTCCGCCACCGAGTTCGTCGTGCACATGGCCCGCATGTCCGGGCTGCCGGCCGACGCCGCCCGCGAGCGCACCGCCGACACCCTGCGCCACGTCGGCCTCTACGAAGAGCGGTACCGCCCCATCGGCGGCTACTCCACTGGCATGAAGCAACGGGTCAAGCTGGCGCAGGCGCTGGTGCACGACCCCGAGATCGTCATGCTCGACGAACCCACCAACGGCCTCGACCCGGTCGGCCGCGACGACATGCTGGCGCTCATCCGGCGCATCTGGGCCGAGTTCGGCATCACCGTGCTCGTCACGTCGCACCTGCTGGGCGAGCTGGAGCGCATCGCCGACCACGTGGTGGTCATCGACGGCGGCACGCTGCTGCGGTCGTCGTCGACGTCGGAGTTCACCCGCACCAGTCAGTTCCTGGTCGTCGAGGTGTCCGCCGCGGCCGAGGCCGTCGCCGCCAGCCTGACCGCCGCCGGCCTCACGGTGAGCCACGACGGCACGCAGCAGCTGGTGCTCCCGCTCGACGACGAGAAGGTGTACGACCTCGTGCGCGACGCCGTCGCCGCCGAGGGCGTCGGCCTGATCCGGCTGGAACAGAGCCGGCACCACATCTCCGAAATCTTCGAGGAGGAGCGGGGCTGATGTCCGAGCAGACTCCGTCGGGTGTCATCCACGACATCGGCTACCGCAAGTACGACGGCCCACGGCTCGGCCGGGCGCGCGTCACCCGGGCGCTGTACGTGCACAGCCTGCGCGGGGCGTTCGGCCTGGGCCGCTCCGCCCGCTCGAAGGTGCTGCCCATGCTGCTACTCGGCGTCATGTGCGTGCCGGCGTTCATCCTCGCGGTCATCACCAACGTCACCGGCGACCTCACCGGCGGGCTGCCGCTGCCGTACTCCGCCTACGTCTTCGTCGCGGCACAACCCATGGTGGCCATGTTCGTGGCCGCGCAGGCGCCCGCCGCGCTCTCGCGCGACCTGCGGTTCAAGACCGTCCCGCTGTACTTCTCCCGGCCCATGGAGCGCTCCGACTACGTGCTGGCGAAGTACGGCGCGCTCTCGACGGCGCTGTTCCTGCTGATCGCGGCGCCGATGCTGATCATGTACGTCGGCGCGCTGCTGGCCGAGCTGCCGGCCTGGGAACAGACCAGTGACCTGCTGCTGGCGCTGCTCGGCGCGGTCGTGTACGCGGTCGTGTACGCCGGCATCGGCCTGGTCATCGCGTCGCTCACCGCCCGCCGCGGACTCGGTGTCGCGGCCATCATCACGCTCTTCGCGCTGAGCTTCGCCGCCGTCAGCGCACTGCAGGGGATCATCCGCTACGAGGTGGAGGACATCGACCTCGCCGGCTGGCTGGGGCTGCTGTCGCCGGTCACGCTGGTCGACGGGTTCCAGACCTGGGTGCTGGACGCCTCGGGCAGAGCCGTCGCGCCGCCGCCCGGCGACGCCGGTGGTGTGGTGTACGTGCTGGTGACGTTCGCCGTCATCGGCGCCTGCTGGGCCCTGCTCAACCTGCGCTACCGGAAGGTCTCGGCATGAGCGTCCTCTCCGTCGACACGGTCTCGCGCTGGTACGGCAACGTCGTCGCCGTCAACGACGTCACCATGACCATCGGGCCGGGCATCACCGGCCTGCTCGGCCCCAACGGCGCCGGCAAGTCCACGCTGATCGGCATGCTGGCCGGGTTCCTGGCGCCGTCGGCCGGGTCGGTGACGCTCGACGACGCCACCGTCTGGAAGAACCCCGAGGTCTACCGCACCATCGGGCTGGTGCCCGAGCGCGAGGCCGCGTACGACTTCCTCACCGGCTGGCAGTTCGTACTGGCCAACGCCGAACTGCACGGCCTGCCCGACCCCGGCGCCGCCGCGAAGCGCGCGCTGGCCGCCGTCGAGATGGAGTTCGCGCAGGCCCGCAAGGTCGGCGAGTACTCCAAGGGCATGCGGCAGCGGGTCAAGATGGCCTCGGCGCTGGTGCACGACCCGTCCGTCCTGCTGCTGGACGAGCCGTTCAACGGCATGGACCCCCGGCAGCGGCTGCACCTCATGGAACTGCTGCGCCAGATGGGCGCCGACGGCCGCACCGTCCTGTTCAGCTCGCACATCCTCGAAGAGGTCGAGCAGCTGGCGCAGCAGATCGAGGTCATGGTCGCCGGCCGGCACGCCGCGTCCGGCGACTTCCGCGAGATCCGGCGGCTGATGACCGACCGGCCGCACCAGTACGTCATCCGCTCCTCCGACGACCGCGGGCTGGCCTCGGCGCTCATCGCCGACGGCTCCACCGCCGGCGTCCAGCTCGACGACGGCGTGCTGAGCGTCGAGGCGGTGTCGTTCCTGCGGTTCACCGAGTTGCTCCCGCGCGTCGCCCGCGACGCCGGCATCAGGCTCTTCGAGGTCTCGCCCACCGACGAGTCGCTCGAGAGCGTCTTCTCCTACCTGGTGAAGAGTTAGGGGTACCAGACATGAACGGGACCGTTGTCCGGCTGACCTACCGGGCGCTGCTCGGAGGCCGGCGGGCCTGGCTGCTGTTGCTGATGTCGGTGCTGCTCCTCTCCATGGCGGTGCTGCTGCGCGTCACCGTCGGCGTCGACCACCAGGTCACCGCCGACTTCCTCGGCGCCGTCTCGGTGGCCGCTCTGGTGCCGCTGTTCGGGCTGATCGTCGGCACCGGCGTCATCGGCCCCGAGATCGACGACGGCTCGATCGTCTACGTGTTGTCGAAGCCGATCTCGCGGCCGCGGATCATCCTCAGCAAGTTCGTCGTCGCCGCGTGCGCGACGGTGCTGTTCGCCGCCGTGCCGACGTTCGTCGCCGGCCTGGTGATGTCCGGAACGGCCGGGCGCATCGCGCTCGGCTTCGGCGTCGCGGCGCTGGTCGCGTCGGTGGCGTACAGCGCGATCTTCCTGCTGCTGTCCGTCGTCACCCGGCACGCCGTGGTGTACGGGCTGGCGTACGCGCTGATCTGGGAGGGGCTGCTCGGCTCGTTCGTCCCCGGCGCGCGGACGCTGAGCGTCCAGCAGTGGTCGCTCTCGCTCACCGAGGCCATCGCCACTCGCGACCTCGTCTCGTCCGACGTCCGGCTCGCGGTGGCCGGGGTGCTGCTGGCCGTCGTCATCGTCGGCGCCACCTGGTACGCCGGCCAGCGGCTGCGGGTGCTCTCGCTGGCCGGCGAGGAATGAGCCGGGCTCAGGCGCCCTGGCTCTCGGCCTTCTGCCTGATCAGCTCCTCGACGGGGGTGGGCAGGGTGGCCTCGAAGTCGATCAGCTTCGCCCACGTCGGCCTCACCACGATGCGCACCATCGCGTCGTAAAGCCCGCGGACCGCGACCTCCCACTCGGCCCGCTGCTCGGGCGTCATCTCGTAGCTGGTGTTCATCTTCATGTACTCCTCCGGGATGCCCTCGACGAGGTCGAGTTCGGCGCGGCCGCGGAGCAGCAGGATCTTCGGCGGGTGCACCTCGGTGTCGATGGTCAGCGCCACCGCCGGGTTGGCCCGCAGCGACGCGAGCTTCGGTGCGTTCGTCGGCGTGCACATGACGATCTCGGTGCCGTTCCAGGTGAACCCGATCGGCACCGTGCGCGGCGTGCCGTCGGTGGCCACGTAGGCCAGCCGGGTGATGTCGCGGGCCAGCAGTTCCTGGCTGTACGGGCGGTTCAGGATCTCGGCGATCTCGTTCGGCTGCATGAGGTGTCCTCTCGTGACGCGGCCCGTCGTGGCCGTTCGTACCCCGGGGACGGAGCCGGTGCCGCGTTCTCGACATGCCACTGCGCCTGAATTCGTCGTCCCTCCGTTGGGGGCGACGTTGTCGGTGGCCGCTGCTAGTGTTCGAACTCCTGTTCTTGTGAATCTTTCCCCGGAGGTCGACATCATGGCGTTGGACGCGTGCACGCCGCTTCAGCTGCAGCAGTGGCAGGACCAGGAGGACGCGTGGCTGCGCGACACCGTCCGCCGGCACGGCTGGGCGGTCCAGTACGCGGCCGGCGCCCCGCCGTTCGCCTACACCGTCGGGCTGTACGGGTTCGGCCATCCCGAACTGCTGGTGTACGGGCTCGACCTGCAGGCCAGCGCCTGGGTGCTGAACCACTTCGGCGACCGCGTCCGCGAGGGTGAACGGTTCGGGCCCGGCCGGCCGATGCGCCTGCCCGGCTGGTCGCACCGCCTGCAGCTCTTCCCCTTCCACGACGGCGACGAGCCGCCGGTGCTGGGGTCGGCGCAGCGCTACTACCACCGCGGCCCGGCCGATCCCGTGCCCGCCCTCCAGCTCATCTGGGACGACTCCGCCGGACGCTTCCCCTGGGACGACGGTTACGACCTGCCCGGCGGGCTGCAGCCGGCGCCTCGCCCGTAGCCGCGGTCATCGGGGCGCGGTTCGTCGGCGCGGCCCATCGGTCGCTGACCATCGGCCGTGATGGTCGGACGCGGGTCGCCCGTGGTGATCGGCCGGGATGATCACCCGGGTGGTGGGCCGTGGGCATCGGCCGCCGGCGCCATTGCCGGCGGCCGATGGTCGTCGGATCCTAGCGGGTGGGGCCGGCTGGTGCGGCCCCCTGCGCCGGACCCTCGGCTCCCGGTGCGGCTGGACCCGGTTCGTCGGCTTGGGTGCGCTGGGTCTATCCCGTTGTCCGGGTGCGCCAGTCCAGCCGCGCCGACGTACGTACGCTGCACTCGGCGCTCCGGCCCGGGTGCGCCGATCCAGGTGCGCTGGACCAGGCCCGTCGGCTTGGGTGCGCTGGGTCCATCCCGTTGTCCGGGTGCGCCAGCCCAGCCGCGCCGACGCACGTACGCTGCACTCGGCGCTCCGGCCCGGCGCGCCGATCCAGGTGCCTGGACCAGGCCCCGCCGGCGCGGGTCAGCGTCACGCCTCGTCAGGTGCCGAACCGCTCGCGTGCGCCGCGTGGTGGCCGCGAGTTTCGCGCGGCGCACCGGGTGCATGGCCCGCCCGGCTGGGAGGGAGTCCCACCCTACGGGCGGGCACTGACACTCGGCGTCGACTGGCCGGTGTCGCTGTCGTCGGTGCGGCGGCGGCGCCAGCGGCTCAGCCGGCCGGGTCCGCCGTCCTCGCCGGCCGGAGCGTCGGCGCTGTCCGCCGTGGTCCCCGAGCGGTCGGCGGCACCAGCGCGGTCGGCATCCCCAGGGCGGCCATCGACGGTCGAGCGGTCGGCGGCGGCGCGGTCCTCGGCCAGATCCTGGTGGGCCACCTTCTGACGCAGGTAGCGGATCTCCGACCGCCGCGCCCGGGCGGCCCGCATACCGGCGGCGAGCGCGGCCACCGCGGCGAGCACCACGAGCATCGTCACGGCGCCGGCGACGAACACACCCCAGACCGGGATCTCGGTGTTCAGGCCGAGCGAGTCCAGCAGCACCTCGCCGGTTCCGTCGGCTGCGATGACATAGACAGCGGCGCCGGCGACGGCGAACAAGAGCAGTGCGAGCACGATCAACATGGCTCCCGACCTCCTCCGGAGTCTGCCCCACACGTACCCGTCCGGATGCCGGCCAAACCGCGTGGTCAGGACCGCAGCAGCTCCGCCGGTCCGGAGACGACCCGTTTCGCGCCGCCGTCGAGGAGGAGGCCGGGCGGGGTGCCGGTGGCGACGCCGATGACGAGGCCGACGCCGGCGGCCAGCGCCGAGTGCACGCCCGGGACGGTGTCCTCCAGCGCGACCGCCTCGGACGGGTCGACGCCGAGGGCGGCGGCGCCGGCGAGGTAGGGCGCGGGGTCGGGCTTGCCCGCGGACGTCGTCTCGGCGGTGACGAACGCGGCGAAGAGGTCGCGGACGCCGAGGACGTCGCCGACGGCGCGTTCCGCCCACGCTCGCCCGGCCGACGTCACCAGCGCGACGGGGACTCCGGACGCGTGCAGCCGGCGGATCAGCTCGGCCGCGCCGGGCACCGGCCGCGGCGGGTGCGCCTGGTGGTCGACCCGGGCCATGACGCCGTCGACGAGGGCGAGGGCGTCCTCGCCGGTCCACGGCCCGGCAAGCTGCATGAACACCTCGGCGCCGCGGCGACCGGCGAACGCGCGCAGCACGTCCGGCCCGACGTCCCAGCCGCGGGCGGCGAAGTACGACCGGTAGGCGGCCTGGTTGGCCGGCTCGCTGTCGATCAGGGTGCCGTCGAGGTCCAGCAGCGCGGCCCGCCGGCCGGTGAGCGCCGCGTCGAGCCCGGCGCTCACCGCGCCCACGTGAACAGGACGTCGCCCGCCTCGGCCGGGCCCGCGGCCCGCAGCTCGCCGAGCTGGCCCGGCGTCGCCTCGAGCGCGATGACCGGCACCACCGGCGACCGGCCGCTTGCCTCGACGGCGGCCGGGTCCCAGGTGACGACGGCGGCGCCTGCGGCCACGACGTCGCCCTCGGCGACGTGCAGCCGGAAGCCCTCGCCGGCCAGCTGGACGGTGTCGATGCCGAGGTGGGTGAGCACGCCCGCGCCGTCGTCGGTCTGGACGACGAACGCGTGCGGGTGCAGCTTGACCAGCTTCCCCGGGACCGGCGCGACCGCCGTGACGGGGCCGGACCGGTCGGGGTCGACCGCCAGCCCGGGGCCGACCAGTGCCTGGGCGAAGACCGGGTCCGGCACCTCGGCCAGCTCGATCACCCGCCCGGGCACCGGCGACAGCACATCGAGCTGCGTCACATCAGGTCCTCGATGTCGGTGGCGATGGTGTCCGCCTCCGGCCCGACGACCACCTGGACGACCTGGCCGGCCGAGATGACGCCGAACGCGCCGGCCGCCTTGAGCGCCTTCTCGTCCACCAGCGCGGCGTCGTGCACCTCGGTGCGCAGCCGCGTGGCGCAGGGCTCGATCTCGACGATGTTGCCGGCGCCGCCCAGCGCCTTCAGGATCTGCTCGGCCTTGTCCATGTGTCCCCTCCGATTGACGAGTGTGCGCGGCCGGCTCAGCTGCCGGCCGGGTCGGTCTGGGTGACCTTCGAGAGCCCGCGGGGCGCGTCCGGGTCGAGCCCGAGCCTGCGCGCCAGCGCCTCGACGGTCAACTGGGCCGGCACGACGAGGGCCAGCGGCGCCACCAGCTCGCGCAGCGCCGGCCCCGGCACGGAGACGTCGACGGCGCCGGCGAACCCGGTGTCGCCGCCGATGCCGATGGTCGCGGCGGCGCCGCGGCGACGCAGGTCGTGCGCCAGCTCCGTCATGCCGGCCACCATCGGCCCGTCGGCCGCCGACACCAGCAGCGCGACGTGCTCGGCGTCGACGACGGCGATGGGGCCGTGCCGCAGGTCGGCGTAGGACAGCCCGCGCACCGGGCGCAGGCAGGTCTCCTCCAGCTTCAGCGCCGCCTCGAGCGCCGTGCCGAACGTGATGCCGCGGCCGCTGACCAGCGTCTCGGGCGTGGACGCGAGCCGCTCGGCCGCCTCGTCGACGCCCTCGCGCCGCTCGATCAGCCGCTGTACCTCTTCGGGCACGCGGTCGAGGTCGGGGTCGAGCGTGCCCGGCTTCGCGGCGAGCGCGTCGGCCAGCACGACCATCGCGGCCAGCTGGGTGAGGTACGACTTCGTGGCGGGCACGGCCTTCTCGGCGCCGGCACGGGTCACCAGCGCGAGGTCGGCGGCCCCGGCCAGCGCGCTGTCGCCGTCGTTGGTGACGGCGATGGTGCGGGCGCCATGTGCGGCGGCCCAGGCCTGGGTCTCGACGATCTCCTCGGTCTCTCCGGACTGCGACACCGACACGACGAGCGCCTCGGACAGGTCGAGGTCGGAGTGGTAGTGCGTGGCGACACTCGGCGCGGCCAGCCCGCCCGGAACCCCGGCGTGCACCTCGAGCAGGTACCGGCCGTAGATCGCGGCGTTGTCCGACGACCCGCGGGCGACGAACAGCACCACGCGGCGGTCCGCGGCCAGCGCCTTCAGCTCCGCACGCAGCGGCAGCAGCGACTCGAAGGTACGGGCCAGCGCCTCCGGCTGCTCGGCGATCTCACGGGCCATGATCGTGTGGGTCACGAGGCGATCTCTCCTGTCGGGTGGGTCGGTGACGTGGGACGGGTTCAGGTGGTGGCGCCGGGGGCGGCGGCGTCGGGCTCCTCGGCGCGTTTTCGCGGCACCACCGCCGGGTTCGGCCGGGCGACCGGCACCCACAGGGTGTAGCGGTCGGACCGGAACGCGGACCGGCTGTACTCGATGGCGGAGTCGCCGGTGAACGCGCGCCGCGAGATGCGCAGCACCGGCTTGCCCGGCTTGATCATGAGCAGCTTGGCCTCCTCGTGGTCGGCCTCGCCGGCGTCGATGGTGTCCTCGCCCCAGTCGGGGATCAGCCCGCGGGCGTCCAGTTCGACGTACACGCTGTCAGGGGTGCCGTCCTCGAGAAAACCGGGCAGCCGGTCGGCGGGCAGCCAGGTGTGCTCGACGGCCATCGGCTCGTCGTCGGCGTAGCGCAGCCGGTGCAGGTGGACCAGCTGCTCGCCGGGCGCGACCTTGAGCGCCTCGGCGATGTCGGGCTCGGCCCGCACCAGCTCGGACGCGAGCACCTTGACGCCGGCCGTCATGCCGCGGCGGGTCATCTCCTCGGTGAACGACGCCAGCCGGACCTGCAGGTCGACCTTGGGTGGTGCGACGAACGTGCCGCGGCCCTGCACGCGTTCCAGCACCCCCTCGACGACCAGCGCGTCGACGGCCTGGCGCACCGTCATACGGGACACGGCGAAGCGCTCGCACAGCATGCGCTCCGACGGGACGGGGTCGCCCGGACGCAGCTCACTGACGACGAGACTCCGCAGGTAGTCGCGCACCTGCAGGTACTTGAGCGTCGATCGGCGCAAGGACAGCACGGGACTCGCATCGGGTCGGGGCCGTCCGGGCATCCGGCCAGCCGGTCGATTCGGCACACACCCCTTGACAAGTTCGAGGTGCAGCCACATTGTATGGGCCACTGGTCAAGTCATCTAGACCAGTTCCTACCACTGACCGATATGTCGGGAAAGAGGGTCTCCGTGAACGTGGTCGACGGACCGGTGCCCAAACACCGGCAACTGAGGGAGATCCTCCTCGCGATGATCGAGGGCGAGCTGGTGCCCGACGCGCCGGTGCCGTCCGAACGCGAGCTGGTGGCCCGCTTCAAGGTCAGCCGTGCCACCGTACGCGAGGCCGTCGGGCGCCTCGTCGCCGAGGGCCGCCTGTACCGCGTCCGCGGCAAGGGCACGTTCGTCGCGGCGGCCAGCATCGAGTCGCAGATGCACCTGTCCTCGTTCACCGAGGACATGCGCCGCCGCGGCCACAAGCCGTCGACCGTCGTGCTGGGTGCCGACGAGACCGCGGCGCCGCCGCCGGCCCGCGCCGCGCTCGGCCTGGACGTCACCGACCGCGCCTACCGGATCGAGCGGCTGCGCTCGGCCGACGGCGCGCCGATGGCGCACGAGGTGTCCTGGCTGCCGGCCGCCCCGCTGCCCGGGCTGCTCGAGCGCGACCTCACCAGTTCCGTCTACTCGATCCTGGCCCACGACTACGGCCGCGTCCTCGACTCCGCCGCCCAGACGGTGTGGGCGGAGGGCGCCGACCCGCTGCGGGCCCGGCTGCTGCGCGTGCCGCCGGCCGCGCCGCTGCTGGTGTTCCGCAAGACCTCCTACGCCGCCGGGCGGCCGATGGAGCACGTCACCTCGTGGTACCGCGCCGACCGGTACCAGGTGCACATGACGCTGGAACGCACCCCCACCACGGGCTCGGCAGGCGCCGGGCCCGGACACCACCTGTAGAGGAGAGCGCACGTGAACCCTCACATCCGCATGACGGCGAGAGGAGCGACGGGATGAGCGCGGTGACCGCCACCGCGACCGGGAAGCGCGGCTTCCCCGGCCTCGCGGTGCTGCAGCGCATCGGCCGCAGCCTCATGCTGCCGATCGCCGTCCTGCCGGCCGCGGCCCTGCTGCTGCGCCTCGGCTCGAACGACATGCTCGGTGGCGAGCCCGGTACGGTGCCGGAGGGCCTGCCCGCCGGTCTGGCGCAGTACGACGGGCTGCACTGGCTGCAGCCGGTGTCCGAGGTCGTGGGGGCGGCCGGGGCGGGCATCTTCAACAACCTGCCGCTGATCTTCGCGCTCGGCGTCGCGATCGGCTTCGCCCGCAAGGCCGACGGCTCGACGGCGCTGGCCGCCGTGGTCGGCTACCTGGTCTACAAGAGCGTGACCGACGCGATGTCGCCGCACATCCTGGGCGCCCCGGCCGAGGGCGCTGAGCAGGAGCTGATCAACTTCGGCGTGCTCGGCGGCATCATCATGGGCATCACGGCGGCGCTGCTGTGGCAGCGGTTCTACCGCATCAAGCTCCCGCCGTACCTGGCCTTCTTCGGCGGCCGCCGGTTCGTGCCGATCATCACCGCCCTGGTGGCGATCTTCATCGCTGTCGGCATGAGCTTCCTCTACAAGCCGTTCAACGACGGGCTGACCAACCTCGGTGAGTGGGTCACCGAGAACGACGTGCTCGGCGGCGGGCTCTACGGGTTCTTCAACCGGCTGCTGATCCCGCTCGGCCTGCACCACATCCTCAACTCGTTCCCGTGGTTCCAGCTGGGCGAGTACACCCCGCCGGGTGGTGAGGCGGTCCAGGGCGACATCCTGCGCTTCCTCAACGGCGACCCGACCGCGGGCGCGTTCATGACCGGGTTCTTCCCGATCATGATGTTCGCCCTCCCTGCCGCCGCGCTGGCCATCTGGCAGACCGCCAAGCCCGCGCAGAAGAAGATCGTCGGCGGCATCATGCTCGGCGCCGCGCTGACCTCGTTCCTCACCGGCGTCACCGAGCCGCTGGAGTTCTCGTTCCTGTTCGTCGCGTTCCCGCTGTACTTCATCCACGCGATCCTGACGGGCACGGCACTGGCGCTCACCAACGCGCTGGACATCCGCGACGGGTTCGGCTTCTCGGCCGGCTTCATCGACTACGCGATCAACTTCCGCATCGCGGAGAAACCGTTGCTGTTGATCGTGATCGGCCTGGGCTACGCGGTGGTCTACTACTTCCTGTTCCGCTGGGTGATCACCAAGTGGAACCTGCGCACCCCGGGCCGCGAGGACGACGAGGCCGCGGTCGAGGCCTCGCTCGGCGAGGAGGCGGCGGCGCTCGTCGAGGAGGAGGAGAAGGTTCCGGCCGGCGCGCCGGCGCCCGCTCCCGGCACCTCGGATCTCGGTGCGTCCCCCGACCGCCCGGCGTCGGGTCCGCCTCCGGCGCCCGAGCCGCCGTTGGGGCCGTCGTCGAACGGCGAGCCGAAGTAACCAGCACCACAGTGACCATCGGCACTTTCCGGCCCACGCGGGCCGGAAAGTGCCGATGATCGTGTGAGGACACGCAAGGAGGAGTAGTGGCAGTGATCAGCGGTGTGGGTGTCAGTTCCGGACGAGCGGCGGGACCGGTGGTCCGGATGCCGGACCCGGTGGGCGAGCCGCCGGCCGGCGCGACGCTGCCCGACGGCGCCGACGTCGCGGCCGAGGGCGCCCGCATCGCCACGGCAGCCGAGCAGGTCCGCGCCGACCTCGAGCGGCGGGCGGCGGCGGCACACGGCGACGGCGTCGCGGTGCTCGAGGCGACGGCGCTGATGGCGGCCGACCCGACGCTGGTCACGGCCGCGCAGAAGAAGCTGTCCGACGGCACGTCGGCGCCCCGCGCGGTGTGGGACGCGGCGGCCGAGGTGCAGACGATGCTCGAGTCGCTGGGCGGGTACATGGCCGAGCGGGCCCGCGACGTCGCCGACGTCCGCGACCGCATCGTCGCCGTGCTCGACGGCCGGCCGGCGCCCGGTGTGCCCGAACGCGGCGAGCCGTTCGTCCTGGTGGCGCACGACCTCGCCCCGGCCGACACCGCGACTCTGGACCCGGCGACCTGCCTGGCGCTGGTGACCGAGGGCGGCGGGCCGACGTCGCACACGGCGATCCTGGCCCGCGCGCTCGGCCTGCCCGCCGTCGTCGCCGCGGCCGGGATCCTGGACGTCGCCGAGGACACCGTCGTGCTGGTCGACGGCGGCGCCGGGACGATCCAGCCGGACCCGCCGGCCGATCTCGTCGAGCAGGTCCGCGCCGCGGCCGCCCGGGTGCTGACGTTCGACGGCACCGGCCGCACCTCCGACGGCCACCGCGTGCAGCTGCTGGCCAACGTCGGCGACCCGAAGGGCGCCGCGGCCGCCGCGGAGGCCGGCGCCGAGGGCGTCGGGCTGTTCCGTACCGAGTTCTGCTTCCTCGACCGCGCCGAGGAGCCGTCCGTCGACGAGCAGGTCGAGCAGTACACGGCCGTGCTGGCGCCGTTCGCCGGCAAGAAGGTGGTGGTGCGCACGCTCGACGCGGGCGCCGACAAGCCGCTGCCGTTCCTCACCGACGCGTCCGAGGCGAACCCGGCGCTGGGCGTGCGCGGCTATCGCACCGCGTGGCGGCACCCGGAGGTGCTCGACCACCAGCTGGAGGCCATCGCGCGGGCGGGCGAGGCGTCCGGCGCCGAGGTGTGGGTGATGGCGCCGATGATCTCCACGCCCGCCGAGGCCGCCGACTTCGTCGCCCGGGCCGCCACTTTCGGCCTCGCGACGGCCGGGGTGATGGTCGAGGTGCCGGCGCTCGCGCTGACCCCCGACCACCTGATGGCGAAGGTGGCGTTCGCCAGCCTCGGCACCAACGACCTCACCCAGTACACGATGGCGGCCGACCGCCTGCTCGGCGACCTGGCCGAGCTGAGCGACGGGTGGCAGCCGGCCGTGCTGCGGCTGGTGCACCTGACGGCCGAGGCGGGCCTGCAGGCGGAGCGTCCGGTCGGCGTCTGCGGCGAGGCCGCGGCCGACCCCGCGCTCGCCGTCGTGCTGACCGGCCTCGGCGTGACCAGCCTCTCGATGACGGCGCGCGCCATCCCCGAGGTCGCCGCGACCCTGCTCTCCGTCACCCGCGCCGAGTGCGTGCGGCTGGCCGACCTGGCGCTCTCCGCGCCGGACGCCAAGGCCGCGCGCGCCGCCGTCCACGCGGAACTGCCGCCGCTCGCCTGACGCCGCGGGCGGCGTCAAGGGGCGCCGAGGCGGGCGTCGACGGCGGCGGCGGAGAAGACGTGGTCGACGACCATGATGCGGGCGCCCTCGATGGCGGCGCGGTCCTGCAGGGCCGACGCCGTGACGGTGAGGTCGCGGGTGGCCAGCGGCACCGTCCGCTCGTACAGCGACTCGCGCACGCCGATGAGGAAGTGCTCGTGGGTCAGCGCCATCGACCCGCCGATCACCAGCACACCCGGGTTGAGCAGCGCCACCGCCGTCGCCAGCACCTCGCCGACCAGCTGGCCGGCGGTGCGCACGAGGGCGATCGCGTCGGCGTTGCCGGCCTGCACCAGGCGGGCGACGTCGGTGGCGGTCTCGGCCGCGATGCCGCGGTCGGTGAGCTGACGGACCAGCGCGCCGCCGCTGGCGTGCGCGGCCAGGCAGCCGTTGGCGCCGCACGCGCAGACCGCACCGGCGACGGGGTGGGCGATGCGGATGTGGCCGATGTCGCCGGCGCCGCCCGCGATGCCGCGCTCCGGCCGCCCGCCGATGATCAGCCCGGCGCCGATGCCCGTCCCGACCTTGACGTAGAGCAGGCTCGGAACGTCCGGGTGGAAGCGCCGGGCCTCGCCGAGCCCCATGAGGTTGGCGTCGTTGTCGATCAGGGTGGGCACCCCGAACCGCTCCTCGAACACCGTCGTCACCGGATGGTCGTCCCAGCCGGGCATGATCGGCGGCTGCTGCAGCCGTTTCGTCGCGACGTTCACCGGCCCGGGCACGCCGATGCCGACGCCGCACAGGCCGTCGCGCGCCGCCGGGCCGGCCGACGTGAGCAGCGTCGCGAACCCGTCCAGCACCGCCGTCAGCACCGGGTCCGGCCCGTCCTGGATGCGGATGCGGCTGGTGCTCTCGGCCAGGATCGCCCCGGCGACGTCCTGCAGCGCCAGCCGCGCGTGCGTCGCACCGAGGTCGGCGGTCAGCACGTACTTGTCGGTGTCGACGAACGACAGGCCCTTCGCCGGCCGCCCGGCGACGCCGGAGTGCTGTGCGGCCGCCTCGCTGAGGTAGCCGGCCGCCGTCAGCATGGCCAGCCGTTGGGTCAGCGTCGACCGGGAGAGCCCGGTCTGCTCCAGCAGCTCGCGGCGGGTGCTCACCTCGCCGGAGCGGACCAGCTGCAGGATCTGCCCTGCCGTCGTGCCCGTCATCCCTTCTCCGCGCCGCTGGTGAGGCCCTCGACGAGCATCCGCTCGGCCAGGAAGAACAACGCGATGATCGGCAGCGTGAGCACCACCGAGCCGGCCATCAGCACCGTCGTCGGCACCTCGATCGACCCGGACAGCCGCGACAGCCCGAGGCTGACCGTCCAGTTGTCGCGCCGCTCGACCAGGAAGAGCAGCGCGAACAGGAACTCGTTCCACGCGATCATGAACACGTACAGCCCGGTCGCGATCAGCGACGGCATCGACAGCGGCAGGCTGATGCGCCGGATGACGCCGAAGCGCGTGCACCCGTCGATCAGTGCGGCCTCCTCCAGCGACACCGGGATGGTCGAGAAGTAGTTGCGCAGCATGTAGATCGCCACGGGCACAGTCTGCGCCACGTACACGATCGCCAGCGCCAGCAGGTTGCCGCGGAGACCGAGCTGCGAGAACAGCACGAACAGCGGGATCGCCAGCAGGATCGGCGGGAACAGGTACACGATGAGGAACAGGAAGCCCGACGCGCCGCGGCCGCGGAAGGCCAGCCGGCTCACCGCGTACGCGCCGAGGATCGACGCCACCAGCGTCACCACCACGGTCACGGTGGCCACCAGCGCGCTGTTGCCCATGTAGCGCAGGAACCCCTGGCCGCCGTCGTCGACGGATGTCAGCACCTCGCGGTAGGTGTCGGCGGTGACCTCCGACGGCGACACCCACAGCCGTCCGGGCTCCAGCAGCACCTCGGCGATCGGGCGCACCGACAGCACCAGCATGTAGAGGAACGGCACGATCGTCACCAGCGCCAGCCCGACGATCGTGACGACCCGCAGGCTGCCCCAGACGCGTTCCTCGCGGCTGCGGGGACGGCGCCGGCGCGACGACGGGCGGTCCGGCGTCGTGGGCGGTGCGGTCGTGACGGTGTCCACGCTCACGACGTCTCCCCTCGGGCCGCGGCCGTCCGCAGGTAGACGGCGATGAAGACGACCAGCACGCCGGCCAGCACCAGCGACTGCGCGGCCGCCGCGCCGATGTCGGTGCGGGCGGTCAGGAACTCGTACACCCGGATCGACACGACGTCGGTGCCGGCGCCGCCGCCGGTCAGCAGGTACACGTCGTCGAACTTGTTGAACGTGAAAATGAACCGCAGGATGGTCAGCAGCGCGATCACCGGCATCAGCTGCGGCAGCGTGATGTGGCGGAATCGCTGCCAGATCGAGGTCCCGTCCACCATGGCGGCCTCGTCCAGCTCGCCGGGCAGCGCCTGCAGCCGGGCGATGAGGAACAGGAACGCGAACGGGAAGTACCGCCACGCCTCGAACGCGATGACCGTCAGCAGCGCCAGCGGCACCGTCACGTCCACCCCGAACAGCCCGACGGTGTAGTCGCGCTGCGACAGGAACGGCACCGGCTCGTCCCAGCCCAGGAACCGGGTGCCCCAGGCGTTGACGATGCCGAACTGCGGGTTCAGGGCGACCGACCACACGAACGTCACGGCGACGACGGGCGCGACGTACGGCAGCAGCATCGCCGCGCGCAGCACGCCGCGGCCGCGGAACGGCTTGCGCAGCGCCAGCGCGGCGACCAGCCCGATGGCGATCGAGCCGAGCGTCGCGCCGACGGTGTACACGACCGTCGTCCACAGCGACGACCAGAATCCGGACGACCCGAACACCGTCGCGAAGTTGTCCAGGCTGTACTCGCCGAAGAACCCGGCGTCGCGCAGGTTGATCAGCCGGACGTCCTGGAACGCCAGCGAGATCGTCCAGATCACCGGCAGCACCACGACGACGACCACGATGAGCAGCGTCGGCGAGATGAGCCGGAACGCGAGCCGGGACTCCTGGCGGGCCAGCGTGTCGGTGCGGGGCACCGTCGTCACTCCAGGCTCTGCTGGATCTCGGCGACGGCGTCCTGCGCCTGCTGGGCGGCCTCCTCACCGGTGCCGCTGCCGCTGACCAGCTCGTTCAGCGCGGCCGCGACCGGCAGCTCACCGAGCGTGGCGCCGACCAGCTGGCCCTGGCCCTGCTCGAACCCCCACCGCTGGATGGTCTCGGCGCTGGTGCGCACGGTCTCCAGCGTCTCGGCGTCGTAGAAGTCGCCGAGCGGCGCCAGCGTGTCGACGCCGGCGTCGAGGCCCTCCCACGCCGTGACGTACTCCTCCGGGTCGTCGGCCGTGCCCTGACGGGTCGGGATGCGGCCCTCCGGCGCGACGGCGAGCCAGTCGACGTAGCCGTCGGACATGACGTACTGGACGAACTCCGACGCCGGGTCGGTCGCGGAGTCCGCGGTCAGCACCCACGACGTGATCTCGCCGTACGACGCCGGCTCGTCGCCGCTGGGTCCCTGGACCGCCGTGACGACGCCGCTGTTCTGCGCGAGGAAGGTGGGGTCGGCCCGGCACTCGGGGCAGGTCGGCAGCGCGTCGTTGCGCAGCCCGGCCAGCTCGTCGAGGATGAACGACGACCACACGACCATGGCCGCCTGGCCGGCGAAGTAGGTGGCCCGGGTGGTGTCGACATCCTGGTTGCCGGCCACGGAGTAGTTGCGCACCAGGTCGGCGTAGAAGTCGAAGGTCTCGGCGCACTCCGGCGAGTCCAGCGTCACCGTGCCCTCGTCGTCGACCAGCTCGCAGCCGTTGCCCAGCGCGAAGTACTCGAAGCTCTGCTGGGTGAACGCGTCGCCGGGGATGGTCGGCGCGGCGATGCCGGCCACGGCGTCGCCGTCCAGCGTCTCGGCGGCCGTCGTGATGGCGTCGAACGTGGTCGGCGGCTCCAGCCCGGCCGCGTCGAACAGGTCCTTGCGGTAGACCATGAGCTGCGGCCAGCCGTCGCTGGGCACCGCCAGCTGGGTGTCGCCGTCGCGGGTCAGCTCCAGCGCGGCCTGCGCGAAGGTGTCCTCGCCGAGGTCGTCGACGATGCTCGCCGGCGTCTCGGTGTCCAGCAGCTCGTTGACGGCCATCGACTGCACGCCGGCCAGCGACGTCGCGCCGATGACGTCGGGCAGGTCGCCCGCCGCCGCCGACGACGTGACCAGCTGGTCGAAGTCGTTCTCGGCCACCGACACCAGCTCGACGTCGACGCCGGAGGACTGGCTGAAGGCGTCGACGATCGCCTCGATGGCGGTGACGCGGTCGGCGATGTCCTCGACCACCCACACCGTGATGCTGTCGGCGTCCTGAGACCCGCCGCTGCTGTCGTCGTCGCCACCGCCGCACGCGGCGAGCAGGACCGATCCGGCGAGGACGATGGCCGCCCCGCGGCCGATGGTGCGTGCTCTCATGCGAACCTCTCATCGTGGAGAGTGCCAAGCTGGGTTACGGTCATGAAACACCTAATAATGTCCGATGACAAGACATAATCTGCCTGTTCTCCAGACGAAATAGAGGTGCCCGGATGCCGCTCGTCGTGCAGTTCACCGGTCCGCGTGAGGTCGACGTCGTCGACGAGCCGTCGTCGCCGCTGGGTGCGGGGCAGGTGCGCATCGCCACCTGGTACTCCGGCATCTCCGCCGGCACCGAGCTGACCGCCTACCGCGGCTCCAACCCGTACCTGACGAAGACGTGGGACCCGGCGGCGCGGCTGTTCACCGAGGGCGCGCCGGCGTTCTCCTACCCCGTCTCCGGCTGGGGCTACCAGGAGGTCGGGCAGGTCACCGAGGTCGCGCCGGACGTCACGACGCCGCGGGCCGGCGACGTCGTCTACGGCATCTGGGGCCACCGCGCCGAGACCGTCGTGCCGGCCGTCATCGCGGCGCGGCGGCTGCTCCCGGCCGGCGTCGACCCGGTGCACGGCGTGTTCGCGCGGGTCGGGGCCATCGCGCTGAACGCCGTGCTCGCCGCCGACGTGCACCTCGGCGAGCACGTGGCGATCTTCGGCCAGGGCGTCATCGGGCTGCTGGCCACGCGGCTGGCGGAACTGAACGGCGGCTCCGTGGTGGCGGTCGACGGGCTGCCGGGCCGGGTCGCGCTGGCGTCGCGGTTCGGCGCCGTGCGGGCGGTCCCGGCGGACGTGGCCGGCGGTGCGGCGGTCGCGGTGCGGTCGGTCACCGACGGCGCCGGCGCCGACACGGCGATCGAGCTGAGCGGCAACTACCGCGCGTTGCACGAGGCGATCCGGTCGGTGCGTCCCGGCGGACGGGTCGTGGCGGCCGGCTTCTATCAGGGTGAGGCGGGTGGGCTGCTGCTGGGGGAGGAGTTCCACCACAACCGGGTCGAGATCGTGGCCAGCCAGATCGGCGGCACACCGCGGGCGCTCGGCGACCGGTGGAACCACGACCGCCTGCTGACGGTGGTGATGTCGCTGGTCGCGTCCGGCCGCCTGGACGTCGCGCCGCTGCTGTCGCACGTCCTGCCGGTGACGGAGGTGGCCGGTGCGTTCGAGCTGCTCGACCGCCGTCCGGCCGAGGCGCTGCAGGTGGTGCTCCGCTTCCCCGCCGCCCCGGCCGGCTGACCGATACTCCCTGGCGCGATCCGGCGGCGTGGTGTGTGCTGCTGCCCATGACCCGACCCGACACCCCGGTGGCCGTCGTGACCGGCGGCGCCCACGGCATCGGCGCCGCAGTCGCCGCGCGGCTGGCCCGCGACGGGCACGCCGTCGCCGTCCTGGACCTGAACGAATCCGGCGCCGTGGAGACCGCGGCCGCCATCACCGCCGCCGGTGGGCGCGCTCTCGGCCTGCGCTGCGACATCGCCGACGAGGCCGCCGTCACGGCCGCGACCGGCCAGGTGGTCGCCGAGCTCGGAGCGCCGACCGTGCTGGTGAACAACGCCGGCGTCGGCCCGGTCGCGCCCATCACCGAGATGTCGGTCGAGCAGTGGGACCACATGCTCGGCATCAACCTGCGCGGCCACTTCCTCGTCACCCGCGCCGTCGTCGGGCACCTGGTCGCGGCCGGCTGGGGGCGCATCGTGAACATCTCCAGCATCTCCGCGCTCGGCGACGACGGCCGGTCGCACTACTCCAGTGCGAAGGCGGGCCTGCTCGGCTTCACCAGGTCGCTGGCGCTCGAGCTCGGCCGGCACGGCGTCACCGCCAACGCGATCGCGCCCGGCTTCATCGTCAGCGACATGACGGCGGCCAGTGCGCGGCGTGTGGGCCGGACCTTCGAGGAGCACCAGCGCGCCGCCGCGGGGTCGATCCCGGTCGGCCGCGTCGGCTACCCCGAGGACATCGCGCACACCGCGTCGTACCTGATCAGCCCCGATGCCGGCTTCGTCACCGGGCAGGTCATCTACGTGTCCGGCGGCCCTGCCGGCTGAGTCCTTCACCCTCCTGGATCTGCCAGCGCAGATCCACCCATTGACGGGATATGGGATATCTGACTACTGTCTCCGCGAGGCGCGAATCGCGGACACAGGGAGGTGTCATGGGCACGACAGGCGGGCGGTCGGCGGCCGCATGGACGGCACGGGCGGTGGGGGTGCTCGCCGCGGCGGGGCTGCTCGCCGCGTGCGGCAGCGGCGACGCCGACGAGACCGGCGGCGGGGACGACGGCGGCGCGACCACGCTCTCGCTTTGGCACTACTACGGGACGCCGGACACCCCGACCGGGGCGGCGTTGCAGGGTCTGCTCGACCGCTACGAGGAGGAGCACGACGGCGTCACCATCGAGGCGCGGCACATCCCGTTCGGCGACTTCACCCGCACGTTGCTGCAGTCGGCGGCCGGCGGCGACCTGCCGGACATCGCGCTCATCAACGGCTTCACGACGCAGGCGCTGGCCGACGCCGGGGTGATCCAGGACCTCAGCGACCGCGTCGACGAGTGGGGCGAGGCCGACCACTACTTCGAGACCGGCTGGGAGACCACGCAGGTCGACGGCGCCACGTACGCCGTCCCGCACGTGGCCGACGCGTACGCCGTCTACTACAACGAGACCATGCTGGCCGAGGCCGGCCTGGAACCGCCCACCACGTGGGCCGAGATGCAGGACCATGCCACCCAGTTGTCCGACGGCGAGCGTTACGGCCTCGCCTTCAGCGGCATCGAGGGTGACGAGGGCGCGACGGCGCTGGTGATCCGGCTGCTCGCGGCCGGCGGCGACCCGGCCGACATCGACACCGAGGCCGGCGCGACGGCCCTGGGCCAGTTCACCGACCTGATCAACGCCGGCGCGGTGTCCAGCGGCGTCCTGACCTGGAACGAGGAGGACGTCAAGAACCAGTTCGCCAACGGCCAGGCGGCCATGATGATCAACTCGGCGACCTACCTGAGCATCCTGGCCGAGGAGAACCCGGAGCTGCAGTGGAACGTCGCGCTACTGCCCTCCGACGTCGAGGCGGCCACGTTCCTCAGCCAGGAGAACCTCGCCATCAGCACGTCGACGGAGAACGCGGACGCCGCGTGGGACGTCATCGCCTGGATGCAGCAGCCCGACGTGCTGGCCGAGTACCTGCCGGAGCGCAACAAGCTGGCCGCGCGTGACGACGTCGACACCGGCGACGACCCGGTGCGGGCGATCTTCGCCGAGCAGCTGCAGCAGGCGTGGGCGCCCGAGGGCGACCTCGCGGCCGCGTCGTCGGAGGTGCTGACCCGCATCCAGGGCGCGCTGCAGGCCGCAGCGGGCGGCGGGGCGAGCGTCGAGGACGCGCTGGCCGACGCGCAGGGCCAGATCGACGAGGCGCTGGCGAACGTCGAGTGACCACCACCGTCGCCCCGCCGGGAACGGCGAGCACCACTCCGGCCCGGGCCCCGCGGCGGGCCCGGCGCTGGGGCGACCACCTGTTCGTCGTCCCCGCGGTCCTCTTCGTCGCGGCGACTGTGCTCTACCCGCTGATCTTCAACATCGACCTCAGCTTCCGCGACGTCGGCGTCGCACAGATCGTCACGGGCGGGGCCGAGTGGGTCGGCTGGGAGAACTACGCCGACCAGCTGGGCCGGGACTCGTTCTGGCACGCGCTGGTGATCTCGCTGCTCTACACCGGGCTCGCCGTGGCCGTCGCGTTCGCGCTCGGCATGGCGCTGGCGGTCTACTTCAACCAGCGCTTCCCGGGCCGCAACCTCATGCGGTCGCTGCTGCTGCTCGCCTGGATCCTGCCGACGGTCGTCAGCGCCAACGTCTGGCGCTGGATGCTCGACGGCAGCTACGGGCTGATCAACACGCTGCTCGAGGCCGTCGGGCTGGTCGACGGCGACGTGTTCTGGCTGGCCCGGCCGGTGCCGGCGCTGTTCGCCGTGGTCATCGCGACGGCGTGGTCGTTCACGCCGTTCATCATGATCCTGCTGCTGGCCGGCCTGCAGGGCATCCCGGACACGCTGTACGAGGCGGCCACCATCGATGGCGCGGGCGCGTGGCGACGGTTCACCCACGTGACGCTACCGCTGCTGAAGCCGGTCAACCTGACCGCGCTGCTGCTCTGCTTCATCTCCACCTTCAAGACCTTCGACACGGTGTTCCTGATGACCCGCGGCGGTCCGGGCGAGGCCACGATGATCCTGCCGATCTACGCCTACAACGAGGCGTTCGAGTTCTTCCGGTTCGACACCGGCGCCGTCGCGACCACGCTGATGCTGGTGGTGCCGCTCGGCTTGTCGGTCTTCTACTTCCGCTCGCTGCGCCGCGAGGAGCTGTCGTGACGGCGACCAGGCGCAAGCGCGGCTGGCTGAGCGTCGGCGGCGTGCTCATCACCGTCGCCTACCTGCTGCCGGTCTACTGGATGCTGGCGACGTCGCTGAAGCAGTCCTCGGACATCTTCTCCACGCCGCCGGACCTGTTCCCGTCGCCGATCAGCCTCACGTCGTACACCGAGACGGTGGTCAACCACGCCGGCATCGGCCGCGGCCTGCTGAACAGCACCGTCATCGCCGTCGGGACGACCGTGGTGACGCTGGCGGTCGCCGTGCCGGCGGCGTACGCGCTGGCCCGGCTGCGGGTGCGGTTCGTCGCGCTGCTGATGCTGCTGTTCCTGGTCGTGCAGATGGTCCCGGCGGTGAACCTCGCGCTGCCGATGTTCGTGATCTTCAGCCGGGCCGAGCTGGTGAACTCGTACCCGGGGCTGATCCTGGCGAACTGCTCGCTGGCGATCCCGCTGGCCATCACGATCCTGCGGCCGTACTTCCTGTCCGTGCCGGGCGAGGTGATCGAGGCGGCGAAGATCGACGGCTGCACCACCTGGAGCGCGTTCCTGCGGGTCGCGCTGCCGGTCTCGGTGCCGGGGGTGATCACCGTCGCGGTCATCAGCTTCCTCGGCGCCTGGGGCGAGTTCGTGTTCGGGCTGGCGCTGGCGTCGGACGCGGACATGCAGCCGATCACCGTCGTGCTGGCCGGGCTGTCGAACTCGTTCGGGACCCGCTGGAACGACCTGATGGCCGTCTCCGTCGTGGTCGCGCTGCCGATCATCGTCGTCTTCGTCTTCCTGCAGCGCTACATCGTCGGCGGCCTCACCGCCGGTGCCACCAAGAGCTAGGGGGTGTCTCCCGAGTCCATGGCCTACTGCGCGACGCCCAGGCGGCGCCTCGCCGCGTTCTCGTCAGTCGTCATAGAACCCCGCTATGACTCCCTCCTCGGCCTTGCGAGGCATCCACCTGGACGCCGCTCGCTACGGCCGAGACCCGGGAGACACCCCCTAGGAGCACGTGCATGAGCACAGAGACCACGGACACGTTCGAGCTGTGGGCGGCGACGCCGACCCCGTTCCGGGCCGACGAGAGCCTGGCCGCCGAGGTCGTGCCCGCCCAGGCGGCGCACCTGGTCGAGCTGGGCATCGACGGCGCGTTCGTCGGCGGCACCACCGGTGAGTCGATGGCGCTGACGGTCGACGAGCGGGCCGAGCTGATCGGCGCGTGGGCCGAGCACCGCGGCGACCAGCTGCTGCTCGGGGCGCACGTCGGCGACCTCAGCGTGGTGGACGCGCGGCGGCTGGCCCGGCACGCGGCCGACGCCGGCGTCGACCTCATCGCCGCGGTGGCGCCGTTCTACGGCGAGCCGCCGTCGGTCACGGCGATCGTCGACTACCTGGCCGAGATCGCGTCGGCCGCGCCGGACGTGCCGCTGTGCTACTACCACATCCCGTCGATGACGGGGCTGCGCGCGGCGCCGTCCGCGGTGGTCGAGCAGGCCGCCGCCCGGGTGCCGAGCCTGCGCGCCGTCAAGTTCACCGACGGCGACCTGCTGGAGTTCATCCGCACCCGCGAGGCCGCCGACGGCGTCCGCGTCTACTTCGGCAAGGACGAGCTGCTGCCGGCCGGTGTGGCCTGCGGCGCGACCGGCGCCATCGGCAGTCTCTACAACGTGCTGGCCCCGGTGGCGCGCGAGGTGCGGTCGCGGATCCTGGCCGGCGAGGTCGAGGCGGCGCTGGCGCTGCACCGTCCGTTCCGGCAGATCGCGGCGGTCGCCGACCGGTGGGGCTCGATCCCGGTCGTCAAGGAGCTGATCAACCGGTTCGGGCCGGACGCCGGCGCGGCGCGGGTGCCGTGGGGGCGGCTGGGTCCCGACGCGCTCGCCGCCGTCGACGCGCTGGTCAAGGAGCTCGACCCGGCCGCCTCCTGACCGCCGCGCCGGGTCTGACAGGCTGGTCCGGACTCGTCGCCGCGTGAGGGAGATTCGCCCGATGGACTCGTCGCTGGTGGTGCTGGCCCGGGCCGGCGCCTGCCTGGTGCTCGACCTGGACACGCCGTGGCTGCCGCGGGTGCTGCACTGGGGCGCCGACCTCGGCCCCGGCGTCGACGCCGCGGCGCTGCGGGCCGTGGCGGTCCCCGGCCGGCGCGGCGGGGCGCCGGCCGACCCCGCGGCGCCGTCGCTGCTGCCCGCCCAGGCCGACGGCTGGGCCGGCCGGCTCGGCGTCGAGGGCGCGCGCGACCGCGCCTACCCGCACCTGCGGCTGGCGCCCGCGTCCGTCGCCGTCGCCCCTGACGGCGGCGGCGTCGAGGTGACGTCGCGCGACACGGCGGCGGGGGTGTCCGTCGTCAGCTCGCTCGTCCTCGACGCCGCCGGTGTGCTGCGAGTCCGGCACACGCTCACCAACGACGGCGACGGCGCGTGGACCATGGGCGGGCTGCGCGCCGTCCTGCCGGTGCCCGACCACGCCGCCGAGCTGCTGCACTTCAGCGGCCGCTGGGGGCTGGAGAAGATCCCGCAGCGCGAGGCGTTCCTGCCGGGCATCCGATCGCTGGAGACCCGGCGCGGGCGCACCGGTCACTCGCACACCGGGCTGCTGGTGGCCGGGTCGGCCGGGTTCGGGTTCGGCTCCGGCGAGGTGTGGGGCGTGCATGCCGGCTGGAGCGGCTGGACGGTGCACGACGCCGAGCGGGTCGCCGAGGGCTGGTCGACGCTGGGCGCGGGTGAGCTGCTGGCTGGTGGCGAGGTCGTCCTGGCGCCGGGGGAGTCGTACGCGACGCCGGACGTGTACTTCGTGTACTCCGACTCCGGCTTGGACGGGCTGTCGGCGCGGCTGCACACGTCGCTGCGTGCGCGCGCTTCGCACCCGCCGGCGCCGCGGCCGCTGGTGTTGAACACGTGGGAGGCGGTCTACTTCGACCACGACCTCTCCCGCATGCAGGCGCTGGCCGACGTCGCGGCGTCCGTCGGCGTCGAGCGCTTCGTCGTCGACGACGGCTGGTTCCTCGGCCGTCGCAACGACCTCGGCGGCCTCGGCGACTGGTACGTCGACCCCGACCTGTGGCCGGACGGGCTGCACCCGCTGGTCTCGCACGTTCGCTCGTTGGGTATGCAGTTCGGGCTGTGGGTCGAGCCGGAGATGGCGAACCCGCGGTCGCGGCTGGTCGAGGAGCACCCCGACTGGCTGCTCAGCGACCCCGCCCGGCTGCCCCGTCCGTGGCGCAACCAGCACACCGTCGACGTCGCGAACCCCGAGGTCTACGCGTACCTTCTGGAGCGGCTGGACAAGCTGGTCGGCGAGTACGCCATCGACTACCTCAAGTGGGACCACAACCGCGACCTGCTCGAGGCCGTCCACGACGGCCACGCCGGCGTCCACGAGCAGACCGCCGCGGTGTACCGGCTGCTCGACGAGCTGCGGTCGCGGCACCCGTCGCTGGAGATCGAGTCGTGCTCGTCCGGAGGGGCGAGAGTAGACCTGGGGGTGATTCAGCGGACGGACCGCGTGTGGGCGTCGGACAGCAACGACCCGCTGGACCGCCAGGCCATCCAGCGGTGGACGTCACTGCTGCTGCCGCCGGAGCTGATCGGCGCCCACGTCGGCCCTGGCCGCACCCATGTGTCCGGGCGCGTCACCGAACTGCAGCTGCGCTGTGCGACGGCGCTGTTCGGCCATGCCGGCATCGAGTGGGACATCACCGAGTGCTCGCCGTCCGAGCTGGCGCTGCTCTCCGACTGGGCTGCGACCTACAAGCGGCTGCGCCCCCTCCTGCACACCGGCCGCGTCGTCCGCGCCGACACCGACGACGCCCACGTCCTGCACGGCGTGGCCGGCCCCGGGCACGCCGTGTTCGCCTACGTCGCGCTGCAGACGATGACCGCGGACATCCCGCCGCGCCTGCGGCTGCCCGGCCTCGACCCGGCGGTGACCTACCGGGTGACGCCGATCGCCGGGCTGAGCAGCGAGTTGCCGCGGTGGGCCCGGCCGGCGGCCTGGCTGGAGTCCGGCGCGGTGGAGCTCCCCGGCCGCGTGCTCTCGACGGTCGGCCTGCAGGCGCCGCCGCTGAACCCGGGCCAGGTGCTCACGCTGGAGCTCACCGCGGTCTGAGGCTCAACACGTATTGGCGGCACAGGTGGACCCGGCGGAACCGGGCCCGCAGTTCCGCCTCTCGCTCGATGGGGGCGTGCGCGAACACCCGGACCGGCGTCCCGAGGCCGGCTGGCGCCGTGAACCCGGCGTCGCGCTCGTCCCAGTCCTGGTAGACGTGCAGATAGCGGTGCTCCTCGCGGAAGCCGTTGCATCGGTACCAGGCGTTGGCCGCCGTGTCCTCGCGCGTCCACGCGTCGAGGGTTCGGAGCTTCCGCTGCTCGAGCTCGGGAAGCGCGGCGTGCAGCAGCCGGGTGGCGATGCCCGCCCGCGAGTGCTCCGGCAGGACGGCCACGGTCTCGATGGTGGCGTCGCCGGCCCCGATGCTCACGTCGAGGATCCCGACGACGTCGGCGCCGTCGGTGGCCACGAGCTGGATCGACGGCTCGTCGTAGCGCGGCCGTCGCGTGACGACGTCGTCGTAGTACTGGGTGGTGAAGAAGCTCAGCAGCCGGCAGCGCAGCCAGCTCGGCGCGTCGGCGTCGTCGTACGGACGGATGTGCACAGGCGGCATGGGCATCAGGGTAGGGACGCCCGGAGGCGGGCGAGGCCGGCGGCGATGCGGTCCTCGGCGATGGCGCCGTAGCCGAGCGCCAGCCCTCGGACCGGGTGGGTCACCGCCAGCGGCGACAGCGCCAGCACCTCGACCCCGGCCGTGCGGGCGCGGGCGGCGACCTCGACGTCGTCGGCGGAGGGGTCGGTGAGCAGGGCGGTCACGTGCAGGCCGACCAGCGACGGGACCGGCTCGAGCAGGCCGGCGAAGTCGCGGCGCAGCAGCGACGTCACGAGGTGGTGCCGCTGCGCGTACACCCGGCGCATCGCCTTGAGGTGCCGAGCGAACAGGCCCTCGTCGATCAGCTCGGCGAGCGCCGCCTGGGCGGGCACCGCGGTGTGCCAGTCGAGCAGCTGCTTGGCCTTGTGCATGGCATCGCGCAGCGACCGCGGCGCGACGACGAAGCCGAGGCGCAGGGTGGGCAGCAGCGTCTTGGAGAACGAGCCGACGTAGGCGACGTGGCCGGCGGCGCCGAGCCCGGCCAGCGGCTCGAACGGGCGCCCCGCGAAGCGGAACTCGCTGTCGTAGTCGTCCTCGACGATCAGGGCGCCGGTGCGCCGGGCCCACTCCAGCAGCGCCAGCCGCCGGCCCAGCGACATCGACGGGCCGAGCGGGAACTGGTGCGACGGCGTGACGTAGACCAGGCGGGCGGCGTCAGGCAGCGCGCCGACCACCAGGCCGTCGCCGTCGACCGGGACCGGGACCACGGAGAAGCCGGACGCCGTCAGCAGCTTGCGCGGCAGCGGGTACCCCGGGTCCTCGACCGCGACGACGTCGCCGGGGGCCAGCAGGACCCGGGCGAGGAGGTCGACGGCCTGCTGGCTGCCGCTGGTGACGATCACGTCGTCGGCCGATGCCGGTACGCCGCGAGCGACGGCGACGTGACGGGCGATCGCGGCCCGCAGCGCCGGATGCCCGGCGGACGCGATGTGCGCGCCGGTCCCGACCGCCGACGCGCGCAGCTGGCGGGCGGTCACCCGGCGCCACGCCGCGTACGGGAACAGCGTCGCGTCGGGGACACCGGGCCGGAAGTCGTACTCGGCGTCGGCCGCGGCGAGGTCGGCCGCCTCGGGCAGCCCGGCCCACACCGCCCGCGGCGCGAGCGCGACCTGGTCGCCGTCGTCGCCGGGCGGGCCGTCCTGGGCGAGGCCGTCGGCGACGAACGTGCCGACGCCGGGACGGGCGGTGAGGAAGCCCTCGGCGGCCAGCCGGTCGTAGGCCATGCTGACGGTGTTGCGCGCGATGCCGAGGTCGCCGGCCAGCTCGCGGGTCGGCGGCAGCGGCTGTCCGGCCGGCAGCCGTCCGGCCAGGATCGCGGCGCGGACCTGCCGGTACAGCTGCCCGGACAGGTCACCTCGGCCGTCCAGCCGCACGTGCAGGTCCATGGAGCCTGAGCCTAGGGCGTCACCGTCCCGTGACCGGCTCAGTGCGGAACCTCTCGCTGTGGCCCAGCGGACGCCGTCCGAGCCTGGCTAGCGTGCCGGGCATCGGCAGGAACTCGGAGGGGTGACGATGCGGAAGAACACGGTACGGACGCTCGCCGCGGTGCTGGCCGCGGGTGCGGTGGCGCTGCCAGGCATCGCGGCGGCGACCGACGACGCACGCGGCGAGAACCGCGGGTGCGCGGCGAGGTTCGACGAGGCACAGCGCGCCGACATGGAGTCGTTCCGCGACTTCGACGCCGAGACCTGGCGCGAGGGTCACCACGAGGACGCCGTCAGCGTCTTCGCGAGCGGGCACCGGTTCTCGGGCATCGACGCGATCATGGCCGCGCAGAAGAGCCACTTCGAGAACCGCGAGGCGATCTGGACGTGGACCGAGATCGACCGCCACGTCCACGGCTGCAAGACCGCGACCATCGAGTACGACGCCACCTACGAGCTGCCCAGCATCGGCTTCAAGTCGCGCGCGCTCACCGTCGTGACCTACACGTTCGAGCGCGGCCGCTGGCTGTCGATCTACGACCAGGGCACCGCGTTCCCGGCGCCGGCGCAGTAGCCCGTGATCGACACGGTGGAGCAGGGCTCCATCGAACGCGTCATCCACGTCGAGGCGCCCCCGCACGTGGTCTACGAGGTGCTCAGCCGGCCGGAGCACCTACGCCGGTGGTGGCCCGACGACGCGCGGTTCGAGCCGGTCGTCGGTGCGCGGGGCGAGCAGATGTGGCGCAACACGGCCACCGCCGGGTCGGGGACGGTCGCGCTCGCCGTCGTCGACGCCGACCCGCCACGGCGGATCTGCTACCGCTCGTCCTCACCCGACCTCAGCGGACGGCCCTCGCTGCTGGTCGCGTTCGCCCTGGTCCCGGAGCGCGGCGGGACCCGGGTGCACCTCACGCAGACCTCGTTCCTCACCGACGGGGCGCCGCCGCCGGCGTGACGAGGCTCAGCGCAGCCGGCCGGCGACGCCGTCGAGGAGGAGGTCCAGCGACAGCCGCATGACGGCGTGCGGGTCGCCCGCCTCGACCGCCTCGCCGGTCGCGGCGCCGACCCGCGCGGCCAGCGGGAACCGGGCCGAGCCCATCGAGCGCGCGAGCGCCGGGCTCACCGTCGCCCACCAGTCGAGGTCGCCGCCGCTCGTGCGCACGCGGTCGAGCCCGATCTGCTGCCGTGCCGTCGACTCCACCAGGGCGAGCACGCCGCACAGCACCTGGTCCATCTCGAGGTCGGCCAGCCCGATGCCGTCGAGCGGCGCCAGCTCGAGGTCGTACTTCGTGGACACGCCCGGCCCGAGCACCGGCCTCCCGGGCACCACCTCGACGGTCCACGGGTGCCGCAGGTGGTGGCGCCAATTGCGCTCGGCGATGTGCCGCAGCCCCGCTCGCCAGCCGTCCTGCTCGCCCGGCAGCGCGCCGTCGGCGTAGGCCTCGCCCGCGACGGCGTCGAGCATCAGCTCGACCAGCTCCGGCTTGCCCGGGACGTGCGTGTAGAGCGTCATGGCGCCGACGCCGAGGCGGTCGGCGACCCGCCGCATGGTCAGCGCGCCGAGGCCCTCGGCGTCGGCGATGGCGATGGCGTTCTCGACCACGGCCTGCTTCGTGAGCCCGGTGCGGCCGGGCCGGTCGGACGGCTCCCAGAGCAGCGAGACCAGCCGGCCGGGGTCGGACGGGCGCGGCGCGTTCGAGGGCACGGAAATATCCTCTCACCTTCCGTACGTTGTACCGTACATTGTACGGCTCCATCGAGATCGAGGAGGGTGAGTGGACGCAGCCATCGAAGCGCGGGCGGTGCGCAAGCACTACCGCGGGGCGCAGCGGCCGGCGCTGGACGGGTTCGACCTGCGGGTCGCCGCCGGCACGGTGTGCGCGCTGCTGGGCCGCAACGGCGCGGGCAAGACGACGGCGGTGCGGATCCTGACGACGTTGCTGGCCATGGACGACGGCACGGCGACGGTGGCGGGGCACGACGTGCGGACCGACGGCGACGGGGTGCGGCGGGCCATCGGGCTGGTCGGGCAGAACGCGGCCGTCGACGAGATCCTGGGCGGCCGGGCCAATCTGGTGCTGTTCGGACGGCTGCGCGGGCTGGCCAAGGCGGCGGCGCGGGCCCGGGCGGACGAGCTGATCTCGCGGTTCGGGCTGGCCGACGCGGCGGAGCGGGCCGTCGGGACGTACTCGGGCGGCATGCGGCGCCGGCTCGACCTCGCCGCGAGCCTGGTCGTGCCGCCGTCGGTGCTGTTCGTCGACGAGCCGACGACCGGTCTCGACCCGGAGGCTCGCCGCGAGGTGTGGGCGACCGTGCGGCGGCTGGTCGACGACGGCGTCACGGTGCTGCTCACCACGCAGTACCTGGAGGAGGCCGACGAACTGGCCGACCACGTCGCCATGCTCCGCGACGGCCGGGTCGTGCTGGAGGGCAGCCCGGCCGAGCTGACGTCGCTGGTGGGGGACACCCGGGTCGAGGCGCGGTTCGGTTCGGCCGACGACGCCGCGGCGGCGGGGCGGGCGGCCGGGCCGTACGCCGTCGGGCCGGTCGACGTGTCCGGCGCGGGCGTCGCGGTCCCGGTGGCCGACGCGGGCGGCGTCACAGGGTACTGCGCGGCGCTGGCCGGGGCCGGGTTGGCGCCCGTCGACCTCGCCGTCCGCCGCCCCACGCTCGACGACGTCTTCGTGCACGTCAACACGGTCTCGGAGGTGGCGCGATGAGTTCGCTCGTGCACGGTTCGCTGGTGCTGGCCGGCCGCACGTTCGGGCACTGGCGGGCGCAGCCGGTGCCGTTCCTGGTGACGCTGCTGTTCCCGGTGCTGATCGTGCTGATGATGGGCGGCCTGTTCGGCGGCGCGATCGCCGGCAGCGCGGGCGACTACGTCCCGTTCGTCGTGCCCGGCGTGCTGGCGCTGACCATGCTGTTCGGGCTCGAGACCACGATGGCGGCGATCACCGCCGACGCGTCGCGCGGGGTGACCGACCGGTTCCGGTCGCTGCCGCTGCACAGCGGGTCGGTGGTCGCCGGGCGGTGCCTCGCCGACCTCGCCGCGTCGGTGGCCGGGTTGGCCGCGATGACGCTCGCCGGGTTCGCGCTGGGCTGGCGGTGGTCGGCCGGTCCGGGCGAGGTGCTGGCGGCGTACGGGCTGCTGCTCCTGCTGCGATTCGGGCTGCTGTGGGTGGGCGTGTGGGCCGGGCTGAAGGCGCCCGGTCCGGAGGCCGTCGCGGCGGTGCAGATCATGGTCTGGCCGGTCGGGTTCCTGTCCACGGTGTTCCTCGACCCCGCGACGATGCCGTCGTGGCTGGGCGCCGTGGCGGAGTGGAACCCGCTCTCGGCGACGGCCGACGCGGTGCGCTCGCTGCTGGGCAACCCCGGCGTCGCCGGTGGAAGTTGGCCGGCGAATCACGGACAGGAGTTGTCAGTGATCTGGCCGATCCTGATGGTGGCGGTGTTCGCGCCGCTGTCCGCTGCTGCCTACCGGAGATCGAACCGATGACGTTGGATGACAGTGCTCGCCCGACCCCGCCGGACCCCCAGCCGCCGGGCCCCGGACCGTCCGCCGTCAGCGACGCGCGCGCCGAAGTCACAGCCCGCCCGGCCGGGTGGGAGGCCAACCCTACGGGCGGGCACCGACAACGTCCGCACGGACAACGTCCGAACGGACAAGATCCGCACGGCGAACGTCCGCATCACGGGTTCATCGAGGTCCGTGGCGCGCGCGAGCACACGCTGCGCAACATCGACGTCGACATCCCGAAGCTGCATCTGACCGTCGTCACCGGCGTGTCCGGGTCGGGCAAGTCGTCGCTGGTCTTCGACACCCTCGCCGCTGAGTCGCAACGCCAGCTCAACGCCACGTTCAGCGCGTTCGCCCGGAACCGGCTGCCCAGCTACGGCCAGCCCGACGTCGACCGCATGGCGCACCTGTGCGCCGTCACCGTCGTCGACCAGAAGCGGCTCGGCGGCGGCGCGCGGTCCACCGTCGGCACGGCGACGGACATCGGCGCGCGGCTGCGGCTGATCTTCTCCCGCGCCGGGCGGCCGTTCGCCGGGTACTCCAACGCGTTCTCGTTCAACGACCCACAGGGCATGTGCCCGCGCTGTCAGGGCCTCGGCGTCGTGAGCGTGGTCGACGAGTCGCAGCTGGTCGACCGCGACCGGTCGCTCGACGACGGCGGGCTGACGTTTCCGGCGTTCGGCGTCGGCGGCTGGTTCTGGCGGTCGTATGCGCGCAGCGGCTTCTTCGACCCGTCGGTGCCGCTGCGCGAGTTCAGCGACGAGCAGTGGCGCATCTTCATGTACGCCGAGCAGGGCGAGCTCAAGGCGCCGAACCCCGACGTCACCAGCTATGAAGGCGTCGTCGCCCGGTTCAACCGGCTCTACCTGCACAAGGAACCCGACGCGTACAAGGGCAAGACGCGCGAGGCGTTCGAGCGCATCGTCACGCGCGGGGTGTGCCCCGACTGCGGCGGGACGCGGCTGGCGGAGAGCGCGCGGTCGTCGCTGATCGCCGGCCGGTCCATCGCCGACCTCAACGCCCTGCAGGCCGACGAGCTGGCCGGCGTCATCCGGGCCATCGACGACCCCTCGGTCGCACCGCTCGTGGCCGACGCCGCCGACCAGGTGGAACGGCTCGGCATCCTCGGCCTCGGCTACCTCAGCCTCGACCGCGCCACGTCGACGCTGTCCGGTGGCGAGTCGCAGCGGGTGAAGATGGTCCGGCACCTCGGCAGCAGCCTGTCCGACCTGCTGTACGTGTTCGACGAGCCGACGGTCGGGCTGCATCCGCGCGACGTGCACCGGCTGGGCTCGCTGCTCGAGGAACTGCGCGACCAGGGCAACACGGTGGTCGTCGTGGAGCACGATCCGGAGATCATGGCCATCGCGGACCACTGCATCGACATGGGGCCGGGGGCGGGGCGGGCGGGCGGCGCCGTCACGTACGAGGGGTCCTACGACGGGCTGGTGAAGTCCGACACGCGGACGGGGCGGGGGCTGCGGGCGGCTCGGGTGACGCGCGACGCCGGCGCCGCGCGGACGCCGTCGGGGCACGTACGCATCGAGCACGCGTCGACGCACAACCTGCGCGACGTCACCGTCGACCTGCCGCTGGGGGTCCTGACGGTCGTCACGGGGGTGGCGGGGTCGGGGAAGAGCAGCCTGATCCGCGGCCACCTGCCCGCCGTCCGCCCCGACGCCGTCATGCTGGACCAGAGCCCGGTGCGCGGGTCGCGGCGGTCCAGCCCGGCGACGTTCACCGGCGTGCTCGACCCCATCCGGTCGCTGTTCGCCCGGACGACGGGCGCGCCGGCGGCGCTGTTCAGCCCGAACTCCGACGGCGGCTGCCCCGAGTGCCAGGGCGCAGGGGTCATCTTCACCGACCTCGCGTTCATGGACGGCGTCACGACGATGTGCGAGGTCTGCCGCGGCCGCCGGTTCAAGGACGAGGCGCAGCAGCATCTCGTCCGCGGCAGGTCGATCGCCGACGTGTTCGAGCTGAGCGTCGCCGAGGCGCTGGAGTTCTTCACCGAGAAGGCGATCCGGCCCACGCTGCAGCGCCTCAGCGACGTCGGCCTCGACTACCTCACGCTCGGCCAGACCCTCACCACCCTGTCCGGCGGCGAACGGCAGCGGCTGAAGCTGGCCAGCGAGCTGGTCGTCGGCGGCAAGCTGTACGTGCTCGACGAACCCACCACCGGCCTGCACCTCGCCGACGTCGAGCACCTGGTCGCGCTGCTGCACCGGCTGGTCGACGACGGCAACACCCTCATCGTCATCGAGCACAACCTCGACGTCGTCGTCGCCGCCGACTGGGTGATCGACCTCGGCCCCGGCGCCGGCCACGACGGCGGCCGGGTCGTGTTCGAGGGCACGCCCGCCGCCCTCGCCGCCGACGGGTCGACGTACACCGGCGAGTACCTGGCCCGCTACCTCGCCGACTGAATCAGGCCGGGTGGCGTTCACTCCGGGTGGGAACGCTGGGCCACATGGAGATCCCCTCGTCTGGACGTTCCGTCAGCCGCCGCGCCGTCCTCGCCGCCGGCGCCGGGGCCGCCGCCGCCCTCGCGCTGCCCTCCATCGCCGACGCGGTGGAGGGCGCCGGCCGGGACCGGGCGCGGCACGTCGTGCTGGTCGGGTGGGACGGGTTCGACCCGGCCTACCTCGACCTCGTCGAGACGCCGCATCTGGACGCGCTGACCCGCCGCGGCGTCATCGGCACGACGACCGGCTGCTTCCCGTCCATCACGAACACGTCGTGGGCCAGCGTCGTCTCGGGCGCCTGGCCGCGCACGCACCTGAACACGCCGTACTTCCTCGACCCGGCCACCGGGCGGGCGGTCAGTCAGAGCAGGACGCTCGAGGCGCCCACCATCGCCGAGGCGGTGACGGCGGCCGGCGGGACGGTCGCGTCGGTGCAGTTCTTCATCCTGCAGAACCATGGCGTCGTGTTCGGCGACCCGCGGGCGCTGTACGTGCAGCCGGGCGGCACCGGGCCGTCGCGGCTCGACATCGCGGCCGACATCCTGCACGGACGGCCGGTTCAGTCCGGCTCGACGACGGTCACCGTCGAGGAGCCGCCGACGCTGCTCGCCGTCTACGCCGACGACCTCGACGCGCTCGGGCACGCCGAGGGCGCGGAGTCGCCCGGCATGACCGGCCGGCTGGCCGCGCTGGACGCCGCCCTGGGCCGGCTCGTGCAGGCGACGAAGGACGTCGGGACGTACGGGAGCACGGCGTTCGTGCTGCTCGGCGACCACGGCATGACGACGTTCACCCGCGCGTTCGGCGGCGACGTGCTGGGCGCGCTGACCGCAGCCGGGTTCACGCCCGAGTTCGTCGCGCCCGGCGTCGCGCCCGCGCCGTCGACGGACGTCGCGATGGTGGTCGGCGGGGTCGCCAACGTGTACCTGCTCGGCGCCGCGCGGACGGCGGACGGCATCGCGCGGGCGCGAGCCGCGCTGGAGTCGGTCGAGCCGGTCGAGCGCGTCTACGGCCGCGACGAACTCGACGCGTTCGGCGCCAGCCCGCTGCTGGGCGACCTGGTGGCCGAGCCGGTCGCGGGCTGGTCGTTCGGCCTGACCGACCCGGACGGCCCGCGCGGCTACCACGGCCGGACCGGCGAGCGGGAGGCCGCGCTGCTGGTCGCCGGGCGCGGCGTGAGCCCGCGGGCCCGCCTCGACGGCGCCCGGCACGTCGACATCGCGCCGACGATCGCCGCGCTGCTCGGCATCCCGGCGCCGGCGCGGACCGAGGGCCGGGTGCTCACGGAGGCGCTGCTTACGATGCCGGGGTGAGTCCCGACGCGGCGCCGGCCGCTCTCGTCACGTCCTACGGCCGCGACGACGCCGGACGGGCCTGGCTGGCGGATCTCCCGCGGCTGCTGGCCACGTCCCTGCAGCGGTGGGAGCTGCGCCCTGACGGGCCGGCCGGGAACGGCATGGCGGCGTTGGTCCAGCCGGTGGTCCGCGCCGACGGCACGCCCGCGGTGCTGCGGCTGCAGCCGGCCAACGAGGAGTCCGCGGCCGCCGTCGTCGGGTTGCGGACGTGGGATGGCGACGGTGCGGTGCGGCTGCTCGCTCACGACGGCGGCGCGATGCTGCTGGAACGGCTCGACGGCGACCGGCCGCTGGCGGCGCTGCCCGACGACGACGCCGTCGTGACGGTGCTCGGCCTGCTGCTGGCCCGGCTGACCGCGCGGCCCGCCCCGGACGGCCTGCCGCGGCTGGCCGACGTCGCCGCCGCGATGGTCGCCGCCGTGCCCGAGGCGGCGCCGTCGCTGGCCGATCCCGCCGAACGCCGGCTGGTCGAGACCTGCGCGGCCGCCGTCGCGGAGCTGCTGCCGGAGTCGGGCGACCGGCTGCTGCACTGGGACCTGCACGACGGGAACGTCCTGGCCGGCGAGCGCGAGCCGTGGCTGGCGATCGATCCCGTGCCGCTGGCCGGTGACCCCGGCTTCGACCTGTGGCCGGCGCTGAACAGCCGCTGGGACGACGTCGTCGCCGGTGGGGTCGAGCGGGTCGTGCTGCGCCGGTTCGACCTGCTCGGCGAGCTGACCGGCGTCGATCGGCGGCGAGCCGCGGGCTGGACGCTGGGCCGCGTCCTGCAGAACGCGCTCTGGGAGATCGAGGACGGCAAGGCCGCGCTGGACCCCGCCGACGTCGCCCTCGCCGACGTCCTGCTGCGGCACCGGGTGTGATCCACTGTCCTGTCGGACGTCGCGGGTAGGGTGCCGGGTGTTCGTTCGTCGAAGGGAGAGGTGCTCGTGCTCGCGAAGTACGCCGGTCGGTGTGGTGCGTGCGGTGGAGACATCCATCCCGGCGACGAGCTCGAGAGCTCGGGCAGCGGCCGCAACCGCGCCTGGGTGCATGCCTCCTGCGCCGGCGCGCCCGCCCTCATCCCGGTCCCCGGCGACGCCGAGTCGGCGCTCGTCCCGGCCGCGGCGAAGCCGGCCCGCGCCAAGCGGCCCCGGCCGCCGGCCATGGTGGCGCCCGAGGGCGCGGTCGAGGTCTACACCGACGGCGCCTGCTCCGGCACACCCGGCCCGGGCGGCTGGGCGTGGGCCGTCTCGCGCGAGCGGTTCGGGTCGGGGTCCGCGCCGAGCACCACCAACCAGCGCATGGAGATCACGGCGGCGCTCGAGGCGGTCAAGGCGCTGTCCGGCCCGCTGGTCGTCGTCAGCGACTCCGCCTACGTCGTCAACTGCTTCCGCGACGCCTGGTGGCGCAACTGGCGCACCCGCGGCTGGGTCACGTCCACCAAGTCGCCGGTGGCCAACCGCGACCTCTGGGAGCCGTTCGTCGACCTCGTCGAACAACGCGGCGACGTCGTCTTCCGCTGGGTCAAGGGCCACTCCGGCGACCCCATGAACGACCTCGTCGACGAACTGGCCGTCGCCGCCAAGATCGCGCAGTCCTGACAAGGGCGAATGAGGCGTACTGTGACGTGCACAAGGGGCTGATCAGGCTCCCCGAGCAGGGAGCAGCCATGGCCGACAAGTCGCCGCGACAACACCTCTCCAAGAAGGCGGGCAAGTCGCTCAAGCAGAAGCGCGCCGACAAGGCCGCCAAGGCCGAGGCGAAGTCCAAGATCGAGATCATCCCGACCCCGAAGAAGCGCTGACCCGCCACCTCGGGTGCGGAGCGCTCGCTCAGCCGCGCAGGGTCACGGTGAACGAGCGGCCGTAGGCGTGCCGGGTCGCTACGGCCAGCAGTGTGCCCTCGGCCGTGTGCCGCACGGTGACGGCGCGGTCGCCGGCCACGCGGGTCAGCGTCCGGCCGGTGACGACGACCTCGACGACGTCGCGGTCCATCGTCGGGTCCGACACCGCGACGGTGGTGAGCCGGCTGCGGCCCCGCGCCAGCACCGACGCGGGTCCGTCGACGCGCAGCCCGCCGGCGTCGTGGCGGCCCGCGGTGAACGTGTTGACGCCGGTCAGCCGGAGCCCGGTGTGGCGCACGGCCTGGACGTCGGTGGTGTTCGCGAGCACCTCCAGCGGGCCGTCCGCGTACGCCGTCAGCGCCGCCTCCGTCGCGTGCGGGACCAGCGCGTACGCGTGCGACGACGGCGCCGCGCCGGCCGGGTGGTCGATCGTCACGCCGAGGACGCGCTTGGTCACGGCGGTGTCCGGGTTCGCGGTGCGGACGACGCGGCGGCTGCGGGTGACGGTGTCGAGCGCGACGCGGACCGGCTGCGCGGAGAGGAACACGTAGCCGACGGCGGCGTCCTGAGCCGGGTTCGCCCAGCGCAGCCAGGCGAGGTCGGCGGTGCCGGGGCCCGTCCACGCGGCGCCGGAGCGCAGCGCGCCGGTCGCCGTCACGGGGTCGGCCGCCCCCGCGATGCGCGCGTCGACCGACGTCGTCGCCGCCCGGCCCGCGTCGCCCCCGACCCCCGCCGCGAGCACGACGATCTCGTCGTCGAACAGGAACCACGACTTCGTCGCCATTGCGTTGCGATACGCGACGAAATCGTCCGGCAGCACGCCGCGCTGCTTGTCCGCCCAGGCGACGTCGCTGGAGAGCACCAGGGCCGCGGCGCCGTACGCGTCCAGCGTCGCGCCGCCGGAGTGGGCGTTCGTGCCGCGCGGGAAGTACACGTAGGTGTTCTGCGACTGCGACGACGACGTGAAGTTCAGCGGGTGGCCCGGGTTGTCGTAGTACGGCGTGCCGTAGAGCTGCGGGATCGTCCGCCGCTCCTCGACCGGCGCCGTCACGCCCGCGAGGCCGTACGGCGACACCGTCGTGAAGTAGTCGACGCCGAACGCCTGCGTCTGGTCGCCGCCGGACAGGTACAGGTAGTGCGCGCCGTCGCCCTGGAACCACGGCATGAGGTTCTCGCCGCTCATGTACTCGTACTTGCTGATGCGGTCCGAGCTGCGGGCCAGCGCGAACGTGTAGCCGGGGCGGCGGTGCACCGTCTTGTCCATGGCGTTGAAGGCGACGCAGCGCTCGGGCGGGTTGAGGTCGGCGGGTTCCACGGTGTCGTCGGCGATGAGGTCGGCGAAGCGCGCGACGCTCACCGGCGAGACGAACGTCGCCGGGTCCAGCGCCGCCCGCGACGTCGACCGGATGAACTTCACGTACCCGCGCAGCGGCGCCGGGTCGGGCACGTGACCGGTGAGGTCGACGACGGCCTCGACCACCTGCGCGACGTCGGTGTACCCCGTCGACGTGCGCGAGACCGACCGGCCCTTGACGATCTCCATCATCCAGCCCTCGAAGATCAGCGGCGCGAACCCGTCGGTCACCCACCGCTGCACGATCGGGCCCAGCGCGGCGCCGTCGGCGAACCCCGTCCCTTCCAGGATCTTCAGCGTCTGCACGACGCGGGTCAGCAGCGCACGGCCGTACGCGCCGGTGTACGCGACCGAGTGGTGCTGGATGAACGAGCCGTCCGCGTAGTAGCCGTCGGTGTTGCCGTGCCGCAGCGCGTACGGGTCGATCGTCGCGAAGACGGTGAGCTGGTCCTCGATCGCCTTGCGGATGCGCGCCTCGTCGCCGAGCAGGGCGCCCTGGATCATCCGGTTGGTCGTGATGTCGGCGAGGTTGGCGCCGGTGTGGAAGCGGGAGTCCAGGTTCACGTCGCCGTCGATGCCGTTGCGCAGGTAGGCGTCCATGGAGGCGACGTAGGTCCGGACGAGGTCGCCGGTCTCGCCGAGCAGGGCGAGGGTCTTGCCGACGTGCGTCGAGACGCCGATCTCCCAGGTGAACCAGTTGCCGTAGTAGCCCGCGGCCTGGTCGCCGTAGTAGTGGTCGTGCAGCCACACCAGGCCGTCGTGCACCTGCGTGCGGGCGGTGGCGTCGCCGTGCAAGGCGGCGCCCGGGGTGGCGGTCGCGAGCGCGATCTCGTAGAGGTGCTGGTAGGTCGCGTTGAGGTTCGGGTCGCTGGTGCCGAGCGGCAGGCCGGCGAACAGCTCGCCCGCGCCCGCGCCGTCGAGGGCTGTGCGCCAGGTGGCGGCGGTCCGGTCGATCGCGGCCAGCTTGGCGGCCACCGCCGGGTGCGCGTTGACGTCCGGCGTGCCGGCGAAGATCGTGGCGGTGTTGGCGAGCAGCCGGTCGGTGCCGGCGGTGGTCGCGCCCGCGGTTGCGCCCGCGGTGGTCGCGCCCGCGCGGGTCGCGCCTGCTCCCGGCGGGTGGACGACCGCGGCCAGACCCGCGGCGGACAGCATCGACAGCACTCGGCGGCGACTGAGCTCCACGGGTCCTCCTCGGCAGAGGTCTAGACCTGACAGAGCGGAGTCAAACAGACGAACCGCCCGGGCGGCAAGCGCTTGCCGCCGGGTAGATCCCAGGCATCATGGAGAGATGCACGGGCGCCCTCGGCTGATCACGCTGCTCCAGGACGAAGCGCCGGCGATCTTCGCGTTCCTGCTCACCGCCGGCTTCGAGGGACCGGAGCGGACGTCGGACGGAATCGCGTACCACCGCATCGGACTGCACGTCGAGATCGGTCACCACGGCGGCCACGAACCGGAGGTCGGCACCGTCGTCGTACGCGGAGAACGGCAGCAGCTGCTGGGCGAGCTGTACGACGGGCCGGCGCAGGACGTGCCGTCGAACGCGCACACGCCCGCGCTCGTCCGCAAGCGGCTGCGTCAGCACGCGGCCGCCCTGGAACGGGTACTCCCGTCGCTGCTGCGCGACGAGGCTGTCGGTGGCGGCGGCTAGCGTCGCGTAGGTGACCGAACCCGCGTTCCTCGCCGCCGTCAGCTGAGGAAGTCGGCGCCCTCGCGGCCGCTTGGATCGAGCGACAGCAGATCCTCGTACAAGCCACCGACGTCACGGCCGGTCGGTGTCCCGTCCGCGGCCAGCTCGATCAGCGACCAGCCGGGGGCGTCGTCGGGCGCGTCCTCGTCGGACTCCGCGCCGATCCGGTAGAGGACCGCGAACACGGCCTCGTACGCGGCCAGCCGGAGCGCCTGGATGAGCGACTCCCGCGAGGCGCCCTCGGTCAGCAGGCGCGCGGCGACCGGGACGCGCTCGAGCACGCCGTCGCCCGCCCAGGCGTCGATGATCTCGGGCCAGAGCGAGCGCAGGACGAGGAAGCGGGCCTGCTGCGCGATGTCCTCGTGGACCTCGGAGGAAGCCCAGCCCTCGGGGTCGGGAGCACCGAGCTCGGCCATCCGCTGGGTGAGCGCGGTCAGCCGCGCGTCGTCGGTCATGGGCGCATCCTGGCCGACAGACGTTGTCGGTGGCGGCGGCTAGCGTCGCGTGGGTGACCGAACCCGCGTTCCTCGCCGCCGTCAGCAGCTCCTACGACACCGTCGCCGACACCTTCGCCAAGCGGTTCCCGCCGTCGCGGCTGGGGCCGCTGGGCCACGCCATGCTGCGCGCGTTCGCCGAGGTCGTGCTGGCCGAGAGCAACGGCCCGGTCGTCGACGTCGGGTGCGGACCGGGTGGGTTGACGGCCGAGCTGGCGGGGCACGGGCTGGACGTGTCGGGGGTCGACCTCTCGCCGCGCATGGTCGAGCTGGCCCGCGCGGCGCACCCGGAGCTGACGTTCACCGTCGGCTCCATGACGGCGCTCGACCTCCCCACCGGTGGGCTGGGCGGCGTCGTCGCGCACTTCTCCACGCACCACACGCCGCCCGAGCACCTGCCGGCCGTGTTCGCCGAGTTCCGCCGGGTGCTCGCGCCCGGCGGCCACCTGCTGCTGGGCACCCACCTCGGCCTGGACGAGCACCTGCGCCCGACCGAGGCCTACGGCGGGCACCCCGTCTCGTACGAGGCCTACCTGCTGCCGGGCGAGCACATCGCGGCGCTGGTCGAGGGCGCCGGGCTGACGATCACCGCGCGGCTGGACGAGCCGAACCCGAAGGGCGGTGGCCGCTCGTTCGGCTACTTCTTCGCCAGGAACTAGTCGACGATGAACCAGTCGCCGTCCTGGTAGGCGAGGACGGTGTCGCCGAGGTCCTCCTCGGTGAAGGTGGCGTCGGCCACCACGGCCTCGATCGGGATCGTCACCTGGCTCGGCGTGCTGTCGTCGACCAGCTCGGGGTCGATGGTGGCGGTCTCCAGGGCGGCCAGCTGCTCGGCCGACGGCAGGGTGGCCATGATCGCCATGGTCGACTCGCACGGGCCGAAGCCCTCCGCCTCGGCCTGCGCGGCCGCCGGGCCGGCGATGGCGCACATCGTCGGGACGTCGGCGGCGCCGAGGGCGTGCAGGAACGTCTCGAACCGCGCGATCGCCGCCTCGGTGGTCTCCGGCGACCCCGACCCACCGGCCGGTGGCGCGGCCGGGGTCTCGGTGGGGGTCTCGGCCGGCGGCTCCGACGGGTCCGCCGGCGGCTCGGTCGTCGGGTCGGCGGACGGCTCCGTGGACGGCTCGGTCGAGGTCGGCGCCGGGGTGTCCGACCCGCCCGCCGACGGGTCGTCGTCGGAGGAACCACAGGCGGTGAGGGTGAGGACGACGCCGGCGGAGAGCAGCGCGGCGCGGCGGACGAACGACAACGACATGGGGGACGTCCCAGCAGGAGGTGGCAGAACCGCGCGGCAGGCTAGCACGCGCCCGCGACGAACCAGGGGACAATCGCCGAACGCCGAGAGAGGGGCCCTGACATGGAACGCCAGCGGTTGCTGGAATCGGTCGCGGCGACGCTGCGGGCGCTCGATCCCGGCCACCCGGTCCGCGTCGCCGTCGACGGACCGGACGCGGCCGGGAAGACGACGTTCGCCGACGAGCTCGCCGCGACGCTCGAGGGCGTCCGCCCGGTCATCCGGCTCGGCGCCGACGACTTCCACCAGCCGCCGGAGCTGCGGTCGCGGCGCGGCGCGCTGTCGCCGGAGGGCTACTACCTCGACGCGTTCGACGTCGTGGCGATCCGCGACGGCGTGCTCCGCCCGCTCGGCCCCGACGGCGACCGTCGCTACCTGCGGTCGACGTTCGACCACCGGGCCGGGCGGCCGACGGAGCGGGCCATCGCCGAGGCGCCGCCTGACTCCGTCGTCATCGTCGACGGGGTGCTGCTGCTGCGCCCGGAGCTCCGCGACGCCTGGGAGCTCAGCGTCTACCTGCACGTCGAGCCGGACGAGACGCTGCGCCGCGCCGTGGTCCGTGACCGCGACCTCTTCGGCGGTGAGCAGCAGGTCGTCGAGCGGTACACCCACCGCTACCTGCCCGCCCAGGCGCTCTACCGCGAGCGGGACCGGCCGCTGGACTGCGCCCACCTCGTCGTCGACCACACCGACCCGGCCCAGCCACTGATCGTCGCCGACCGCCGCTGATCACTGGCCGCGGCCCGTCCGTCGTGCCAGCATCGAGGCAGGGGTGCACCGTGGCCGAGCACACGACGTCGTCGGGCCGGCCGTCGAAGGCGCTGCGGAAGGTTCTGGTCCCGCTCGCGCTCGCGCAGTTCATCTGCAGCTTCGCCGGCTCGAACATGAACGTGATGATCAACGACATCAGCCGCGACCTCGACACCAGCGTGCAGGGCGTCCAGGTCGCGATCACCGTGTTCCTGCTGGTGATGGCGGCGCTGATGATCCCGGGCGGCAAGCTGACGGACAAGTACGGGCGCAAGCTGTGCTTCCGAGCCGGCCTGACGATCTACGGAGTCGGCGCGCTGCTCAGCGCCGCGGCGCCCGGACTCGGCCTGCTGATCCTGGGCAACTCGATCCTGGAGGGCGTCGGGACGGCCCTGCTGATCCCGCCGGTCTACATCCTGGCGACGCTGCTGTTCACCGACGTGACGTCGCGGGCGCGGGCGTTCGGTCTGATCAGCGCGATGGGCGGGGTCGGCGGCGCGGCCGGGCCGCTGATCGGCGGCTTGATCACGTGGGCGATCAGCTGGCGCGCGGCGTTCGTGTTCCAGGCGCTGGTGATCGCCGTGATCGTCTGGCTCAGCCGCGACCTGCGCGACCCGCTGCCGCCGGACCCTGACCGGCCGTTCGACGTGCGGGGCGCGGCGTTGTCGGCGGCCGGGCTGACGGCGCTGGTCATGGGGATCCTGGCGGCCGACAACAGCGCGGCGCTGATGGTGCTGCTGCTCGCTTCCGGTGCACTGCTGCTGGCGGGATTCGTGTGGTCGATCCGGGCGAAGGAACGGGCCGGCGAGGAGCCGTTGTTGTCCACCGCGGTGTTCCGCAGCCGGACGGCGAACCTCGGACTCGTCACGCAGAACGTGCAGTGGCTGATGCTGCTCGGCACCTCTTTCGTCGTCGCGACGTTCCTGCAGGTGGTGCGCGGGTACGACGCCATCGAGACGGGCGTGATCTTCACCGCCGCGACGGCCGGCCTGCTGGTGTCGTCGCTGGCGGCGGAGCGCCTGGCCCGGCGGCGGGCCCAGCGCACGCTGATCGTCGGCGGGTTCGTGCTGGCGATCGCCGGGATCGGGGTGCTGCTGGCGCTGGTGATCGGGTCGCCGTCGGTGTGGGCGTTCGCGCCGGGCCTGCTGGTGATCGGCCTCGGGCTGGGCCTGATGCTGACGCCGTCAGTGAACGTCGTGCAGTCCAGTTTCGGCGAGAGTCAGCAGGGTGAGATCTCCGGGCTGTCGCGCAGCGTCTCGAACCTCGGCTCGACCCTGGGGACGGCGATCGCCGGCACCGTGCTGGTGGCCGGGCTGACGGCCACGCCGGACCGTGCGTACGGGCTGGCGATGATCGTACTCGGGGCGGCCGGGTTGATCGGGCTGCTGGCCGCCTGGCGACTGCCGCGGGGCCGGGCGCCTGGTGGCGTGGGTGCGAGCGACGGGTAGGTATGACCCGCCCCTCGAGGGAGGGTGCCCACCCTACGGGCGGGCACCGACAGACTCGGCGCGGCCGACACTCCGGAGCCGCGCGCCGCCCCGGGCCCGCGCGCCGCCCCGGGCCCGCGTGCTGCCCCAGGCCCGCGCGCTACCCGCGGCCCGCGCGCCGAGCCCGACGGCGAGGGGTTGGGCGTCTACGTCTGGGCGCCCACCACCGCGCCGTCGGTGTCGGACGTGAAGCGGGAGTCCTTGATGCGCAGCACCCCGGCCCCGTCGGCGTGCAGGGCGCCGCCGGCGAGCGGGACCAGATTCGCCCCACCCGCGGCGAGCCCGGTGTTGCCGAACGCCGCGCTCGCGTAGAGGCTGCCGCCGTCGAACGTGATGGTCGCGCCGGACTCGAACGTGTTCAGCGTCGCGACGGCGGAAGCCTCGGCCGTGACGACCAGCCGGCCGGGCGCCGCCCCCGCCACGTGGTTGCCGGTGAAGACGTTGCCCGGGCCCTCGAACCGCCCGGCGAACGGCCCGGCCGGGGTACGGAAGTGGTTCCCCGCGACGTGCGCCCGCGAGCCCTTGATCCGGAACGCCGCCCCGGCCGCGGACACGAACGTGGAATCGGTGAGCTTCAGCCGGACGCCCGCCGGCGGCGCGTTGAGCACGTACTGCGACGCGCACTCGGCGACGTGCAGGCCGGTGATCGTCGCGTCGGCGCCGGCCACCAGCACGGCCTCGAGCGCGCCCGCGTTGCCGTGCCGGAACGCCACGTCGGCGAGCCGGATCCGGGTGCCACCGATCCGCACGGCCCGGCCGTCAACCCCCGTCCCCGTCGTCGACCCGAAGCGCAGGTCCGAGAACGTGCACGAGTCGGCCAGCTCGCCGATCTCCAGGAACCGCCGCGCCGTGTCGCCGCCGCGCACACCGCGGACGTGGCTGTCCCAGACCTTCCGGGTGAAGATCACGAACGACCCGGCACCGGCGGTGTCGCCCAGCGCGAGGCCGTCGAACCGGATCCGGTGCGCGTTGGAGACGACGACGTAGTTGTAGCCGGTCGAGAGGCAGGTGATGTCGCTGAACGCGATGTCGTGGACGTCCGCGCCGCCGAGATCCTCGGTGCTGGTGGTGCCGCCGGGGTAGTAGGAGAGGTCGACGCCGGCGGTCTGGCCCTCGATGCTGATGACGGCGAACGTGGACCGCGGCTCGGTGGCCGCCTCGAACACCGTCACATCGCGGCAGCGGATGTTCGAGCAGTGGTACTGGAACGTCAGCGCCTTGCGCCCGATACGGGAGAAGTAGAGGTTGTCGACCTGCACGTCGCGGCAGAACGAGCCGCCGAGGCCGTTGTCGTTCGACCCGTTGCTGGTGTCGAGGTGCAGCCCGCTGACCCGCACGCCCTGCACGTAGCGCTGCGGCGGCCCGGACGGCGTCGACGGCGCGGCGCCATGGATGCCCAGCAGCTCGCCGGCGCCGCCCGCACCGGACACCAGCGTGATCCGCGACCGCAGCCCGTCGCCGAACCAGTGCGTGCCGTCGGCCAGCAGGCTGATCGAGTCCGTCGTCAGGTAGGCGCCGTCCACCCCCGGCACGTACACCGTCCCACCCCGCCGGGCGGCCGCCTGAAGCGCGAGCGTGTCGTCGGTCCCGGCGCCGGTCGCGACGTCGTAGTCGCCGACGGCGCCGAGCGCACGGACGGACACGACGTCCTCGGCCAGCTCCCACCAGGCGCCGTCGCGGGTGCACAGGTGCCAGCGGTCCGGCTCGGCCGGCGCCGCGTCGAGCCGGCGGTACAGCGCGCCACCTCCGTCACCGGCCTCGGCGTACCCGCAGGTGCGCAGCGCCCGCACCCGGCCGTTGACGATCCGCTGCTCCGCCGCCGCGCGCGACGACACCGTCTCCGCCTCGGCGCCGGACGGGTCAGCGGCAGCAACCGGCCCCGCGGCGGCCACCCCCACGGCTCCCGCTCCGGCGGCTCCCAGCAACGAACGTCGGGTCAACGGCGACACGGTCATGGCAACTCCTCGGAGGCGACGGAAGAGGGCAGCGCGAAGCCGGGCGCGGACCGGACGGTCCACACCCACGAGACGGGAGAACTACGACTTGGTGCGGTCGAGCCGGGTCAGGATCGGCGAGTAGTGGTCGGACAGGGCGTCGTGGACGGCCGCGACGTCGCCGTCGAGCACGGCCCGGTAGATGGCGTCGTGCTGGCGGTAGGTGTCGGACGGCCGGTCGTCGGCGATCTCGGCGCGCTGCGCCACCGCCCGGCTCATCGTCAGCCAGAACGCGTCGAGCAGTTTGAGCGCGACGGCGTTGCCGGCGTCGGTGAAGAGGGTGCGGTGGAACCGGCGGTCCTCGTCGAGGACGTCGGCGCCGCGGTCGGACTTCTCCTTCATCTCGCTGAGGATCTGCTCGAGCTCGGACCGGGTGCGGTCGGTCATGCGGCGCACGGCCCGTTCGATGAGGTCGTTCTCGACGGCGCGGCGCACCTCGAGCAGGTCGGCCAGCTCGCTGAAATCGAACAGCAGGTTGAACGGGAGGTTGTCGATGAGCAGGGACAGCGAGAAGTCCTTGACGAACACGCCGCTGCCGCGCCGGGTCTCGAGGATGCCGAGGGACACCAGCCCCTTGACCGCCTCGCGTACGGAGTTGCGGCTGACCCCGAGCTGCTGGGCCAGCGCGCCCTCGGCCGGTAGGCCGTCGCCGGCGCGTAGTCCGTTGGTGAGGATGTAGTCGCGCAGCGCCGCCTGCACGGACTCGTGCAGGCTCGGCGGCCGCGGCAGCGCCGTCAGTCGCGTGAGTTGGTCCCCCTGGGCCACGTGAAACTCCTCCCGGCATGGCGTTGATTTGTAGGATAACCGAGTAATGTCCGGGACCACAAGCGCCGCCGAACCCCACCCATAAACGACGACGCTGCAGGTGGACGGGCCACCTGCAGCGTCGCGCGAGCGTGCGGTCTACTCGTCGAGGTCGCGTTCCAGCAGTGCGACGAGGGCGTCGAGGGCGTCGTCGGCCTTCTCGCCCTCGGCGGACAGGATCACCTGGTCGCCCTGCTCGACACCGAGCGTCATGATCGACAGGATGCTGGACGCGTCGACCGGGTCTCCGTCGGGTTTGCGGATCGACACCTTGGTGGGCTGTTCCGCGGCGGCCTTGACGAAGACCGCGGCGGGCCGGGCATGCAGACCGGCCTTGCTTGCGACGACTGCGGTGCGCTCAGGCACGGCGTCTCCTCTGCTGAGCTCGTGGGTAAAGCGACCCTCAGCATATCCGCAGGTCCCGCCCCGTGTCGCAGCGCCTGTGGCACCGCTGCCGCCGGCCAGGCGCGAAGAACGACTGCTCATCGGTGCGTGAAACGGCCAGAAACGCGTGCGTAAATCGGCCATTGTCGACTGCGAAAAACGGCTACTCTGAGTCGGTGGAGGGTATCTACCTGCCGCGAGCGTCCGACGCCATCCTGGCCGATCGCCTCGCGAACTTCCCCGCGCTGCTGGTCAACGGTCCACGCGCCTCGGGCAAGACGACCTCGGCCATGCGGCTCGCGGCGAGCGTGCTGCGGCTCGACACACCGGCCGTAGCTCAGGTGGTCCAAGCCGACCCCGACGCCGCGCTGCGGCGCATGGACGAGCCGCTGCTCATCGACGAGTGGCAGGAGGTGCCGGCCGTCCTCGGCGCCGTGAAGCGCGCAGTCGACGCCGATCCCCGGCCCGGCCGGTTCCTCCTGACCGGCAGCGTCGACGCCGATCTCGCCGCGACCACGTGGCCGGGGACGGGGCGCGTGATGCGGCTGGCGATGTATCCCATGGCTCGCCGGGAGATCGACGGAACCGCTGACGGCGCCGGGCTGCTGGCCGCCGTCGTCGCCGGGAGCCTCGACGAGGTTCGGGTCCCGGCCGGCGCGGCCGACCTCGACGAGTACGTGGACCTGGCGCTGCAGGGCGGCTTCCCGGAGCCGGTGTTCCGGCTGCCCGAGCGGCTGCACCGTGAGTGGTACGACGGCTACGTCGACCAGCTCGTCACCCGCGATGCGAAGCAGATCGCCGACCGCAGGCCGGCGCTGCTGCGGCAGTACCTCGAGGTGCTGGCGTTGTCCACGGCCGGGCTGCCGGCCGACACCACCCTGTTCGAGGCCGCGGGTATCAACAAGGAGACCGCGCGGGCCTACGACGATCTCCTGCAGAGTCTGTTCGTCTACGAGCCGGTCCGGCCCTGGCTGTCGAACCGTCTGAGCCGGCTGCTGAAGCGGCCGAAGCGCTATCTGCTCGACGCCGGTCTCGCCGCGGCCGCCGGTCGATTCGACGCCTCGGCCGTCCTCAGCGACGCGGATCTGCTCGGCCGGACGTTGGACACGTTCGTGGCGGCCCAGCTCAGGCCGGAGCTGGTGACCGTCGCGGGAAAGCCGCGACTGCACCACCTGCGGGCCGAGGGCGGGCGGCGGGAGGCCGATCTGGTCGTCGACCTCGGGAACGGGCGCATCATCGGCATCGAGGTCAAGGCGACCTCCGCGCCGACGTCACGAGACGCCCGGCACCTGGCGTGGTTGCGCGAGCAACTCGGTGAGTCGTTCGTCCGAGGCGTCGTCCTCCACACCGGACCGCTCCCGTTCGAGCTCGACGAGCGCATCTGGGCGATCCCGATCTGCGCGTTCTGGGGGACGCCCGCGGACGGGTTTCGCGTTACCACCGGGTTACGGTGAATACTGGGCCTGACATGCGTGCCCCCCGTAGACGTGGGGCTGAGCCCGGGCGGCTGGGTACTGCCGCCCGACCGGAACGGAGCGTCTATGCCCATCGCCACCCCCGAGGTCTACGCCGAGATGATCGACCGGGCCAAGAACGGCTCGTTCGCCTATCCGGCCATCAACGTGACGTCGTCGCAGACGATCAACGCGGCGATCCGCGGGTTCGCCGAGGCCGAGAGCGACGGCATCATCCAGATCTCCACCGGGGGTGCCGAGTACATCTCCGGCCCGACGATCAAGGACCGCGTCCGCGGCGCCGTCGCGTTCTCCGCGTTCGCCTACGAGGTCGCGCAGAGCTACGACGTCCAGATCGCGCTGCACACCGACCACGCGCCGCTCGACGCCGTCGAGCACTGGGTGAAGCCGCTGCTGGAGCTGTCCACCACGCGGGTGAAGAACGGCGGCGCGCCGCTGTTCAACTCGCACATGTGGGACGGCTCGGCCGTGCCGCTCGACCAGAACCTCAAGGTCGCCGAGGAGCTGCTGGCGCTGTCGGCCGAGGCCAACACCATCCTCGAGATCGAGGTCGGCGTCGTCGGCGGCGAGGAGGACGGCGTCGCACACGAGATCAACGAGAAGCTGTACACCACGGTCGAGGACGGCCTGGCCACCGCCGAGGCGCTGGGCCTGGGCGAGCGCGGCCGCTACATCGTGGCGCTGACGTTCGGCAACGTGCACGGCGTCTACAAGCCGGGCAACGTCAAGCTGCGTCCTGAGATCCTGCGCGACATCCAGCAGGCGGTCGGCGAGCGCTACGGCAAGGACAAGCCGTTCGACCTCGTCTTCCACGGCGGCTCCGGCTCGACGGCCGAGGAGATCGGCGCTGCGGTCGACTACGGCGTCATCAAGATGAACATCGACACCGACACCCAGTACGCCTTCACGCGTCCGGTCGTGTCGCACATGTTCACCAACTACGACGGCGTGCTGAAGGTCGACGGCGAGGTGGGCAACAAGAAGGCCTACGACCCGCGGGCGTGGGGCAAGCTGGCCGAGGCGGGCCTCGCCGAGCGCGTCGTCGAGGCGACCCAGCAGCTGCGGTCGGCCGGTCAGAAGATTCGCTGATGCCCGGCGACAACCTGCTGGCGGGACCGCCCGAGACGCTGCTGCCCGACGACCCCGCGGCCCGCGAGGCGCTGGAGTCGGGCGTCGACGCCGCGACGGTGGCGGCGGCCCATCCCGCCTACTCGGCGGCGTGGGCTGACCTCGCCGACCGCGCGTTCACGGCCGGCGACGCGGTGACGTCCTACGCCTACGCGCGCACCGGCTACCACCGCGGGCTCGACCAGCTGCGGCGGGCCGGCTGGCGCGGCCAGGGACCGGTCCCGTGGGCGCACCAGCCGAACCGCGGCTTCCTGCGGTCGCTGAACGCGCTCGGCAGGGCCGCCGAGGCCATCGGTGAGACCGACGAGGCCGCCCGCTGCGCGCAGTTCCTGCGCGACTCCAGCGCCGAGGCCGCCGAAGCGCTCGGCTGACCGTGCGGGGGACCCTCTCGGTCCCCCGCACGACTCCGCACCTCGACACAGGGGGACACACCGCATGCCCGCGATCGTGCTCGTCGGCGCCCAGTGGGGCGACGAAGGCAAGGGGAAGGCCACCGACCTCATCGGCGGCCAGGTCGACTACGTCGTGAAGTTCAACGGCGGCAACAACGCCGGCCACACCGTCGTCATCGACGGCGAGACCTACGCGCTGCACCTGCTGCCGTCGGGCATCCTGACGCCGAGCGTCACGCCGGTCATCGGCAACGGCGTCGTCATCGACCTCGCCGTCCTGTTCGAGGAGCTCGACGGGCTCGAGGCCCGCGGCGTCGACACGTCGAAGCTGGTCGTGAGCGCCAACGCGCACCTGATTCCGTCGTACAACCGCACGCTCGACAAGGTCACCGAGCGGTTCCTCGGCAAGCGCCGCATCGGCACCACCGGCCGCGGCATCGGCCCCACCTACGCCGACAAGATGTCGCGGGTCGGGCTGCGGGTGCAGGACCTGTTCGACGAGAAGATCCTGCGGCAGAAGGTCGAAGGCGCGCTGGAGCAGAAGAACCAGCTGCTGGTGAAGGTCTACAACCGGCGCGCGGCCGACGTCGACGAGGTCACCGACGAGCTGCTGGGCTACGCCGACCGGCTGCGGCCCATGGTCACCGACACCGCGTTGCTGCTCGACCAGGCGCTCACTGACGGCAAGGTCGTCATCATGGAGGCCGGGCAGGCCACCCTGCTCGACGTCGACCACGGCACCTACCCGTTCGTCACCTCGTCCAACGCGACGGCGGGCGGCGCCAGCACCGGTTCGGGCATCCCGCCCACGCGCATCGACGGCGTCATCGCGGTGCTCAAGGCGTACACCACCCGGGTCGGCGAGGGCCCGTTCCCGACCGAGCTGTTCGGCGACGACGGTGACCGCCTGCGCAAGGCGGGCGGCGAGTTCGGCACGACGACCGGACGCCCGCGCCGCTGTGGCTGGCTCGACACCGTCATCGGCCGCTACGCCACCCGCATCAACGGCACCACCGACCTCGTGGTGACGAAGCTGGACGTGCTGACCGGCTACGACCCGGTGCCGGTGTGCGTCGCGTACGAGATCGACGGCGTCCGGCACGACGAGATGCCGATGACGCAGACGGAGTTCCACCACGCCGTCCCGGTCTTCGAGTACTTCGAGGGCTGGGACGACGACATCAGCGGCGCCCGCACGCTGGCCGACCTCCCGCCGGCCGCACGCCGCTACCTCGAGGCCGTCGAGGACCTGTGCAAGGCGCCGATCTCCGCGGTCGGCGTGGGACCGGGCCGCGAGCAGATCGTCGCGGTCCGCGACCTCGTGCGCTGACGCGCCCAGGTCAGGTCGTCGGACGGCCCATCGTGCGGCCGTTCGGCGACTGGTACAGCGTCTGGAAGCCCATGCGCTCGTAGAACGCGATGGCGCGGGTGTTGCCCGCGCCGACGCCGAGGTGGACGGCGGGCGCGCCGGCCGCGTGCAGCGCCGCCAGCAGCCGTTCCATCAGCGCCCGTCCCATGCCCTGGCCCTGCGCCCGGGGCAGCAGGTCGATGTGCAGGTGAGCCGGGTACTCCGCGACGATCGCGGGGTCGGCCGTGTGCGACTCGTACAGCCGCTGGACGTAGGCGGCGTCGCGGGTGCCGGCCGGGAACGAGCCGGGCGGGTACTTCTCCCGTAGCGGCGGCCACCACTCCCGCTCGCAGACACGCTCGAACGCCGGGGTGTCGCGCACGCCCAGCACGTAGCCGGCCGGTGCGCCGTCGTCGATGACGAAGGCCAGTTCCGGCTCGTAGCGCAGGTACGGCCCGACGAAGTGCTCGCCGAGCAGCCGGGGGTCGGCGAACTGGCCGGTGGCGTCGCCGCCGTTGTCGCCGGTGCGCAAGCAGATGTCGTAGAGCGCGTCGGTGTCGGCGGGCTCGTACGGCCGGATGATCACGCGGTGGTCCCTTCTCCAGTCGATCCTCGACGGTAGGCGAAGATGGGCGCGTGACCATCATCGCCGCCGTCCCGCTGTCCAACGCCTGGATCGAGCTGGAGCCGCTGTCGTCGGTGCACCTCGGTGACCTCGAGGCCGCCGTGTCCGAGCCGGACGAGCTGTTCCGCTGGGTGTCCGCCTGGCATCCGCGGACGGACGGGCTGGCCGGAGCGCTCGACCGCGCGCTGGCGGCGGCCGCGCGCGGCGACGCCGTGCCGTGGGTGATCAGACGCCGCGCCGACGGCCGCGTCGTCGGCACGACGTCCTACCTCGACGTCGACGCCGCGAACCTGCGGGTCGAGGTGGGCGCCACCTGGATCGGGCCGCCGTGGTGGCGCACTGAGGTCAACACCGCGACGAAGCTGCTGGTCATCGGGCACGCGTTCGAGACGCTGACGCTCGAGCGGGTGGCGCTCAAGACCGACCACCTCAACGTCCGGTCGCAGCGGGCGATCGAGCGGCTCGGCGCGCTGCGCGAGGGCGTGCTGCGTCACCACATGCGCCGCGCCGACGGCAGCTGGCGCGACACCGTCTACTACTCGATCCTGCGCGACGAGTGGCCGGACGTGCGGGCGCGGCTGGAGGCGGCGCTGGCGCGCTGAGGTGCGCGTCAGCCGACCAGCCGGGCGCGCAGCGCGGCGGTCTCGGCGTCGGTCCAGCCGTGCCGCGCCAGCCAGCCGGCCGGACTGCCGAACTCGGTGTCGATGAAGTCGAGGAACGTGTGCATCGACTCCGCGCGCGGCAGGTTGGCGTCGTTGGGGCGCCCCTCGAGGTCGGCGGCGTAGGTGGCCGTGGCCTTGAGCCGGCTCATGATGGCGTCGACCCGCTCGCCGGTCTGGACGTAGTCGTCGACGACGGCCTGGCGGTCGACGCCGACGACGGACAGCGCCAGCGCGCACACGACGCCGGTGCGGTCCTTGCCGGCCGCGCAGTGCACCAGCGTGGAGCCGCCGGAGGTCGTCATGGTGCGCAGCGCCGCCACGACGTTGCCGGGCCGGTGCCGCAGGTAGTTGGTGTAGTAGACGCCCGCGTTCACCCAGATGGCCTCTTCGTCGTCGCGGCCGGTCCACGGCAGCACGCTGTCGGCCTCGACATCGGTGGCGGTGCCGACCTCGGGGTAGAGCGACAGGTGGTGGATGGTGACGTCGGGGACGCGGGTCAGCGGGCCGGGGCCCTCGGACGTCACCTCGTACGTCGTGCGCAGGTCGACGACGTCGCGCAGACGGTGCTCGCCGGTGAGCCGGTCGATGTCGTCGCCGATGAGGTCCTGCAGGTTGTCGGAGCGCAGCACCTGGCCGAACCGGGTGGCGCCGCCGTCGGTGGTGGGCAGCCCGCCGAGGTCGCGGACGTTGACCGCGCCGACGAGGTCGATCCATCGTTCGCTCATCAGCGTCCACCGTAGTCGATGATGTCGGGTCCGCCGAAGGCCGCCACCAGCCCGGCCCGGCAGTCCGCGGGCGTCCGCGCCGACGTCACGACGACGCCCGGCAGCGGCAGCGGCGGATCGAACCGGACGGTGCGCACGCCGGCGGGCGGCGGCGGCCCGCCGGCCGGGACCGGAGCCCACTGGTCGCTGCTGCCGGCCAGCTCCAACAGGGTCCGTTCGACGGTGCCCGCCGGGCGGTCGGGCAGCGGCCGCACCCCGGCGCCGGCCAGCAGCCGGTGGAACGGCCCGTCGCACTGCGGCGCGGGCAGCCGGGCCGGGTGAGCGGCGAGGTCGGCGACGCGGACAGTGTCGGCGCCGGCGCGCGGATGCCCGGCCGGGAGCGCGGCCACGACCTCGTCGGACCACGCCTGCGTGGCGACCAGGTCGTCGTCGCTCTCGACGGCGCCGCGGACGAGGACGGCGTGCAGGTCGCCGCGGCGCAGCGCGTCGAGGTGGGTGCTCACCGGGCCGTCGGCGAACGTCACCGCGAGGTCCGGGCGGTCCGCCCGCAGCGTCGTCAGCCCGCGCTCGACCCGTCGCTCCAGCCCGGCGCCGGCGCCGAGGCGCAGCACGCCGGAGCGCCCGGCCAGCTCGGCCGCGAGCGTCGCGGTGTCGGCGGCCGCGGCCAGCACCCGGCGGGCCCGCTCCAGCAGCCGGCGGCCGTCGTCGGTCAGCCGCACGTGGCGCGACGAGCGGTCGAACAGCCGCACGCCGAACTCCCGCTCCAGCCGGCCGATCTGCTGGCTGACCGCGGGCTGGACGATGTGCAGCCGCTCGGCGGCGCGGCCGAAGTGCAGCTCCTCGGCGACCGCGACGAAGTACCTGAGCTGGCGCAACTCCACGCTCGACCTCCCGGCGCCGATCACCAGACGTGATCGCTGCACAGCACAACTGGCCGTTGGTCCGGGCTGTTCCGCCGGCTTGACTGGATCCATGCGAACCGGAGCGTGGATCGACGACGACGGCGTGAGCGTCGCGACGGTGGCCGAGCGGGCCCGGGCGGCCGCCGCGGCCGGGTACGAGACCGTGTGGCTGAGCGAGCGGTCCGGCTGGGACCCCCTGACGCTGCTGACGGCGGTCGGCGCGGCGGTGCCGGAGGTGCAGCTGGGCACGGCCGTCGTCCGGACCCATCCGCGGCACCCGCTGTCCCTGGCCGCCCAGGCGCTGACGACGCAGGCGGCGACCGGCGGCCGGCTGCGGCTCGGCGTCGGTCCGAGCCACGCGCCGATCGTCGAGGGGCAGTACGGCGTGCCGTACGACCGTCCGGCCCGGCACACCCGCGAGTACCTGACCGCGCTGCGGCCGCTGCTGCGCGGCGAGCCGGTCGCCCACGCCGGCGTGACGGTGACGGTGAACGGGCAGCTGGCCGGTGCCGGGGTCGCGGCGCCGCCGCTGCTGCTGTCCGCGCTCGGCCCGGTGATGCTGCGGGTGGCCGGCGAGCTGGCCGACGGCGTCGTCACCACGTGGGCCGGGCCGCGCTCGATCGGCGAGCACGTCGTCCCGGCGCTCACCGCCGCCGCTGCCGCCGCCGGGCGCGAACGGCCCGCCGTCATCGCCGGGGTCTGCGTCGCGGTCACCAGCGACCCGGACGGCGTGCGCGACTGGGTGCAGCGGCGGTTCGGCGTCGCCGGCGACCTGCCGAGCTATCGGGCCCAGCTGGACCGCGAGGGCGTCCGGACACCCGCCGAGACCGTCGTCGCCGGTGACGAGGCGGCCGTCGGCCGGGCCGTCCGCGCGCTCGCCGACGCCGGTATGGACGAGTTGATGGTGCTGCCGGTCGGGCCCGCGGCGGACCAGGCGCGGACACTGGAAGTGGCGGCGACGCTGGCCCGATAGGGTCGGCGTCCGTGAAGGTACTCGTCATCGGTTCCGGCGCCCGCGAGCACGCCCTGGTGCGCTGCCTGCTGCGCGACCCCGAGGTGTCCGAGGTGCACGCCGCGCCGGGCAACGCGGGCATCGCCGCGGACATCGCCGTCCATTCCGTCGTCGCCGACCAGCCCGAGGCCGTGGCCGACCTCGCCGCCCGGCTCGACGCCGACCTCGTCGTGGTGGGACCCGAAGTGCCGCTGGTGGCGGGCGTCGCCGACGCCGTCAAGGCACGCGGCATCGCCTGCTTCGGGCCGTCCGGGCGGGCCGCCCGGCTGGAGGGGTCGAAGGCCTTCGCGAAGGACGTCATGGCCGCGGCCGAGGTGCCCACCGCCATGGCCGTGGTCTGCGAGACCCGCGCCGAGGCCGAGGCCGCGCTGGACCGCTTCGGTGCGCCGTACGTCGTCAAGGACGACGGCCTGGCCGCCGGCAAGGGCGTCGTCGTCACCGACGACCGCGCGGCCGCGCTCGCGCACGCCGAGGCCTGCGGCCGCGTCGTCATCGAGGAGTACCTCGACGGCCCCGAGGTGTCGCTGTTCTGCGTCACCGACGGCCGGGTCGCCGTGCCGCTCACCCCGGCCCAGGACTTCAAGCGCGCCTACGACGGCGACGAGGGCCCCAACACCGGCGGCATGGGCGCGTACACGCCGCTGCCGTGGGCGCCCGAGGGCCTGGTCGACGACGTCATGGAGCGGGTCGTCCGGCCGACCATCGAGGAGATGCAGCGCCGCGGCATCCCGTTCGCCGGCCTGCTGTACGTGGGGCTGGCGCTGACGTCGCGCGGCGTGCGCGTCGTCGAGTTCAACGCCCGGTTCGGCGACCCCGAGACGCAGGCCGTGCTGGCCCGGCTGCGGTCCGGGCTGGGCGGGCTGCTGCGGGCCGCGGCCACCGGCACCCTCGCCCAGCACCCGGAGCCGGTGTGGCGCGACGGCGCCGCGGTCACCGTCGTCGTCGCGGCGCACGGGTACCCGGCGTCCCCGCGCACCGGTGACCCCATCGGCGGGCTGGACGACGCGGCCGCCGTCAAGGGCGTCGAGGTGCTGCACGCCGGCACCCGGCTGGACGCCGGCGGCGCCGTCGTCTCCAGCGGTGGCCGGGTCCTGTCGGTCACGGCGGTCGGCGACGACATCGACGAGGCGCGCGCCCGCGCGTACGAGGCGGTCGGGCACATCAGGCTCGACGGCAGCCACCACCGCACCGACATCGCGTTGCGCCGATGAGCAGCGGCCGCCCGGAGCGCTACGTCGCGGGCCTGCCGCGGCCGGATCGCGCGCTGGTCATGGGCGTCGTGAACGTCACGCCCGACTCCTTCTCCGACGGCGGCTTCTGGTACGAACCCGGCGACGCGATCGAGCACGGGCTGCAGCTGATCGAGCAGGGCGCCGACATCGTCGACGTCGGCGGCGAGTCCACCCGGCCCGGCGCCGCGCGCCCGTCGCCGGACGAGGAGCGCCGCCGGGTGCTGCCGGTGATCCGCGAGCTGGCCGCCGCGGGCGCCGTCGTCTCCGTCGACACCATGCGCGCCGAGGTCGCCGCACCCGCGCTCGAGGCCGGTGCGCGGCTGGTCAACGACGTGTCCGGCGGGCTGGCCGACCCTGACATGCTGCGCGTCGTCGCCGAGGCGGACGTGCCGGTCGTCCTCATGCACTGGCGCGGGCACTCCGACCACATGCAGGAGCGCATCGCCTACGACGACGTCGTCGCCGACGTGCTCGCCGAGCTGCGGCCGCGGGTCGACGCCGCCCTCGCCGCCGGGGTGAGGCCGGAGCACATCGCCGTCGACCCCGGGCTCGGCTTCGCCAAGACGTGGGACCACAACTGGACGCTGCTGGCCCGGCTGGCCGAGCTGCACGCGCTGGAGCTGCCGCTGCTCGTCGCCGCGTCGCGCAAGACCTTCCTGGGCGAACTGCTGGCCGATCCGCAGACCGGGGAACGGCGCCCGCCGGTCGGCCGCGACGCCGCCACCGACGCGTTGTCGACGACGATCGCGCTGGCCGGAGCCTGGTGCGTCCGCGTCCACACCGTCCCCGCGACGCTCGACGCGGTGCACGTCGCGGCCCGGCTCGCGCAAGGGTGAGCGACCGTGGCCAATCCCACCCTCGTCCGAGTGCACGATGAGCGGGTGCGGGCCGCTAGGGTCGTGGGGTGCCTGACCGTATCGAGTTGCGCGGCCTCACCGCGCGTGGACGCCACGGCTGGTTCGCCCATGAACGGGAGAACGGCCAGCTGTTCCGCGTCGACGTCGCCCTGAGCGTCGACACCCGTGCGGCGGCCCAGAGCGACGACCTGACCGACACCGTGGACTATGGCAGTCTTGCTGAACGGGTGGTCGGCCTCGTCTCGGGGGAGCCGGTCCGGCTGGTCGAGACCCTCGCCCAGCGCATCGCGGACCTCTGCCTGGACGATCCCAGGGTGGAGGCGGCGGAAGTGACCGTGCACAAGCCGGAGGCGCCGGTGGCGGTGCCGTTCGACGACGTGACCGTGACGATTCGAAGGGCCCGAACGTGACCAATGTCCCCAACCCCAACGTGGTCGACGCCGACACGCTGACGGGTGATCTGCGTCCGCTGCGGCGTACGGCGTTCGCGCTGGGCAGCAACCTCGGCGACCGCCTCGAGTTCCTGCAGGCGGCCGTCGACACCCTCACCGACTCCTCCGAGATCGTGCCCGTCGCGGTCTCGCCGGTGTACGAGTCCGAACCGGTCGACACCCCCAGCGGCTCGCCGAACTTCTTCAACGCCGTCCTCGTCGTCGACACCACGCTGTCGCCGCGCTCGCTGATGGAACGGGCCCAGTCCACCGAGACCGCCTACGGCCGCACCCGCGACGTCCCGAACGGCCCGCGCACGCTCGACATCGACGTGCTCGCCGTCGGCGACGTCACCTCCGACGACGACGACCTGCACGTGCCGCACCCGCGGCTCGCCGAGCGGGCGTTCGTGCTCATCCCGTGGGCCGACGTCGACCCCGACTTCTCGGTGCCCGGCCTCGGCCGCGTCGTGGAGCTGAGCTCGGCCGTCGACGCCACCGGCGTGCGCCGGCTGGACGAGGCGCTCGAGATCCCGGCCTGACCCCCGGGTCGCGGCACACTGTGCAACGGACGAAGATCGGCTCGCTGATCTGGGTCGCCGCGGTGGCGGTCCCGGCCGGTTGGTCGATCGGCCGCATCGTCGACGCCGCGTCGGGCGCGCTCCCGCCGATCCCGTGGGTGCTGCCGCTGCTGCTGCTGTTCCTGGCCGTCGGCATGTTCGCCGGCGCCCGGGCGGTGCGCGGCTGGATCACCGAGCGGCGCTTCGACCAGCGCATCGACGCACTCCGGGTCGCCCGCTCCGTCGCCCTCGCCAAGGCGTCGGCCTACTTCGGCGCCCTGCTCACCGGCGTCTACACGGGCCTCGGCCTGCTGGCGCTGGGCCTGCTCGACTCCCCGATGGGCCGCAACCGCGCCGTCCTCTCCGCCGTCGTCGTCGCGGCCGCGGTCGTGCTGACGGTGGCCGCCGTCCGGCTGGAACGCGCCGGCGAGGTCCCGCCACCGTCCGACGAGGAGAACGGCGCCCACCCGGCCTAAGCGAGCACGAGCTCGAACCAGCTGCCCGGCTGGCCGCCGATGTCGGCCGGGTCGGCCGGGCCGGTCAGGACGAAACCGGCCTTCGTCAGCACCTTCCGCGACGCGACGTTCGTCTCGGCGACGGCCGCCCGCAGCGTGCGCACCCCGTGCCGCGACGCCGCCAGGCGCGACAGCTCACGGACGGTCGCGGTCGCCACGCCACGGCCCGCGACGTGCTGCGCGACCCGGTAGCCGAGGATCGCGGTGCCGTCATCGATGTCGACCAGATTGAACCGCCCGAGCACCGAGCCGTCTGCGGCGACGAGCACGTAGAAGGCGCAGATGCCGGCCTCCTGCTCGGCCAGCAGGGCGTCGAACCGCTCGGTGAAGTGCTCGAAGTAGGCGTCGCCGCGGTCGGAGATGAAGGCGGCGAAGTAGGCGCGGTTGGCCAGCTCGAAGGCCAGGACCGCCGGGGCGTGGTCGGCACGCAGCCGTTGCAGCTCGGGCACCGCCCGACCGTAACCGGACGGTCCGGCCGGGGTCACCCGGGTTTCCGGTCCCTACGTGGCCAGGAAGCGCGTCAGCAACGCCGTCACCTCGGCCGGGCGCTCCACCGGCGGCAGGTGGCCGGTGTCGTCGAGGTCGACCCGCCGTGCACCCGGGATCCCGTCCGCGAGCAGGCCGGACACCTCCTGGATGTACGGCAGGTCGGCGCGGCCGTTCACCACCAGCGCCGGCTGGACGACGCCGGCCAGCCGCGGCTTCGCCGGCGGGTCGGCCGGTAGCTCGGTGTGCGCCGGGCCGGTCCACTCGCGCTCGAACACCAGGCGGCACATGCGCACCATGTGCTCCCACGCGTCCGGGTCCAGGTCGGACGGCTCCCGCCCCGGCCCGACGGCGGTCAGCCGCAGCTGTGCCTCGGCCATCGCCGCGACGTCCGCCGGGTCGACGTGGTCCGCCGTGTGCTCGCGGTAGCGCGCCAGCCGGTCGGCCGGCACCGCGGCGAGGATCCGCTCGCGGGCCAGCGCGCCCATCTCGGCCGGCCACTCGTGCCCGGACAGCCCGGACGCGATCAGCGCCAGGGCCGTCACCCGCTCCGGCGCCGCCAACGCGACGTCGACGGAGTACGCGCCGCCCATGGAGCAGCCGACCAGCGCCGCCCGCTCGATGTCCAGTGCGTCCAGCAGCGCCAGCAGGTCGGCGTGGTGGGCGAACTCCCCGGCGGCGGGGCCGGACTCACCGTGCCCGCGCCAGTCGTAGCGCACCACCCGGTGCCGCTCCGCGAGCGCGGCGACCTGGTGGTCCCACATCCGCCGGTCGGCGATGCCGGCGTGCACGAGCACCACCGCGGGCCCACTTCCGGCGTCGTCATAGGCGAGGTCGGCGCCGTTGGCGCGTACGGTCGGCATGCCCGCACCGTAGCCAGGCGTCACGAGATGACGAGAACGGCGGCGCCACCCGGCCTGAAATCCAGGTGACGCCGCGCGCCCGCGTCCTGGATCATCGAGGCATGACCGCCCCACGTGTGCTGCCGCCCGGAAGCGCGACGAGCGGGCTCGCGCTGAGCCGCACCCGTGTCCCGCACGAGCCGCCCGTGCCGTGGCGGGCTCCGGCCGCGTGCCTGCGCCGGCCGCGTGCGTTGGGCGCGGCGCGGAGGGCCGTCGCTCACGCCACCGACGCCCGGCGAGTCCGGGGCCGAGCGGCCCGGCAGTGAGACCGCGTCGGCGGCCGCGGCGCGGGTGAAACGCGGGACGGAAGTTCCCGGTGTGGCGCGGCGTGTGAAGTCCGATTCGCGCCGTACAAGAAGGTACGGTGACGCCCATGGCCTCCGTCCGTCACCGCCGCCGTCTCACCGCTGTCCGTCTGCTCGCCGTCGCCGCACCCGCGGCGGCCATCGCGCTGACGGTCGCCGCCATGGTCCTGGACGGGCCGTGGCCGCGCATCGCGGCGGCCGCGGGCGCCGTCGGCGCGGCGGTGCTGGGCGCATTCGTGCTCCGGCTGGAGCGCAGGCTGCGGGTCGAGGTGGCCACGGTCCGCGCCGAGCAGGCGGCGGAGTACTCCCAGGCGCACGCCCGCTACTCCGAGGAGCACCGCGAGTTCACCGACCACATGGTCGGCCTGCTCGACGTCGCGTCCGAGCGCATCGACGTCATGCGGTCGAAGCTCGACCTGCTGGAGGCCGAGATCGCGGCCGCCCGCAGCGCCCGTCCCGGCGCGTCCACCCCGAGCGTCGAGCTGGCCCGGCTGGCCGAGGGCGCGGAGTGGAACGACCTGTGGCCCGACCTCTCCGAGGCGCCGACGGTGGTCGACCTCATCAAGTGGGAGGACAAGAACACCGACCTGCTGCCCGAGGCCGACCGCAAGAAGAAGTCCGCCCCGGTGCAGCAGCGCCAGGAACGCAGCGCCTGAGCCGAACGAGCCGTCAGGCGTTCTGCACCGTCTCCAGCACCACCTCGGCCCGGGCGACGTCCTTCGCCTCGGCCTCGACGGAGCGCCGTAGCGCCGCGTGCAGCGTCGCCGGCGTCAGCACGCCCACGTAGCGGTCGCCGTCGTCCAGGACGGCGATCCAGCCGGCGTTCCACTGCAGCATCTCGGCGAACGCCACCTTGAGGGAATCGTCCAGCTCGACCCACGCCTCCATGCGCCGCGCGTGGTCGCGGACCTTCCCGGCGCCGGTCAGCATGTCGTGGCCCACCCAGCCGGCCAGTCCGCCGTCGCCGTCGAGGACGACGGCCCAGCGCTCGTCGCCGAGGGCGGCGCCGGCCGTGGCGAGGTCGTCGTCGGCCTTGACGACCGGCGGGTGCTCGAGGTCGGCCGGCGTGATGGCGGTGACGGAGAGCCGCTTGAGGCCGCGGTCGGCGCCCACGAAGTCGGCGACGAAGTCGGTGGCCGGCGCGCCGAGGATGGCCGCCGGGGTGTCGAACTGCTCCAGCCGGCCCCCCTGCTTGAACACCGCGATGCGGTCGCCCAGCCGGACCGCCTCCTCGATGTCGTGCGTGACGAACAGGATGGTCTTGCGGACGTCGTCCTGCAGCCGCAGGAACTCGTCCTGCAGCTGCGACCGCACCACCGGGTCGACGGCGCTGAACGGCTCGTCCATGAGCAGGACGGGAGGGTCGACGGCGAGCGCGCGGGCCACGCCGACCCGCTGCCGCTGCCCGCCGGAGAGCTCGTGCGGGTACCGCTTGCCGTGCACCGCGGGGTCGAGGCCGACCAGCTCCATCAGCTCGCGGGCCCGCTCGTGGCGACGCTTGCGAGGCCAGCCGACCAGCTCGGGGACGACGGCGATGTTCTCCTCGATGGTGCGGTGCGGGAACAGCCCGACGTTCTGGATGACATAGCCGATGCCGCGGCGCAGCGCCACCGGGTCGGCGTCGGTGACGTCCACACCGTCGACCACGATGCGCCCGCCGGTCGGCTCGACCAGCCGGTTCACCATCTTCATCGTGGTGGTCTTGCCACAGCCGGACGGCCCGACCAGCACGACCAGTTCGCCGCGGCCCACCTCGAGGGTGAGCTCCTGCACCGCGACGGTGCCGTCGGGGTACGTCTTGGAGACGCGGTCGAGACGAATCATCGGTTCTTCGGTAGCGTCAACGGAATGGCGCTCTCCGGGCCCGTTCATACCGCAACCCTGACCGACAACTGCCTCGTGCGCAACGACTGGGTGTGTGGCGAGTACGTCCGTACTCGCTGGGACGAGATCATGGAGGCGCTCGGCCAGCACGTCACCATCACGGTGGTGTCCGTCGTCATCGGCTTCGCCCTCGCGCTCGTGCTGGCGGTCGTCGCCCGCCGGGTCGGGTGGCTGCGCGGCGCGATCCTGGGCACGTCGACGGCCCTGTACACCATCCCGTCGCTGGCGATGTTCTCGCTGCTGGTGCCGCTCACCAAGCTCACCGCGACGACGGTGGTGATCGGGCTGGTGCTGTACTCGCTGACGATCCTGGTCCGCGGCATCCTCACCGGCCTGGACGCGGTTCCGGGCGACGTCCGCGAGGCGGCGGTCGGCATGGGCTACGACGGCTTCCGGCTGCTCCGCAAGGTGGAGCTGCCGATGGCCGTGCCGGCGGTGTTCGCCGCGCTCCGGGTCGCGACGGTGTCCACCATCGCGCTCACGACCATCGGGATGATCGTCGGCCACGGCGGCCTCGGCAACCTGATCGCCCGCGGCCAGCGCAGCAACTTCCACGCCGAGGTGCTGACGGCTTCGGTGCTCTGCGTGGTCCTGGCGCTGGTGGCCGACCTGCTGCTACTGGCGCTGCAACGATGGCTCACGCCGTGGCGACGGGGGGTGCACGCGTGAACGGGCTGGTGGACGGCGTCAACTGGCTGCTCGACGGCGACAACTGGTCCGGTCCGACGGGCGTCGGCACCCGGTTGACCGAGCACCTGTGGATCACGCTGCTGTCGATGGCGATCGCCTGCGCCGTCGCGCTGCCGATCGCGCTCTGGCTGGGGCACATCGGACGAGGCGGCGCGCTCGCCGTCAACATCAGCAACGTCGGCCGGGCGGTGCCGACGTTCGCGATCCTGGCGATCCTGTACATGACCCCGCTCGGGCTGTCGATCTGGACGACGGTCATCGCGCTGGTGCTCTTCGCGATCCCGCCGATCCTCACCAACGCCTACGTCGGCATGCGCGAGGTCGACCGCGACGCCGTCGAGGCGGCTCGCGGCATGGGGATGAACGGCCTCCAGCTGCTGCGCCGCGTCGAGCTGCCGCTGGCGGTGCCGCTCATCATGGGCGGCATCCGGCTGGCGACGGTGCAGGTGGTGGCGACGGCGACGCTGGCCGCCGTCATCTCCGGGCCGGGTCTGGGCCGCATCATCACCAGTGGCTTCAACCGGCAGGACGTGCCCGAGCTGATCGGCGGCGCGATCATGGTCGGCCTGCTGGCGCTGGCGATCGAGGGTGTGATGGCGCTGCTGCAGCGGGCCGCCGACCCGATGCGCCGGGCCACGCGGCAAGGACGGTCGAAACGCGATCGTGACCGGGGAATGCCGCTCGTCACGGACGAGGTTGTCAGTGGCGCGTAGTTGACTGATTCCACGCGGGCGCTATGAGGGTGCTCGCCGGACACGCGTGCGGGGCCTGGCGCCCGGCACGGGACACAGAAGGTGACACCGGTGAAGAACATGACCATGCGGAGACGAGCGGCCGTGCTGGCCACCGCGGCCGGCCTGGCGCTGTCGCTGGCGGCGTGCGGCGGCGACGACGACGACCCGTTCGAGGAGGGTGACGGCGACTCCACCGCCACCGACGGCGGCGGTGGCGGTGACCTCACCGTCGGCGGCGCCAACTTCACCGAGATGGTGATCATGCAGGAGATGTACGCGGCGCTGCTCGAGGACGCCGGGTACAACGTCGACATCCAGTCGGTGGCCAACCGCGAGATCTACGAGCCGGCGCTCGAGAGCGGCGAGATCGACGTCGTGCCGGAGTACCTGGCCACGTTCGCCGAGTTCCTCAACGGCGCCGTCAACGGCCCCGACGCGCCGTCGAGCGCGCCCATCGCCACGTCCGACGCCACCGAGACGGTCGACGCGGCCCGGCCGCTGGCCGAGGAGCGCGGGCTGACCATCCTCGACCCGGCCGAGGCGGCCAGCCAGAACGCGTTCGCCGTCTCCCAGGAGTTCGCCGACGAGAACGGCCTCACCACGCTCTCCGACCTCGGCGCGCTGGGCCAGCCCATCACGCTGGCCGCGGTCGAGGAGTGCCCCGACCGGCCGTTCTGCGAGCCGGGCCTCGAGTCGGTGTACGGGCTCGACATCGTCGACCCGCCGCTGGCCACCGGGTTCAGCACCAGCGAGACGAAGACGGCGGTGCAGCGCGGCGACGCGCAGCTGGGCCTGGTCGGCACCACCGACGGCACGCTCGACCAGTTCGGTCTGGTGGTGCTCGAGGACGACCAGGCGCTGCAGGCGGCCGACAACCTGGTGCCGGTGGTCAACACCGAGTCCGCCGGCGACCCCGGCATCGCCGACGCGCTCAACCAGCTGGCCGAGGTGCTCACGACCGACGACCTCGCCATGCTGAACGCGCAGGTCGACGCCGAGCGGCAGCAGGCTCCCGACGTCGCGCGGGCCTACCTCGAGGACAAGGGGCTGCTCTGAGCTCCATCAGCGCGCTCGACGTCCTCGACTGGCGGCGGCGGGTCCACGCGCTCTACGCCGCCGTCCGGGACGAGAGCGAGGCAGATCCGGCCGGCGCCCACGAGCAGTGGGTGGCCGGCCGGGACGAACTGGTGCGGACGCATCCCGCGTCGCCGGTCCCGCCCGAGCGGCGGGCCGGCTTCGCGGGGCTGCGGCACGCGCCGTACGACGCCGCGCTGCGGTTCGTGCTGCCGGTCGACCCCGACGTCGAGCCGCGACGGCTCGAGGTGCCCACGGCCACCGACGGCGTCGTGCCGTTCGTGCTGGCCGGACGGCTACACCTGCCGCTCGGCGACCTCGACGTGTGGTGGCTCGACTCCTACGGCGGCGGGGTGTTCGTTCCGGTCAAGGACGCGTCGGCCGGCCGGGCCACGTACGGCGGCGGACGCTACCTGCTCGACACCGTCAAGGGCGCCGACCTCGGCGGCTCGGTGCACGACGCGCTCGTCGTCGACCTCAACTTCGCCTACAACCCGTCCTGCGCCTACGACCCCGCGTGGACGTGCCCGCTGGCGCCGCCCGGCAACACCCTCGACGTCGACGTCGCGGCGGGTGAGTTCGTGCCGCCCACGGGGTCCGGGGAATGACCGGCTGACACACGGTACGCTCACCTCCGACAGATTGTCGCAATGGATCTTTTCTGCGCGAGGTGGGCGGAATGCGGATGCGTGGGATCGCCGCCGCGGTGGCGGTGTCGGCCGTGCTGTTGACGGGTTGCGAGGCGCCCGGCGAGCCGCCGCTGGGCCTGCTCGACATCGACGACGCCGAGTCCGGCACGGTCACCGGCGAGCCGACCACCGACGCGTCCGACCCGCCGACGGCTGACCCGTCCGGCCCCGCCGACGGCGACTGGGCGCTCGAGGTCGGCGGCGCCCCGCCGGAGGCGCCGGCCGACCTCGCGGTGTTCGAGGCGTACCTCGCCTTCTGGCGCGCCGACCTCACCGCGGTGAGCCTGCCCGACCCCGCCCACCAGCCGCTCCTCGACCTCTCCGCCGACCCGCAGCGCCAACGCGTCGTCGACGTCGCGTCGCGGTTGCTGGCCGACGGTCACCGCACCATCGGCACGCTGCGCCTCGCGCCGCTCGTGGTCTCGGTCAGCGGCCCGACGGCGGCCATCCAGGACTGCCTCGACGGCCGCGACACCTACGACGTCGACGCCGATGGCGCCGAGGTCGCCGACAGCCGCGGAGACCTCCTGCCCGTGCTGGTGCAGCTGGCCGCCGACGGCGACGCCTGGGTCGTCGCCGACGTGCAGGAATCCGACCATGACTGCGGTTGACCGCACGGCCGAGTGACACCCCCACGGGAGACGACGATGCGACGCGCACGAACGGCCCTGCTCACCGGCGTGACGACCGGCTTCCTCGCCCTGCTCGGCACAGCGCCGGCCCTCGCCGGAGTGGGCGACGACCAGGTCGGCGGCGACGCCGACGAGGGCGGGCTCACCGCCGTCGCCGTCTCGCTCACCGGCAACGGCCTCGACGGCAGCGACGGCTCCGGTGGCGACGGCGGCGGGGTGTCCGTCAGCGTGCAGGTGCCGTCGCCGTGCTACTGGGAGGTCATGGAGTTCGCCACCGGCGAGTGGGCGTACCAGAACTGGGCACTGGAGTACGACAGCCTCGACGACCCCGTCGGGCCCGGCAACGAGCAGACCTTCGTCTACCCGCCGCTGGAGGAGATCGAGGCGCACCGCGACGAGCCCGGTCACTGGGCGTTCGGCACGTTGCTCAACGTCGACGGCGACTTCGACGTGGCCGGCGAGTGCTTCGACCAGCTGGTCGCGGCCAACGGCGGCGCGCACACCCTCTGGGTGCCCGAGGGCAGCACGCCGCCGCAGCCGCCCACGCCGCCGGTTCCGCCGGAGCTGCTGGCCGAGGTGGCGTTCGAGCACCTCGCCATCCCGGCGCCCGACACCATGCGCAACCCGGCGGCCACCTCCTACGTCAACCTCGCGACCTGGTTCTGGGTGGCGCCCGGCGACGGCCCGCGCGACGGCTTCGTCCGGCTCGAGGTCACGGCAACGGCGGGCGACGACTCCGCCACCGTCGTCGCCGACCCCGACCGCCTCACGGTCCGTTCGTCGGCGGGCCCGTCGGCGGGCTGCACGGCCGAGCAGGCCCGCACGTCGTACGCGGCCGGCACGCCCCAGTCGGCCGGCTGCAGCCTGCTGCACACTCGCTCGTCGGCGCGGGTGCCGGGGCTCGCCTACACCGTCACGGCCACCGGTGCCTACGTCGCGTCGTGGTCCGGCCAGCAGGGCGGCACCCCGGTGGACGGCGGTGCCTTGGGCGCCGTGGTCTCGCCGCCGACGTCGCTGGACCTGCCGGTCGCCGAGGTCCAGACGGTCGTCACCCGCTGAGCCGCGCCGCCGCGCGATGAGCAGCGGGGTAGCCTCGACGCCGTGGACCAGGAGGAGCTCTTCGCGCCGCCCGGCGAGGCCTGGCAACAGGTGTCGCGCAAGCTCGTCGACCTGCGCCGGCTGGTGCTGCTGATCACGGTGACGCTGGTCGCCGGCGCCGCTGGCGTCGTGCTGGGGCTGATCTTCGGGGCGGCCGGGGTGCTCCCGGTCGTCGCCGCGGCGCTGATCGCGCTGGTGTGGGGGCTGTGGCTGATCCCGCGCAACTGGCGCGCCTGGGGTTACGCCGAGCGGCTGGACGACCTGCTGGTCACCCACGGCGTCATGTACCGCCGGCTGACGGTGGTGCCGTACGGCCGCATGCAGTTCGTCGACGTCGCGTCGGGCCCGCTGGAGCGGCGCTACGGCCTGGCCACCGTCCAGCTGCACACCGCCTCGCCGGCCACCGACGCGAAGATCCCCGGCCTGCCGGCCGCCGAGGCCGCGCGGCTGCGCGACCGGCTGTCGGCGCTCGGTGAGGCCCAGGCGGCCGGTCTGTGACCACCACGCCGGGGAGCGAGGCCGACGGCAGCAAGGCCGCCCGGGTCGACCCGACGCCCGAGCACTTCCGCCGCCTCCACCCGCTGACCCCGTTGCTGCGCGGCTGGGGCTTCCTCGCCCTGGCCATCGGCATCGGCGGTCAGGACGCGCTGCGCTCCGGCGAGATGGGCCGGTTCGGCCTGACCGTCCTGGCGTTCGCCGTCGTCGGGATGATCGTCGGGCTGCTGTCCTGGTGGTTCACCCGGTACGGCTTCGACGGCGACGCGTTGCGCATCGACTCCGGCATGCTGAACCGCCGCTCCCGGCGGGTCCGGCTGGACCGCCTGCAGGCCGTCGACATCAACCGCCCGCTGGCCGGCCGGCTGCTCGGCGTCTCCGAGCTGCGGCTGGAGGTGGCCGGCGGCGGCAAGGCCGAGGCGCCGCTGCAGTACCTCGCCGTCGACGACGCGGTGCGGCTGCGGGCCGAGCTGCTGGCCCGGGCCGCCGGGATCGACGCCGACACGCCGGAGGCGCCGGAGCGGGTCGTGCACCAGGTGCCGCTGGACCGGCTGGTGTGGTCGACGGTGCTGTCCGGCGCGTTCGTCACCGGCGTGGTGTTCATCCTCGGCATCGGCGTCGCGTTCCTGTTCTTCCGCGACAGCCAGGTCACCGTCGGCGTGCTGTCGTCGATGCTGCCGGGCGTCATCGCCATCGGCGCCGCGCTGTGGGGGCAGCTGGGCCGCAACTTCGCGTTCGTCCTGGCCGAGTCGCCCGACGGCTACCGCATCCGCAAGGGCCTGCTCGACACCCAGCACCAGACCGTGCCGCCCGGCCGGGTGCAGGGAGTAGCCATGCGCCAGCCGTTGTTGTGGAGAGGGAAGGGCTGGGTGCGGCTGGACGTCGACGTCGCGGGCTACAGCGGCGAGTCGTCCGACGACAGCCAGCGCACGTCCACGCTGCTGCCGGTGGCGACGTACGAGGAGGCGGCCGAGGTGTTGCGGCACGTTCTGCCGGGGTCCGACCCGCTGTCGGTGCCGCTGACGCACGCCCCGCGGCCGGCTCGCTGGCTGCGTCCGTTCGGCTGGAAGCGGCTGGCGTACGGCGTCGACGGTCAGGTGGTCGTGGTGCGCGAGGGCGTGCTGTACCGCAACCTCACCGCCGTCCCGCACGCGAAGACGCAGAGCGTGCGCATCGTGCAGGGGCCGCTGCAGCGCCGGCTCGGGCTGGCGTCGGTGCACGTCGACACCACCCCCGGTCCGGTCGACGCCGTCATCGCGCACCGGCGGCCGGCCGAGGCCCGCGTCATCGCCGAGGAGCAGGCCGAACGGGCCCGGCTGGCACGCAAGACCGATGTTCCAGAACAATGGATGGCGAGGTACCGGCAGCAGTCGGCACCCCGACCCGACGGCCACGCCGACGGTGACGGCCCACCGGCCGCATCGAGCGAGCGAGACCAGGAGTGAACCCGTGTTCCGCACCATGATGAAGGGCAAGATCCACCGCGCCACCGTCACGCAGGCCGACCTGCACTACGTGGGATCGGTCACCGTCGACGAAGACCTCCTCGACGCCGCCGACCTCCTCCCCGGCGAGCAGGTCGACATCGTCGACATCACCAACGGCGCGCGCCTCACCACGTACGTCATCCCCGGCCGGCGCGGCTCCGGCGTCATCGGCATCAACGGCGCCGCCGCCCGTCTCGTGCAGCCCGGCGACCTCGTCATCCTGATCAGCTACGGGCTGGTCGACGACGCCGAGGCGCGCGGGTTCCAGCCGCGGGTGGTGCACGTCGACGCCGCCAACCGCATCGTCGCGACCGGCGCCGACCCCGCCGAACCGGTGCCCGGCGCGGCCGCCCAGGTGCGCGGCGACACCGTCGCGACCGGCTGACCCCTGACGCACGCTGCGGCGGGGCGCGAGGCATTGTCGTGGCCCGGTGCCTCACGACGATGCGGGCCGGTGTCCTGAGCCGGTGTCCCGGAGACCCTGACGTACACGGCGGTCGGGACCGGGGCATTGTCGTGGCCCGGTGCCCCACGATGATGTGAGCCGGTGTCCCGGAGACCCTGACGCACACTGCGGTCGGGACCGAGGCATTGTCGTGGCCCGGTGCCTCACGACGATGCGAGCCGGTGTCCCGGAGACCCTGACGCACACGGTGGCAGGCTCCGAGGCATGATGGGCCGGTGCCTCACGACGACGCCGACACACCCCGGAACATCGCGGACCGCTACGTCGAGACCATCGCCGACCTGAACCCGCTGGTCGGGACCGCGCTGGGCATCAGGCCCGGTGTCGACGCCATGCCTGACTACTCGCCCGACGGCCGCGAGGTGGTGGCCGACGCGGCGCGCGGCACGCTGGCCGAGCTGGACGCCGCCGAGCGGGCCGCCGGCGACGGCGGGCTGCCGGTCGAGGAGCGCCGCGCGGCCCGGCTGCTGCGCGAGCGGCTGACGGCGTCGCTGGCGCTGCACGACGCCGGTGAGGGGCTGCGCGAGCTGAGCAACCTGTTCTCGCCGGTGCAGTCGATGCGTTCGGTGTTCCTGATGATGCCGACCGCCACCGACGACGACTGGGCGGTCATCGGCCGGCGGCTGCGCAACATCCCGGCGGCCGTCGCCAGTTTCCAGGCGTCGCTGGACGAGGGCGCCCGCCGCGGCCTGTACGCCGCGCCGCGTCAGGTCGACACCGTCCTCGAACAGCTCGACACCTGGCTCGAGGCCGACTGGTACACCTCGTTCGTCGCGAACGGCCCCGACGCCCAGCGCGACGAGCTGACCGCAGCGGCCGCCGTCGCCGGCGGTGGCCTGGCCGAGCTGCGCGACCACCTCGCCGGCTACCGCGCGGGCGCCGAGGGCACGCCCGACGCGGTCGGCCGCGAGCGCTACACCGCCGCCGCGCGCTACTGGACCGGCTCCGACCTCGACCTCGAGGACGCCTACGCCTACGGCTGGTCCGAGTTCCACCGCATCGCCGACGAGATGAAGCAGGCCGCCGACGCCGTCCTGCCTGGCCACACGCCGCTCGCCGTCATGCGCCACCTCGACGAGCACGGCGAGGCGATCGAGGGCGTCGAGGAGGTCCGGGTCTGGCTGCAGGGCCTGATGGATCGCGCGATGGCCGACCTCGACGGAATCCACGTCGACCTCGCCGAACCGATCAAGCACGTCGAGGCGATGATCGCGCCGCCCGGCAGCGCGGCCGCGCCGTACTACACCCGCCCGTCGCTCGACTTCAGCCGGCCCGGCCGCACCTGGCTGCCGACGCTGGGCGAGACCCGGTTCCCGGTGTGGGGCCTGGTCAGCACCTGGTACCACGAGGGCGTCCCGGGTCACCACCTGCAACTGGCGCAGTGGGTGCACGTCGCCGGCCGGCTGTCGCGCTACCAGGTGAGCCTCGGCTCGGTGAGCGCGATGTCCGAGGGCTGGGCGCTCTACGCCGAGCGGCTGATGGACGAACTGGGCTACCTCACCGACCCGCCGGTCCGGCTCGGCTACCTCGACGCGCAGATCATGCGGGCGATCCGGGTGATCATCGACATCGGCATGCACCTGCGGCTGCGCATCCCGAACGGCGAGACGTTCCACCCGGGCGAGGTGTGGACGCCGGAGCTGGCCCGCGAGTTCTTCGGCGCGTTCAACGGCCGCGACACCGCGTTCCTCGACTCCGAGATCGTCCGCTACCTGGGTGCGCCGGGGCAGGCCATCGGCTACAAGCTCGGTGAGCGGGCGTGGCTGGCCGGCCGCGACGCGGCGCGGTCGGCGCGGGGCGCGGACTTCGACCTCAAGGCGTGGCACATGGCCGCGCTCTCGATGGGCTCGCTGGGGTTGGACGACCTCACCGACGAGCTGGCCCGGCTCCCGTGACGGGCTGACCCATGGTTGCCGTCGTCGACTGGGCCGTCATCGTCGCCTCGCTGGCCTACGCCGCGTGGGCACTGGTGGCGGTCGTGCGCAACCAGCCGCCGCGCGAGCCGTACGTCATCGGCGCCGGTGTGGTCGAGCTGCTGCTCCTCGTGCAGGCGGCGGTGGCGATCGTGCTGATGGTCACCGACGGCGCGCCGGACGAGACCGCGACGTTCGTCGGGTACCTGCTGATGACCCTCATCATCGTGCCGCTCGGGCTGTTCTGGGCGCTCGCCGAGAAGTCCCGCTGGGGCACGTCGGTGCTGGTCGTGGCCGCTCTGGTGGTGCCGGTGCTGGTCGTGCGCATGCAGCAGCTCTGGGACGCGGGGGCCGGGTGAGCGCGACGTCGCGGCGCTCCAGCGGTCCCGGCCGGCTGCTGATCGCCGTCTACGCGGTGTTCGCGCTCGCGGCGTCGGCCCGGGCCGGCGTGCAGATCGCGACGAACTTCGACGAGGCGCCGCTCGCGTACCTGCTGTCGGCCTTCGCCGCCCTCGTGTACATCGTCGCGACCGTGGCGCTGGCCCGCCCCGGCGCGACGGCCCGCCGGGTCGCGCTGACCGCCGTCACCGTCGAGCTGATCGGGGTGCTGACGGTGGGCGCCATCACCGCGTTCGACCCGGGCGACTTCCCCGACGACACCGTGTGGTCGGTGTTCGGGCGCGGCTACGGGTTCGTGCCGCTGGTGCTGCCGGTGCTCGGCCTGCTCTGGCTGCGCCGCACCCGTGACACCGAGGACGCCGGCCGGTAGCGCAGCCGCGCGGCGAGCCCGGGGCCGTCGCCGTCCCGGGCCAGGCGGACGAGCTCGCCGCCGGGCGCGTCGTAGAGCCTGATGCCGTCGCCGAGCAGGACGGGCGCCACATGGACGTCGATCTCGTCGACCAGTCCCAGGCGGAGCAGCTGCCGGCCGATCGTCGGGGAGAACACCTGCAGGTTCCGGCCGCGCGCCGCCTCCAGACCGATCCGCACCGCTTCCGCCGCGGAGCAGCTCAGCACCGTGGCGCCGTCGGCTGTGTGGACGTCCTCGGGGTGATGCGTGAGGACGAAGATCGGCCCACTCCATGCGCCGCCGTAGGGCAGTAGGTTTCCTCCGGTGCTGTCGTAGCCGTCGCGTCCGGCCAGGATCGCGCCGGTGCTCTCGATGAGCTCCCGATGCACGCCGTCGCGGACCGTGGTCCCGTCCATGAAGCCCATGCTGTGGCCGGGGCCGGCGACGAAGCCGTCCAGCGACATCATGAACGCGAGCTGGACCTTTCCAGTGCTGGTCTGCATGGCAAGCAGTCTCGGCGACGCGGTCCCGACTCGGCAGTGTTTCGGGCTCGGGCGAAACGTCCGGCGGCGGGCAAGGCCGCGGCGAGCTAGCCTGCTCACCGTGAGGCGCAGGGACCGGCTGTACGCGTGGGTGCGCCGGCACCCCGTGGTGCCGGACGCCGTCATCGCGCTGGGCGTGTTCGTCACGATGGTGGTGTTCACGGCGGCCGCGTTCGACCCCGCCTGGGCGCACTTCGTCCTAGGGACGGTCATGTGCGCGGCGCTGGTGTTCCGGCGGGTGCGGCCGGTCGAGTCGTTCGGCGTGCTGGTGGCCGCCGGGCTGGTGCAGTGGGCCACCGGGCTGCAGCTGACCCCGTACGACGTCGCGCTGCTGCTCGGCCTGTACGCCGTCAGCGCCTACGGCCCGCGGTGGGCCAGCCGGGCCGGGCTCGCGGCCGGGTTCCTCGGCGTCGTGCTGGGCACCGTGCGCTACGTCCCGTCGATCGAGGAGAGCGCGGAGGCGTTCGTGGCCAGCGCCATCGGGCTGTCCGCGACGGTCATCGGGGCCTGGGCGATGGGCGACGTGCGGCGCACGCGGCAGGCGTACGTCGCCGAGCTGGTCGAGCGGGCGCACCAGGCCGAGCGCGAACGCGACCAGCGGGCCCAGCTCGCGGCCGCCGAAGAGCGCTCGCGCATCGCCCGCGAGATGCACGACGTCGTCGCGCACAACCTGTCCGTCATCGTCGTGCAGGCCGACGGCGGCCGCTACGCCGGCGACCACGACCCGCAGGCCGCCCTCGACGCGCTGAAGACGATCGGCGAGACCGGTCGTGGCGCCCTGGCCGAGATGCGCCGGCTGCTCGGCGTGCTCCGTACGGCTGACGGCGACGACGACGGCTCGGTCCGCCCGCAGCCGGGGCTGGGCACGCTGCCCGAGCTGGTCACGTCGGTGCGCCAGGCCGGGTTGCCGGTCGAGCTCGACGTCACCGGCCCGCCGCGGCCGCTGCCGCCGGGGCCGTCGCTCGCGGTGTACCGGGTCATCCAGGAGGCGCTGACCAACGCCCTCAAGCACGCCGGACCGGCGGCCCGTGCGAAGGTGGCGCTGGTGTTCGCGCCCGACCGGCTGACCGCTCAGGTCAGCGACGACGGCCGGGGCGCGGGCGCGCCGAGCGACGGGCTCGGCCAGGGACTGGTGGGCATGCGGGAGCGGATGACGATGTACGGCGGCACGGTGACGGCGGGACCGTCGTCAAGTGGTGGCTGGCGGGTCGACCTCGACCTGCCCTACGGCGAGGGGAAGTGAGCGTGCAGCCGGTCAGGGTCTTCCTGGTCGACGACCAGCAGCTGGTCCGGGCCGGGTTCCGGATGGTCATCGACTCCCAGCCCGACCTCGAGGTGGTCGGCGAGGCCGGCGACGGCGACGCCGCGCTGCACACGCTCGCCGTCACCGCGGCCGACGTCGTGCTGATGGACGTGCGCATGCCCGTCCTCGACGGCGTCGAGGCCACCCGGCGGCTGCGCACGCGCGACGACGCGCCGAAGGTCATCGTCCTGACGACGTTCGACCTCGACGAGTACGCGTTCGCCGCGATCAAGGCCGGCGCCAGCGGGTTCCTGCTCAAGGACGCGCCGCCGCCGACGCTGCTCGACGCCGTCCGCACGGTGCACTCCGGCGACGCCGTCGTCGCGCCGAGCACCACGAAGCGGCTGCTGGAACGGTTCGCCGGGCACCTGCCCGAGGACGCCACCCCGCCCGACGCCGTCTGGGCCGAGCTGACCCAGCGCGAGCACGAGATCGTCCGCGAAGTGGTCCGCGGCCGGTCCAACGCCGAGATCGCGGCGGCCCTGTTCGTCACCGAGGCGACGGTGAAGACGCACATCGGCCGGGTGCTGGCCAAGGTCGGCCTGCGCGACCGCGTGCAGCTGGTGGTGCTGGCCTACGAGACCGGGCTGGTGCGGCCGGGCACCTCGTAGCGTCGGCTACCCTGCCGCGCATGCGCATGCTGCACCTCGGCCTCCGGGTCACCGACCTCGACCGTTCGCTCGCGTTCTACACCGCGCTCGGCTACGTCGTGCGCGGCCGTGTCCCCGAGACGCCGTTCGGCAGCCTGACCATGCTGCAGTTGCCGGGCGACCCGTTCGTCAGCCTTGAGCTGGTGCACGACCCCGCGCGGCCGGTCACCGACACCGGCGCCGTCAACCACCTCGTCGTCCAGACCGACGACCTGGCGACGACGGTCGCCGAGCTCGCCGCGAAGGGCGTCACCGCCGAGCCGCCGGCCGATCACGGCGAGGGCATGGCGACGTCCTGGCTGACCGACCCCGACGGCTACCGCATCGAGCTGGTGCAGTGGCCGGCCGGGCACCCGGAGGGCATGACCGCCGCCGACTTCGCCGAGAGCTAGTCGCCGACCTCGACCCGGGCCGGGCGTTGTTCACGGGCCGCGGGGGAGACCAGCCCGAGGACGGTCGCGGCGACGGCGACCGCCAGCAGCGCGTTCAGCACGCCCTCGTGGTCGCCGAGCCAGCCGAGGATGGGCGGGCCGGCGAGGAACGCGGTGTAGCCGACCGACGCGATGACGCTGACCCGCGCGGCCGCCCGCCGCGGGTCGTCGGCCCCCGCGCTCATGCCGAGCGGGAAGCCCAGCGCGGCGCCGAAGCCCCAGACGATGCTGCCGACCAGCGCGACCCAGAGCGAGCCGCCGAACACGACGAGCAGCACGCCGCCGGCGGCCAGCACGGCGCTGACGCGCAGCACCGGCAACCGGCCGAACCGGTCGACCAGCTGGGTGCCGGCCATGCGGCCGACCGTCATGGCGGACAGGAAGATCGCGAAGCCGATGGCGCCGACGGTGTTGCTGACCTCGTAGCCGTCGACGAGGCCGAGCGCCAGCCAGTCGTTGGCGATGCCCTCGACCAGCGCGGCGCACATCACCATGAGGCCGATGAGCAGCGTGCGCGGCTCGCGCCAGGCGGTGAGGACGGAGATCTTCTCGACCGGCGTGCCGTCCTCGGCCTCGACCTCGGCGGCGTGCGGCAGGAAGCTGCGGGTGGCGATGATGGTGACGATCATCGCGACGATGCTGACGGTGGCCAGGTGCGCCACGACGGGGACGCCGACGGCCGCGAGGCCGGCGCTGAGGCCGGCTCCCGTCACCGTGCCGAGACTGAACGCGGCGTGGAACCGCGGCATGATGGTCCGCCCGAGCAGCCGCTCGACCGCGGCGCCCTCGACGTTCATCGCGACGTCCCACGACCCCGAGCCGTAGCCGAACAGCACCAGCCCAGCCGCCACGACGGCGACGACACCCGCGGTGTCGGCCCCGATGCCGGCCAGCGTGAGACCGAGCGCCACCAGCACCGAGCCGCCGGCCACCGTGCGGGCCGCGCCGATCTTGCTGACGACGAACCCCGACGTGGGCAGGGCGATGAGCGAGCCCACGGCCAGCGCCAGCAGCACGCGGCCGATCTCGCCCGGTGTCAGGCCGAGGAGGTCGCGCACCTCGGGGATGCGCGCCATCCAGCTCGCGAGGGCCAGCCCGTTGAGGGCGAACACCGTGGCGACGGCGTTGCGGGCACGGACGGCCCTGGCCAGGTCGGGCGACGGGGCCGGAGCAGACTGGTTCACGGAGCATCCCCAGGGGTCAGGAACATCAGGATTTCGTGGTCGAATCGATTCGATCGAATCGATTCGATATTCTCCTATGGAGAAGGATCTGATGCAAGCGTGAATTCCGCGGAGGGGAGCTGACGTGGGCGAGCACCGGGCGACCCTGGCGGCGGTGGCCGCGCGGGCCGGCGTGTCCCCGTCCACCGCGTCGCTGGCGTTCAGCGGCTCCGGTCCGGTGGCCCCGTCCACCCGCGAACGGGTGCTGGCCGCGGCCCGCGACCTGGGCTACGCCGGGCCCGACCCGCTGGCCCAGTCGCTGCGCCGCGGGCGGTCCGGCATCGTCGGCGCGGTGGTCGGCGAGCGGCTGCTGTACGCGTTCCGCGACCCGGTCGCCGTCGCGCTGCTCGACGGCATCGCCGAGGCGCTCAGCCCGTCCGGCACCGGCCTGCTGCTGCTCTCCGGCGACGCCCAGCACGGCAGCCCGACGCCGGAGCAGGTGTCGCGCATGCCGGTCGACGCCGTGGTGTTCGCCACCTGCGGCCGCGACGACGACCCGCTGCTGGACCTCTTCATCGGCCGCGGGGTGCCGGTGGTCGCCATCGACGGGCCGGACCGCCCCGAGGTCACGCTGCTGCGCATCGACGACTACGGCGGCGCGCTCGACCTGGCGAAGCACGTCGCCGAGCTGGGGCACCAGCGGGTCGCGGTCGCCGCGCTGCCGCTGCGTCTCGACGGCCGCAGCGGCCTGGTCGACGACGCCCGCCGCGCCGTCGTCGGGTTCGCCGACTGCCGGGCCCGGCTCACCGCCACCGAGGACGTCTTCGGGCGGGTGCCGGTCGTCGAGGCGCCCAGCAACGTCGTCGAGGAGGGCGAGCGGGCCGGCCGGCTGCTGCTCTCGGCGCCGCAACGGCCGACGGCGATCGTCGCGCAGAGCGACCTGCTCGCCGTCGGTGTCATCCGCGCGGCCGAGGCGCTGGGGCTGCGGGTGCCCGACGACCTCACCGTGGTCGGCTACGACGGCATCGACACGCCCTGGCTGGGCGAGCGCGTGTTGACGACGGTGGTGCAGCCGATGGTCGAGAAGGGCCAGCTGACCGGCCGCATGGTCACCGAGCTGCTGGCCGGGCGGCGGCCGGCCGACGTGCACCTGCCGGTGCACCTGCGGGTCGGCAGCACGTCCGCGCCGCCGCCCGTCTAATCCGCGAGCCAGGCGTCCACGCCGGCCAGCAGCGTCTCTCGCAGTGACGCGGGCGCCGCCGACGAGGTGATCGAGGCGCGGGCCAGCGCGGCCAGCTCGGCGTCGGCCAGGCCGAGCACGTCGCGGCACAGCGCGTACTGGCCGGCCAGCCCGACGGCGAACAGCAGCGGGTCGTCGCTGCCGACCGTCACCGCGACGCCGGCCGCGAGCAGCGTCCGCACCGGGAGCTCGTCCAGCGCGTGCACCCCGAACGGCGGGTACGACGACGGGCACAGCTCCAGCGCCACCCCGCGCTCGGCCAGCAGCGCCAGGACGGCGGGATCGGCGACGGCGGACGTGCCGTGCCCGATCCGGGTGGCGCCGAGCACCTCGACACAGGCTCGCACGTGCGACGGCCCGGTGAAGAAGCCGCCGTGCGGGGTGCGCAACAGCCCGGCGTCGGCGGCGACGCTGAACGCCGGGGCGAAGTCCTCGACCCGGCCCAGCCGCTCGTCGTTGGACAGCCCGAAGCCGACGACGCCGTCACCGGCGTAGCGGGCGGCCAGCCGGGCCAGCGTCGCCGCGTGCTCGCCGGAGCGGGCCCAGCTGGACGCCACGACGACGCCCATCGGCAGCGGCGCCGCCGCGGCCGCCGTCAGGACCGCCTCGACCGCCGCCTCCAGCCCGCCCAGCGCCGGCGCGTACGACGTCGGGTCGACCTGCAGCTCGGACCAGCCGCAGCCGCCGGCGGCGTCGTCCTCGGCCGCCTCGCGGACCACGCGCGCGACGTCGTCAGGCGTGCGGATGGCGGCCCGGGCGGCGTCGTAACGACCCTGGAAGACGGCCCACTCGTACGGTCCGCCGGTCAGCGCGGCCAGCGGCGGCACCGCGATGCCGTGCCGGGTGGCCAGCTCGTCCAGCGTGGCCGGGCGCATCGCCCCGGTGAGGTGCAGGTGCGACTGGACCTTCGGCAGCATCTCGACGGGACGGATCGGCACGGGAACCGACCCTACGACCTTCGTCGTACGCCGGGTCCACCCGCAGGTCCGACGATTCGCGGCGGCGTTCTCGCGACGCTGGGAGCGTGAGCCTGCCTTCCACGATTCCTTCCGGCGCCCCGGGCGCCGTCCTCGCGCCGGCGGTCCGTGCCGTCGGCCTGACCAAGCTGCACGGCAGCGGTGACACCGCCGTCCGCGCTCTCGACGCCGTCGACGTCGCGTTCGCGGCCGGGCGGTTCACCGCGATCATGGGTCCGTCCGGGTCCGGCAAGTCGACGCTCGTGCACTGCCTGGCCGGGCTGGACACCGCGACGTCGGGCCGGGCGCTGCTCGGCGACACCGACCTCACCGCGCTGAACGACACCGAGCTGACGCTGCTGCGGCGCGAGCGGCTGGGCTTCGTCTTCCAGGCGTTCAACCTGCTGCCGACGCTGGACGCGGAGGCCAACGTGCTGCTGCCGCTGAAGCTGGCCGGCAAGCGGCCGGACCGGCGCTGGTTCGCCGAGATCATCGACGTGCTCGACATCGGCGACCGGCTGCGGCACCGGCCGAGCGAGCTGTCCGGCGGACAGCAGCAGCGGGTCGCCGTGGCGCGGGCGCTGATCAACCGGCCCGAGGTGATCTTCGCCGACGAGCCCACCGGCAACCTGGACTCCCGCTCCGGCGGCGAGGTGCTGGCGATCCTGCGCACCAGTGTGCGCGAGCTCGGCCGGACCGTCGTCATGGTGACGCACGACCCGGTCGCGGCGTCGTCGGCGGACCGTGTCGTCATGCTCGCCGACGGTCACGTCGCCGGCGAGATCGCCGACCCCACGCCCGACGCCGTCATCGACGGCCTGCGCCGGCTGGGCGGCTGAGCGATGCGATCGATCGTGCTGGCGGGGCTGCGCGCCCATCTGCTGCGGCTGGTGCTGACCGGCCTGGTCGTCGTCCTGTCGGTGGGCTTCACCGCGGCGACGCTGATCCTCACCGACTCGCTGGACGCGGGCACCCGCCAGGAGCTGGCGGCCGACGCCGAGGGGGTGGACCTCGCGGTGCTGGCGCCGGACGGCGCGACGCTGTCGCCGGACGAGGTCGCCGCCGTCGGCGAGGCCGACGGGGTGGCCGCGGCCGCGCCCCGGAGCGGCGTGAGCGTGCACACCGTCGACACCGACGGCCGGATCGACCCGTTCGCGACCGCCCGGCTGCTGGCCGCGCCGCTGGGTGCCGACGTGCCGGACGGCGGCGTGCTGCTGGACCGGCGCTCGGCCGACCGGCTGGGCCTGGCCGAGGGCGACGAGATCACCGTCGCGGCCGAGGGCACGGCCGACCTGGTCACGCTGCCGATCGCCGGCCTGACCGAGCTGTCCGCCGACGGCATCGACGACCTCGAGCTCACCGCGGGCTGGGACCTCGTCCGCGAGTTCGCCGACCCGCCCGGCGCCTCGCGGGTGGACCTGCGGCTGGAGGACGGCGCCGACGCGGCCGCCGTCCGGTCCGCGCTGGGCGCCGACCACGAGGTGATCACGGGGAGCGAGCTGGCGCAGCGGCTGATGGACTCGTCGTCGCAGCGCGAGGCGCTACGGATCCCGCTGCTGATGCTGGGCGCGGTGTCACTGATCGTGGCGGCGTTCGTCATCGCGAACACGTTCCGGATCCTGGTCGCCCAGCGCACCCGGGAGCTGGCGCTGCTGCGCACCGTCGGCGCGACCCGGCGCCAGGTGCTGCGCGGCGTGCTGGCGGAGTCGGTCGCGATCGGGCTGGCCGGCAGCCTCGTCGGCGTCGGGGCCGGAGCGCTGACGGCGCTCGCGGCGGGCTCGGCGCTGGGTGAGTCGCTGGTGCTGACGGTCACCGCGGCGACGGTGGCGTGGTCGGTCGCGATCGGCGTGCTGATGACCGTCGGGTCGGCGCTCCTGCCGGCCCGGGCCGCGACCCGGGTGGCGCCGCTGGCCGCGTTGCAGGCGGTGCCGGACGGCGCCGACAGCCGCGCCACGGGACGGGCCCGGATCGCGCTCGGCGTGCTGGGGCTGGCGGCCGGCGCGCTGGTGCTGGTCGCGGGCGCGGCCGCCGGGACGTCCGGCGGCGGGGCCGGGCTGATCCTGGTCGTGTTCGGCGCGGCGGTCTGCTTCCTCGGCCTGCTGATCCTCGGCCCGAAGGTGGTGCCGCCGCTGGTCCGCGCGATCGGCGCGGTGGCCGCCCGGCTGTCCGGCGGTTGGCGGTCGACGGCCGAGCTGGCCACGGCGAACGCGGTGCGCAACCCGCGCCGGGTGGCGGCCACGACGGCGGCGCTGCTGATCGGCGTCACGACGGTGGCCGGCTTCCTCACCGTCGTGGAGTCGTCCCGGCAGAGCGTGGGCGCGGTGGTGGACGGCCGGATACCGGCCGACTTCGCCGTCCGCACCGCCACCGCCGACCCGATCCCGGACGACGTCGCGCGGGCGATCGAGGAGCTGCCGGAGACCGGCTCGGTGACCGATGACGGCGCCGACCTGCTGGCCGTCAACGCGGCCGACGGCGTGGACGACGAGGACGCGCGGGCGGCGATCGTCGCGGCGACCGAGGACCACCCCGAGCTGTCCGTGCAGAGCTTCGCCCAGCGGCGGGCCGAGTTCGAGGAGAACCTGAACGAGGCCGTGAACCTGGTGCTGGCGATCCTGGCGCTGGCGCTGGTGATCGCGTTCATCGGCATCGCGAACACGCTGTCGCTGTCGGTGCACGAGCGGACCCGGGAGATCGGGCTGCTGCGGGCGCTCGGCCTGACCCGCCGCCAGACCCGGGTGATGCTCGGCGTCGAGGCGGCGCTCATGGGCGCGGTGGCGGCGGTGGTCGGGTCGGCGGCCGGCGCGCTGTTCGCCTGGGCCGCCGTCGCCAGCGTCGAGGAGCTGGACTTCGTCGTGCCGTGGGGACAGCTGGCCATCAGCGCCGCCGTCGCGACCCTGCTCGGCGTGCTGGCCTCGATCGCCCCCGGCCAGCGGGCGGCGCGCACGTCACCGGTCATGGCGCTCGCGGCCGAGTGACCCCGCGCCCGCTTTGCAATGAGCACCGATACGCATCGATGCGTACAGGTGCTCATTGCAAGCGGCCGGGCGACTGCCGCGACGGCTCCGTCGTGGGCGGGCGCGGGTGATCTAGCCTGGTCCGATGACGGAGGAACGGCCGGCGCGGCTCGACGTCGGCGTCGTCGGTACCGGGCGAGTGGGCGCGGTGCTCGGCGCGGCGCTGGCCCGGGCCGGGCACCACGTGGTCGCCGGTTACGGCGTCTCGCTCACCAGCCGCACCCGGGCCGGCGCGCTGCTGCCTGACGTGCCGCTGGTCGACGTGCCGCAGGTGTTCGCCCGGGCGGGGCTGGTGCTGCTCGCCGTCCCCGACGACGCGCTGCCGGCGCTGGTCGAAGGGCTGGCCGCGACGAACACTGTCCGGCCCGGCCAGCTGGTCGTGCACACCAGCGGGCGCTACGGCGTCGGCGTGCTGGACCCGGCGACGAAGGCCGGCGCGCTGCCGCTGGCGCTGCACCCGGCCATGACGTTCACCGGCACGTCGGTCGACCTGCAGCGGCTGTCCGGCGCGACGTTCGGCGTCACGGCGCCGGAGCCGCTGTGGCCGGTGGCCGAGGCGCTGGTCGTCGAGATGGGGGCCGACCCGGTCCGCGTCGCCGAAGAGCACCGCGCGCTCTATCACGCGGCGCTGAGCCACGCGGCGAACCACCTGGTCACGCTGGTCAACGAGGCCATGGACCTGCTCCGCTCTGCCGGCGTCGCCGAGCCCGACAAGGTGCTGGCGCCGCTGCTCTCCGCGGCGCTCGACAACAGCCTGCGCCAGGGCGACGACGCGCTGACCGGCCCGGTCTCGCGCGGCGACGCCGGCACCGTCGCCAGCCACCTCGCCGAGATCGCCGCGGCCCGCCCGGAGTCGGTGAGCACCTACGTCGCGCTGGCCCGGCGCACCGCCGGCCGGGCGCTGGCCGCTGGGCGGCTCAAGGCCGGCGACGCCGAGGCGCTGATCGACGTGCTCGCCGAGCCGCCGTCGGCGCTCTGATCAGGACGTGCGCAGCGGCTCGAGCAGCCGGTGTGGCTCGCGCAGCGCCACGCTGACCGCGTCGGTGCGGGTCTGCGTGGCGCCGGGGCCGGGCCGCACCTCGACGTCCTCGGGCCGGACGGCCCCGCAGGTCGGGCAGCTGCCGTTCCGCAGCTGCGAACCGCACGACAGGTGTGTGTAGACGCGTCGCGGGCCGTGCTCGCTGAGGTGCCGCTCGCCCCACTGGCTGAGCAGGTGCAGCGCCGGCCACAGGTCGCGGCCCATGGCGGTGAGCACGTACTCGTCGCGCGGCGGGGCGTCCTGGTACCGCTCCTTCGTCATGACGCCGGCGTCGACCAGTGCCTGCAGCCGGGCGGCGAGCACCGCGCGCGGGATGTCGAGGTGGTCGAGGAAGTCGCGGTAGCGGCGTACGCCGACGAAGGCGTCGCGGAGGATCAGCGGCGTCCACCGCTCGCCGACCAGCTCCAGCGCCTTGGCCAGGGAGCAGTCCTGGCCGCCGTAGTCGGTTCCGAGCGCCATGCGACCAGTCTACGACCCCTGGGTTCATTCATCGAACTGATGGGCGTAGAGTGCCCTAGGTTCAGTCACCGAACTCAGGAGCGCGCCGCCATGACCTCCCCGTCCGTCACCCTCCAGGCCCCCGCCACCGGCACCGGCCGGCCACCGCGGGTGACCCTGCTCGTGGCCAGCGCCGCGACGCTGCTGGTGCTGATGAACTACACCGCCCCACTGGCGACGCTGCGCGACATCGGGGCGAGCTTCGAGCTCGGCCACGCGGCGGTGACGTGGACGCTCAACGGCGTCCCGCTCGGCCTGGCCGCACTGAGCCTCGCCGCGGGCAGCGTCGCCGACGACTACGGCCGCAAGCGAGTGTTCCTGGTCGGCCTCGGCGTGCTGGCCGCCGCGATGGTGGCCGGCGCGATGGCCCCGACGGCGACGGTGTTCGTCGTCGCCCGCGTGGTCCAGGGTGCCGCCAGCGCGGCGCTGCTGGCCAGCAGCCTCGGCCTGATCGCCCACGCCCACCCGGACGGCCACGCGCGGCTGCGCGCCACCACCGTCTGGGGCGCGACGGTCAGCGCCGGCATCGCCGTCGGCCCGATCGTCGCCGCGGCCCCGGTGCCCGGCGGCTGGCGGACGGCGTACGTCGTGTTCGCGGTGCTCGGCGTCGTCATCGCGGTCATCGGCGCGGTCGTGCTGGACGAGTCGCGTGCGCCGGTGCGGCGTCGGTTCGACGGCCTCGGCGTCACCACGCTGGGACTCGGCCTGTCGGCGCTGTTCACCGCGTTGATCCAGGTGCGCGACGGCGTGACGGTGTCGGCCGTGGTGTTCGCCGTGGCCGCCGTCGCGCTGCTCGGCGGGTTCGTCCTGGCCGAGTGGCGTGGCCGCGAGCCGATGCTGGACCTGAGCCTGTTCGCCCGGCGCGACTTCGTGGCGGCAACGGTCGGCGCGCTGGCGACCGGCGTCGCCGTCATCGGCTTCTTCAGCTATCTGCCGACGCTCATGCAGCAGGGGCTCGGGTTGTCGGCGATGTCGACGGCGCTGCTGTCGTCGCTGTGGGCGGGGATCGCGTTCGTCGTCGCGCTCGAGGTGCGCCGGCTGGCCCGGCATTGGCCCGGCTGGGCGATCGTCGCCGTCGGGCTGGGGCTGTCCGCCGTCGGCACGGTCGCGCTGCTCGGCTTCCTCGACGCCGGGTCCTGGCAGCGGCTGCTGCCCGGCCTCGTCGTCGCCGGCGTCGGCAGCGGTCTGGTCAACGGGATCCTGCCGCGGCTGGCGGTCGACTCGGTCCCGCCTCGCAGCGCGGCGATGGGCTCCGGCGCCAACAGCGCGGCCCGCTACGTCGGCGCGGCGATCGGTGTCGCCGTGGCGGTCGCCGTGGTGGGTGCGGCGGGACCCGATCTCGGCCACGCCACCGACGTCATGCTGATGACCGGCGCCGTGCTGGCCGCGGTGAGCGCGCTGCTCATGGTGTTGCTGCGGGACCGTCGCTCCTGACCTGGGTGAGGTAGAGGCGGCGCACGACGTCCTCGATGTCGGGCTCCTCGATGGCGAGGTCGCGCACCTGGCCGCGTCGCCCGACCGCCTCCAGGATCGCGCCCGCCGTCGTCCGCTCCGGGGTGAACGCGAACCGGTGCCGCAGCCCGTCGGACTCGACGGCGACGCGGCGGGCGCCGTCGACGCGGCCGAGGTCGGGCACCGGCTCGACCAGGTCCACGACCATGACGCGCTCCGCGCCGACCTGCGCCGTCAGCCCGGGCAGCGTCCCGTCGTAGACCAGCCGGCCGTGGTCGACCACCAGGACGCGGTCGGTGAGCCGCTGCACGTCGTCCATGTCGTGCGTCGTGAGCAGCAGCGTCGTGCCGTGCAGCGCCCGCTGCTCGGCGAGGAACACGCGCAGCCGCTCCTTGCTCAGCACGTCCAGCCCGATGGTGGGCTCGTCCAGGATGAGCAGCCGCGGCGAGTGCAGCAGCGCCGCCGCGATCTCGCCGCGGATCCGCTGGCCGAGCGAGAGCTGGCGCACCGGCGTCGCCAGGAACTCGCCGAGGTCGAGCCGGTCCACCAGCTCGTCGCGGCGGACCGGCCAGGACGCCTCCGGCAGCCGGTGGATCGCGGCCAGCGCCCGGAACGACTCCGCCAGCGGCAGGTCCCACCACAGCTGGCTGCGCTGCCCGAACACGACGCCGATCTGCCGGGCCAGGTCGCGTCGGCGGCGCACGGGGTCCAGCCCGCAGGTGCGCACCGTCCCCTCCGTCGGCACCAGGATCCCGGTGAGCATCTTGATGGTGGTCGACTTCCCGGCGCCGTTCGCCCCGATGTACCCGACGGCGGCGCCGTCGGCGAGGTCGAAGGTCAGCCCGTCGACGGCGGCGACGACGGTGCGCGCGCGGCGCAGCCGGCCGGCCGGGCTGCGGACGACGAACTCGCGGCGCAGGTCGCGCACCTGGATGATCGGCTCGGTCATGATCCCGTCCCGGTGTAGTGGCGAAGGCCGGCCCGCCAGCCCAGCAGGGCGACGGCCCAGACGGCGACGGCGGCCAGCGGCGTGCACCAGCCCAGCCAGTGCGGTGTGCCCGGCGGACCGGGCAGGTCCAGCAGCACCAGCACCGGCAGGTACGCGATGAACGCGGCCGGCACGACGAACGTGAACAGCAGCCGCATCGGCAGGCTGAAGATGCTGGCCGGGTAGCTCGACGCGTAGGCGCCGCCGTAGGTGAAGGCGTTCGAGAACTCCGACCCCTCGACCAGCCAGAACTGGATGGCCGAGGCGCAGACGAACAGCCCGGCGAAGACCACCGCCCCGGTCAGCGGTGTCAGCACGAACAGCGCGACCTTGGCCGGTGTCCAGTCGATGTCGTTGAGCGGCAGCGCGATCACGAGGATGAGGACGGACACGGCGACCCGGCCGAGCCGGCGCAGCGACACGTCGCTGGTGATCAGCTGGGCCAGGACCGGCAGTGGCCGCAGCAGGAACGCGTCCAGCGTCCCCTCGCGCAGGTACACCGGCAGGTTGTCGACGTGCCCGACCAGCAGGTCGGCGACGCTGAAGCCGACGTTGGACAGCGCGAACAGCAGCGCCGCCGCGGCGAAGTCCAGCTCGCCGAGCACGTCGACGTTGGCGAACAGGACGTAGACCTCGGCGAACTCCATCAGCCCGATGCTGAGGCTGCCCAGCAGGTCGGACAGGAACGAGCGCCGGTACGCCGTCTGCGACCGCATCCGCGACCCCACCAGCACCCGGTAGGGGCGAAGCCGCTCAGCCACCCTGCACCACCAGCTTCCGGGCGCCGCGGGCGAACACCAGCCGGCCCAGCAGCAGGACGCCGGTCAGCCAGGCCGCCTGGACGGCCAGCACGCCGAGCGCCGCCGTCCCCTGCGCCCGCCCCATGAGGACGTCGACCGGCGCCTGCAGCATCGACGGGTACGGCGTCAGCGCGGCGAGCGTGGACAGCCAGCCCGGGAACCAGTGCACCGGGATGACCAGGCCGGACAGGATGCCCATGGCCACGACGTTCAGGGTGAGCACGCCGCGCAGCTCGATCAGCCAGAACGCCGACAGGTTGACCAGCCACCAGACCGAGAACGACACCGAGATGCCCAGCACGACGCTGACCGCACCGAGCAGGTACGGGAGCGGTGTCGCCGGCAGCGCCAGCCCGGTGATCAGCGCGCCGGCCAGCAGCGGCGGAGCACCGCGCGGGATGAACTGGTGGGCGCCGCGGCCGAGGAACCCGGCGAGGTAGGCGAACTGCGGGTCGAGCGGGCGGGCGAGGTCGATGGCGACGTCGCCGTCGCGGATGCGCAGCGCCAGCTCGTTCCAGTTGAACACGTTGACCGGCGCGACGAGGGCCTGCACCAGCCACGCGTACGTGGCGCCGGTCTGGGCGTCGTAGCCGGCCAGCGTGCCGCCCGCCGCCCCGATGGCGCCGACCGTGATGGACGCCTTGATCAAGCCGAACACGGTGTTGGTGAACGCGCCGGCGGCGGTCGCCAGACGATACGTCGACCACCGGCGGAAGCCGAGGACCATGAGCGTGGCGAACAGGCGCACAGTCGCCGTACATTACTCGGCCCGCTTTCCGCTGTCATAGGGTTTTGTGTTACCTTGCGACCGGGCACGCACGGCAGTTCGGTATCCGGTTCGCGAGGAGCGAGTGCACTTGTCTGCCCGTCCGCAGCACCCACTGCGCGCGACCGTCCTTGCCGTCTGCGCCGGTGTGCTGACGCTGACCGGCTGCGGCGACTCCGGCGGCGAGGAACCCACCGGGCTCGCCGAGTCGACGACCACGGCGGCCAGCGCCGACCCGTCGGCCGACCCGTCGGACGATCCCACGCAGACGCCGGCGGACGAGCCGGCCGGCCCCACCGAGCACGCCTTCCCGGACGCAGGCGTCACCATCGTCACCCCAGTACCGTCCGGCCCGGTCGAGGAGGCCGCGCTGGCGGCGTACGTCGAGTTCGCCCGCGAGTGGCGCTGGTCGCTGCGCGAGGTGCGGCTGAGTGAGCAGCTTCCCGCGCTCGCGGTGGCGCCGGTCGTCCAGACGGTCGAGGACTCCCTGGCGTACCAGGAGGAGAACGGCATCCGGTACGGCGGCGAGATGGTCATCACCCCGCAGGTCGAGGAGACCGGCGACAACCTGGTCGTCCTCGGCGGCTGCGTCGACGCCACGGCGCTCCTGCTCGTCGACGACGGCGAGGAGCGCCCGCCGGACGGCGTCGCCGAGAACCCGGTCATCCCGATGCGCGTCGTTCTCGGCAACGACGGCAGCGGCTGGAAGGTCAACGAGAACACTCTCGACGAGGACGCATCATGCTGAACCGATATCGAACCACCCGGCGCGTCGCCCTCGGCGCTGCGCCTGCCCTGCTCGTCGCCGCCGGCCTCACGGCGGCCGCGGTCCCACCGGCGGCGGCCGACCCGGCGCCGCGCTGCGGCATCAGCAGTTGCGACGACGATGACGGCGGCTCCGACGCCGACTCCGGCGACGGCGCCGTCACCATCCTCGTGTGGGGCTCCGGCACCACGTCGGGCGACGAGGGCTACGAGATCCCCGGCGAGTCCGTCACCGTGCTGCCGCCATGTCGGTACTTCAACACGACGTGGAGCGGCAAGGAGTACTACGAGATGGTCCAGAGCGGCGAGTGGATCGGCGGCCGCGACGCCGACGGCAACCCGATCCCGCCGTACGAGGGCTACGAGGCATACAAGGACGACACCGAGGGCCGGTGGTGGTCCGGCATGTGCTCGAGCGCCGACTACGACGGCCCCATCGAGGACTTCTTCGACTACTCCGACGAGTGGTTCGAGAACGAGTTCGAGCCGCTCTACGTCGAGCCCGGCGAGCCCGTCCCGGTGCCGCCCATCCCGCCGGAGGTCCTGGTCCAGGTCGCCTACGACGAGATGACGCTGCCCGACCCGCAGATCGGCTGGAACCCGCGGCGCGACGGCGACGGCGCCACCTTCGTCAACCTGCCCACGTGGATGTGGCTCGAGGACGGCCCCGTCACGCTCGAGGTGCACGCCGAGGCCGGCGAGAACGAGGCCATGGTCGAGGCGACCATGGACTCGATGAACTTCTCCGCCGCCAACGCCGCGCCGGTGTCGTGCGACGGTCACGGTGTCGAGTGGACGTCGGGCGCATCGTCCGACTGCGCGCTGACGTTCACCCGGTCCAGCGCGCAGCTGCCGGGCGGGGTGGCGAGCGTGCTGGCGGAGAGCCAGTGGACGATCGAGTGGTTCGCCAACGGCGAGCCGCGGGGGCCGCTCGACCCGCAGACCACGTCGGCGACGTTCGACCTGCCGGTCGCGGAGGTGCAGACGGTCGTCACGCGCTGACCGGTAGCGTGGCGGGGTGACCGAGCCGATCGTCGCCCGTACCCGAGACGAGCTCGCCGAGGCGCTGGCCCGCGGCGAGCAGGAGTCCGCCGTCGTCCTGACCATGGGCGCGCTGCATGCGGGCCACCGTGCCCTCATGCGCGCCGCCCGTGACCTGGTCGGCGCCGGCGGCACCCTGGTGGTGACGATCTTCGTCAACCCGCTGCAGTTCGGGCCGGGTGAGGACTTCGAGCGCTACCCGCGCCCGCTCGGCGCCGACCTCGCCGTCTGCGCCGAGGAAGGCGTCGACATCGTGTTCGCGCCGGCCACCGAGGAGCTGTACCCGCTCGGCGACCCGCAGGTGACGGTCGCGCCCGGGCCGCTGGGCGCCGAGCTGGAGGGCGCGGTGCGTCCGGGCCACTTCGCCGGCGTGCTGACGGTCGTCGCGAAGCTGCTCAACCTCACGGTGCCCAGCTACGCGCTGTTCGGGGAGAAGGACTACCAGCAGCTGGTCCTCGTCGGGCGCATGGTGGCCGACCTCGACCTGCCGTACGAGATCGTCGGCGTGCCCACGGTCCGCGAGGCCGACGGGCTGGCGCTGTCCAGCCGCAACCGCTACCTCTCCGCCGACGAGCGGGCCGCCGCGCCGGTGCTGGGGCGGGCGCTGGAGGCGGGCGCGGCCGCCGCGGCGGGCGGACCGGACGCCGTCCTCGCCGCCGCCCGGGCCGAGCTCACCGGCGTCGAGCTCGACTACCTGGAACTGCGCACCGCCGACCTCGCGACCGGCCCGCTCTCCGGGCCGGCCCGCCTCCTCGTCGCGGCCCGCACCGGCACCACCCGGCTCATCGACAACATCGCCGTCGATCTGCCCTAGGGCTGCGTGACCAGCGCCACCCCGGCGGCTGCCGCAGACCGTCGTACGGGGGGCGAGGGCTCGAACCCCGAACGGCTCCCGGCGTCCGCTGTGACCCGACCTGCAGCGCCGAGGCCGGGGATGGCCGGGTCGTCGCGGCGGAGAGTGTCGGTGCCCGCCCGTAGGGTGGGCCCCACCCGGGCCGGGCGGGGTGTCACTGTCGCCGAGACCGATCGGTCACCGGCTGACCTCTGCCGCATCGGCGTTGGGGCGGGCGCCTGGACGTTGGGTGAGCAAGGGGTCGCGACTCCGAGGCGTAGGCTCTTGGCGCGTGACCGGAGTTCGCATACCCCGCCGCATGCGCACAGAAGACCCCGGCTGGACGGCGTCCGCCGACGTCGTCGTGGTCGGCAGCGGCATCGCCGGGCTCACCACGGCGCTGGAGGCCCGCAAGGCCGGCCGGGTGCTGCTGGTGACCAAGACCCGTCTCGCTGACAGCGCCACCGCGTGGGCGCAGGGCGGCATCGCCGCGGCGCTCGGGCCCGAGGACAGTCCCGAGCAGCACCTGCGCGACACCCTCGTGGCCGGCGTCGGCCTGTGCGACGAGGACGCCGTCCGCACGCTGGTGACCGAGGGGCCGCGGCGGGTCCGCGAGCTGGTCGAGCTGGGCGCGCAGTTCGAGCGCACCCCCAACGGCGACATCGCGCTGACCCGCGAGGGCGGCCACCACCGCGACCGCATCGCGCACTCCGGCGGCGACCAGACCGGCAAGGAGATCTCCCGCGCGCTGCTGGAGGCGCTGGCCGCGGTCCGCGAGGACCCGCAGATCGAGGTCGTCGAGCACGCGCTGGTCACCGACGTCCTCACCGACGCCGCCGGCCGGGCTTGCGGGGTCGTCCTGCACGTCATCGGCGAAGGGCGGCAGAGCGGTGTCGGCGCGGCGCTCGGCCGGGCGGTCGTGCTGGCCACCGGCGGGCTCGGCCAGGTCTACGCGTCCACCACCAACCCGCCGGTCTCCACCGGCGACGGCGTCGCGGCGGCGCTGCGGGCCGGCGCGCAGATCGCCGACCTCGAGTTCGTCCAGTTCCACCCGACGGTGCTGTGGCTCGGCCGCTCCGCCAAGGGGCAGCAGCCGCTGATCTCCGAGGCGGTGCGCGGCGAGGGCGCCGTCCTGCGTGACGTCGAGGGCCGCCGGTTCATGAAGGGCCGGCACGAGCTGGCCGAGCTGGCCCCGCGCGATGTCGTCGCGAAGGGCGTCATGACCGCGATGGCCGAGACCGGCGCCGAGCACGTCTGGCTCGACGCCCGCCACCTCGGCGGGGCGTTCCTGGAGGAACGGTTCCCGACCATCGTCGCCCGCTGCCGCTCCTACGGCATCGACCCCGCCACCGACCTCGTGCCCGTCGCGCCGGCTCAGCACTACGCCAGCGGCGGCGTGCGCACCGACCGCCGCGGCCGCACCAGCGTCCCCGGCCTGTACGCCTGCGGCGAGGTGTCCTGCACCGGCGTCCACGGCGCCAACCGGCTCGCGTCGAACTCGCTGCTGGAGGGGCTGGTCTGGGGTCACCGCATCGCCGAGGACCTCGCGTCGTCGCTCGGCGACGCCCACCCCGGCGACCCGGTCGAGCGCAGCGGCCCGGTCGGCCTGCTGGCCGCCGACGCCCGCCCCTTCGTCCAGTCGGCCATGACGGCCGGCGCCGGCGTGCTCCGCTCGGAGCCGACGCTGACGACGCTCGCGGCCCGGCTGGCGAGCCTCACCGCCGACCCCGCGAGTGAGCGAATGACCCCGGATTCGTGGGAGACGACCAATCTGCACACCGTGGCCGTTACGCTCGGTCGTCATGCCGCCATGCGGGAGGAGACGCGTGGCGGTCATTGGCGTGAGGACTTCCCGGACCGGGACGACCCCCGCTGGCGCGGCCACCTGGTCAGCGTCGTGGACCCGGACGGCGTGCTCACGACGACATATGAGCCCATGAAGGAGTAGCGATGAGTCTGCCCGAGCCCGTGACACTCGCGCTGAGCGAGGCGGGTCTCGACCCCCGATACGTCGAGGATCTCGTCCGGGCCACGCTGGAGGAGGACCTCGGCGGCGGCGCGGACGTCACCACGGTGGCGACGGTGCCCGCCGACCAGCTCGCGGTCGCGGTGCTCGGCGCCCGCGAGGCCGGCGTGCTGGCCGGCCTCCCGGTGGCCGAGGCGGTCTTCGCCGCCACCGACCCCGGTGTCGAGATCGAGCGGCACGCCGCTGACGGCGCGGAGCTGCAGGTCGGCGCGAAGGTGCTGACGGTGCACGGCCGCGCCCGCCAGCTGCTGCTGGCCGAGCGGACCGCGCTGAACCTCGCAAGCCGGCTGTCCGGCATCGCCACCGCCACCCGGTCCTGGGTCGACGCGCTGGCCGGCACCACCGCCGCCGTCCGCGACACCCGCAAGACCACGCCGTTGCTGCGCCCGCTGGAGAAGTACGCGGTGCGGGTCGGCGGCGGGGTCAACCACCGGTCGACGCTGTCAGAGTCGGCGCTGATCAAGGACAACCACATCGTCGCGGCCGGAGGCATCACGGCAGCCTTCGAGGCGGTCCGGCGGGCCTACCCCGACCTCACCGTCGAGGTCGAGGTCGACGACGTCGACGGCGCTCGCGAGGCGGTCGAGGCCGGCGCCGACCTCGTCCTGCTCGACAACTTCACCGTCGACGACGTGCTCGAGGCGGTGAAGGTCGTCGACGGACGGGCCCGGCTCGAGGTCAGCGGCGGGCTGACGCTGGCGCAGGCCGGCGCGTACGCCGCCACCGGCGTCGACTACCTGTCCACCGGCGCGCTGACCCACTCGGTGCAGGCACTGGACCTCGGCCTGGACGTCGTCGAGGCCTCCTGACCATGCTGCTGGCGATCGACGTCGGTAACACCGAGACCGTCATCGGACTGCTCGACGGCCTCGAGGTGCGCCACCACTGGCGCGTGGCGACCATGCCCTCGCGCACCACCGACGAGTTCATGGCGCTGCTGCGCGGGCTGTTCGCGGGGACCGACGAGCCGATCGACGGCGTCGCCATCTGCTCGACGGTCCCCGTGGTGCAGCGCCAGGTGCGGTGGCTGACGGAGCGCTACTTCGCCGACGTGCCGGCGCTGCTGGTCGAGCCCGGCGTCAAGACCGGCGTCCCGATCCTCATGGACAACCCGCGCGAGGTCGGCACCGACCGCATCGTCAACGCGCTCGCCGCCATGCACAAGTACGGCACCGGGCGGCCGTGCATCATCGTCGACTTCGGCACCGCCACCACGTTCGACGTCGTCTCGGCCCGCGGTGAATACGTCGGCGGCGCCATCGCTCCCGGCATCGACGTGTCGCTGGAGGCGCTGCGCAACGCCGCGGCCCAGCTGCGCCGGGTCGAACTGGTCCGGCCCCGGTCGGTCATCGCCAAGAACACGGTCGAGGCGTTGCAGTCCGGCGCACTGTACGGCTTCAGCGCCCAGGTCGACGGTGTCGTCACCCGCATGGCGACGGAGCTGGGGGTGGGACTCGACGGTGTCACGGTGATCGGGACGGGTGGGCTGGCGCCGCTGGTGCTGGACGAGGCGGCGACGATCACGTACCACGAGCCGTGGCTGACGCTGATGGGCCTGCGGCTCGTCTTCGACCGCAACCACCCCGCCTAGCGCTGCTCCATCAGGGCGTTGAGGTCGCCGACCGGGCCGAGGTGATGCAGCTTCTCGGGGTTGATCTGGTTGTGCACGCCCACCACGCGGCCGTCGGCGATGGTGAGCGACAGCACGCCGATCACCGCGCCGTCGGGGTCGGACACCCGGGCGCCGGGCTGGCCGTTCACCGTCACCGGGGTCACCGTCGCCCCGAGCTGCGCGCCGGTGCGGCCCAGGTTGGCCAGGAACCGGGCCACCTGCAGCGCGCCGGTCAGTGGCTTGCGCACCGCCGCGGTGATGCCGCCGCCGTCGCCCTGGAACTCGACGTCGTCGGCGAGCAGCCGCTCCAGCGCGCCGACGTCGCCGTCGTCGAGGGCGGCGAAGAACGTGCGGGCCAGTTCGTCGCGGTGGTCCCGCGACGGCTCGAACCGCGGCCGTCGCTCCTCGATGTGCTTGCGGGCGCGGGTCATCAGCTGCCGGCAGTTGGCCTCGCTGCGCTGCACGATCGCCGCGATCTCGCCGTAGCCGTAGCCGAACACCTCGCGCAGCAGGAACACCGCCCGCTCGACCGGTGACAGCGTCTCCAGCACGACGAGGAACGCCGTCGACAGCGACTCGGTCAGCTCGACCCGCCGCGCCGGGTCGTCGTCCGTGGCCAGCAGCGGTTCCGGCAGCCACGGCCCGACGTACTGCTCACGCCGGTGCCGGGCCGAGCGCAGCGCGTCGATGGCCAGCCGGGTGGTGACGGTGGTGGCGTACGCCTCGGGGTTGTCGGCACGCGTGCCGGACTGGGACGCGCGGTGCATGCGCAGGAACGCCTCCTGGACGACGTCCTCGGCTTCGCTGACGCTGCCCAGCATGCGGTAAGCCACTGAGAACATCAGCGGCCGGAGGTCGTCGTGGGCGACCGCGAGATCGGTCACGGCAGTGATCCTGTCACAGGACGGGCGGTGGCCTCGTCGGAGGGGGCAGCACACGAGAAGAGGAGAAGGACATGCGAGTCTTCCTGGCCGGTGCCACCGGCGCCCTGGGGCGGTCCCTCGTCCCGCTGCTGATCAAGGCCGGCCACGAGGTGACCGGCACGACGCGCTCGGCGGCGAAGGTCGCCGACCTGAACGCCGCCGGCGCCGAGGGCGTCGTCATGGACGGGCTGGACGCTGCCAGCGTGGCGGCCGCGGTCCGCGCCGCCCGCCCGGACGTCATCGTGCATCAGCAGAGCGCGCTGAGCGACCAGAGCGGCAACATGAAGCGGTTCGACCGCGACTTCGCCACCACCAACCGGCTGCGCATCGAGGGCACCGACCACCTGCTGGCGGCGGCTCGCGAGACCGGGGTGACCCGGTTCGTCGCACAGAGCTACACCGGCTGGCCCAACGCCCGCAGCGGCGGCCCGGTGAAGACCGAGGACGACCCGCTCGAGCCGAACCCGGAGTCGGCCTGCAGTCAGACCATGCGTGGCATCCAGCACCTGGAGCGGGTCACGACCGGCACACCCGGAATCGACGGGCTGGCGCTGCGCTACGGCACGTTCTACGGCCACGGCACCGGGCTGACCAGCGAGAAGTTCGCCGGCCTGATGCGCAAGCGGCAGTTGCCGATCGTCGGCGGCGGCACGGCCATCTGGACCGTCATCCACATCGACGACGCCGCCCGCGCCACACTGGCCGCGATCGAGGGCGGTGCCCCCGGCATCTACAACATCGTCGACGACGACCCGGCGCCGGCCGCTGACGTGCTGACCACGCTCGCCGCGGCGTTCGAGGCGAAGCCGCCGCGGCGCCTGCCCACCTGGCTGGCCCGGCCGTTGATGGGCGACTTCGGCATCGCCTTCATGACCTCACTGCGCGGTTCGTCGAACGTCAAGGCCAAGCGCGAGCTGGGTTGGAAGCCGGAGCATCCGAGTTGGCGGCAGGGATTCTACGAGCAGTAGTCGCGTCGGGCCCGGACGGCCGGGGCGAGACGACCTCGCGCGCCGGAGGGCGGACGACCGTGCGCAGCGGTGCCGCGCGTTCGAGGTTGTCGGCGCCCGCCCGTAGGGTGGGGGCCCTCCCGGCCGGGCGGGGTGTCACTCCGGCCGAGAAGCTCAGCCGAGGCGCCATCGCCGCCGAGAGCCGACGGGGGTTGCTCCGGCCGAGTAGCTCAGGGGGTCGCTCCGGCTGCGAAGCTCAGCCGAGGCGCCGTCCCGGCCGCGAGCCTCAGCCGAGGCGGCGCTGCGCCGGGCACCGCAGGCTGGATGTCGCCCCACCGAGGCGCGGACGACCGCGCACCAGCGCCGCGCGCGTTCGAGGTTGTCGGTGCCCGCCCGTAGGGTGGGGGCCCTCCCGGCCGGGCGGGGTGTCACTCCGGCCGAAAGCGCAACCGAGGAGGCACCCCCACCGGGAAACAGCCGAGGAGGCGCCCCAACGAGATGCAGGCGAGGCGGCACCCCAACGCGAAACAGCCGAGGCAGCACACCCCACCGAAAGACCCCAGGGCGGCGCACCCGCCGAGAAGCTCAGACGCGACCCGGCGGCACGATGGGGCTGTGCTCGGCGAAGGTCCAGCCGTTCGCCTCGATGGCCCGGTGCGCCGGCCCGCTGACCGCGGCGAACGACACCTCGTAGCCCGACGTCTGGCCGCGGGTGGACAGCGCGCGCAGGAACTCGATGGCGGCGTCGGTCATACCCGTGACCCGGTGCATGTCGACGACCACGTGATCGAGCGCGTTCAACTGCTCCAGCTGGACGACCCTGTCGATGGCCGGGCCGAACGCGTCGTCGGGATCGGTGCCGACCTCGCCGGCCAGGAACACCACGATCTCGCGGCCCCCGCGGTCGACGACCTCCACTGTGCTCATCGACCTCACCTCCACACCCAGCGTGACAGTTCGTGGTAACGGCGGCAACCATTCCGCGCCTGCCCATGAACGGCGGGCATCGCGTACCGCCTAGGCTTGTCCTTCATGAGTGGACAGCCGCCGACCGACGATCAGGATTTGCCCGAGCAACTGCGCATCCGGCGCGAGAAGCGCGCGGAGTTGCTCGCCTCGGGGCAGCCGCCGTATCGTCTCGGATTCCCGCGCAGCCACACGTTCGAGGCGCTGCGGGCGGCATATCCCGACTTGCCCCCCGGCGCCGAAACCGGCGACCGCGCGTCCGTCGCGGGCCGGGTGATCTTCCTGCGCAACACCGGCAAACTCTGTTTTGCCCGGCTGCGTGAAGGCGACGGCACCGAACTCCAGGTCATGCTCTCGCTCGATCGCGTCGGTGAGGAGAGCCTTGCCTCCTGGAAGCACCTGGTCGACATCGGCGATCACGTGGGCGTCGAGGGCGAGGTCATCGTCAGTAAGCGCGGTGAGCTGTCGGTGTCGGCCGAGCGCTGGACCATGCTTTCCAAGGCGCTGCGGCCGCTGCCGGTGGCGCACAAGGATTTGAATGAGGAAACCCGGGTCCGGCAGCGTTACGTCGACCTCATCGTCAATCCGGACGCCCGGGCCATGGTGCGAACTCGCGCCGTCGTCACCCGGTCGATCCGCGAAACGCTGCATCGGCACGGGTTCATCGAGGTCGAGACGCCGGTGCTGCAGCTGATCCACGGCGGGGCGTCGGCGCGTCCTTTCCAGACGCATCTCAATGCGTTCGACATTCCGATGACGTTGCGTATCGCCCTCGAGCTGTACCTCAAGCGGGCCATCGTCGGCGGCGTCGACAAGGTCTACGAGATCGGCCGCATTTTTCGAAACGAGGGTATCGATTCCACGCACAGCCCCGAGTTCACCATGCTCGAGGCGTACGAGGCCTACGGCGACTACGACACCATGGCCGAGCTCATCCGCGACCTCGTCGTCGACGCCGCGCGCGCGGTCGGCCGCACGGTGGTGCCCGACGGCCGCGGCGGCGAGATCGACCTCGAGGGTCCCTGGCAGCACCTGACGCTGCACGAGGCCGTCTCGGGGGCCGTCGGCGAGACGGTCACCATCGATACCCCGGTCGAGCGGCTGCGCGAGCTGGCCGAGAAGCACGAGGTCGGGCTGGACCCGTCGTGGGGCCACGGCGAGGTCGTGCTGGAGCTGTTCGAGAAGCTGGCCGAGCACACGTTCATGACGCCCACGTTCATCCGCGACTATCCGGAGGAGGCGCGGCCGCTGGCCCGTCCACACCGCGACGACCCCCGGCTCACCGAGGCGTGGGACCTCGTCATCCGCGGCGTCGAGATGGGCGTGGCCTACTCCGAGCTGGTCGACCCCGTCCTGCAGCGCGATCGGCTGACGGCGCAGTCGCTCAGGGCGGCCGCCGGCGACCCCGAGGCCATGCAACTCGACGAGGACTTCCTCCGCTCGCTCGAATACGGCATGCCCCCCACCGGCGGCATGGGCCTGGGAATCGACCGCCTGATGATCCTGCTCACCGACTCCGGCATTCGCGAGACGATCCTGTTCCCGCTGGTGAAGCCGGAATGACGGCACCGGCTGATAACGAGCCGGAACAGCGCTATCGGGTACGGCGGGCACGCACCGCCGATGTACGGCACATCCGCGGACTGCTCGACGGTTACGCGTCCCAGCGGATCCTGCTATCGAAAGAGACCGTGACGCTTTTCGAGGACATCCAGGAGTTCTGGGTGGCCGAAACGGTTTCGGAGAGCAGCGCGGTGGGCACTGTCATCGGCTGTGGCGCGTTGCACGTCATGTGGGAGGATCTGGCGGAGGTTCGCACCCTCGCCGTGGCGCCGGAATGGCGGCGCCACGGTGTCGGGCACGTACTGCTCTCCCGCTTGCTGCAGGTGGCCGAAGAACTCGGGGTCGTGCGGGTGTTCTGTCTCACGTTCGAGGTCGACTTCTTCGAGCGGCACGGTTTCGAGCGAGTGCAAGGCACGCCGGTAGACACCGACGTCTACGCACAGTTGTTGCGCTCGGCGGACGAAGGCGTTGCGGAGTTCCTCGACCTCGACCGGGTGAAGCCGAATACTCTGGGTAACGTGCGGATGCTTCGTCGAATGGGTACCACGTCACAAAACGACCAGGACGACTCGCGGCAGGCGAATTGAAATTCGGTGTACTGAGGCGTAACAATAGTGATGTCATACTTAATCTTCGAGGGCACCCCCGCAGGAAGGATCAACGATGGCGCAAAAGGTTCAGGTGATTCTGCTCGACGATCTCGATGGCGGTGAAGCCACCGAGACCGTGAGCTTCGCCTTGGACGGAGCCACGTACGAGATCGATCTGTCGGCCAAGAACGCCGGCAAGCTCCGCGACGCCATGGCGCCCTACGTCGCCTCGGCACGCCGGGCGTCGGCGCGGCGGGGACGAGGGCGGGCCGCCGCCACGGGTGGGCGGGCCAGCCGCACCGACACCACGGCCATCCGTGAATGGGCCCGCGACCAGGGCCTGAAGGTGTCCGACCGGGGTCGCATCCCGTCCGACATCCTGGCGAAGTACGAGTCCGCGCACGGGTGACGACGACTCGTCAACGCATCAACCGCGGAGATGCACGGGGGATTTGACGCGGTAAGGGGCCGGCGCCTGGTGGTCAGGCGGCCGGCCCCTCGCGTCCCTCGGGAACGGGTGTGAGCTACGCGTCGGCGAAGACCTGGCGCTGCCGGCCGAGCCCGTCGATCTCCAGCTCCACGACGTCGCCGGCCCGCAGGTAGGGCTGGCCGGGCATGCCCATCGCCACCCCGGCGGGGGTGCCGGTGTTCACCAGGTCGCCCGGCTCGAGCACCATGAACTGGCTCAGGTACCAGACGACGTGCCCGATGCCGAAGATGAGGTCAGCCGTGGTGCCGTCCTGCCGCTGCTCGCCGTTCACCCACAGGCGCAGCCCCAGCTTGCCGGGGTCGTCGACCTCGTCGGCCGGCACCAGCCACGGGCCGAGCGGGTTGAACGTCTCGCACGACTTGCCCTTGTCCCACTGGCCGCCGCGCTCGAGCTGGAACTCGCGCTCCGAGACGTCGTTGGAGATGGCGTAGCCGGCGATGACGCCCAGCGCGTCCTCGGGGGAGTCGAGGTAGCGGGCCTCCTGCCCGATGACGACACCCAGCTCGACCTCCCAGTCGGTCTTCACGCTGCCGCGCGGGACCAGCACGGTGTCGTCCGGCCCGATGACGGTGTTCGGCGCCTTCATGAAGATGATCGGCTCCGGCGGGATCGCCGCGCCGGTCTCAGCGGCGTGGTCGCGGTAGTTCAGGCCGATGCACACCACCTTGCCGGGACGGGCGATCGGGGCTCCGACGCGCCCGCCCGCCGGCAGCTGCGGCAGGCCGCCCTCGGCCAGCGCGGCGCGGGCCCGCGCCACGCCGTCGCCGGACAGGAACGCGCCGTCGATGTCGCCGGTGACCGAGCTCAGGTCGTACACCGTGCCGTCGTCGGCGCGGACGGCGGGGCGCTCAGCGCCCCGGTCACCGATGCGCATCAGTTGCATGTCGTCTCCTCGTGAGTGATGTGCGGATCAGGGGAGCCGGACGTGGCCAGGGTTCAGCTCGTCCACGGTACGGGCACCGAGCAGCTGCATGGTGCGTCGCACCTCGGTGGTCAGGATCTCGGCGGCCCGGGCCACGCCGCGCTCGCCGCCGGCCATCAGGCCGTACAGGTAGGCGCGGCCGACCATGCAGGCGTCGGCGCCCAGCGCCTTCGCCGCCACGATGTCAGCGCCGCTGGTGATGCCGGTGTCGAGGTAGATCTCGGTGCGGTCGCCGACCGCCGCGGCCACGTCGGGCAGCAGCCGCAGCGGCACCGGCGCGCGGTCGAGCTGGCGGCCGCCGTGGTTCGACAGCACGATCGCGTCGGCCCCCGCGTCGACCACCCGCCGCGCGTCGTCGACGGTCTGGACGCCCTTGACGATCAGCGGCCCGGACCAGATCGAGCGCAGCCAGGCGAGGTCGTCGATGGTCATCGTCGGGTCGAACAGCATGTCCAGCAGCTCGGCGATGGTGCCCTTCCACGATGTCAGCGACGCGAACTGCAGCGGCTTCGTCGTCAGCATGTTCATCCACCAGGCCGGGTGCACGGCGGCGTCGAGCACCGTCTTCGCCGTCAGCGTGGGCGGGATGGTGAAGCCGTTGCGCACGTCGCGCAGCCGGGCCCCCGCCACCGGCACGTCGACGGTGAGCACCAGCGCCTCGAAGCCCGCGTTCGCGGCCCGCTTCACCAGGTCCTCGCCGGCCGAGCGGTCCTTCCACACGTACAGCTGGAACCACTTGCGCGCCCGCGGCGCCGCGGCGGCGACGTCCTCGATGGACGTCGTGCCCATGGTCGACAGCGAGTACGGGATGCCGGTGCGCTCGGCGACCCGGGCCACGGCGCTCTCGCCCTCGTGGTTCATCATCCGGGTGAAGCCGGTGGGGGCGAAGGAGAACGGCTGCGCGGCCGGCCGGCCCAGCATCGTCGTCGTGGTGTCGACGTCGGACACGTCGTGCAGGACGGACGGGCGGAACTCCAGGTTCGCGAACAGCGACCGGGCCCGGCGCAGGCTGATCTCGGCCTCCGCGGCGCCGTCGGTGTAGTCGAACACCGACCGCGGGGTGCGCATGCGGGCGATGCGCCGCAGGTCGGCGATGGTCAGCGCGTTCTCCAGCCGGCGGTCCGTCGGGTTGAGCGTGGGCCGCTTGGTGCGCAGCAGCGGCTTGAGTTCGGACCAGCGGGGGAGTTGTCGGTCGGTCATGGAGCGGCTCCGTGGACGTCAGCCATGTGGTCAGACCACACGGTATCAGTAGGGTTCCCAGCATGAGGACCCACGAGCTGGTGCTCCGTCAGGTGGAGGCCGATCTCGCGGCCGGAAAGCTGCGGCTGGGCGACCGCCTGCCCGGCGAACGGGCGATGGCCGGCCAGCTCGGCGTCAGCCGGCCGTCGGTCCGCGAGGCGATCCGTGTCCTCGAAGCCATGGGCGTCGTCCGCACCGCTGTCGGCTCCGGGCCCGACGCCGGCGCCGTCATCGTCGCCGACCCCGGCTCGCCGCTGACGGCCGCGCTGCGGCTGCACCTCGCCACCAGCCACCTGCCGATGGGCGACATCGTCCAGACCCGCGTGCTGCTGGAGTCGTGGGCGGTGCGCGAGGCGGCCGGCCGGGCCACCCCGGCGCAGGTCGCGGCGGCGCGGCAGCTGCTCGATGCCATGGACGAGCCCGACCTCCCGCGCGAGCGGTTCCACCTCCTCGACGCCGAGTTCCACGTCGCGCTGGCCAGCCTCGCCGACAACGTTCTGGTGTCGACGATCATGGCGTCGCTGCGCGAGGCGATCCACGGCTACGTCATCGCGGCCGCGCCCAACGTGCCCGACTGGACCCCCGTCGCCACCATGCTCCGCGCCCAGCACCGTGCCGTGCTCGCCGCCGTCGCCGAGGGTGACGGCGACCTCGCCGCCCAACTCGTCGCCGAGCACATCGAGGGCTTCTACAAGGCGTCCCGCCTGGCCTGACCCCATCCGCGGCGGTCACGCGTCCGGGAACGGGTCCTCCGGCAGCAGGCCGTCCAGCTCGGCGTCGGCGGCATGCACCTGCGCCACGTACTCGTCCTCGATCTCGTAGGCGCGCGAGCCGAGCCGGAACGTCGGCGCCGGGGCGAACTCGACCGGCCCGAGCCGCGTCGCGCGTGGATACTGCAGGTTCACGTCGGTCGGCCGGCCGCTGTGGAGCAGGCCGCCGGTGAGCACGGCGATGCGCCGGTCGGTGACGGCGATGTAGCAGTCGATGCCGGACATCACGCTGCCGATCCAGACCGTGGTGACCGGGATCAGGTAGCCGATCTCTTCTCCTGCCTTCAGGAGCTCCTGGCACTGGCGGCGGACGTGGGCGGGCACCGGCATGTCTCACTCTGGCACAGCGATCGGCGGGTGCGGCGTCGCCGTGGCGCAAATCGGACAATCGCGATCTCGAAGGGTCTCGAAGTTACGGCGGGATGCCGCTACTGTTTCCCCAACATCGGGGCGGCTTTCCACGCTTGTCGTCGAAAGTTTCGGCCGCAGCCAGCTCCGGTGCAGTGAGCATCTCGAGCAACGGTCCCGCACTTTCGACGGAGCGAGGAGACGACCATGGCTCAGGAACACAGATTGAGCCGGCGCCGGCTGCTGACGATCAGCGCCGGCACGCTCGCGGCAGCAGCCATCGTGCCGGCCACGCCGGCGCTGGCCGGCCCGCTGGTGAGCAACGTGCCCAACCCCCTGCTGCCCCCGGGCAAGCGCGGCACGATCCTGTACACCCAGCGCGACGCGACCGCGCGGCGCGGCATCTGGAACAACCCGGCCCCGACCATGGGCTACCTCGGCGGCCCGAACTTCCCCGCCGACCCCGACGACCTCGGCGAGCTGGTGCCGCTGCCCGGCGGCTTCCGCGAGGTGTTCCAGTTCCTGGCGAACGCCGGCTTCAAGCAGGTCGAGTTCGCCGGATACGGCCAGCACGCCGAGAACCAGGGCGGCACCGTCCCGCCGCTCTCGTCGGGCGGCCGGCTGCTGCGGGAGAACTTCCCCGCCTACCTCGACTACGCGCGGACGCTGCGCGGCTTCCTCGACGAGGCCGGGCTGGAGGCCATCGGCAACCACGGCTTCATCCCCAACAGCTGGCCGGGCGGGCCGAACGGCGGCATGACCGCCGACGACTACGACCGGTTCCAGATCGAGCTGGAGTTCGCCTCGATCGTCGGCATGCCGTACATGGGCACCGGCGGTGACCCGACCGGCAGCTCGGCCAAGGAGGCCTGGGACGTCGCCGGCCAGAAGTGGGAGGCGCTGAACGACCTCGGCCGCGAATGGCGGATCTCGATCTACCCGCACAACCACGCCGACGCCTACGGCTTCCTGCAGGACGGTCCGATGGTCGAGGTCACGGTCGACCGCGTCACCGGCAATCCGCTGCCGCAGCCGCAGATGGTGCGTGGCGAGTCCGGCATCCGCAAGATGCAGTACTACTTGGACATCACGCCCAGCACGAAGTGCTACTGCGAGATCGACATCTACTGGGCGCACTCGGCGCAGCACCGGTTCCGCTGGTACTACGACTGGGACGGCCAGCGCCGCGAGAGCATCTTCAGCCCGATCGACCAGATCGCCGCCCAGCCGCTGCGCTACCCCCTGTACCACGCCAAGGACGGCGACCGCCGCGACGACCAGCCCGTCGGCGTCGGCGAGGGCTACCGGATGATCCCGTTCGGCGACCCCCGCAGCGACATCGACTACGACGCGATCTTCCGGCGGCACCGCCCGCGCGGCTACCACAACCCCAACTACGAGGACGACTCCGCACCCGGCGGCGCCGGCGACCCGGGCCGGTCGCTGCGGCACGCGATCATCAGCGGCACCAACATGGCGAACATGGCGCGCTGAGGACTCCCCGGCCGGCCGGGCGACCCCCGGCCGGCCGGGTGATACCCCTAGAAGCACGCCCAGATCCGCCCCCTCCGACCCCGAGGAGCCGACCCCGCGCCGTCGTCAACCCGCCCGGCTCAACACCCGCTCCACATACCTCGGCGCCGGCTCGTCGGTGGCGATGCGCCCGTCCGCCACTTCCACCACGCGGTCGACCCAGTGCAGCGACTGCGGCCGGTGCGTGACGACGATGGTGGTGCGGCCGGCCGACGCCACGCGCATGGCCTGGTTCACCTTCCGTTCGCTGGCGAGGTCGAGGTTCGACGTCGCCTCGTCGAGGATGAGGATGGACGGGTCGCCGAGCAGCGCCCGGGCCAGGCACACCAACTGCCGCTGGCCGGCCGACAGCGACCGGCCGCGTTCGGCCACCACGTGGTGGTAACCGCCCGGCAGCCGGGTGATGAACTCGTGCGCCCCGACGGCGCGGGCGGCCGCCTCGACCTCGGCGTCGCTGGCGTCCGGCCGCGCGTAGGCGATGTTGTCGCGGATGGTCCGCGAGAACAGGAACGGTTCCTGCGGCACGTACCCCAGGTGCCGCCGGTAGCTGGTGACGTCCAGGTCGTCGAGCGGTCGGCCGTCGACCAGCACGCGGCCGTCGGTGGGGTCGTAGAACCGGGCGACCAGCTTCGACAGTGTCGACTTGCCGGCGCCGGTGCGCCCGACGAACGCGACCCGCTGGCCGGCCGGCACGTGCAGGTCGACGTCGCGGACGGCGTCGGTGGCGGCGCTGGCGTAGCGCAGCCGGACCTGCTCGAACCGGAGGTCACCGGCGATCGAGTCGACGGGGACGGCGTCGGGCCGGACCGGCGTCGACGTGTCCAGCGCCAGCAGCGCACGCACCCGGACCAGCCCCGTGCGGGCCCGCTGGTACACGTCGAACACCGAGGACAGCTGCTGGATCGGCGCGAACACCTGGGCGAGGTACAGCAGGAACGCGATCAGCGTGCCGAGCGCCAGCGTGCCGGCCTCGATGCGCTGCGCGCCCACCCAGAGCACGGCCGCGATGGCCAGCACCGAGAGCAGTTCGATGGCGGCGACGTACACCGCGGTGGCGTAGAGCCCGCGCAGGCTGGCGTCGACGTACTGGCGGCCGAGCCCGGCGAACCGCTCGAGGTTGACGGCCTCGCGCCGGAACGCGTGCGTCACCCGGATGCCGGCCATGCTCTCCTGCACGTCGGCGTTGATCGTCGACAGCAGCTCGCGGGCGTCGTCGTAGGCGACCGAGGCGCGCCGCCGGTACCACCACGTGACGGCGGCGGCGAACGGCACGACGCCCAGCACGACCAGCGCCAGCATCGGGTCGAGCGCGATGACCACGACCGTCATGCCGGCGAACGTGGCGATGCTGACGACGGCGTTGATCAACCCGACCTGGAACAACTGGGCGATCGCGTCGACGTCGGACGTCATGCGGGTCATGACGCGGCCGGCCTGGGTGCGGTCGTAGTAGTCGATGCCCAGCCGTTGCAGCTGCCCGAAGATGCGCACCCGCATCGCCAGCAGCAGCCGCTCGGTACTGCGCGTCGTCCACAGGAACCCGGTGCGTTGGTCCAGCCACAGCAGCCCGACCAGCACCGCCGCTCCGAGGCACACCCACAACAGCACGTCCGTGGCGCCGGCGCGCATGCCGTCGTCGACCGCACGCTGCACCAGCATCGGGTTGACCAGCGTGATCGCCGCTTCGAGGACGACCAGCGCGAGGCCGACCAGCAGGCCGCCGACGTACGGGCGCAGGAACGACGCCAGCCGCAACGGACCGCGCGCGGAGTTCTCGCGGCCGAGGTCGACGCCGGGCGGGTCGGCGGGCGGTGGCAGCGCGGCGATGCGTTCGGCGACCGCCGGCGGCACCGTCATGTGCAGGCTGGGCAGCGAGCCGGTGGCGTCCTGCCGCGACTCCCACGCCGACGCCGTGGCCTCGAACCGTCCGGCCCGGGCGTGCGACATCAGATCGTCGGCGCGCTCGTCGCTGCCGGGGCCGTCGCCGAACAGGTCGCGGTACAGCGTGTTGCGTTCCAGCAGTTCGGCGTGCCCGCCCTCGTCGACCACCCGGCCGTCGTCGACCAGGACGACGCGGTCGGCCAGCCGCAGCGTGGACTCGCGGTAGGCGACCAGCAGGACGGTCCGGCTGGCGAGGAACGGTTCGAGGTTGGCGTGGATGCGCTCCTCGACCTTCACGTCGACCGACGAGGTGGCGTCGTCGAGCAGCAGGATGTCGGGTTCGGCCAGCAGCGCCCGGGCCAGCGCGACCCGCTGCCGCTGCCCGCCGGACAACGTGATGCCCTGCTCGCCGACCACGGTGTCGTAGCCGTCGGGCAGCGCCTCGACGAACTCGTCGGCCAGCGCCGCGCGGGCGGCCGCGCGGATCTCGTCCATGCCGGCCTCGGGTTTCCCGTAGGCGATGTTGGCGGCGATGGTGTCGGAGAACAGGAAGCTGTTCTCGAACACCACCCCGATGCGGCGGCGCAGCTCCGGCAGCGACCACCGCCGCACGTCGATGCCGTCGACGGTAACGGTGCCGGCGTCGGCGTCGAAGAAGCGGGGGAGCAGCGACAGCGCCGTCGACTTCCCGCAGCCGGACGGCCCGACCAGCGCGACCGTCTCGCCCGGCCGCACCTCGAGGCTGAAGTGGCGCAGCACCTGGTGGCCGTCGCCGTCGGCGTAGGCGAACCGGACACGGTGGAAGGAGACCGCGCCGCCCTGCTCGTCGGCGGCGGCCGGGCGCAGCGGTTCGGTGATCTCGGCCCGCAGGTCGAGCAGTTCGCCGACCCGCTCGGTGGACGCCTTGCACAGCGGCGCGTTCGTCAGCACCATGCCGGCCACCCGGGCGGCGCCGATGAGTTCGGCCAGGTAGCCGGTGCAGGCCAGGAAGACGCCGAGGGTGAGCTGGCCCTGGATGACCAGCAGACCGCCGGCCAGCAGCACCAGGACCTGCCCGAACAGCGGCGCGCCCTGCAGCGAGGCGATGAACGGGGCGCGCAACCGGACCGCCCGGACCCGGGCCCGGAACATGTCGAGCAGCGCACCGTGCAGCCGCTCGGTCTCGGCCGGCTGCTGGCCGAACGCGCGGACGACGCGGACGCCGGTGACGGCCTCCTCGACCCGGGAGGTCATCTCCGCCTCCCGGTCCTGGGCGTCCCACCCGGCCGCGTACACCTGGCGGCGCTGCCGGTTCGTCACCGCGAACACCACCACGATGACGGCCACCACCAGCGCCGCGATGAGCGGCGACAGCATGAACATGACGACGACCGCCAGCAGCGACGACAGCAATGTCGCCGCCACCTGCGGGATCCAGCTGAGCAGCATGTGCACGTAGCGAAGGTCGCCGCTGATGCGCGACACCAGCTGGCCGCTCTGCAACTGCGCGTGGCCGGTGAAGTCGAGGCGCTGCAACGTGTCGTACACGTCGCGGCGCAGGTCGTCCTGGATGCGGAACGCGGTGGTGCCACCGACGTAGCGCCACCAGCCGGAGAGGACGAAGCGGGCTACCGCCAGGCCGATGAGCAGCAGGATCATCGGCAGCAGCGGCGCACTGCGGTCGGTGATCGCGTCGTCGACGACCCGGCCCTGCGTGACCGGAACGGCGGCGACGGCGACGGCCCAGGCCAGGGCCACGACGACGGAGATGGCCAGGGTGCCGCGGTGGCGGAGGAGGTACGGAGCGAGCCGGCGGAACGTGCCGGGCGGCTGTGAGGGTTCGGCTGACGCGACGGCCAGCGACGGCGTTGACGGCTTGGCGGTCTGGGCTGAGGGACGCGCGGACGCGGTGCGGCTGGGCACAGGGAGCTCCCGAAGCAGCGGTCGGATTGTGATCACCCCGACTGGGGGTCGGCGAAAAGCCTACGCCTGGCCGGTCGGGCGGATCAACGGTCCGGAGCCAGCTCCGCGATCTCGATGTCGACCTCGAACGGCGCCCGGATGGGTGCCGTCTGGCCGGCCGTCCAGGTGCCCACCTCGGTGTACGTGCGGGCGCCGTCGGGCAGCGCGTAGGCGGTGAGGCTGAGCTCCGGCTGGAACTCCGCCCGCCAGAAATGTGGGATGCCCGCGGCCGCGTAGGTGGCCGGCTTCAGGATGCGGTCGGCGGACTTCGACCCCGGAGAGACCACCTCGACCACGAGGAGCGCCTCGGACGGACGGATCAGGTTGCGGCCGCGCCGGACCGTGTCGCGTCGAAGCACCGTGAGGTCGGGGATGAGGTAACTGGGATCGAGGTCGATCGCCGTCGGCCCGTGCACCACGTAGGCCGCTGGGACGGCATCGCGGATGAGGTCGCGCAGCCGCAACCAGATGCCGTCGTGATAGAGGCTCGGCGGCGGGGTCATGTGCAGCCCACCGTCGACGATCTCGAAGCGCCAGTCGGATTCGGGCAACTCGAGGAGGTCCTCGAACGCCCAGCGTTGTCGGCTCGCCGGGAACTCGACCGCCGCCATGTCGACCACCACCATCTGGCTTCTCCTGTTCTCGTGAGTTTCGCACTGCTGTTCGGCATGCCGCCACTCTTGCTGGTCGGTGGGCCGTGATCCATCGGCAGATCGGGAAATGTGGACAACCGGCGAGTCCGGCCGAGCCTGTGGACAACCGGCCGAACGGCTGATTCCCGGGACGCGACCAATCCGGGCCCGGAGTCGCGTCGAACACGGGGCATGACGACGCACCGGTGGGGGACTCGAGCACTGGCCGCGCTGGCCGGAATCGCGGCCGGCGGGCTCACCCTGGGCGTCGGCGAACTGGTCGCGGCGCTCGTGGCGGAGCCGGCCGCGGCGCCGTTCCTGGCGGTCGGCAACACGTTCGTGGACCTGACGCCGGAGTGGCTGAAGAGCTTCGCCATCCGCACGTTCGGCGAGAACGACAAGCAGGTGCTGCTGGCCGGGATGGCCGGCGTGCTGCTGCTGGTGTCGGCGGCGGGCGGACTGCTCGAGCTGTGGCGGCGGTGGGCCGGCGCGGCGGTGCTGCTGGTGCTGGGCGCCGTGGCGGTCGCCGCGGCCCTGAACCGTCCGACGGCCACCGCGGCCTGGGCGGTGCCGACCCTCGCCGGGGTCGTCGCGGGCGTAGTGGCGCTGACGGTGCTGGTGGGGCGGCTCCGCGCCGTTTCCGGCGCGCCCGGGACCAGGGTGACTGCAGGCCGAGGCGACGACCCCACCGGCACCGACACCGACGCCGACCCCGAGGGGGCGGGCGTCGGCAGGGCGGGTGTCGGCAGGGCGGAGGCAAAGCGGCCGTCGCGGCGGGAGGTCGTCGTGCTGACGGCGGCGGTGGCGGGCCTGGCGGTGCTGTCGGCGGTCGGCGGGCGGCGGTTCGGGCAGACGCTGGCCGACGTGCGGGCGGCACGCGATGCGCTGCGGCTCCCGCCGCCGAGCGATCCGGCGCCCGCGGTCCCGGCCGGCGCCGAACTGGACGTCGCGGGGGTGTCGCCGTTCACCACACCGAACCCGGACTTCTACCGCGTCGACACCGCGCTCGACCTGCCGCGCGTGACGCCGGAGGAGTGGCGGCTGCGGATCCACGGGATGGTGGAGCGGGAGATCGAGCTCGACTTCGACGACGTGCTCGGGCTGGACCTGGTGGAGCGCATGATCACGCTCACCTGCGTCTCCAACGAGGTCGGCGGCGAGCTGGCCGGAAACGCCGTCTGGCTCGGCTACCCGCTGGCCGGCCTGCTGGCCCGGGCGAACCCGAGCGCCGACGCCGACATGCTGCTCTCGACCAGCGTCGACGGGTTCACGGCGGGCACGCCGCTGGACGTCGTCACGGACGGGCGGGACGCGCTGCTGGCGATCGGCATGAACGGTGAGCCGCTGCCGGTGGCGCACGGCTTCCCCGCCCGCCTCGTCGTCCCCGGCCTGTACGGCTACGTGTCGGCGACGAAGTGGGTCACGGACCTGGAGTTGACCCGCTTCGACCGCGCCACCGCCTACTGGACCGACCGCGGCTGGGCGGCCGAGGCCCCGATCAAGACGGCGTCGCGCATCGACGTGCCGGGGTCGTTCGCCGAGCTGCCTGCCGGCCGGACCGTCGTCGCCGGGGTGGCGTGGGCGCAGCACCGCGGCGTCGCCGGGGTCGAGGTGCAGGTGGACGACGGCGACTGGCGGCCCGCGCGGCTGGCCGCCGAGGCGTCGGCGGACACCTGGCGGCAGTGGTCGTGGGACTGGGACGCCGAACCGGGCAACCACACGCTGCGCGTCCGCGCTACCGACGGCGCCGGCGACCGGCAGACCGACGAGCAGGCACCGCCGTTCCCGGACGGGTCCAGCGGCTGGCATTCGGTGGTGGTGCGCGTGACCTGACTCCCCGACACGACCCGACACCCATCAGAACGAGCACGAGAGGAACCGATCATGAAGCTCCTGACCAGGCGAGTCCCCGTCCTGCTGGCGACCGCCGCCGCTCTCACACTGACGTTGTCCGCCTGCGGCGACGACGGCGACGACGACTCGACGGCGAGCGGCAACGGCGGCAGCGGCGACAGCTCCGCGGCGCCGAGCGAGGACGCCGGCGAGCCGGCCGACGAGATGACGGAGGAACCGATGGCCGGCCCGGTCGGCCCGGGCTGCGCCGACTACGCGTCCCAGGTGCCCGACGGCGAGGGGTCGGTGGAGGGCATGTCCGACGACCCGGTCGCGGTGGCCGCGTCGAACAACCCGATCCTGACGACGCTCGTCTCGGCCGTGTCCGGCGAGCTGAACCCGCAGGTCAACCTCGTCGACACGCTGAACGGCGGCGAGTTCACCGTCTTCGCGCCCGTGGACGACGCGTTCGCAGCGGTCGACCCGGCCACGCTGACGACGCTGTCGACCGACGCCGACCTGCTGACGACGGTGCTGACGTACCACGTGGTGCCCGGCCAGCTGTCGCCCGACCAGGTGGTCGGCGAGCAGACGACGGTCCAGGGCGCGCCCGTGACCGTCGCCGGCACGCCGGACGCGATGACCGTCAACGACGCCAACGTCATCTGCGGCGGTGTCACCACGGCCAATGCGACCGTCTACCTCATCGACGGCGTGCTGATGCCGCCGATGTGAGAAAGGGCGACCCGGAGGGATCGGTGGATGTTGCGCCGGCTCCGCTACGCGGCGGTGAAGCATGCCGCGGGCGCTCTTGACGCCGGCTCCACATCCACCGATCCCTCCGGCCCGCGGGCGCGGGTGTCTGCGACCATGACCCCATGGCGACGGAGACGCCCGGCGAGGCGGGGCCGAGGGACGCGCGCACCGACGCCGTCATCAGGCAGCTCCAGTTGCTCGGCGCCGAGATGGCCGACCTCGCCCGCCGCTTCGGTGCGGCCCACGACATCGACCACTCCGCCGCCCGCGCGCTGCTCGTCCTGGTGGCAGCCGCGCGCGAGGGCCGCGACGTCACGGCCGGCGCGATCGGGCGCGAACTGGGACTCTCGTCGGCATCGGTGACGGCGCTCGTCGACCGGCTGGTCGCGTCGGGCCACCTGCGCCGCGAGACCGATCCGCGCGACCGCCGCCGGGTGCTGGTCCGGCTGGAGCCGTCGGCCGCCGCGCTCGGCCCGGCCTACTTCGGCCCGCTGGCGGTCGACATGGCGGACCGGCTCGCCGGGTACGACGAGCACGACCTCGACGTCGTGCAGCGGTTCCTGACGACGGCGCTCGAGGCGCTCGTCGCCCACCGGGAGCGTGACGGGGCCGGGCGCGGGTAATATCTCGACGATCGAGATATTCGACCATCGAAACGAAAGGCCCGAGCATGCCCTCTCGGCTGCGCTGGCTCGTCCCCGTCCTCCTCCTGCTCGGGTGGCTGGCGGTCGGCGCTGTCGGCGGCCCGTACGCGGGCCGGCTCGGCGAGGTCGCCGAGAACGACAACGCCGCGTTCCTGCCCTCCGACGCCGAGTCCACCGAGGTCGCCGACGCGCGGGCGGACTTCCAGGACGCCGACGTCCTGCCGGCGGTCGTGGTCTGGGAGGCCCCGGACGGGCTGGCGCCCGAGGCGGCCGGCGAGGCCGCGGCCCAGCTCGAGCGGGTGGCCGGGCTCGACGGCGTCACCCCGCCGGTCAGCCCGCCGATCCCGTCCGAGGACGGTAACGCGCTCACCGCCGTCGTCCAGATCGACACTTCCGGCGCGGCCGAGGTCGACGCCGTCGTCGAGGAGATCCGGGCCACCCTGGGCGAGGCGGCGGGCGCCGCCGTGCACGTGACCGGCCCGGCCGGGTTCGCCGCCGACCTGGGATCGGCGTTCGCGGGCATCGACGGCGTGCTGCTGGTGGTGGCGCTGGCCGTGGTGCTGGTGATCCTGCTGGTGGTCTACCGCAGCCCGATCCTGCCGCTCGCCGTGCTGGTGTCGTCGGTGCTCGGGCTCGGCCTGGCGTCGTGGGCGGTGTACCTGCTGGCCGACGCCGGCACGCTGACGTTGAACGGGCAGAGCCAGGGCATCATGTCGATCCTCGTCGTCGGCGCCGCGACGGACTACGCGCTGCTCCTGGTCGCCCGCTACCGCGAGGAGCTGCGCGAGCACCGCGGCCGGTTCGAGGCGATGGCGACGGCGCTGCGGCGGGCGGCCGGGCCGATCGTAGCCTCCGGCGGCACCGTCATCGCCGGTGTGCTCTGCCTGCTGCTGTCGAACCTGAACTCCAACCGCAGCCTGGGCCCGGTGGCCGCCCTCGGCATCGGCGCCTCGCTGCTGGCGGCGCTGACCTTCCTGCCGGCCGTCCTGGTGCTGCTCGGGCGGGCGGCGTTCTGGCCGTTCCGGCCGCGGTACGGCTCGGAGGCGCCGGAGCGCGCCGGCGTGTGGGACCGCGTCGCCCGGCTGGTCGGCCGGCGCCCCCGCGCACTGTGGGCCGGGGTTGGCGCGGTGCTGCTGGCGCTGACCGCGCTCGTGCCCACCTTCCGCGCCGACGGCGTCAGCGAGAGCGAGCTGTTCCTCGATCGGGTCGAGGCGGTCGAGGGTCAGGAGGCGTTGAGCCGGCACTTCCCCGGCGGCTCCGGCTCGCCGGTGCTCGTCCTGAGCTCGTCCGGCGACGCGGACCGGGTGGCTCAGGCGGCCACGGGCGTCGACGGCGTGAGCCCGGCGGCGAACGCGCCGGAGCCGCAGATCGCCGGTGACCGTGCGCTGCTCGAGCTGACCCTCGCCGACCCCGCCGACAGCGACGCCGCCGTCGGCACCGTCCGCGAGTTGCGGGCCGCCCTCGACGACGTCGGCGAGGACGTGCTGGTGGGCGGCCGGACTGCCGAACTGCTGGACACCAACGAGATCTCCGCCCGCGACCGCACCCTGATCATCCCGGTGGTGCTGGCGGTGATCCTGCTCGTGCTGATCGGGCTGCTGCGCTCCGTCCTGGCGCCCGTGCTGCTGGTGCTCACCGTCGTGCTGAGCTTCGCCGCGACGCTGGGCGTGGCCGGGCTGGTCTTCGACCACGTCCTCGGCTGGCCCGGCGCCGACCCCGGCGTGCCGCTGTTCGCGTTCGTGTTCCTCGTGGCGCTCGGCATCGACTACAACATCTTCCTGATGAGCCGGGTGCGGGAGGAGTCGGCGAGCATCGGCACGCGGCCCGGCGTGCTGCGCGGGCTCGCCGTCACCGGCGGCGTCATCACGTCGGCGGGGCTGGTGCTCGCGGCCACGTTCTCGGCGCTCGCGGTGATCCCGATCCTGTTCCTGGCGCAGATCGCCTTCCTCGTCGCGTTCGGCGTGCTGCTCGACACCTTCGTCGTCCGCTCGCTGCTCGTGCCCGCCCTCGCCTACGACCTCGGCCCACGCGTCTGGTGGCCGAAGCGCACGGATCGCTAGCCCGCGCCTGAGGGGCGGAGGATGCTGCGCCGGCTCCGCTTCGCGGCGGTGAAGCATGCCGCGGGCGCTCTTGACGCCGGCTCCGCATCCTCCGCCCCTCAGACGCTCGGACGAGCGGCCGTGCGGGTGATGTTGCGGGACATGCCGCCGAAGATGATCCCGTGGAAGGGCCACAACATCCACCAGTAGAGCTGGCCGGTCAGGCCGCGGGGCACGAAGACCGCGCGCTGGCCGTAGCGGGCGCCGTCGCCGTCGGGCGTCACCGTCAGTTCGAGCCAGGCCCTCCCCGGCACCTTCATCTCCGCGCGCAGTCGCAGCAGCCGGCCACGTTCGATCGCCTCGACCCGCCACCAGTCCAGCGCCTCACCGAGGTGCAGCCGGGCCGGGTCGCGGCGGCCGCGGCGCAGGCCGACGCCACCGACGAGCCGGTCGGCCCAGCCGCGCACCGCCCAGGCCAGCGGGAACGAGTACCAGCCGTTCTGACCGCCGATGCCTTCGACCACGCGCCACAGCCGTTCGGGCGGGACGGCGCACCGTACGGACCGCTGGTCCACCCGCACCGAGCCGCCGGACCAGGACGGATCACTGGGCAGCGAGTCCGACGGCGCACCGGCGGGCGACGCGGCGGACCAGTGGCTCTCGACCTCGCCGTCGCGCATGCGGGCCAGCGCCAGCTCGACCGCACGCTCATACGGCGTCGGGTCGACCGGCTCCGGCAGCAGGTCGCGCAGGTCGTCCTCGGTGCAGACGGCCTCGTGCTCGAGCGATTCGATCAGCGGGACCGCGATGGATCGCGGCACCGGCGTCACCAGGTTCACCCACTGCGCGGACAGCCACGGCGTCAGCAGCGGGACCGGCACGATCACCCGGCGGGGCAGCCCGGCGACGCGGGCATAGCCGCGCATCATGTCCGCGTACGTCAGCACGTCCGGGCCGCCGATGTCGAAGGTCCGGTTCGGCTCGCCCGGCAGGGTGGTGGCCGCGACCAGGTGGGCGAGGACGTCGCGGATCGCGATGGGCTGGGTGCGGGTGTGCACCCAGCGTGGCGTCACGCTGACGGGCAGCCGCTCGGTGAGGTGGCGCAGCATCTCGAAGCTGGCCGAACCGGAGCCGATGACCACGCCGGCCTGCAGCACGACCGCCGGTACCGGCCCGTCGAGGAAGATCCGGCCGACCTCGGTGCGCGACGCCAGGTGGTCGGAGAGCCCGGCGGTGGCCGGCGGGTGCAACCCGCCCAAGTAGACGAGCCGGCCCACACCGGCGTCCGCGGCCGCCGCCGCCACTGTCGTCGCCGCCCTCCGGTCGGTCTCGGCGAAGCCGCGCGTCGCCAGCGAGTGCACGAGATAGTGCACGACGTCGACGTCCTCCATGGCAGGGGCGAGGCCGGCCCGATCCAGCACGTCGCCGCGCACGACCTCGACCTCGCTCGCCCAGGGCTGGTCGCGCAGCTTGCCGGGATCGCGGGCCAGGCAGCGGACGGTGCGTCCGGCGGCGACCAGCCGCGGGACCAGGCGGCTGCCGACATAGCCGGTCGCGCCGGCGACGAGAACCCTCATGTCGGGGGTTCGTACCCCATCCGGGAGCGGATGGGCCTCGAATGACGGGTATGAGTCCGACGATGGAGAAGACGGCAGTGGTGCTGTTCACCCGCGACCTGCGGGTGCACGACCACCCGGCGCTGGCCGCCGCCTGCGAGCACGCCGACCGGGTGGTGCCGCTGTTCGTGCTGGACGACGCGATCCTGGGCGGCCGGAACGCCGCGCCCAACCGGGCCGCGTTCCTCGCCCGGGCGCTGGCCGACCTGCGCGAACAGTTGCGGCAGCGCGGCGGCAACCTGGTGCTGCGCCGCGGCGACGTCGTCGAGGAGACGATGGCGGTAGTCGCGGAGACAGGGGCGACGGCGCTGGTGTGCAGCGCCGACGTCAGTGGCTACGCCCAGCGCCGCGAGCAGCGGCTGGCCGACGGGTGCGCGGGGCGGGGCGTGCGGTTCCGGGCCCATCCCGGCGTGACGGTGGTCCCGCCCGGCGCGCTGGCCCCGGCCGGCGGCGACCACTACCGCGTCTTCACTCCGTACTGGCGGGCCTGGGACGCGGTCGAGTGGCGCGACCAGCACGCGGCGCCGCCGACGATCCCCGGAGCTGGCGGCGCCCTCGACCGGATCGGCCGGCTGCCTGCCGTCACGGACCTGTCCGACGGCGACTCCTCGCCCGATCTTCCCGACGGTGGCGAGACCGCCGGGCGCGCCGTCCTCGAGGCGGCCGTCCGAAGGGCCGGCGACGGCGAGCCGGACCTCGACGACCTCGCCGGCGACCGGACCTCGCGGCTCAGCCCGTACCTGCACTTCGGCTGCGTCTCGCCGCTCGAGGTGGCCAACCGGCTGGCCGGCTGTGCCCCGGAACAGGTCCGGCAGCTGGCCTGGCGCGACTTCCACCACCAGGTGACGGCGGCGGTCCCGTCCGTCGCCGCGAAGGACTACCGGCGCCGTGACGTCGAATGGCGCGATGACGCCGACGCACTGCGGGCCTGGCAGGAGGGCCGTACCGGCGTGCCGATCGTCGACGCCGGCATGCGCCAGCTGCTGCGCGAGGGCTGGATGCACAACCGGGCCCGGCTGGTGACGGCGTCGTTCCTGACGAAGAACCTGCGGGTCGACTGGCGGGCCGGCGCCGCCCACTTCTTCCGCTGGCTGGTCGACGGCGACGTCGCGAACAACGCCGGCAACTGGCAGTGGGTGGCCGGCACCGGCAACGACACGCGGCCCAACCGCGTCCTCAACCCGCTGCGCCAGGCCAAGCGCTTCGACCCCGACGGCGCCTACGTCCGCCGCTACGTGCCCGAGCTGCGCGACGTCGAGGGCGCCGCCGTCCACACGCCGTGGACGCTGCCGGACGACCGTCGCCGGGGCCTGGACTATCCGGACCCGCTGGTCGACCTCTGACGCGGCGGCAACGGGACGATGCCGCTGGTCCGCTCGACGTACTCGGCGTAACCGGGCCGCCCGGACATGCGCTTCTCGGTCAGCGCCTTGCCCGTCCCGCGGGCCAGGAAGAACGTCATGAGCAGCGGCGATGCGACGGTGGCCGCGCCCGGCCAGGTGACGCACGCGCACAGCCACAGGCCCCACCAGACGCAGGCGTCGCCGAAGTAGTTGGGGTGCCGTGTGTAGCGCCAGAGCCCACGGTCCATGATCCGTCCGCGGTTGGCCGGGTCGGCCTTGAACCGAGCCAGCTGGGCGTCGCCGACGGCCTCGAAGACCAGCCCGACCGCCCACACCACGACGCCCAGCCCGACCAGCCACCACGCCGGCTCCAGCGTCACGTACTGCGCCACCTGCACCGGCAGCGAGACGAACCAGAGGATCACCGCCTGCGGCAGGCAGACCCAGAGCGCCGTCACGCGCACCCTGCTGCCGGAATGCCGGGCGAACAGGTCCTCGTAGCGCGGGTCCTCGCCCTTGCCGTGGTTGCGCCGGTGCAGGTGGACGGCGAGCCGGACGCCCCAGACGACGGTGAGGACGGTGACGACCGCCCGCAGCACGTCGTCGCCGTCACCGGAGGACGCCAGCCAGGTCACGACGGCGACCAGCGCGAACCCGGCGCCCCACACGGTGTCGATGACGACGACGGCGCCGCCGCGGGCCACCCAAGCCACCACGCCGGCCATCAGCACGACGACGACGGCGGCGGTCAGCCCGAGGCTCGCCCCGAGCCCGTTCCACGCGATGCCGCCCATCAGCGCCGCACCGCCAGGATCTGGTCGACGCCCATGCGGCCCTCGTCGAACGCGGCCGCGCCGCCGGCGAGGTAGAGCCGCCAGACGCGCGCGGTCCGTTCGCCGGCCAGCGCGACGACGTCGTCCCAGTGCTGCTCCAGCCGGCCGGCCCAGCACCGGATCGTCCGCACGTAGTGCTCGCGCAGCGCTTCGACGTGGCGCAGCTCGAACCCGGCGGCCGCGACCATCCGTAGCGTCTCGGGCAGCGGGCGCATGTGCATGTCGGGCGCGATGTAGGACTCGATGAACGCGCCGCCGCCGGCCGCGTGCCGCCCCCGCGACATCTGCTGCAGCAGCAGCCGGCCGCCGGGGCGGACGGTGTTGTGCAGCACGGCCGCGTACTCCGGGTACCGCTTTGCGCCGACGTGCTCGCCCATCTCGATCGACGCGACGGCGTCGGCGCCGGTGACGTCGAGGTCGCGGTAGTCGCGCAGCTCGACGGCGGCGTGGTCGCCCAGCCCGGCCCGGGCGATGCGGTCGCGGACGAACGACGCCTGCGCCTGCGAGATGGTGTAGCCGCTGACCCGGACGCCGTACTCGCGGGCCGCGTGCAGCACCAGCGAGCCCCAGCCGCAGCCGACGTCGACCAGGTGGTCGCCGGGGCGCAGCTCGAGCTTGCGACAGACGAGGTCCAGCTTGGCCCGCGACGCGGCCGCGCCGTCGCCGTCGGGCACGTCCGGCGTCCAGTAACCGCACGAGTACGCCATGGTCTCGTCCAGCAGCAGCGCGTAGAAGTCGTTGCCGAGGTCGTAGTGGTGGCTGATCGCCGCGCGGTCGCGCCGCTGCGTGTGCCGTCGTCCGCGCAGCCGGGCCTCCTCGGGCGGGGCCGGCGGTGGCGCGCCCAGCAGCCGCCAGTCGCGAGCCGCCCGCCACGCCGACCGGACGGCGCCCGGCGTCGGCCGTGTCCGGGCCGCCGCGAACGCGCGCCGCGTGTGCGCGAACGCGGCGCCGAGATCGCCCTCCACCTCGAGGTCGCCGGCGACGTATGCCCGGGCCAGCCCCAGCTCGCCGGGCCGCCACAGCAGCCGGCGCAGCGCCATCGGCGACCGGAGCGCGACCACCGGCGCGTCCGCCGGGCCGGCCAGGCTGCCGTCCCACGCCCGGATCCGCACCGGCGGCTCGGTCCCGAGCACCTCTCCTAGCAGGCCGTGCAGCCGCGTTGCCGTCGCGGTCATCGGACCCCTCCAGTCCCGAGCGTGTACTGCTCGACGTCCAGCCGGCCGGTGCGGAACCCGGCCTCGCAGTAGGCCAGGTAGAACTCCCACATCCGCCGGAACACCGGGTCGAAGCCGAGCGCGCCGACGGCGTCGGCGCCGGCCAGGAACCGCTCGCGCCACTGCCGCAGTGTCTCGGCGTAGTGCGCGCCGAACGAGCGCCGGTGCAGCACCGACAGCCCGCCGTCGCGCCACGCGTGCTCCCGGATCGCCCGCTCCGACGGGATCAGCCCGCCGGGGAAGACGTACTTGTGGATCCAGGTCCACGAGTGCCGCGTCGCCACCAGGTGCTCGTGCGGCATCGTGATGGCCTGCAGCCCGATCCGCCCGCCCGGCGCCAGCGCCCGGCCCAGCGTGGCGAAGTACTGCGGCCAGTGCCGCTCGCCGACGGCCTCGATCATCTCGACGCTGACGACGGCGTCGTAGCGGCCCTCGACGTCGCGGTAGTCGCGCACCTGCACGTCGACGCGGTCCGTCACCCCCGCCGTCTGGACGCGGGACCGGGCGAGGGCGGCCTGCTCCTCGGACAGCGTGACGGTGGTGACGTGCGCCCCGCGCTCGGTCGCGGCCCGGACCGCCAGCGCGCCCCAGCCGGTGCCGATCTCCAGCACCCGTGCGCCGGGCCGGACCGCCGCGGCGTCCAGCACCGCGTCGATCTTGCGCAGCTGGGCCCGCTCGAGGTCGTCGCCGGGTCCGAACAACGCCGACGAGTACGTCATCGAGGGGTCGAGGAACAGCGCGAACAGCTCGTTGGAGAGGTCGTAGTGACGGCTGACGTTGCGCCGTGCGCCGGCGCGGTCGGCGAACTCGGCGGCCGGCATCGACGGCTGCGTCAGCCGGCGCAGCCGCTGCAACGGCGGCGGGACCAGGCCGGTCAGCCGGCCGGCGAACGCCGTCAGCACGCCGGTGAGGTCGGGCGCCGTCCACGCGCCGCTCATGAACCCCTCGCCGAAGCCGATCATGCCGTCGCGGCCGATGCGGGCGAAGAACTCGCGGGCCCGGCGGACCTCGAGCACCGGTGCGCCCGGCGCGGCGCCGAGCGCGCCGTCCGCCGTCACGACCCGGACCCCTGCCACCCGCGCGGCGTACCCGACCGCCGTCCGGGCCGCCCGCAGCCGTGCGCCACCGGCCGCGGGCGTGACGGCGACGTCCGGCCAGCGGCCGATGTCGATGCTGGTGACGGCGCTCATGCGGCCGCACCTCGGCGCGGGACGACGGGCAGCCGGCGCAGCCACAGCCGGACGCCCTGCCAGCGGATCAGCGCGCTGACCCGCAGCGGCGCCCAGGGGTAGCGCAGTAGCAGCCGGAGCAGCTGCGGCACGGTGGCCGGCCGGCGGCGGCCCGTCAGCGACGCGGCGAACGCGGGCACGTCCGCGCCGCCGGGCCCGGGCCGGAACAGGGTGACCGCCAGCCGCAGCCGGTGGCCGGGACGGGGGACGGACATCGCATAGCGGCCGTCGACGGGGAAGAACGGCGACACGTAGAGCTCCTTCGCGGTCGTCGCCCGGTCCTGCTCGTCCGGGTGCAGGACGTAGGCGTGCCGGCCTCCGTAGGTGTTGTGCACCTCCGCGACGACGCAGAGCGGCGCGCCGTCCGCGTCGTGGCACCAGAACACTGTCAGCGGATTGAACACGTACCCGAGCACGGCCGCGCCCGAGAGCATGAGCACGCGGCCGCCGCCGAGAGCCATACCCTTCTCCGCCAGCCACGATGCCAGCCCGTCCCGGATCGTCGCGGCGTCGCCGGCGAAGTGATCGCGGGCCCGGAACGCCGCGAGCGCCCGCGGCAGCCGGGGCAGGTCGTCGAGGTCGACGAGCCACAGGAAGGTGCCGTAGCGGAACGTCCGGCGGGCCCGCTCGTACCGCGTGTGCGTCACCGTGGCCAAGTACAGCGCCGTCACCAGCGGACCCCCAGATGCTCGGCGGCGCGGACGCCGGACGCGCAGCCGTCCTCGTGGAACCCCCAGCCCTGCCAGGCGCCCGCGTACACCGTCCGGGCGGTGGCGAGGCCGGGCAGCCGCCGCTGTGCCGCGACCGTCTCGACGGTGTGGATCGGGTGCGCGTAGACCATCCGGGCGACGACGGCGTCAGGCGCGATCCGGTCCGTCCCGCCCAGCGTGACGATGTACTCCCGCCCACCCGCCGCACCGCCCAGCCGGTGCAGCCGGTTCAGGTGGTACGAGATCGCCACGGGCCGCGTGCGTGCCCCCGCGCCGGGACCGCAGGCCGGCACCACGTGGTTCCACGACGCCCACGCCCGCCGCTCCCGGGGCAGCAGCGTCGCGTCGGTGTGCAGCACCGCCGTGTTGACCGAGAACCCGAACGTCCCCAGCACGGCCCGCTCGTCCGCCGTCGGGTCCTCCAGCAGTCGCAGCGCCTGGTCGGCGTGGGTCGCCACGACGGCGTGGTCGAACCGCTGCACCGTGTCCGACGCCTCGCGCACCAGGACGCCGTCGCCGGTGCGCCGCAGTCCGCGGACCGGGGTCGACGTGCGCACGGACGTGAGCTCCTTCGCCGCCCGTTCGACGTACGTCCGCGAGCCGCCGGTGACCGTCCGCCAGCGCGGCGACCCGCCGACCGCGAGCATGCCGTGGTTGTCGAGGAACCGGAACAGGAACCGGGCCGGATACCGCAGCACGTCCGCTCGTCCCGCCGACCAGACCGCCGACACCAGCGGCACCATGAAGTGGTCGGCGAAGTAGGCGGTGTGCCGGTGCCGGGCGAGGAACGCGCCGAGCGTCAGCCTCTGGTCCGCGTCGTTCGCCAGCAGTGCTCGCGCCCGCCGGTGGAACGCCGCGACCTCGGCGAGCATCCGCAGGAACCGCGGCCTGGCCGCGGACCGGCGCTGGGCGAACACGCCGGACGGGCCGAGCGCGCCCGCGTACTCCAGCCCGCACGACGCGCAGCTCACGCTCATCGACATGTCCGTCTCGGTGGTCGCGATGCCGAGTTCGCCGAACAACCGGGTCAGCCGCGGATAGGTTCGCTCGTTGTGCACGAGGAATCCGCTGTCCACCGCGACCGGCGCGCCCGCGCCCGGCACGTCGTGCGTGTGCGCGTGCCCGCCCAGCCGGTCGTCCGCCTCGAACAGGTGCACGTCGTACCGGCGCTGCAGCAGGTAGGCGGCGGTGAGGCCGGCGATGCCGGATCCGATCACCGCCACCGACGGTCGCGTGGGCTCCATGCCCGGGGTTCGCGGCCCGCGTGCGCGCGGATTGGTGCGGACCGCGACCAATCCGCCGTCCCCACGGCTGCGAACTCGGGGCAGTCAGGTGGACGATGACGGTGGAGGACGCACGATGGTGACGTTGCGATCGGTGCCGGCGGGTGAGCCGGAGCCGCCGGGCGACCGGCTCGGCCGGCTGCTCGACCACTGTGCCCGCGGCGACCACGCCGCCTTCGAGCAGGTCTACGACAGCATGGCCGGTCCGGTGCTGGGCATCGCGACGACGGTGGTCCGCAACCGGGCGCTGGCCGAGGAGGTCGCCCAGGAGGTGCTGGTCGAGGTCTGGCGGACGGCGTCGCGGTACGAGCCCGAGCGGGGCAGCGCGCGCGGCTGGATCCTCACGATCGCCCACCGCCGCGCCGTCGACCGCGTCCGCCGCGAACAGGCCGGCAGCGACCGCGAGGAGCGCGCCGCCCGCCGCGACGACGAGCGGCCCTACGACCATGTGGCCGACGAGGTGGAGGCGAACGTGGAGCGTGAACAGGTACGCCGCTGTCTCGACTCGCTGACCGGGCTGCAGCGCGAGTCGATCGCGCTGGCCTACTACGACGGCTACACGTATCGCGAGGTCGCGCAGCTGCTGCATGCTCCGCTCGGTACGGTCAAGACGCGGCTGCGCGACGGCCTCGCCCGGCTGCGCGACTGCATGGGGGTGGGGCGATGAACGAGCACGTGGACGCCGGAATCCACACCCTGGCCGCGCCGTACGCGTTGCACGCGCTGCCGCCGGACGAGGTCAGCCGGTTCGAGGAGCACCTCGAACAGTGCGCCGACTGCCGCGTCGAGGTCGACGAGCTGCGCGAGACCGCCGCCCGCCTCGGCGTCGCCGCCGCCGTCACGCCGCCGCCGCGGATGCGTGAGGAGGTGCTCGCCCGGATCGCCGAGGTGCGGCCGCTGCCGCCGCGGGTTGCGGCGGGGTCGACGCCGCTCGGTTCTGCCGCGGGGTCGGGTTCTGCTGCAGGGTCGGGTTCTGCCGCGGGGCGGGCGCTGCGGCGCTGGTGGCCGCGGGTCGCGACCGGCCTGGCCGCAGCGGCCGTGGCGGCGATCGTCGTGCTCGGGATCCGGCTGAACGACGTGCAGTCCGACCTCGACCGGTCGCAGCAGATCGGCGCCCAGATGCGGCAACTGGTCGGTGCGGAGGACATGGAGATGGTGCGGGTCGGCGAGGGCGACAGCAGCGGCACCGTGCTGCTGGCGCGCTCGCTGGACGTCGCCGTGTTCATCGGCGACGGCATGGCGCCGGCACCGGCCGGGCACACCTACCAGCTGTGGTTCATGCACGACGACGGCGGCGTGGTGTCCGCCGGCGTCCTCGGCAACCCCCCCGACGGCCACGTCGGTCCCTTCACCGCCCGCGGCCTCGCCGGCGCCGACCGGCTCGGCATCACCGTCGAACCGGACGGCGGGTCGCCGCAGCCGACCACGGACCCCGTCATGCTGATCGACCTGCCGACCGCCTGATCGCCGGGCCCGCCCCTCGGTCGTGCCGGACGGTAGTGGGGTTGCTGCTCAGCGCGAGGTAGGTATGACCCGCCCCTCTAGGGAGGGTGCCCACCCTGCGGGCGGGTACCGACAGACTCGCGCGGTGCTGCAAGCGGGCTGGGGGCCGGCGGGTGCGCCGGGCGGTGGTGTCGGCGGTGGTGGGGTTGCTGCTCAGCGCGAGGTAGGTATGACCCGCCCCTCTAGGGAGGGTGCCCACCCTACGGGCGGGTACCGACAGACTCGCACGGTTGCTGCAAGCGGGCTGGGGGGCGGCGGCGGGCGGTGGTGCGGGGCGGCGGTAGTGGGGTTGCTGCTCAGCGCGAGGTAGGTATGGCCCGCCCCTCTAGGTGTGATGTCCGGGGAGGTTGTGCCGCCCGGTGTTGGTGAGCCTGGCTGACAGGTGAAGGCCTCCGGTTGTGAAGTGGAGCTGTCTAGTTCACCGCTTCATCGACCGGAGGCCCTCGTGTCCCACGCTAACGCTGCTCTGACCCCGCGTGCCCGTCTGCGGCTGGCTCGGCTGGTCGTCGATCGTGGCTGGACCTACGTCGCCGCGGCCAAGATGTTCATGGTCGCTGCGCGCACCGCGAAGAAGTGGGCCGACCGCTACCGCAGCGAAGGTGCTGCGGGGATGGCCGATCGTAGCTCGCGGCCGCACTCGAGCCCGACCAGGACCACGCCGGAGGTGGTGCGGCGGATCGTGCGGCTGCGGTGGCGGCATCGGCTTGGTCCGGTCCAGATCGCTGGCCGGCTCGGGATGCCCGCGTCGACCGTGCACGCGGTGCTGGTGCGGTGCCGGATCAACCGGCTTGCCCGTATCGACCGGGTCAGCGCTGAACCGTTGCGCCGCTACGAACACCCGCACCCGGGCTCGATGATCCACGTCGATGTGACCAAGTTCGCCCAACATCCCCGACGGCGGCGGGCACCGCTTCCTCGGACGCCAGCAAGGCGACAAGAACCGAGAAGCCACGGCGAACAGGACCGGGCAGCGCAACCACCGCCACGACCCTCGCACCGGCACCGCGTTCGTGCACACCGTCGTCGACGACCACTCCCGCGTCGCCTACGCCGAGATCTGCACCGACGAGAAAGCCACCACCGCGATCGGCGTGCTGCACCGCGCGGTGGCCTGGTTCGCCGACCACGACATCACCGTTGAACGGGTGCTGTCCGACAACGGCAGCTGCTACCGCTCCCACGCCTGGCGCGACGCCTGCACCGACCTCGGCATCGTCCACAAACGGACCCGGCCCTACCGGCCGCAGACCAACGGCAAAATCGAGAGATTCCACCGCACCCTGGCCGACGGCTGGGCCTACGCACGCCTCTACGAGTCAACCGACCAGCGCAACACAGCCCTGCCCGGCTGGCTGCACTTCTATAATCACCACCGCCCCCACTCCGCCATCGGAGGCCAGCCACCGATCACCCGGCTGACCAACCTCCCTGGACATCACATCTAGGGAGGGTGCCCACCCTACGGGCGGGTACCGACAGACTCGCGCGGCGCTGCAAGCGCGCCCGGCGTCGGCGGCGGGCGGTGGTGCGGGGCGGCGGTGTGCGGGGCAGCGGTGGCGCCGGGCGGCGGGCGTAGCACGGCGGTGCCCGGCGGTAGTCGTGCCGGGCGGCGGGCGTGGCTGTAGTGCAGGGCAGTGGTGCGGTTGCTGCTCAGCGCGAGGTAGGTATGACCCGCCCCTCTAGGGAGGGTGCCCACCCTACGGGCGGGCACCGACAGACTCGCGCGGCGCTGGTCGCTGTGGCCCGCGACGACGTGCACACGGGCGAACGCTTGCGGCGCGGCCCACCGGCGTACCCGCGGCGCGGCCCACCGGCGTACCCGCGGCGCGGCCCGCCGGGGAACCAGCGGCGCGGCCCACCGGCGGACCAGCGGCGCGGCCTGCCGGCGGACCAGCGGAGCACTGACAGGGCCCGCACCGCCAACCGCGGAACCCAATCACCACATTTCGCCTCACATAGTCACATTCAGGTATACACTCCCGCCGAAGACTTTCTGGTCAGGAACCGCGAGCCTGACCTGCCTGGCGATCATGGCGTGGCATCGCCGCGCCATGGGCCGGCGCGCAGGTCTGTGCGACACCTCGGGGGGAGGCGTCGGCGTTGCGCGACACCGTGACGACCCTGCCCGCGCTGCCGCCGGACCTCGACGACCTGCGGCTGCCGATTCCGGTGCAGCCGAGGCCGCCGCGGCCGCGCCGGGTGCGCGGCTGGTTCCGCAGGCACGGCCCGGACCTCGCCTGGCTGGCGCCGCTGCTGACGCTGGCCGGCTTCGTGCACGCCGCCGGCATGACCCGCTCGCCCGCGTTCACCGAGGCCGAGGGCGACCTGATGGCCCAGGTGACCGACGGCGCCAACGGCGTCGCCGCGGCCCAGCTGGCGGCGTGGACCGGGCCGGCCGGCGCGCTGGACCGGGCGACGCACGTGGTGGGGGGTGGGCGGGAGGCGCTGCTGGTCGTGCTGCTGCTCGGCGCCGTCCTGATGTGGGCGCTGGCCCGGCGCCTGGGGGTGGCCCGGCCGGCCGCCGCGGTCGCCGTCGTGATCTTCGCGGCGTCGCCGCTGGCGCTGCACCTGCACCGGCTGGTGCTGGCCGAGAACGTCGCCGTGCTGTGGATGCTGCTCGCGTTCGTCCTGGCGACGGCGCGGCGAGGTCGGCCCGTCGCGTTCCCGGCGGCCGGGGTCGCGGTGCTGCTGGCGGCGCTGACGCAGCCCACGTTCGTCGTCGTGGCGCCGTTCGTCGTGTGGACGATGTGGCAGCAGGTGACGGCGCGACGGTGGCGGCTCGCGCTGACCGGGGTGGCCGCCGCGGCCAGCGCCGGCGCCTACGGGTACGTGCTCGCGACGCTGGACGACCTGGGCAGTGCGGCGCCGGAGCGGTGGTGGGCGTTGGATCCGGTCCTGGTGGCGATCGGGCCGGTCGCGGCGGGCGCAGCGCTGCTGTTTCCGGCCCTGCGGCCGACGGCGGCCGCGCTGATCACGCTGGCGCTGCTGATCGTCGTGCCGGGCGGGCCGGTGCCGGTCGTGCTGCCGGTCGCGGCGGTCCCGCTGGCCGCCCTGCTGGTGCCCGCGACGGCGCACCGGCTGGTCGTCCGGCTGCTGGCGGTGCGCGGGCGGCCGGAGGCGACGCCGCTGGCCATCATGACGACGACCGCGGCGGCCGCGCTGGTCGTCGCGGTGACGGCGACCTGGCCGGGCGAGCTGCGCCCGCTGCTGCGGGACGACCCGGTCGCGCCGGTCGCCCAGGCCGAGCGCTGGCTGACGGCGAACGTGCCGCGCGACGGCCGGCTGGTGGTCGACCAGACGCTGCGGGCGGACCTGCTGCGGTCCGGGTTCGCGGCGGCCGGGCTGGTGCCGTTCACCAGCTTCCCGGACGCCGCCGCGCGGGAGGACGACGACGTCCAGGAGGACGACGACGTCCAGGAGGACGGCCCGTTCGACCCGCGCCCGCCCGGCTGGACCCACTACGACTACGTCGTGTGGACCGCGGCACTGCGCGACGACGACGCCGACCGGGCTGACATCAGGTCCGCGCTGGCCGAGTCGACCGTCGTCGCGGCGTTCGGGCAGGGCGACGGCCGGGTGGAGATCCGGGCGGTCCACCCGCTCGGCCGCGACGTCGCCGAGGCGGTCGCCGCGGGTGACCGGCACACGGTCCGGTACGCGACCGGCCAGCTGCTGCGCAACGACGCCCTGACCTTCGACGCCGCCGCGCGCGCCGTCGCGGCGGCCGGGCGGGTCGACCCGCGGCTGGTGATCGTCCTGGGCAAGCTGTCCGGCACCCACGAGCTGGGCGTGTCGCTGCCCGCGCTGCCGGGCGAGGACGCCGGGGTGCGTCGCCGGCTCGTGCTCACCGGCCTGCCGACGGAGGACGAGGCGGCCCGGCTGGCGCTCTGGCTGCTCGGGCAGCCGGCGCCGTTCACGCCGTCGCAGGTCGACACCGACGGGACCACCGTCACCGCCACGTACTCGCTGACCGCACCGCGCGGTCTGCTCCCCGACCCACCGCATCCCGAGGAGAGCCCATGAAACGCATCGTCAGGTCCCTGGCCACGGCCGTGGGAGTCGTCGCCCTGGCCGCCGGCACCGCCGCCGGCGCCCAGGGGAGCGAGGAACCGGCGGCCGCGGGCTGGGCCCGGCTGGCGCACCTGTCACCGGACACCCCGGAGGTCGACGTCAGCCTGACCGGCCTCGACGGCGAGTCCGTGCTGGAACTGCAGGACGTCGGCTACGGCGACGTGTCCGGCTACGCGCGGCTGCCCGCCGGCACCTACACCGCGGCGATGCGCCCGGCCGGCGCGCCGGCGGACTCCGAGCCGGTCATCACGGCGGCGGTGGAGATCGAGGACGGGGTCGCGATCACCGTCGCCGCGGTAGGCCTGAACGCCGAGCTGTCCGGCCGCATCCTCGTCGACGACCTGACGGCGCCGGCGGCGGGCCAGGCGCGCGTGCGGCTGATCTCGGCCGCCGTCTCGTCGCCGTCGGTCACCGTCACGACCGACACCGGCACGGTCCTAGCCGACGACGCCGCCTTCGGGACGGCGACCGGCTACAGCGAGGTGCCGGGCGGCCGCTGGACGCTCGACCTCAGCAGTGACGCCGGCACCGGGAGTACCTCCGTCGACCTCGCCGCCGGCACCGTCAACACGCTCTTCGTCCTCGACGTGGACGGCGCGCTGAGCGTCGTCGGGGTCGTGGACAGCACCGGCACGCCGGACGCCCCGGCCGGCGGCGTGCAGACCGGCGGCCGCGGGCTCGACACCTCCCCGGGCTGGACGGCGCCGCTCGGCGCGGTGGTGCTGGCGGCTGGGCTGGCCGTCGTCACCGGGGTGCTGGCGCGCCGCCGACGAGTGGCATGAGCCGAGCGGCGGCGGCGCTGGTCGTGGCGGCCGTCGTCGCCGCCGGTCTCGGCGGGTGCACGGACGGGACGGAGCCCGTCGCGGACCGGACGGAGCCGGCTGCGGGCCGCGGGCCCACGGCCGGGTCGCCCGCGGCGGCCCCGCCGGACGTCACCACGCCGGCCGGGACCACCGGGCCGCGTCCGATCCCCGTCGACCACACGGCGCCGGTGCGGGTGCGGATCCCGGCGATAGGCGTCGACAGCGCGCTGGAGACCCTGCACCGCGGCGACGACGGACGGCTGGCCGCGCCGGAGGACTGGCAGTCGGCGGGCTGGTTCGCCGGCGGCCCGGTGCCCGGCGCGCCCGGCCCGGCGGTCCTCGCCGGCCACGTCGACTCGCCGGACGGTCCGGCCGTCTTCGCCGCGCTGTCGCGGCTGCGTCCGGGCGACCGGATCGAGGTGGAGCTCAGCTCCGGCGCCGTCGCTGAGTTCGTGGTGGACGGCAGCCGCACGGTGCCCCAGGCCGACTTCCCGTCCGACGAGGTCTACGGCCCGGTGCCGGACCGCCAGCTGCGGCTGATCACCTGCCACACGTTCGACGAGTCCACCGGCCACTACGTCGACAACCTGGTGGTCTTCGCGACGGCCAGCGCCTGACGCCGGGGTCAGCCGGCCCCGTCGGCGCCGCTGTCGTCGGCAGGCGTCGCCGCGATGACGAAGGTGCCCTTGCTCGGGTACGTCTCGACGATGCCGCGCTCGCGCAGCAGCTCCAGCGTCCGGCGCACCGTGCCGATGCCCACCCCGTAGGTCTGCGCCATCTCGCGCTCGTTGGCCAGGCGCCCGCCGACCGTGATCCGGCCCGCGGCGATCTCGGCGAGGAGATGGTCCGCGAGTCGCACGAAGACGTAGCCGCGCAGCTGAGGATCCGGATCGAAGGTCTCCACGGATCCAGAATCTAGAGCGTGCCCGACCTGCGGTTATCACCAGGACGCACGGGCGCGCACCCCTGTGCGTCCGGCCGCACCCTACGGCTCCCTATAGCAATTGTCCGAGGTTCGTGACACCTTTTAGCTGTTTGCAATGTACTCACGACCCCGTCCCCGGGGGATCGGAGACCGATCCGACATGCTGCCTCGCCTGCACTACGCCGCCTTCCACATCCCGGCACTGGCGCCCGACCGGCCGCTGCCGGTCGTCCAGATCAGGCGACCCGACGGCACCCTGATCGACGCGGTCCGCGGCCAGCCGTCCGTGCCGGGCCCGCGCGGCTGGGACGCACTGGTCCGGCGCCTGGGCTACCGGCCGGTCACCCGCTGGAGCGAGACCGACGTCGGGCTGGGCGGCGGCCCGGCCCACCTGTGCAAGGTCGAGCCGCTGCCGGCCGGCGTGCCGCCGGTCGCGGGCCTGGATCCGCCCTGTGCCGCCTCGATCGTGCTGTCGCGCTCCGACGCCGAACGGCTCGCCCTCCACCGTGGGAACGGCGCCGCCGGCGAGTCCGACGCCCGGGCCGGCGACCTCATCGTGTGCGAGTACGCCGCCGGCCACCGGCTGCCGCACATCGGGCTGGGCCAGCCGCGCGACCACGCCGCCGTCAGCACGCAGCCGTGGTGGTGGCTGCTCTGGTACGCCGACGACGTCATGCTCACCGAGGCGTTGCCCTGCGTCGCCGAGGGACCGGCGCCTGACAGTGGCCGCGCCGTCGACGCCTGCTCGCTGCCGCGAGGCCACGACGACGCCAGCCCGCCGCACAGCTGGCAGCTCGCCGACGTCCCGCCGGCCAGGCCCACCGGCGGGCCGGGGCCGAGGGCGGTGCGCCGCCCGGGCGAGCGCTGACGCGCCGACGGCGGCCGGGGAGCCCCCGGCCGCCGTCGGTCAGCGCTAAGTCAGGACCAGTAGACGATGACGGCGTCGCCGACGTTGACCTGGTCGAACAGCGACTCGATGGCGTCGCGGTCGCGGACGTTGACGCACCCGTGCGAACCGCCGTTGTAGCCGTTGGCCGCGAAGTCGGGCGAGTAGTGCACCGCCTGGCCGCCGCTGAAGAACATCGCGAACGGCATCGGCGTGTCGTACAGCGACGACACGTGGTCGCGCGACTTGGAGTTCACCTGGAACGCGCCCTCGCGGGTCGGCAGCTCGTCGGTGCCGAACCGGACGTCGAGGGTCATGCGCACCTCGCCGTCGACGACCCAGCGCAGCGAGTTCGTCGACTTGTCGATGCACAGCACCCGGCCGGTGAGGCAGCGCGGGTCGAGGCCGTCGGTGTCGCCGCCGTTGTTCTCGGGCTCGCGGTTGTGCAGTTCGTCGTCGGTGGGCGTGCGGGTCATCTCGACGATCTTGTCCCAGGTGCGCTGGTCGACCTCGCCGGTGGCGGGGAAGCCGCGCTTGTCCTGGAAGCCCTTGACCGACGCGGTGGTGGTGTCGCCGTAGGTGTCGGTGACGTCGCCGCTGAACCAGCCGATCTGCTCGAGCCGGGCCTGCAGCTCGCGGACCTGGTCGCCGGTGTCGCCGGGGCCGAGGATGGTCGGGCCGGGCGTCAGCACGTTGTTCAGCTCGTCCTCGGTGGGCGTCTGCGTCATCCCGACCAGGGTGTCCCAGGTGGCCTGGTCGACCTCGCCGGTGGCCGGCAGCTCGCGCTTGCCCTGGAACCCGGCGACGGCGGTGGCGGTGACCTCGTCGAACTCGCCGGTGATGTCGGGCGCGTACCACTCCAGCTGCTTGAGCCGGGCCTGCAGCTCGCGCACCTGGTCGCCGCTGGCGCCGGTGGCCATCAGCGCCTCCGGCGTGGGCGTGGTGGTGGGAGTCGGCGTCGGGGTGACCGTCGGGGTGGGTGTCGCCGTCGGGGTCGGGGTGTCCGATGGCTCCTCGGCCGGTGGCGTCGCGGTCTGGCCGGACCGCTCCGGGCTGGCCGACGCCGGCTCGTCGCGGCCGAACTGGTTCCAGCCGATGAGCACGGCCGACACCACGGCGACGGCGAGCACGGCGATGAGCGCGCCCGTGCCGGCCTTCCTGCCACGCGTCACGATCGTTCCTCCCCCTCTTGACGGCGTCCCCTCGACGCCGCTCCCACCCTTGAAGACTCACCAAACCGCGACCAGGTTGCCGTATGGAGGCGGCAATCTCCATCACGACTCGGTATCGGCCACAGGGATTTCTCGGGTGATTCGCGGTTATCCAGTCAAAACAGCAGCAATCGAGCGCACTGTGCCAGGGAATCGGGCACCGGCGCAGGCGGTTGCACGGATTGTGATGTCGGGCACGGGCGCACCGCGCAGGGTGATGATGCTGAGCGTCCACACCTCACCGCTCGACCAGCCCGGCGGCGGCAACGCCGGCGGCATGAACGTGTACGTCGTCGAGCTGGCCCGCCGGCTGGCGGCGCTCGGCGTCGAGGTCGAGGTCTTCACCCGGGCCACGTCGTCCGGCCAGCCGCCGGTGGTCGAGACCGAGCCGGGCGTGCTGGTGCGTCACGTCGCGGCCGGGCCGTACGAGCTGCTGCCGATCGCCGAGGTGCCCGCCCAGCTGTGCGCGTTCACGTCCGGCGTGCTGCGGGCCGAGGCGCGGCGCCCGCCCGGCTGGTACGACCTCGTCCACTCGCACTACTGGCTGTCCGGCCACGTCGGCTGGCTGGCCACCAGCCGCTGGGGCGTCCCGCTGGTGCACTCGATGCACACCATGTCCAAGGTGAAGAACCTGTCGCTGGCCGAGGGCGAGCGGCCGGAGCCGCGTGAGCGGGAGCTGGGCGAGGAGCAGGTCGTCGCGGCCGCCGACCTGCTGGTGGCCAGCACCGACGACGAGGTCGCCCAGCTGGTCGAGCTGTACGGCGCCGACCCCGCCCGGGTGGCGACCGTCCCGCCGGGCGTCGACCTCGACGTGTTCGCGCCCGGCCCGGCGGCCGCCGCCCGGGCCCGGCTGGGGCTGCCCGCCGACGCCGTCGTGCTGCTGTTCGCCGGACGGATCCAGCCACTCAAGGCGCCCGACGTGCTGGTGCGGGCCGCGTCGCTGCTCGTGGCGCGCGACCCGGCGCTGCGCGACCGGCTGGTCGTCGCCGTGGTGGGCGGGCCGTCCGGGTCCGGCTTCGCCGAGCCGCACGCGCTGACCCGGCTGGCCGACCGGCTCGACGTCGCCGACGTGGTGCGGTTCGAGCCGCCGGTCGGTCAGCGCGAGCTGGCGGACTGGTATCGCGCCGCCGACGTCACCGCGGTCCCGTCCTACAGCGAGTCGTTCGGGCTGGTCGCGCTGGAGGCGCAGGCCTGCGGCACGCCGGTCGTCGCGGCCGCGGTGGGCGGGCTGCGCACCGCCGTCGCCCACGACGTGTCCGGGCTGCTGGTCGACGGCCACGACCCGGCCGACTGGGCCGACGCGTTCGCCGGGCTGATCGGCGACCCGGACCGCCTGCGCCGGATGAGCATCGGCGCCGTCGCACACGCGGCGGAGTTCGGCTGGGACGCCACCGCGGCCCGTATGCTCGACGTCTACGCCCGAGCGATGCGGCACCGGCAGGTGATGACGGCATGACGACCGACGACGGTCCCGCCGCGGTCGTCCGCGCCTATCTGCGCGACTCCGGGCAGCCGTGGGACGAGCCCGCGCCCGGCGAGTTCGCCGTCGAACTGCCCGGCGAGCGCAAGCTGAAGACGTCCTGCAGTCTCGCCGTCCGCGACCACAGCCTGGTCGTCAACGCGTTCGTCGCCCGCAGGCCCGACGAGAACCACGAGGGCGTCTACCGCTGGCTGCTCGAGCGCAACGCTCGGCTGTCCGGCATCGCGTTCGCCGTCGACCACGCCGGCGACGTGTACCTCGTCGGCCGGCTGCCGCTGCACGCCGTCACCGCCGACGAGGTCGACCGCCTGCTCGGCATCGTGCTCGGCACCGCCGACTCCTCCTTCAACACCATCCTCGAGCTGGGCTTCGCGTCGTCCATCCGGCGCGAATGGGAGTGGCGGCTGGCGCGCGGCGAGTCAACGCGCAACCTGGCCGCGTTCGAGCACCTCAGGCCCGCCCCGTAAGCTGACGCCCATGACGTATCGCCTGGTGCTGCTCCGTCACGGCGAGAGCGAGTGGAACGCGAAGAACCTGTTCACCGGCTGGGTCGACGTCGACCTCACCGCGAAGGGCGAGGCCGAGGCCCGGCGCGGCGGCGAGCTGCTGAAGGCGCGCGACGTCCTGCCCGACGTCCTGCACACCAGCGTGCTGCGCAGGGCCATCCGCACCGCCAACATCACCCTCGACGTCGCCGACCGGCACTGGATCCCGGTGCGCCGGCACTGGCGACTGAACGAGCGCCACTACGGCGCGCTGCAGGGCAAGGACAAGAAGCAGACGCTGGCCGAGTTCGGCGAGGAGCAGTTCATGCTCTGGCGGCGCTCCTACGACACCCCGCCGCCGGCCATCGACCCGGGCGACGAGTTCGCGCAGACCGGTGAGCCGCGCTACGCCGACCTCCCGCCCGAGCTGCTGCCGGCCACCGAGTGCCTGAAGGACGTGCTCGAGCGGTTCCTGCCGTACTGGTACGACGCCATCGTGCCCGACCTCCGCCGCGGCCAGACGGTCGCCGTCGTCGCGCACGGCAACTCGCTGCGCGCGCTGGTCAAGCACCTCGACGGCATCTCCGACGACGCCATCGCCGGGCTGAACATCCCCACCGGCGTGCCGCTGGTGTACGACCTGGACGAGTCGTTGCGCCCGGTCACCGCGGGCGGCGAGTACCTCGACCCCGACGCCGCCGCGGCGGCCATCGAGGCGGTCAAGAACCAGGGCCGCTGACCCCGTCACCCACCCGTCCGAAGGGCGTCACCAGGCAGGTCCTGGTGGCGCCCTTCTGCCGCGTATAGTCCGACCAGGTGTCAAGGGGGAACGTGTCGGCATGGCAGTGACAGACGTCGCCATCGAGAAGATCAAGCAGATGATCGTCAGCGGGGAGCTGAGCCCCGGTGACCGGCTGCCGCGCGAAGCCGACCTCGCCGAGCGGCTCGGCCTGTCGCGCAGTTCGCTGCGCGAGGCGGTGCGCGCGCTGTCGCTGATCCACGTGCTCGACGTGCGGCAGGGCGACGGCACCTACGTCACGAGCCTGTCGCCCCACCTGCTGCTCGACGCCATGGCGTTCGTCGTCGACTTCCACCGCGACGACACCGTGCTGCACTTCCTCGAGGTGCGCCGCGTCATCGAGCCGGCCGCCGCGGCCATGGCGGCGGTGCGCATGAGCGACGACGCCATCGCGAAGCTCGACGAGATCATGGCGCCGCTCGACCCCGCCACCGGCGTCGAGGAGCTGGTCGCGAGCGATCTGGAGTTCCACCGGCTGATCGCCGAGGGCTCCGGCAACCCGGTGCTGTGCTCGCTGGTCGAGAGCCTGTCCGGGCCCACCCACCGGGCCCGGGTCTGGCGTGGCCTGACCCAGGAGGACGCGGTGGCCCGCACGCTCGCCGAGCACCGGGCCATCGTCCAGGCCATCCGGTCGCGCCAACCCGACGTCGCCCGCTCCTGGGCCACCGTCCACGTCGCCGGGGTCGAGCAGTGGCTCCGCGACGCCCTGACCTCCTAGACGCCGGAGGTCAGTGGCCGGCGCCGCTGTCGGCCCACTCGATCTCGCCGGTGACGAGGTAGCGGACGTTCGTGGCGATGTGCACGGCGTGGTCGGCGAAGCGCTCGTAGTAGCGGCCCAGCAGCGCGATGTCGATGGCCGCCTCGACGCCGCGGTTCCAGTCGTCGTCGAGGATCTCGTGGAACAGCGAGCGGTGCAGATGGTCCATCTCGTTGTCGTCCTGCGCCAGCTCCGCGGCGGCGTCGAGGTCGCGGGTGCGCAGCACCTCGGTGGCCTTGGTCGACATCTCGCAGGCGGCCTTGCCCATGGCGGCGAAGGTGGCCCGCAGCTCCTCGGGCACGGCGTGGTCGGGGTAGCGCATGCGCGCGACCTTGGCGACGTGGACGGCGAGGTCGCCCATGCGCTCGGCGTCGGACGTGCTGCGCAGGGCGGACGTGACGATGCGCAGCTCGGACGCGACCGGGCCCTGGGTGGCCATCAGCTCCAGGACCTGTTCGTCGATCTCGAGCTGGTCGCGGTTGATGCTGGAATCGGACGCCATGGCCTGCTCGGCGGCGTCGAGGTCGGCCTCGAGCAGCGCCTTGGTGGCCAGCCCCATGAGCTCACCGGTCTTGCGGATCATCCCGATCAGCCGGCCGTTGACCTCGTCGAGCTGCTCGTGGTACGCCTCGCGCATTGGCTTCGTCATCCCTGTCATCCTGTGGGTAGGCAGGTTGCTCCTGTCTGATCAGCCTAGGTGCACGAGGTGGACGCCCAGGGCGGCCAGGTGAATGGGCCGCGAAGTCTCGGTGAACAAGGGACCGAAACTGCGGCGTGAAGTGTCTTGAAGTGGAGATGAACTCCGCTGTGGCACATACCATCGGTGGATGTGGATGCCGTGACAGCCGGAGCGCTGGCCGCGTGTGTCGGCGCAGCGGTCGGCCTCGCGGCGGGTTTGGCGTTCAAGGCCAGCGAGCGTGCGCAGCACCCGCCTGAGCCGCCGCGTACCTCCCGCGTCCCCGAGGGCGTCGACGAGGTGCTGTCGGTGCTGCGCTCCAGCGCCATCGTTCTCGACAGCGCGCTCGACGTCGTGAAGGCCAGCCCGTCGGCGTACGCGTTCGGGCTGGTCCGCCACGATCGCGTGGCCGTGCCCGAGCTGGTCGAGCTGACCGAGCGGGTCCGCCGCGACGGCCAGATCCGCGAGGTGCAGCTGGAGATCCCGCGCTCGCGCGACACCACCCAGACGCTGTACGTGTCGGCGCGCGTCGCGCCGCTCAACAGCAAGCTCCTGCTGGCGCTGGTCGAGGACCGCACCCACGAGATCCGGGTCGACGAGGTCCGCCGCGACTTCGTCGCCAACGTGTCGCACGAGCTGAAGACGCCCGTCGGCGCGCTGCTGCTGCTCGCCGAGGCGGTCGAGGACGCCAAGGACGACCCCGAGGCCGTGCAGCGCTTCGCCGAGCGCATGCAGCGTGAGGGCGCCCGGCTCACCCGGCTGGTGCAGGAGATCATCGACCTCTCCCGGCTGCAGTACGACGACCCCGTCGCGTCGCCCCAGTCGGTCGACGTCGACAGCGTCGTCGAGGCGGCCCTCGACCGGAGCCGGGTCGAGGCCGAGAAGAACAAGATCCGGCTCACCTCCGGCGGCACGCCGGGGCTGCAGGTGCTGGGCAACGTCGAGCAGCTGGTCATCGCGCTGGGCAACCTGGTCGAGAACGCGGTGAACTACAGCCCGCCCAACACCCGGGTCGCGGTCGGTGTCCGCCGCCGCGACGACCTCGTCGAGGTCAGCGTCACCGACCAGGGGTTCGGCATCGCCGAGAGCGAGCTGGACCGCATCTTCGAGCGGTTCTATCGCGTCGATCCGGCCCGTTCCAGAGCCACCGGGGGCACCGGCCTGGGACTGTCCATCGTCAAGCACATCGCCGCCAGCCACGGCGGCGAGGTAGGCGTGTGGAGCGTGCAGGGAGCAGGGTCCACCTTCACCCTGCGACTGCCGCTGCACCCGCACCGAACCGGGCAACCGTCCGCGTTCGAGACGCCAGTTGGTAAGGAGACGCCGTGACCCGCGTGCTCGTCGTCGAGGATGAGGATTCGTTCAGCGACGCCCTGTCGTACATGCTCCGGAAGGAGGGGTTCGAGGTCGCCGTCTCCGTGACCGGCGACGACGCCCTCGACGAGTTCGACCGGGGCGGGGCCGACCTGGTCCTGCTCGACCTCATGCTGCCGGGCCTGTCCGGGACCGAGGTGTGCCGCCAGCTGCGGCAGCGCTCGAACGTCCCGGTCATCATGCTGACCGCCAAGGACTCCGAGGTCGACAAGGTCGTCGGCCTCGAGCTGGGCGCCGACGACTACGTCACCAAGCCGTTCTCCTCGCGCGAGCTGGTCGCGCGCATCCGGGCGGTGCTGCGCCGCGGCACCGAGCCCACCGAGGCCAGCCAGGCGATCCTGGGCGCCGGCCCGGTTCGCATGGACGTCGACCGCCACGTCGTCACCGTCAACGGCAGCTCCGTCCGGCTGCCGCTGAAGGAGTTCGAACTGCTCGAGCTGCTGCTGCGCAACGCCGGGCGGGTGCTCACCCGGGCCCAGCTGATCGACCGCATCTGGGGCGCCGACTACGTGGGCGACACCAAGACGCTGGACGTGCACGTGAAGCGGCTGCGGGCGAAGATCGAGCCCGACCCGGCGGCGCCGACCTACCTGCTGACGGTGCGCGGCCTCGGCTACAAGCTCGAGGCCTAGTTCACGGGCACGACGTAGGAGTCGACCTGGGCGATCAGGTCGTCGCGGAACGTGAAGAGATCGCTGTAGACGAACCGGAACGGGCCGTGCTCGCGGTGCCGTCCGGTGCCGGTGCCGGTCACGACCACGACGTCGCCGGCGTCGACCGTCCGCTCGACGGTCAGCGTGGGGCTGCCCTCGAACGCCGGGTTCTCGATCTCGTCGTCGAACTCCGCCTTGCCGTGCGTGGTGCGCCAGCCGTGCACGTGCCAGACGACGTCGTCGGTGAGGCAGGCGAGGATCGACACGTGGTCGCTGCGGCGGAAGCCGTCCATGTAGCGGTGGACGAGCTGCTCTCGGGTGGTCATCGGGTGCTCCCTGGGTGGGTCAGGACGGTGGCGAGGCGGTCGAGGATGCCGGCCAGCCCGGCGCGGGCCTGCTCGGTGCGCAGCTCCGGTGGCAGCCGCCGCTGGTGCACGACGACGGTGGTGCCGGCGCCGGACGGCGTGAGACGGATCTCGGTCGTGATGCCGCTGTGCGGCTCGGTCAGCACCAGCAGCTGCGGCGGCTCGACGACGTCGTAGCGGAACCGCAGCCGGCGGCCGGAGCCGTCGGGGCCGCGGGTCTCCAGCTCGAACCAGCCGCCGGCGCGCAGGTCGACGGTGACCGATCCGGGCGGGACGGTGGCGTGGTCGCCGCCCCAGAACGCGGCCAGGTGCTCCGGCGTGGTGAACGCGGCCCACACCAGCGCCGGTTCGGCGTCGAGGTGGCGGGTGGCGATCAGCTGGTCGCCGTCGAGGCGGGCATGCGTCGTCACGGTTGCCGCACCCGGGCCAGGTGGTCCTCGAGCCGGTCGAGCCGCGACGCCCACTCGCGCTGCTGCTCGGCGATCCAGCCGGCCAGCTCCTGCAGCCGCTCGGCCTGCAGCGTGCACGGCCGCCGCTGCCCGTCGACCCGCTGCTGGATCAGTCCGCAGCGCCGCAGGATGCCGACGTGGCGGGAGACGGCCTGGTGGGTGAGGTCGAACGGCTCGGCCAGCTCGGTGACCGTCGCCTCGCCGCGGGCCAGCCGGGCGACGATGGCCCGGCGGGTGGGGTCGCCGAGGGCGGCGAAGGCGGCGTCGAGGTCGTCGTCGATGGCGGTAGACATGCCGCCGAGCCTAGGTTCAACGGATCGCTTGTGCAAGCGATCCGTTGCATAAACCGGTGCGCGGAACCGGCGCCCGGTGTGACGGCGCCCTTACGGCGTCGCGGTGCCGGTGGGCTCTTCCGTCGGCAGGTCGCCCGGCGTCTCCGTGGGCCCGCCCGTCGGCTCTTCCGCCGGCTCTTCCACTTGGGGCGTCGGCACGGCCGGCAGCGCCTCGGCGTAGGTGCCCTCGGCGGGGCGGACCAGCGCCTGGACGGTGGTGCGCGGCGCGTTCTCGAAGCGGAACTCGACCGAGACGGTGTAGCCGGGGACGGCCTCGACGTCGAAGCCGTCGACGCGGTCGGCGTCGGGGCCGAGGTCGGCGACGCCGCTGACCGGGAGCTCGAGCGGGCCGTCGGCGATGTCGGCGGGGACGTCGCCGATGAGGACCTCGGCCAGCTCGTCGTCGCTGTCGCCGCGGTTGGTGAGGGTGGCGATGACGGTGGCCGTGCCGTCGCCGTCGGAGACGACCTGGACGTTGCGCAGGCCGATGTCGCCGGCCTCGGCGTTGATGCCGTTGTCGGCCGAGTACCACCGCTGGGTCTGTTCGTGGATGCTGCAGCCGGCCGCGCCCAGCATCAGGACGGGGGCGGCGACGAGAACCAGACGCCGGACAGCAACCTTCACCACGTGCTCCTCGGAAAGCGCGCTCACAGTGGACAGACCGCGGACCACAGTACCGGCGTCGTCCGGGCGGCCGGTCACCGGCACCCGCTCCTACCTGGTGGGACGGCAAGATCGACGACCTTGGAAAGGGGCTAAACGGACACTCCGGATCGGCTCCCGGCCGCGTATGACGAGTGACCGCAGCACGCCGAATGGGCTTTTGTCAACCCCCATCACTGGCGCTGACCAGCACAAACGCTTATCCGGGTCGTGAAAATCGTGCTATCATCGGTGGGGGAAAGGGGACAGGAACACATGACTTTCAAGGTCGGCGAAACGGTTGTCTACCCCCATCACGGGGCCGCGCTCATCGAGGCGATCGAGTCCCGCGTCATCAAAGGAGAGGAACGCCAGTACCTCGTCCTCAAGGTCACGCAAGGCGACCTGACCGTTCGCGTTCCGGCGGACAACGTCGACCTCGTCGGCGTGCGCGACGTCGTCAACCAGGAAGGGCTCGATCGCGTCTTCGAGGTGCTGCGCATGCCGCACACCGAAGAGCCCACCAACTGGTCGCGCCGGTACAAGGCGAATCTCGAGAAGCTGGCGTCCGGCGACGTCATCAAGGTCGCCGAGGTCGTCCGCGATCTCTGGCGGCGCGAGCGCGACCGCGGCCTGTCCGCGGGCGAGAAGCGCATGCTGGCCAAGGCCCGTCAGGTGCTCGTCTCCGAACTGGCCCTGGCCGAGAACACCAATGAGGACAAGGCCGAGACGCTGCTCGACGAGGTCCTTGCAGGCTGACACACGCGCGTCGAACGGGGCATGATCCCGTCGTGAGCGTTGCGTGCATCGTGGTCGCCGCCGGTCGTGGCGAGCGACTGGGTGAAGGTCGCCCGAAGGCGTTCGTCGACATCGGCGGACGTCCCCTGGTCTGGCATGCGCTGCGGGCCGCCTCCGCCGCCGCGCGAGTGACGCACGTCGTCGTGGTGGCGCCCGACGGCATGGAGGACGACCCCGCGCTGGCCGGTGCGGCCGCCGTCGTCCCGGGCGGGTCGACGCGGCAGCACTCGGTCGCGAACGGACTGGCGGCGCTGCCCGCTGACACCGAAGCCGTGCTGGTGCACGACGCCGCCCGCTGCCTGGCGCCGCCCGAGCTGTTCGACGCCGTCGCCGCCGACGTCCTGGCCGGGCACAACGCCGTCATCCCGGGCCTGCCGGTGGTCGACACCCTGAAAGTGGTCGACGCCGCGGGTCTGGTCACGGCGACGCCCGACCGCGCCGCGCTGCGTGCCGTCCAGACGCCGCAGGGGTTCGGCCGCGGCGTCCTCGAGCGGGCGCACGCGGCCGCCGTCGAACGCGGCGACGTCGACGCGCCCGACGACGGCGTGCTGGTCGAGCGTCTCGGGCTGCCCGTGCACGTCGTCGCGGGGCATGCCGACGCGTTCAAGGTGACCCGGCCGCAGGACCTCCTGCTCGCCGCGGCGGTGCTCGCACGGCGGGCGGCCACCGTATGACCCGGGTCGGGCTGGGCGTCGACGTCCACCGCATCGAGCCCGGCCGTCCGTGCTGGGTGGCCGGGCTGCACTGGCCGGACGAGCCGGCTGGCCCGGTCGGCCACTCCGACGGCGACGTCGCGGCGCACGCCGTCTGCGACGCCCTGCTGTCCGCCGCCGGCCTGGGCGACCTCGGCGCCGTCTTCGGCACCGACCGCCCCGAGTGGGCCGGCGCCTCCGGCGTCGCGCTGCTGACCGAGACCGCCCGGCTGGTGCGGGCCGCGTCGTTCACCATCGCCAACGCGTCGGTCCAGGTCATCGGCGTCCGCCCGCGCGTCGGCAGCCGCCGCGACGAGGCCGGGGCCGTGCTGTCCGACGCCATCGGCGCGCCGGTCAGCGTCAGCGGCACCACCACCGACGGCCTCGGCCTCACCGGCCGCGGCGAGGGCCTGGCCGCCGTCGCCACCGCGCTGCTGCTCGGCTGATCCCTCGAGCTCAGCCGCGCCGCGGCTCCTGTGATGGGCTGACGAGTCGCAGCGCGATCGCCGGCAGGACCAGCACCGACAGCATTCCGGCGCCCACGAGCGCGCTGGACGTGCCGGACGACAAGACCCCCTCGTCCTGCGCGATCTGCGTGATGACCACGAGCAGTGGCAGGGCGGTCGCCGCCAGCAGCCCCGCCGCCGTCGCGGAGCGAGCGCCCAGGGTCTGGACCTGCAGTAGACCCACCGGGCCACCGCGCACCGCCAGGAAGAGCACGAGGAACACCGGCATCAACGCCAGCGTCGACGGGTCTGCCAGGGCGTCGACGTCGAAGCGCGCGCCGCTGACGATGAAGAAGATCGGGATGAGGAAACCGAACCCGATGCCCTCGAGCCGCGCCAGCACCTCATCGGACTCGCGGGGGACGCCGGTGTCCAGGAAGAGGTGGATCACGACGCCGGACGCGAACGCGCCCAACACGGGGTCGAGGTCGAGGCTCTCCGCGAGCGCCACCATCGCGACAGAGACGAACACGCAGAACCGCACCGCCACTTGGGCGCTGGTCCCGAGCGTCATCGTGACCAGCCGGGCCACGGCCGGATGCCGCGGGCGCCGGGCGAGCGCAGCCGCACCGGCCGCGACCAGCGCGAACACCACCAGAACCGCCGTCGTGTGTGCGGGGCGCTCACCGCTCAGCGCGAAGGCGATCGCGACGATCGGCAGGAACTCGCCGGTTGCGCCCACGGCCATGAACCGGGTCCCGAAGTCGGTGTCCAGCAGTCCGCGGTCACGCAGCACCGGCAGGACGACGCCGAGCGTCGTCGTCGTCAGGGCCAGCCCGACCACCAGCCCGCCGTCGCCGCCGGCGATCAGCAGCCCCACCCCGATGCCGAGCGCCAATGAGACGAGCCAGGCTGATGCCGCCGCCCCGAGCGGCGCACCGCGGATGCGCGCGTACTTCAGCTCATAACCGGCGAGCAGCATGAGGAACGCCAGCCCGAGATCGGACAGCGCGTCGACGAGCCCGGTCGGGCGTACCCAGTCCAGCACCGCCGGCCCGATGAGGATGCCGAGCCCGATCTGCAGGACGACCGACGGCACCATGACCACGCGGGACAGCTGGTCGGCGATGATCGGCGCCAGCACGGCGACCGCGAGGACCACCGTCAGCATCACCGACGACTCGCTGGTCACGGCCCACCCCCCAAGTGTTCCGTAGGGCCCAATCTAGGGGGTGCCGGCGGCGATGGTCAGGTGTCGCGCAGCACCGATGGGGGTTCGGGGACGGGCGCGGCCATGATCTCGGCGATCTCGGCGTCGGTCAGGGCGCCGCCGTCGCGGAGCAGTTCGAGCGCCTGCTGCCAGTCCGCCCGGGCGGCGTCGACGTCGCCGAGCCGATGCCGGGCGGTGCCCCGGCGCCACAGGGCCACGAGGTGCCGGCGCAGGTGCCCGTACTGGCTGAGGACTGCGGCCGCCTGCTCTGACGCGGCAAGGGCGTCGGCGGGCCGGTTCCGGTCGAGGTGCAGCTGGCTGAGGTTGAGCAGGACGGCGGCGGCACCGATCTCGTCGCCGATCTCGTCGTAGGCGCGCAGGGCTTCCTGGTAGGCGCCCAACGCCTCGTCGCCGTGGACGTGCTGGGACCAGGCCAGGTTGTTGAGGGTACGAGCCGCGCTGTAGTCGTCGCCGCGGGCCCGGAAGATCGTCAGAGCGCGACGGTGATAGGTCACGGCGTCCGGGAACCGGCCGGCCATCCTGGCCGCGTTGCCGAGCGAGTCCAGCGCCAATGCCTCGCCGGCGCTGTCGCCGAGCTGCTCGAAGATCCGCAGCGCCGCCCGCAGGTCCACGCCCGCGTCGTCGGGCCGGCCACGGATCGCTGCGGACATGCCGAGGTCGTGCCTGGCCGCGGCCGTCAATGCCGGCAGCTCGGCCCGTTCGGCGACGGACAGCGCGATGGCCGGGACGGTGGCCAGCTCCGGCCAGAGGTTCTGAGTGTGGAACAGCTGGACGAGAGCCGCTGACAGCGCGGACACCAGGCCCGGGCCCTCGTCGGGCAGTGTCGCGGCATAGCGCGCCGATGCCACCAGGGCGGCCGCCTCGGACCGGATCCAGGCGCCGGCGGCCTCACCATCGGCGAAGGCGAGAGGCGGCTCGGTCAGGTCGTCGCCGGCGACGCCGGTCCGCAGCCGCCACGTGCGCCCCGGCGCCACGACCTGCATGGCGGCGCGCGCGGTGGCGATCTGGTGGTGGACGACGCGCAGCCGGGCGGCCCGCCGCTCGGCCGGCGTGGACGTCTCGGCGGCGCGTTCGCGGGCGTAGAACCGCAGCAGGTCGTGCAGCGCGTACCGGTCCGCGCCGGCGGCGTCGAGCAGCCCGGCCTCGACCAGTCGATCCAGCTGGCGGGTCGCGACGGCCACCGGCTGGCCGGTCAGCGCCGCGACGACCGCCGGAGTGGCGTCGGCGAGATGCAGCATCCCGAGCGCGACGAACGTGTGCGCGGTCTCTTTCGGCAGCGCGAGGAACCCGACGGCGCAGCTGGCGCGCACCGCGAGGTCGCCGTGCTCGAGCTCGTCCAGGCGTGCGGCGCTGTCGCGCAGCCGCTCGCGCAGCGCGTCGAGCGACCAGTCCGGCCGGGCCACCAGCCGGGCGCCGGCGATGCGCAGGGCGAGCGGCAGCCGGTCGCACATCGCGGCGATCTCGGCCGCGGCGCGCGGGTCGGCGGTGACGCGCTCGGCGCCGGCCAGGCGGCCCAGCAGGGCGACGGCCTCACGCTCGCTCAGCGCGGTCAGCCGCAGGTGCCAGGCGACGTCCAGGGCGCCGAGCACCGCCCGGCTGGTCACCACCACGGCCGACCCGGACGCGCGGCCGGGCAGCAGCGGCCGCACCTGGGCGGCGTCGGCCGCGTTGTCCAGCACGATCAGCAGCCGGCGGTCGGCCGTGACCGACCGGAACGCGGCGGCCGCCTCGTCGGTCGTCGTGGGGATGTCGCTGTCGGGGACGCGCAGCGAGCGCAGCAGCCGGCTCAGCGCCTCGCGCGGCGGGACCGGCTCGGCCCCCGGCGTCGACCCCTGCAGGTTGAGGTAGAGCTGGCCGTCCGGGAAGGCGTCGGCCGCCGCGTTGGCCGCCTGCCGGGCCAGCGCCGACTTGCCGACCCCGCCCGGGCCGCTGATCGCCACGACCGCGTGCTCGCCGCCGCGCAGCCGCTCGACCAGCTCGCGGCGCAGCGTCTCGCGGCCGACGAAGGACGCCTCGGCCGCGGGCAGCTCCGACGGCGCCGGCCGCGGCTCGGCCGGGCGGGGCGCCGCGCCGCCGCCGTCGTCGGTGAGGATGGACTGGTGGAGCTCGCGCAGCTCCGCGCCGGGCTCGATGCCGAGCTCGTCGACGGCGAGGCGCCGGCCCTCGGCGTAGGCCTCCAGCGCCTCCGCGGTGCGCCCGGACCGATGCAGGGCGAGCATGAGCAGCCCGCGCAGCTCCTCCCGGAGCGGATGCTCGGACACCAGCGCCACCAGCTCGCCCACCACCTGGGCGGCCCGGCCGAGCGCGAGTCCGGCGCGCAGCCGGTCGGCCAGCGCGACCAGCCGCAGTTCGGTGAGTCGCGCGATCTGCACCCGCACCGGCTCGGACTCCTCGTGGCCGGCGTACGGCGAGCCGCGCCACAGGTCGAGCGCCTCGGTCAGCGTGGCGTGCGCCGCGGCAGCGTCGCCGGCGGCCAGCTCCGCGTGCCCGCGAGCGGCCACACGCTCGAACCGCGCGTCGTCGGCCTCGTCGTCGCCGACCCGCAGCTGATACCCGGCCGGGCCGAACGCGATGCGGCCGGCGCCGAGCCGCTGACGCAGCCGGTGCACGTGTACCTGCAGGTTCGTGCGCGTCGCGGGCGCGTCGTCCCACAGCAGGTCGACCAGCCGGTCGGCCGGCACCGGTTCGTCGCGGTGACACAGCAGGACGGCCAGCAGCAGGCTCTGCTTCGCGGCCGCGGGGGTGACGTCGGCGCCGGAGTCGGCCAGGGCACGAAGCGGCCCCAGAACCCCGAACTCCACCCGTCGTCCTCCGCTTCGGCCATCACCCCTGCGTGTCAGCCGGACAGTTTACGGGTCCGGGGCCGGGCGCGTGGCCTACCTGCGCAGCCGCAGGGCCTGCATGCCGCCGTCGACGGCGATGGTGGTGCCGGTGACGGAGCCGGCGGACGGCCCGGCGAGGTAGGCGATGGCGGCGGCGATGTCCTCGGGCGGGACGAGCCGGCCGGTGGGCTGGCGGGCCTCGAGCGCGGCCCGCTCGGCGGCGGGGTCGGGGGCGGCGTCGAGCAGGCGGGCCACCCACGGGGTGTCGGCGGTGCCGGGGTTGACGGCGTTGACGCGGACGCCGTCGGGTAGGTGGTCGGCGGCCATGGCCTGGGTGAGCGACAGCACTGCGCCCTTGGTGGCGGAGTAGAGGGCGCGCTGGGGGAGCCCGGCGGTGGCGGCGATGGAGCAGACGTTGACGATGGCGGCGTGGCGGGACTTGCGCAGGTGGGGCAGCGCGGCGCGGGTGACGCGGACCATGCCGACGACGTTGACGTCGTAGACGCGGTGCCACTCGTCGTCGTCGTTGTCCTCGACGGTGCCCGCGGCGCCGATGCCGGCGTTGTTGACGACGATGTCGAGGCCGCCGAACCGCTCGGCGACGGCGTCGACGGCCGCGGTGACGCCGTCGGAGTCGGTGACGTCGCACCGGACGGCGTAGAGGTCGGACGGTGCGACGTCGACGGAGCGGTCGAGTACGCCGACCGCCGCGCCGGACGCGGCCAGCAGCCGGGCCGCCGCGAGCCCGATGCCCGACGCGCCGCCGGTGACCACCGCGGTCAGGCCATCCAGTTCACCCATCGTCCGCTCCCGTTTCATCGAGGACCGATCGCGAGACATCCTACGACACCGTGGTCAGACCACGGCATCGCCCCAGTGCCGTGGCAGACTGGGCGAACAGACATCGGATGTTATGCGTCCCCGCGCCATCGATCGGAAGGGCCGCCATGAGTCAGATCACCGCTCTCGACACCGTCGACCTGCGTTTCCCGACCTCGCGGATGCTGGACGGGTCGGACGCGATGAACCCCGACCCCGACTACTCCGCCGCGTACGTCGTGCTGCGCACCGACGACGACGGCCCGGACGGTCACGGGTTCGTGTTCACCATCGGCCGGGGCAACGACGTGCAGGTCGCGGCGATCGACGCGCTCGCCCCGCTGCTGGTCGGCACGGACGTCGAGGCGTTGCTGTCCGACCTCGGCGGCGCCTGGCGGCGGCTGGTGCACGACTCCCAGCTGCGCTGGCTGGGCCCGGAGAAGGGCATCATGCACATGGCCGTCGGCGCGGTGGTGAACGCGCTGTGGGACCTCGCGGCCAAGCGGGCCGGCGTGCCGCTGTGGCGGCTGCTGTCCGACCTCTCGCCGGAGCAGTTGGTCGGCCTCGTCGACTTCCGGTACCTCACCGACGTGCTCGACCCGGCCGAGGCGCTGCAGCTGTTGCAGGCCGCCGAGGCGGGGAAGGCCGAGCGCGCGGCGACGCTGCTGGCCGAGGGCTACCCGGCGTACACCACCACGCCCGGCTGGCTCGGTTACGACGACGCCAAGCTGGCCCGGCTCACCCGCGAGGCGCTGGCGGCCGGGTTCACGCAGATCAAGCTCAAGGTCGGCGGCGACCTCGACGACGACATCCGCCGCCTGGCCATCGCCCGGGAGATCTGCGGCCCCGACGTCCGCATCGCCATCGACGCCAACCAGCGCTGGGACGTCGACGAGGCGGTCCGCTGGATGAAGGAGCTGGCGCCGTTCGACCCGTGGTGGATCGAGGAGCCGACCAGCCCCGACGACATCCTCGGCCACGCCGCCATCGCGCAGCGCGTCGCCCCGATCCGGGTCGCCACCGGCGAGCACGTCGCCAACCGCGTCGTGTTCAAGCAACTGCTGCAGGCCGGCGGGACGCAGATCGTGCAGATCGACGCCACCCGCGTCGCCGGCGTGAACGAGAACCTGGCGATCCTGCTGCTCGCCGCGAAGTACGGCGTCCCGGTCTGCCCGCACGCCGGCGGCGTCGGGCTGTGCGAGGCGGTCCAGCACCTCGCGATGGCCGACTACGTCGCCGTCAGCGCCACCCTGCAGGACCGCGTCATCGAGTACGTCGACCACCTGCACGAGCACTTCGCCGACCCGGTCCGGGTCGAGAACGGCCGCTACCTGGCGCCGACACGGCCGGGCGCCGGCACCGAGATCCTGGTGCCGTCGATCGACGCGCACCGGTTCCCGGATGGCGCCGTATGGCGCTGACGCTGTCGCGCCTGGGCTTCGGCGCCGCCCCGATCGCCGGCCTCTACACCGCCGTCGACGAGGACACCGCGGCCGCCACCGTCGACGCCGCCTGGGACGCCGGGGTCCGCTACTTCGACACCGCGCCGCACTACGGGCTCGGCGTCTCCGAGCGGCGGCTGGGCGCCGCCCTGGCGCACCGGCCACGGGCCGGGTACGTCGTGTCCACCAAGGCCGGGCGGCTGCTCGTCCCCGACGACCGCGGCGGCGCCGACGACGAGGGCGGCTTCGCCGTCGCGGCCACCCACCGCCGGGTCTGGGACCTCAGCCGCGACGGCATCAGGCGCAGCCTCGACGACAGCCTGACCCGGCTCGGTCTGGGCCACGTCGACATCCTCTACCTGCACGACCCCGAGGACCGCATGGACGAAGCGCTGGCCACCGCGGTCCCGGCGCTCGCCGAGTTGCGCGACGAGGGCGCCGTCACCGCCGTCGGCGCCGGGTCGAAGGACGCGGCCGCGCTGGCCCGGCTGGTCCGCGACGGCGGGCTCGACGTCGTCATGGTGGCCGGCCGCTACACGCTGCTCGAGCAGCCCGCGCTGACCGAGCTGTTCCCCGCCTGTGCCGCCGCCGGGACCGCCGTCGTGGCCGCCGGGATCTACAACTCCGGCCTGCTCGCCACGCCGGAACCGGACCCCGCCGGCACGTACGAGTACGGCGCGGCGCCGCCGGCCGTGCTGGCCCGCGCCCGCGACCTCGCCGCCGTCTGCGCCGAGCACGACGCCGTGCTGCCGCAGGCCGCGCTGCAGTTCCCGCTGCGCCACCCGCTGGTCCGGTCCGCAGTCGTCGGCATGCGCAGCCCGGCCGAGGTGCGCCAGAACGCCGCCTGGCTGAACGCACCTGGAGAACCCGGGCTGTGGGCCGACCTGGAGGCGCGCGGACTCATCCCCGTCGTCGGGGCAGGCGCAGTGGCGGCGCCCTGAGCACCGTCACCGAGATCATCAGCGCCAGCAGCCCCAGCGCCATGCCGCCGGGGATGTCGCTGACCCAGTGGTAGTCGAGCGCGGTCATGAGGAACCCGGTGACCACCACCAGCGTGCCGGCCACCCAGAGGTAGCGGCGGAACCGGACCGGGTCGGGCTTCAGGCCGTTGGCCCCGAACAGCACCACGACCAGCAGGAACCACGTCAGCGTGGCGTTGGCGGTGTGCCCGGACGGGAACGCCTGCCCGACGCCGTGCAGGACGTCCTGCCCGCTGGCCGGCGGCGTGCGGCCCAGGCCGAACTTGATCCAGTACCCGATGAGCAGCACCGTCGCCAGCCCGGACGCGATCGCGATGAGCACCCGTATGCTGCGCTGCTTGTACGCCACGAACAGTCCGACCGCGGCGATGATCGGCAGCGTGTAGAGCCGCTGCCCGCCGAAGCGCGCCACGGTGTCGAGCAGCGACTTCGTGAAGCCGCCGGGCTGGCGGGCGTCGACGTAGACGTGGAAGTCCCAGTCCCACCCGATGAACCAGGTGCGCTCGAGCACCAGCCACGTCATGAGGCCCAGCAGGGCGGCGCTGACCAGGCCGGCCGCCACCGAGGGCGCCCACCACGGCCACTCACGCCGGGTGGACACTCGCGTCTGTGCGTCGTCGGTCACCATGGTCACCGTTCATTGTTCCCCATCGTGGCCGCGATCGGGGAACGGCGACGCCCACCCCCGCTACCCTTGTCCGGTGAGTCTTCGCCTGTACGACACCGCCAGCAGTGAGATCCACGACTTCGTCCCGGTGACGCCGGGCAAGGTCGGGATCTACCACTGTGGGCTGACCGTGCAGGGACCGCCGCACATCGGCCACATCCGCAAGGAAGTCGTGTTCGACGTGCTGCGGCGCTGGTTCGAGCACAACGGGTACGAGGTCACCATCGTGGCCAACGTCACCGACATCGACGACAAGATCCTCACCAAGTCGGCCGAGGCGGGACGTCCGTGGTGGGCGTGGGCGTACGAGAACGAGCGCGCGCTCGACGCCGCCTACGAGGTGCTCGGCTGCCTGCCGGCCAGCTACCAGCCGCGGGCCACCGGGCACATCCCCGAGATGGTCGAGCTGATGGACGAGCTGATCGAGCGCGGCCACGCCTACGCGTCCGCGGACGGCTCCGGCGACGTCTACTTCGACGTGCGCTCGTGGCCGTCGTACGGCGAGCTGTCCGGCCAGAAGATCGACGAGATGGAGCCGGCCGCCGACGCCGACCCGCGGGGCAAGCGCGACCCCCGCGACTTCGCGCTGTGGAAGGGGCACAAGCCCGGCGAGCCGCCCACGGCGTCGTGGCCCACGCCGTTCGGTCGCGGCCGGCCCGGCTGGCACCTGGAGTGCTCGGCCATGGCCGGCAAGTATCTCGGCGCCGAGTTCGACATCCACGGCGGCGGCATCGACCTGCGCTTCCCGCACCACGAGAACGAGCTGGCCCAGTCGCGCGCGGCCGGGCGCGGGTTCGCCCGCACCTGGATGCACAACGGCTGGGTCACCACGGCCGGCGAGAAGATGAGCAAGTCGCTCGGCAACTCGCTGCTGGTCGCCGACGTCGTGCAGCGCATCCGGCCGATCGAGCTGCGCTACTACCTCGCCGCGCCGCACTACCGCAGCCACGTCGAGTTCTCCGAGGAGGCGCTGGCCGAGGCGGCCGCGGCGTTCCGGCGCATCGAGGGCTACGTCGTCCGGGCGTCCGAGGTGACCACCGACGTTCAGCCGGCCGCCGACGTCCCCGCGGCGTTCCGGGCCGCCATGGACGACGACCTCTCCGTGCCGCAGGCGCTGGCGGTGCTGTTCGACACCGTTCGCGAGGGCAACACGCTGCTGACGTCCGGCGAGCGGGTCGAGCTGCGGGCCAATCTCGCGTCGGTTCGGGCCATGCTCGGCGTGCTGGGCCTCGACCCGCTGGCCGAGCCGTGGCTGGGCCTCGGTACGGTCGGCAGCGGCGGCGACCGCCTGCGCGGCGCGGTCGACGTCCTCGTCCACACCGTGCTGGAGCAGCGTCAGCGGGCCCGCGAGGATCGCGACTTCGCCACCGCCGACGCATTGCGTGACCGGCTCAAGGCGGCCGGCATCGTCGTCGAGGACAACCCCGACGGCACTCGCTGGCAACTCGCCGACGAGCCAGGCGACCTCGGAGGCAATGACTGATGGCCGGCAACTCCCAGCGCCGCGGCGCCATGCGCAAGACCGGCACCAAGAAGGGCATGGTCGTCGGCTCCGGCGGGCAGCGGCGCAAGGCGCTCAAGGGCAAGGGCCCCACGCCGAAGGCCGAGGACCGCCCCGCCCACCCGGCGTCGCGCAAGGCCGCCGCGGCCCGGAAGGCGGCCGAGAAGTCCGGCGCTGTGCGCCGTGGCGGCACCGGGCGGCCCGGCGCCGCCGAGACCGTCGCCGGGCGCAACGCCGTCGTCGAGGCGCTGCGGGCCGAGGTGCCGGTGAAGGCGCTCTACGTGGCCGAGCGCATCGACAGCGACGACCGCGTCCGCGAGGTGCTGAAGCTCGCCGCCGAGCGGGGCCTGCCGCTGCTCGAGTCGCCTCGCTCCGAGCTCGACCGCCTCACCGGCGGCGCCGTGCACCAGGGGCTGGCGCTGACGCTGCCGCCGTACGACTACGCCGACCCCGCCGACCTCGTCACCGCCGCGTTCGACGCCGGCGAGGTGCCGCTCGTCGTCGCGCTCGACGGCGTCACCGACCCCCGCAACCTCGGCGCCGTCGTCCGCTCGGCCGCCGCGTTCGGCGCCCACGGCGTCGTCGTGCCCGAGCGGCGCAGCGCCGGCATGACGGCCGGCGCCTGGAAGACCTCCGCCGGCGCGGCCGCCCGGCTGCCCGTCGCGAAGGCCACCAACCTGGCCCGCGCGCTGCGCGCGTACCAGGAGGCCGGGCTGTTCGTCGTCGGGCTCGACGGCTCCGGCGACACCGACATCGCCGCCGCCCGTGCGCTCGACCAGCCGCTGTGCCTGGTGGTCGGGTCCGAGGGCACCGGCATGTCGCGCATCGTCACCGAGACCTGCGACCTGGTCGTGCGCATCCCCATCGTGAGCGGCGTCGAATCGCTCAACGCGGGCGTCGCGGCCGGGGTCGCGCTCTACGAGGTCACCCGCGCCAGGAGCGTCGGCGAGGCACGGTAGGCTACGGCCGATCACCGACCGCCGTCGTCCGGGCGATCCTCGGTCACGGCGCGACCCCGCGGAGGTAACCGGACGTGTCCGTGGAGCGCATGCTGCCCACGCCCGAGGCCGTCGACCTGATCGGCCTGGTTCGCGATATCGCCGAGCGCGAGCTGCGCCCGCGCGCGGCCGCGGCGGAGGAGGCGGGCGAGTACCCGCGCGACCTCGTCCGCACGCTGGGTCGCATCGGCCTGCTCGGCCTGCCCTACGAGGAGGCCTACGGCGGCGCCGCCCAGCCGTACGAGGTGTACCTCCAGGTCCTGGAGGAGCTGGCGGAGCGGTGGGCCACCGTCGCGCTCACCGTCAGCGTGCACACGCTGTCCTGCTGGCCGCTGGCCACGCACGGCACCGTCGAGCAGCGCAAGCGCTGGCTGCCCGACCTCATCGGCGGCGAGCTGCTGGGCGCGTACTGCCTGTCCGAGCCGCAGGCCGGCTCCGACGCGGCCGCGCTGACCACGCGCGCGGTCCGCGACGGCGACACGTACGTGCTGACCGGCACGAAGGCGTGGATCACGCACGGCGGCATCGCCGACTTCTACACCGTGTTCGCCCGCACCTCCGACGACGGGTCGCGCGGCATCTCGTGCTTCCTGGTGCCGGCCGACCTTCCCGGGCTGTCCTTCGGCGCGCCGGAGAGGAAGATGGGGCTGACCGCGTCGCCCACCACCATCGTCAACCTCGACGGCGTCCGGGTGCCGGCCGAGCGGCGCATCGGCCGCGAGGGCGACGGCTTCGGCATCGCGCTCGAGGCGCTGAACTCCGGCCGGCTCGGCGTCACCGCCGTCGCGACGGGACTCGCCGAGGCCGCGCTGCAGGCCGCCGTCGAGTACGCCCGTGAGCGGGAGCAATTCGGCAAGCCGATCATCGACCACCAGGGGCTCGGGTTCCTGCTCGCCGACATGGCGGCCGCGGTCGAGTCGGCCCGGGCGCTGTACGTCGTCGCGGCCCGCCGCCGCGACGCGTCGATGCCGTTCCGGCACCAGGCGTCGGTGGCCAAGCTGGTCGCGACCGACAACGCCATGCAGGTCACCACCGATGCCGTCCAGGTGCTCGGCGGCGCCGGGTACACCCGCGACCACCCGGTCGAACGGTACTTCCGCGAGGCCAAGGTCATGCAGATCTTCGAGGGCACCAACCAGATCCAGCGGCTGGTCATCTCGCGCGAGCTGCGGTCGTCCGGGTGAGGGTGGTCGAACGGCGCAACGCCACGTTCCAGCAGTGGCAGGCGCTGCTGACCAACCGGTCGAAGCGGCAGTCCAGCGGCGAACTGCTGGTCCAGGGCGTGCGGCCGATCACGCTGGCCGCCGCGGCCGGGGTGCCGTTCGTGTCGCTGCTGTTCGACGGCCGGCCGCGGCCCTCGTCGTGGGCGGCCGAGTTGATGGCGTCCGGTGTGGCGCCGGTCGTCCGGGTGGCGCCGGAGCTGCTGGCCGAGCTGGGTGAGCGCTCCGACGGCGCGCCCGAGCTGCTCGCCGTCGTCCGCCGTCCCTCCGATTCCCTCGCCCGGTTGCCCGCGGTGGCGTCGCCGCTGGTCGTGGTGTTCGACCGGCCGTCGTCGCCCGGCAATGTCGGGTCGCTCGTGCGGTCGGCGGACGCGCTGGGCGCGCACGCCGTCGTGGTGGCGGGGCATGCGGCGGACCCGTGGGACCCGCAGTCGGTGCGGGCCAGCACCGGGTCGGTGTTCACCATCCCGGTGCTGCGGCTGCCCGGGCCGGCGCCGCTGCTGTCCTGGGCCGCTTCCGCCGCAGCGACGATCGTCGGCACCGACGAGACGGGGACGGTGGAGCTGGCGGGCGCCCCGCTGGCCGGCGCCGCCGTCGTCGTGATCGGCAACGAGACCACCGGCATGAGCCGCGCCTGGCGCGACGCCTGCGACGTCGTCGCCCGCATCCCCATGACCGGCGGCGCCAGCTCCCTCAACGCGGCCGCCGCCGGCGCCGTCGTGCTCTACGAGGCGTTGCGCCAGCGCTCGTAACGGCCCACGTACTTGGAAAGTATCAATCAAAGCGATACCATCCAAGTATGAAGTCGGGTGATGCCCTGCGTGTGCTTGCTGAGCTGTCGTCCTCCCAATGGGGGATGGTCACGTCGGCCCAAGCCGGCAGGCTCGGGCTCACGCGGCTGGACCTTTCGCGGCTGGCTGAGGCTGGGCACCTGACCCGACTCGCACATGGCGTCTATCGCGATGCCGGTGCTCCCGGAGACGAGTTCGAGGACCTGCGGGCCGCCTGGCTCGGCACCAACCCCGGCAGGTTCGCTGAGGAACGTCTCGGCGAACCCGCAGCTGAGGTCGTCATTAGTGGAGCATCATCGGCGCGTCTTCATGGGATCGGCGATCTGCCCGCCGATCGTCACGAGTTCAGTTCGCCGGACAGGCGGCAGACCCAACGCACTGAGATCCGCTACCGACAGCGGAGCCTCGACGCGAGGGATGTCACGATCGTTGCCGGACTTCCGGTGACGACGATCGAGCTGACGATCGCCGACCTCGTGGAGGCGCGTACCGATCTCAGCATCGTTGCCGATGCCCTTCGCGATGCATCCGGGAGGCGTCGGATCGATGTCGTCCGACTGCAGGCTCTGCTCGCGCCACTTGCCGCACGGCAAGGCATGCGCAAGGGCGACGGCGCCGCGCTGCTGGCACGTCTTCTGGAGATCGCCGGTCTCGACCTCGACTCGCTTGCACGGGAGATCGCCACGTCGCCGCTGGGCGCCCGCGTGGCGGCCAAGTACGTCGGTGCGCTCGGCGAGGACGGCGTCGAGAAGCTACTCGGCACGCCCGAGATGCGGCAGACCATGCGTGCCATCAGCGATTCCATCGGGGCATCGCTCGCTCGTGCGCTCGCCCCGCAGCTGGAACAGTTCAACGCTTCCTCGAGGACCACGCTCGCGACGCTGCTGAACGCCACTGGTTTCGATGACTCGGCGCGTCGGCTGTCGGAGCAACTCGTCAGCAGCGAAGCCGTTCTATCACTCAGCCGAAGCTGGGCGAAGACCTTCAGCCAGAGCGTTGTATTTGACCCCGAGATGATCGCCACTGTCCGCGCCGCGCGGCAGGCCACCACCGATGAGTGACGGTGAACCGTACCCCAGCGCAGCAGGTGTCGATGCGGCGATCAAGGATGCGTCCCGCAGGGCGGCACTGGCAGATCCGTCGCTGAGCGTCAACGAGCGGGTCCGACTGGAGTACTTCCGGCGCTTTCTGAGTCGAGTGTTCTCTGAAGGTGCTAGCTCGGAGTGGCTGCTCAAAGGTGGCACCGGGATGCTGGCACGGGTGCCGTCCGGCCGCGCCACGCGCGACATCGACCTGTATCGCCACGGACTCACCCTCGACCAGGCGCTCGCCGACCTCCGCCGACTCGCCGGGGTTGATCTCGGCGATCATTTCAGGTTCGTCTACGCCGCGCACCGCGCCTCGATCGGTGGCGAGGAACAGCCCTATACCGAGGGCTGCCGCGTCGTCTTCGACGTCTACGTCGGCGCTCAGAAGAAGTCCTCTCTGGGGGTCGATCTCGCCATCGGCGCGGGGCTGACTGCGCCCGTGACGACCATGGAGCCAGCCAGCGCCCTTCGGCTGCCCCGACTGGTCAGCCACGAGTATCGGCTGTACCCCGTCGTCGACCAGATCGCCGACAAGGTCTGCGCGACTATGACGATCTACGGTGATCGTCCGTCGAGCCGCGAGAAGGATCTCGTGGACCTGGTCGTTCTCGCCGTCACGCACGACGTCGACGGAACGGCTCTCGGGGTCGCGATCTCGGCGGAAGCCCGACGTCGGCGTATGGCGGCGCTCGACCGCTTCGTCGTTCCGAAGGAGTGGGGGCGCGTCTATTCGAGTCTCGCGAAGTCTGTGCCCTACTGTGCCGAGTACTCGACCGTCGACCTTGCCCGAGAGGTCGTCACGCGCTTCGTCGGTCCGGCCATGAGCAACGCCGCCGGCGGCAGGATCTGGTCGCACCGCGAGCTGGAGTGGAGCTGAACGCGCGAGAGCCGGGACCGGTCTGGTGGACCGGTCCCGGCTCCCGGGACAGCGCTCGAAGGGTCAGGCCGCGACGGGCTCCGGCTCGGCGTCGGCCACGTCCGCCGACTCCGCCTCCGGCTCGGGGGCGTGGGCGGCCGGCTGGAACCGGCGGAACAGGGTCACGCCGACCACCGCGAAGACGAACAGGGCGGCGGCGCTGATGCCGGCGACCGTGGTGAGACCGGTCATGAACGCCTCGCGGGCCGACTCCAGCAGCGGGCCGGCCACGTCGGCGGGCAGGTCCGCGGCGGCCACGGTGGCGCCGGGCAGCGAGTCCTGGGCGGCGGTGGCCAGCTCGGCCGGCGTGCCGGCGGGCAGGGTCAGGTCGGACCGGTAGACGGCGGTGCCCAGGCTGCCCAGCGTCGCGATGCCGAGGGCGATGCCGAACTCGGCGCTGGTCTCGGAGACCGACGCGGCGGAGCCGGCCTTCTCCGGCGGGGCCGAGCCGACCACGATGTCCGTCGTCAGGGCCGCACCCGGGCCCATGCCCACGTTGGCGATGATCATGCCGACGATGACGATGCCGAGGCCGCCGGTGGCGCCGGCCTGCGTGATGAGCAGCAGCCCGGTGGCCGAGACGGCCATCCCGCCGCCGATGACCCAACCGGCGCCGACCCTGCGGCTCAGCGCCGGGCCGTACATCGTGCCCCCGATCATCGCGGCGGCCGGGATGACCAGCCACAGGCCGGCCTCCAGCGCCGTCAGGCCCTCGACCAGCTGCAGGTACTGGCTGAGGAAGAGGAAGATGCCGCCCATCGCGAAGCCGCCGACGGAGAAGATGCCCAGGGCCGAGCTGAACCGCTTGTTCCGGAACAGTCGCAGGTCGAGCAGCGGGTCGGCCAGCCGCAACTGCCGGCGGACGAACGCCGCGCCGACGACCACACCGGCAGCGGCGACGGTCAGCGCCACCGTGCTCACGCCGTCCTTCGCCAGCTCCTTGAGGCCGTAGATGATCGGCAGGATGGCGCCGAGCGACAGGCCCACGCTGACGAGGTCGAGCCGGCCGGCGTCGGGGTTGCGGTACTCGGGGAGCAGGAACGGGCCGGTCGCGAGCAGCAGCACCATCACCGGGACGCCGAGCAGGAACACCGAGCCCCAGGAGAACGCCTCCAGCAGCACCCCGCCGACGGCCGGGCCGAGCGCCATGCCGCCCATGAAGCAGCTCATCCAGACCGCGATCGCGACGCCGCGCTGCTGCGGGTCCTTGAACATGTTGCTGATCAGGCCGAGCGTCGACGGCATCAGCGTCGCGCCGGCGATGCCCAGCAGCGTCCGGGTCGCGATCAGCATCTCCGCGCTGGTCGAGAACGCGGCCAGCGCCGAGGCGGCGGCGAAGCCGACGGCGCCGATCATCAGCAGCTTGCGCCGGCCGATCCGGTCGCCCAGCGTGCCCATGGTGATGAGGAAGCCGGCCACCATGAAGCCGTAGATGTCGGTGATCCACAGCAGCTGGCTGCTGCTCGGCCGCAGGTCGGCCGCCAGGTGCGGCACGGCCAGGTGCAGAACGCTCATGTCGAGTGCGAGCAACAGGGTGGGCAGGGCCAGCACGGCCAGGCCGATCCACTCGCGCTTGCCGGCTCGCTCCACGGGAGCCGAAGTGTCGATGGTCGTCACGGTGATCCCTCTCTCAGGTCCTTCGATCGCGCTGTCATCCGGTACGTCGCGGTCGAGGAGCGGATTTCGACATGAGGTTTTGTGACCTGGGTCACATCGAGTTCGTGAGAGAGTGATCCCCGTGAAGTACCTGATGCTGATCTACAACAACCCGGGCGCGGGCCCCGACCCCGAGGCGGAGGCCCGGCTGCAGGGGCACGTCACCCTGTTCAAGGAGCTCAACGAGGCCGGGACGGTGCTCAGCTCGGCCGCGCTCGGCGACGGCTCCGGTGTGCTGACGGTGCGCGCGGGGGCTCGCGGCGGCGCGCCCGCCGTCACCGACGGCCCGTTCCTCGAGGCCAAGGAACTCCTGGCCGGCTACTACCTCGTCGACTGCGAGACGCCCGAGGAGGCGGCCGCCATCGCGGCGCGCATCCCGTGCGGTGTCGGCGGCGTGGTCGAGCTCCGGCCGGTGAACGAGGAGATCACCGACGCCGTCCGCGGCAACGCGCCCTACCGCATCTGAGCACCACGCGACGAGGGGTGGACGGCCGCGCGGCCGCCCACCCCTCGTCGTGCGTGCTACGCGACCGTGCCGCGGCGGTACCGGTACAGCAGCGCCGCGCCGGCCACCAGGGCCGCGCCCAGCGCCACCAGCACGCCGGTGCTGCCGGCGCCGGTGTCGGGCAGGTCGTCGTCAGAGGTCGGCGACGGCGACGGCGTCGGGTCCTCGGTCGGCTCCTGCGTCGGGGTCGGGCTCTCGGACGGCTCATCCGTGGGCTCGTCCGTCGGCTCGCCGGTGGGGTCCTCGGTGGGCGACTCCGTCGGGTCCTCGGTGGGCTCGTCGGTCGGGTCCTCGGTCGGCGTCGGGGTGGGCGTGGGCGTCTCGCACTCGATCGGCGCGACGACGTCGATGCCCTTGTGCACGAGGTCCTGCGGCGGGACGCCGTCGGCCCGGCTCGCGTGCATGACGTCGACCGGCACCCGGCCGCACTCGCCGCCGTTGTCGTCGACGGCGTGCTTGTCCGGCGTCGACACGACGCCCGGGCCCTCGACCCACGGGCCCTCGATGTTCACCGGCGCCCACGGGTGCTCGGCGAGGTTCTCGGTGCCGAGGAACGTCAGCGTCGTGCGGCCGGCGTCGTTGTTGTGGGCGATGACGAACGACTCGAGCTCGTCGGAGTACTGCCAGTCGGCCGAGAACGCGTTGGCCAGGGAGAACGCGCGCGAGTTCTCCGGGGTCGACGCCTGCCAGCCGTCGGCGGTGAACACCTCGGTGCCGGTGGCGAACGTCGGGTCGGACGAGCGCCACGCGAACTGCCCGGCGCCGTTGGTCGGCAGCGCGCCGGCGCCGGTGGTGTCGGTGAAGATCAGGTAGAACTGCCCGTCGAGGTAGGTCACGCTGGGCTGGCCGGCGCCGTAGTCGTTGCCGGTGTCCTGCTGGTTCGCCGGCGCGATGATCGGCTGGTCGGTCATGCGCTCCCAGCTGAGACCGTCGGAGCTGCGGGCGACGCCGACGGTGGTGGCGCCGTCGTTCACGGCCGCGCCGTAGTACATGTAGTAGGTGCCGTCGACCTTGACGACCGACGGGTCGCAGGTGTGCTGGCCGTCGAAGCCGCCGTCGCCGCGGCCCTCGAAGACGATCAGCGGGTCGCCGCCGCCCGGCGCGGTGAACGGGCCGTCGAGGTTCGGCGACTCCGCATACAGGATGTCGTCGCCGGGCACGGAACCCTGGGGGTCCTGGGCGCAGTACCACATGCGGTACACGCCGTTCTCGGCGATGATCGTCGGCGCATATTCGTAGGCCGCGTCGCCGCCGGTCAGCGGCGCGGAGTTGGGCCGGGGGTTCTCGGTGGTGAGCGGCTGGTCCTGGGCGCTCGCCGGGCCCGCCGCGGCGAGCACGAGAGCGGCGCCGGAAGCGGCGGCCGCGAGGGTGAGGACGGTGCGGGTGCGTATGGTGTGGTGCTTCATCCAGATCCCATGTTCAGGTGCCCGCGCGGAGCACCATAACAGGCCGGGCTACTGGAGATCGCTCCACGTGATGCGGAACGGCTGCGTGGTGTCGGCCTCGGCGCTGGTGCCGCCCAGGATGGCCAGCTCGTCGGGCTTGTGCCGCAGGACGGTGTCGGCGTAGTCGCGCGCGGCCTCCTCGAGCCCGACGTCGCGGCCGAGGTTCTCGGACAGGTACCAGCGGTGCTCGAGCACCTCGTGGAAGATCTCCGGACCCTCCAGCTTGCCGCGTAGCTCGCGCGGGATGGCCCGCAGCACCGGCTCGTAGCTGTCCACGACCCACGCGTTGGCGACGATCTCTTCGTCCTCGCCCTGCTGCTCGGTGACGGCGGCGTAGGTGTCGAGGTCGTTGAGCAGCCGGCGGGCCTGGTTCTCCTGCGCGTCGATGCCGGTGAGACGCAGCAGCCGGCGCGAGTGGTGGCCGGGGTCGACGACCTTCGGCTGGACGCGGATGGTGCGGCCGCCGATGTCGGTGACGATGTCGAGCTCGTCGACGTCGAAGCCCAGCTCGTTGAGGCGGTCGACCCGGCGGGCGATGCGCCAGCGCTCGTTGACGTCGAACGCCTCCCACTCGGTCAGCTCGGTCCAGAGCGCCGTGTACCGCTCGACCACCTGGTCGCTGACGGCGATGGGGTCGACGCTCTCGTCCAGCTGGCCGGCGGCGAGGAGGTCCATCATCTCGCCGGCGATGTTCGTGCGGGCGGTGTCGAGGTCGTGCGCGCGCTGGCCGTCGCTGAGCCCGTTGTGCAGCTCGCCGGTCTCGGCGTCGACGAGGTAGGCGGCGAACGCGCCGGCGTCGCGGCGGAACAGCGTGTTCGAGAGCGAGCAGTCGCCCCAGTAGAAGCCGGTGAGGTGCAGCCGGGCGATCAGCACGACCAGGGCGTCGATGAGGCGGTCGACGGTGTCGCGGCGCATCATGCGGGCGAACAGCGCGCGGTACGGCAGCGAGAACTGCAGGTGCCGGGTGACGAGGACGGAGTCGAGCGGCTCGCCGCCGGGGGCCTCGCGGCCGCTGACGACGCCGACCGCCTGGACCGCGGGGACGTCGAGCCGGGCGAGGTCGCGCAGCATCTGGTACTCACGGTCGGCGTACGGCTTGACGATCTCTTTCAGCGCGTAGACGTTGCGGCCGAGCCGGGTGAACCGGACGACGTGGCGCGAGATGCCGCGGGGGAGCGCGACCAGGTACCACTCGGGCCACTGCTCCAGCGGCATGTCCCAGGGCAGGTCGAGGAGCGCCTGCTGCTCGCGCGGTGCGGCGAGGATCCGAAGCTCCATGGAGACATTGTCCCGCACGGAGCCGCGGACCCTCGCCGCGGCGTTCAGCTGGTGGTCAGCGGTGGATCAGGGCTCCAGCCGCTCACCGGTCTTGACCGAGAAGAAGTGCTCGCTGCCCGGGCGGACGGTGAAGTTGATCTTCTCGCCCTTCTGCGGCGCGTTGCGCGGCTCGACCCGCGCGATGATCTGGTCGCTGCGCAGGCGGTCGGCCTGCTCGTCGGCGGCCGGGCCGGCCGGGCGGCCGTACACGTACGCGTCGGACCCGAGCTCCTCGACGACGTCGACGAGCACGGGGATGCCGCCCGTCTCCTCGGCCGAGGCCGGGATCAGCGCCTCGGGCCGGAAGCCCAGCGTGACGGTGTCGGAGCCCTCGGCGGCGACCTTCGAGGAGATGGACGGCGGGACGGCGACGTCGGCGGCGCCCAGCGTGGCGCGGCCGTCCTTGACGTCGAACGTCGCGATGTTCATGGCCGGCGAGCCGATGAACCCGGCGACGAACACGTTGGCCGGCTTGTCGTACAGCCCCAGCGGGCTGTCGACCTGCTGCAGCAGGCCCGCGTTGAGGACCGCGACGCGGTCGCCCATGGTCATGGCCTCGACCTGGTCGTGCGTGACGTAGACCGTGGTGATGCCCAGGCGGCGCTGCAGCGAGGCGATCTGCGTACGGGTGGACACGCGCAGCTTGGCGTCGAGGTTCGACAGCGGCTCGTCCATGAGGAACACCTGCGGCTCGCGGACGATGGCCCGGCCCATGGCGACACGCTGGCGCTGACCACCGGAGAGCGCCTTCGGCTTGCGGTCGAGGTACTCGGTGAGGTCGAGCAGCTTGGCGGCGTCGCCGACCCGGCGGCGGATCTCGTCCTTCGGGGTGCCTGCGATCTTCAAGGCGAAGCCCATGTTGTCGGCCACCGTCATGTGCGGGTACAGCGCGTAGTTCTGGAACACCATCGCGATGTCGCGGTCCTTGGGCGGCATGTGCGTGACGTCGCGCTCGCCGATGCGGATGGCGCCGCCGTCGACCTCTTCGAGGCCGGCCAGCATGCGGAGGCTGGTGGACTTGCCGCAGCCGGAGGGGCCGACGAGCACGAGGAACTCCCCGTCCTCGATGGCGAGCTCGAGAGCGTCGACCGCCGGCTTGTCGGTCCCCGGGTAGATGCGGGTGGCCTTGTCGAACGTGACCGTAGCCATCGTTGCTTCCCTTCACCGGCAGGTACGTGCCGGACGATCCGTTGTGAAGTGGACGGGTATGAAGTTGTCCCGCACGTGAATGCCAGGTTGCGGGTGTTACGAGAGACTATAGGCCGGACCTCGATCCGTCACCCGCGCGTGAGCTAGGTCACGCCCGGCGCCGCGCCGGCACCGGGCGGCACGGGCCGCGCGGTACCGTCCGTCCATGACGGTGCGGCTCAGCGACGTCGCCCTGCATGCCGGGGTCAGCGAGGCGACGGTCAGCCGGGTGCTCAACGCCAAGCCCGGTGTCGCCGCGCAGACCCGGCAGGCGGTGCTGGCGGCGCTCGACGTCCTGGGCTACGAGCGGCCGAGCCGGCTGCGCTCGACCAGCGCCGGGCTCATCGGGCTGATCGTGCCCGAGCTGGAGAACCCCGTCTTCCCGGCGTTCGTGCAGGTCATCGAGACGATTCTGGCGCAGCGAGAGTACACGCCGCTGCTGTGCACCCAGACGCCCGGCGGCGTCACCGAGGACGAGTACGTCGAGATGCTGGTCGACCGCGGCGTCGCCGGCATCGTGTTCGTGTCGGGGCTGCACGCCGACAGCACCGCCGGAACGGCCCGCTACCACCGTCTGCGCGAGCTGGGGCTGCCGATCGTGCTGGTCAACGGGTTCGTCCCGGGGCTGGACGTGCCGTTCGTGTCCACCGACGACGTCGCCGCGGCCGAGCTGGCCGTGCAGCACCTGGCGTCGCTCGGGCACCGTCGCATCGGGCTGGCCATCGGGCCGCGCCGGTTCGTCCCGGCCGCCCGCAAGATCGAGGGGTTCGCCCGGGCGCTGCGGGCGGTGCCGGGCGCGCCCGACCCGGACGGCTTGGTCGTGACGTCGTTCTTCACCGTCGAGGGCGGCCGGGCCTGCGCCTCGCGGCTGCTGGACGCCGGCTGCACGGCGATCGTGTGCGGCTCGGACCTCATGGCCCTGGGCGCGGTGCGGGCGGTCCGGCAGCGCGGGCTGACGGTGCCCGGCGACGTCTCCGTCATCGGCTACGACGACTCCCCGCTCATCCCGTTCACCGACCCGCCGCTGACCACCGTCCGGCAGGCCGTCCCGGCGATGGCCGCCGCGGCCGTCCAGGCGCTGCTGGAGCAGATCGCCGGCCGGCCCGCCGACCGCTCGGAACTGCTGTTCACGCCCGAGCTGGTGGTGCGGGGCTCGACGGGACCGGCCCCGACTGGGGCGGACAATCCGGGGTAAACCACTCTCGACTGTTCAGAAGCCTTTCCGGATCGACGCGAACGCCGTACGGTTCAAAGGCACCAGGAGTACTCCGAGCGGCGAGGAGGCCCCGATGCGCATCTCCGACATCATCCGGTCCAAGGGCAAGGGCGTCGTGACGGTGCCCCCCGACACCGACGTCCGCACTCTACTCACCGTCCTGGCCGAGAACCGCATCGGCGCCGTCGTCGTGTCGCCCGACGGCGAGACCATCAGCGGCATCGTCTCCGAGCGCGACATCGTCCGGGCGCTGGCCGCCCGTGGCGCCAGCGTGCTCTCCGAGCCGGTCTCCGCGATCATGACCGCCGACGTCCAGACCTGCGCACCGCACCAGCACATCGACGAGCTGGCCGAGGCCATGACGCTGGGCCGGTTCCGGCACATGCCGGTGATCTCCGACGCGGGCGGCCTCGACGGCATCGTCAGCATCGGTGACGTCGTGAAGATCCGCATCACCGAGCTCGAGGTCGAGCGCGACTCCCTCTCGACCTACATTCGCACCGCCGCCACCTGACATTCCGGCGGCGCCGTTCGTAGGACCCATTCGGCCCTCCACCGATCGGTCGATCTTTCCTGACGTTTACCGGCAAACCGGTCAGCGTGTTCCCAGGTCCGGGCGCGTCGACATGCACGACAAGTCGATCTCTGAAAGTCTTTGCCCGGTCGAATTCTGCGCGATTGTCACGCGTTGTGAGCAGCCGCGCAGTTATCGGACGTGGTGGTTTCCGAACCACCGCTTTCCGATTGTGGGGACCGCCTGAAATCAAACCCGCAGTCGGAATGGTCACATGCCCTCGTGACCGAAGACGGAGGGCCCGGTGCTCCCTCCTGGGGTGCCGGGTCCTTCGCGACCGACTCCGCCGGCGACGGGGGACAATGGAACCCTGATGCCGACTCCGCGCCGTGCCTGGACCATCTGGGGCGTCGGCGTATCCGCTTACATCGTCGCGGTCATGCACCGCACCACGTTCGGGGTGGCGGGACTCGACGCGGCCGGACGGTTCGACGTGTCGGCCAGCGTGCTCGCCTCGTTCGTCGTGCTGCAGCTGGTGGTCTACGCGGGGCTGCAGATCCCGATCGGCGTGCTGCTCGACCGCGTCGGCGGACGGCGGCTGGTCATCGCCGGCGCGCTGCTCATGGCCGCGGGGCAGGCCGTCCTCGCCGTCGCCGCGTCGGTGCCGCTGGCCGCGACCGGCCGGGTGCTCGTCGGCATGGGCGACGCGCTGACCTTCGTGAGCGTCCTGCGCATCGTCTCGGCCTGGTTCCCGCCCGGCCGGGTGCCGGTGATGACGCAGCTCACCGGCCTGGTCGGCCAGTCGGGGCAGGTACTGTCGGCCGTGCCGTTCGTCGCCGTCCTGCACGCCTACGGGTGGAGCGCGGCGTTCGGCTCGGCGGCCGCGACCGGCGTGCTGGTGTGCGTGCTGGCCGCCGCGGCGCTGCGCGACACCCCGTCGACACGGGCGCAGCCGGTGGCCGGCGGCGACATGCGCCACGTCGGCGCGGACCTCGTCACGGCGTGGCGGCACCCGGGCACCCGGCTGGGACTCTGGACGCACTTCACCACCCAGTTCTCCGGCACCGTGTTCGCGCTGATGTGGGGGTTCCCGTTCCTCGTCTCCGGCGAGGGCGTCTCGGAGGCCGGTGCCGGCGCGCTGCTGACGTTGACGGTGGTGGCCGGCGTGGTGGCCGGTCCCGTCATCGGCGTCATGGTGCAGCGGCACCCGCTGCGGCGGTCGTGGCTGGTGCTCGGGATCGTGTTCGCGAACGCGGCCGCCTGGACCGCTGTCCTGCTGCTGCCCGGGCGGGCGCCGGGCTGGCTGCTGGTACTGCTGGTGCTGTCGATGGCGCTGAGCGGCCCCGGCTCGATGATCGGGTTCGACTTCGCCCGCACGTTCAACCCGCCGAACCGCCTCGGCACCGCAACCGGCATCGTCAACGTCGGCGGGTTCGTGGCGTCGCTGCTCACCATCCTGGCCATCGGGTTGGTGCTGGACGCGCGCAGCGGCGGCGCGTCCGCGACCGCCTACGAGCTCGGCGACTTCCGGGTGGCGATGTGCGTGCAGTACGTGATGTGGACGATCGGGCTGATCGGCATCCTGCGGTCGCGCCGCCTGGCCCGTCGTCGCATGGCCGAGACCGGCGTCGTCGTCCCACCCCTCCGCGACGTCATCGCCGCCCGCCGTCGTCGGCGACGGCCGTGAACCGGTCGCGGTGGGCGCGGGCCGCCGGTCAGGGGCTGCTCGGCCACGTGCGGGCGACGCGCAGTTCGTAGAGGTACGCCTTGGTGACGCTGCCGCCGTAGCGGCGCTCGATCAGGCCGCCGACGCAGTCGAGCAGCCCGCGCCGCAGGTCCGCGCGGAGCGCCCGGTGGCCGGAGTACGTCGACAGCAGGTCGAGGTAGCCCCGGGTGTCGTACGTGACGTCGGCGCGGAAGCGGCGCCGCACCGCGGGCTGGAACAGCGGCGAGTCGTCGATCTCGTCGGTGAACGGCGCGATGGCGTCGGCCGGCCGGAGCCGCAGTCCGGGCGGGGTCGCCGGGTCCCAGCGCTCGTAGCAGTCCTGCACGTCGGCGAAGAAGGCGGCCGTGCCGCCGAGCACGTGCTCCGTCGTCACCGTGGCCAGGGCGCCGCCCGGGCGCAGCACGTCCGCCACCCGCTGGGCCCGCACGGCGCGATCGACCCAGTGCCAGGCGGTGAACGATGTCACGAGGTCGGCCGACGCGGGCGGCGCCGGCCACCGCTCGAACGCCGCCTCCACCACCTCGACGGGCAGTCCGGCCGTCCGCGAGCGCAGCGCCGCCGCCAGGTTCGCGCCCAGCTCGACGGCGACGACGCGCGCGCCGCTCGCCGCCAGGCCGACCGTCGCCTGGCCGGTGCCGGGGCCGATCTCGACCACCCGCGCCTCCGGACCCAGACCCGCCAGCTCACCGAGCGCGGCGAAGACCGCCTCCGGGTAGCCCGGCCGGACCCGCGCGTAGAGCGCCGCGTCCTCGTCGAAGATCGTGCGCAGCTCCCGGGTCATGCCACCGATCGTCGCACGGCTCAGGTGTGCAGGCCGTGCAGCGTCGCGGCGCCGGTGACCGACGCGCTGTGCTCCAGCAGCGCCGGGTAGTCCGCCGCGATGCCCTGCAGCAGCGTCTCGACCGCCCGCTCCAGCTCGAGGTCGCCGGTGCGGGCGTGGCCGAACAGCACGCGGTAGTGGATCAGCGCGCCGAGCAGGTCGAGGACGAGGCCGAGGTCGGCGTCGGGACGCAGGTCGCCGCGGGCCCGCGCGCGCTCCAGCGTGCGCGCCACCGCCTGCCGCGGCGGGTCGAACAGGGTCGTCATGAACTGCTCGCGCAGGGCGTCGTCGGACGCGCAATCGGCCAGCAACGGCGCGAGCACGTCCGGCGGGAGCCGCTGGAACGCGGCCACGAAGACCTTCAGCGACTCGTCCAGGTCGCACAGCGTGCAGCCGGAGTCCGGGCCCTCGACCGCGCCCAGCCGGCTGCCGAGTGCGGCGAGCACCAGCTGCTGCCGTCCGGCCCAGCGTCGCCGGATCGCGGGCTTGGTCGTCCCGGCCCGCCGGGCGACGTCCTCGAGACTGAGGTGGGTGTAGCCGTGCTCGGTCAGCGCGATCAGCGTGGCCGTCAGCACCGCGGCGTCGATGGACGGATCGCGCGGACGCCCGGCGCCCTCCGGTCGGCCCGCGCCCTCCGGTCGGCGCGCGCCCTCCGAGCGCCCGGCGGCCTCGGCGCGGTCGGCGCCGCCCTCCGGACGACGGTCGTCCTCCGGACGGCCCTCGCCCCCTGAACGGCGGGCACCCTCCGCACGGCGGACGCCATCTCGGCGGGCGGGGTGGTCGCGGGCGTCCGGCATGCCCCTCATCGTATTGCGATCCGGATCGGAACGGTGTCGACGAGGACAATTTCGTTGTGTACCGTATCGAAACATAATCCGGGCGGAAGGCGGGTCGATGGACGGCGGAACGGAACGCGCCGGGGCGCGGGCATGGCTCGGGCTGGCGGTGCTCGTCCTCCCGACGCTGATGCTCGGGCTGGACCTGACGGTGCTCTACATGGCGCTCCCGCACCTGGGCGCCGAACTGGGCGCCGACAGCACGCAGCTGCTGTGGATGACCGACGTCTACGGGTTCATGGTCGCGGGGCTGCTGATCACGATGGGCACGGTCGGCGACCGGATCGGGCGGCGTCGGCTGCTGCTGATCGGCGCGACGGGGTTCGCGGCGGCCTCGGTGGTCGCGGCGTACTCGACCAGCGCCACGATGCTGATCGGCGCACGGGTGCTGCTCGGCATCGCCGGGGCGACGCTGATGCCGTCGACGCTGTCGCTGCTGCGCACCATGTTCGCGCAGCCCCGGCAGCGGTCGCTCGCGATCGGCGTCTGGCTGATCGCGTTCTCCGTCGGCGGTGTCACCGGCCCGGCCATCGGCGGGGTGCTGCTGGAGCACTTCTGGTGGGGCTCGGTGTTCCTGCTCGCGGTTCCTGTGATGGTGCTCCTGCTGCTCACCGGGCCGGTGCTGCTGCCGGAGGCGCGCGACCCCGACCCCGGCCGCGTCGACCTCACCAGCGTCGCGCTGTCGCTGGCCGCCGTCCTGTCCGTGGTCTACGGGCTCAAGGAGACCGCACGGGACGGCGCCGGCGCGCTGCCGCTGGCGCTGATCGCCGCGGGCGTCCTGATCGGCGTGGTCTTCGTCCGCCGTCAGCTCCGGTTGCCGGACCCACTGCTCGACCTCGCGCTGTTCGCCCGGCGCCGGTTCACCGCCGCGACGGTGGCGTTGATGCTGACCATGCCGGTGATGTACGCGTTCGGGTTCTACTTCACCCAGCACCTCCAGCTGGTCGAGGGACTGTCGCCGTCCGAGGCCGGGCTGTGGTTCCTGCCGCTCGGCGCCGCCACCGTCGTCGCATCGCTCGCGGCGCCGGTGCTGGCCGGCCGGTTCCGTCCCGCGACGGTGATCGTCGCCGGGCTTGTCGTCGCGGCGGCCGGGTTCGGGCTGATCAGCCGGCTGGAGCCGGGCTCCGGGCTGACGCTGCTGATCGTGGGCGGGGTGCTGGTCAGCCTCGGCGTCAACGCGCTGGGCACGCTCGGGACGGACATCGTCGTCAGCTCGGCGCCGCCGGAGCGGGTCGGCTCGGCGTCGGCCGTCTCCGAGACCAGCAACGAGTTCGGCGCGGCCATGGGCATCGCGGTGGGCGGCAGCCTCGGCGCCGCCATCTACAGCGGCCGCATCGCCGACGAGCTGCCCAGCGGGGTCACGGGCGCCGCGGCCGACACCGTCCGCGACAGCTTCGCCGGCGCGTTCGCTGTCGCACCCGACCTTCCCGCACCGGTGGCCGAGGCGCTGCTCGGCGCCGCTCGCGAGGCCTTCCTCGCCGGTCTCACCACCGTGACGACGCTCAGCGCGGTCGCCGTGGCCGGCATCGCCGTCCTGGTCGCGACGACCCTGCGGCACGTCCCGCCGATCGGCCGGGAGGCGCCGGAGCCGGAGGATCGGGCAGCATCGGCGGCATGACCGTCGCCATCGCCGAGGCCCGTCTCCCCGTCGACGCCGACGCGCTGGCCCGCGTCTACGTCGCCGGCGCCGCCCACCACGTCGGCCTCGACCCGCACCGCTACCGCGTCCCGCCGCTCGACGCCGTCGCCCGGCGCTACCGCGAGCGGCGACCGGACCGTGCGCGGATCCTGGTCGCCCGCCTCGACGGCGACGTCGTCGGCTCCGCGTCGGTGACCATGCTGGCGCCGCCCGGCCCGGCCAGCATGATCGTCGACGTCCCGGCCGCCTCCCTCGACGTCGCGGTGCTGCCGGACCACCGCGGCCGGGGCATCGGCCGCGCTCTCCTGGAAGCGGCCGCGACGACGGCCGCCGCACTCGGCGCCGTGCGCCTGCAACTCGACGCGCACCACGCGAACGACGGCGCCCTCCGGTTGTACCGCGACCTCGGCTACCAGCCGATGGGCGTGCTGCTCAGCCGCGTGGTGTGAGCTGGTCGATCACTGCGGGTCGAGCCAGCCGGTGACGTACCGGCCGGTCCCGGTATACGTCGTCTCCGGCGCCAACGCCGCATTCTCGGGCCGGTCGAGCGGGATCTCCGTCACGTCGGCACGATCGAACTCGATCACGGCGTCGCCCCACGCCCACCAGACGTCGGATGTCCGGGTGGAGCTGACGCCCGGCCCAGTCGTAGACGTCGTCCCGACGCGGCCGGAACACCCGGTACCCGTCATCCATGGATCGCGGGCTACGTGGCCTCGCGACCTCGAACGTGGTGAATGGAGCCCGAAGTCGGATTCGAACCGACGACCTACCGCTTACAAGGCGGTTGCTCTGACCAGCTGAGCTATTCGGGCAGAGGGGAAACGGTACCCGAGCGGGCACCGTCCCCTCCACTGCGTCGGACGACCGGGCGTCAGACGACGGCGCCGTAGTTGGGGTCTTCGCGGCTGCGCTTGTCGACCTTCTTCGGCGCCGGCGGCGGGGCCGGCTTCTTGTCCTCGAGCATGATCGTCAGCGGCACCGCCGTGAAGTTCGACGAGTACGTGCCGACCAGGATGCCCAGGACCAGCGCGAGCGCGAAGTCGGACAGCGAGTCGCCGCCGAGGACGAGCAGGGCGATGAGGATGAACAGGGTGCTGGCACCGGTGTTCACCGACCGCGGCAGCGTGTTGAGGATCGCCGTGTTGGCGACGTCGCGGAACCTCTCGCCGTCCTTGCGGGTCCACGTCTCTCGGACGCGGTCGAACACGACGACGGTGTCGTTGACGCTGTAGCCGATGATCGTCAGCAGGGCGGCGAGGAACATGCCGTCGAGCGGTTTGCCGATCCAGGCGAAGATGCCGACGGTGATCACGACGTTCTGGAACAGGGCCACGACGGCGCCGGTGCCGAACGTCCAGCGGAACCGGATGGCGAGGTACGCCAGCTGCGCCGCCAGCGCCACGCCCAGCGCGATGAGCGCGTTGCGCTGCAGTTCGTCGCCGAGGCTGGGTCCGATGAGCTCGTCGCGGATGAGTTCGGCGCCGCCGCCGGCGTCGTCGAGCGCGGCGATGACGGTGGCAGCGTCGTCGTCGGACATGTCGCTGGCGCGGACCGTGATGTCGTCGTCGCCGGATTCCTGGACGATCGCCGTCGGGAAGCCTGCGTCGGCGACCACGGTGCGGGCGTCGTCGACGTCGATGACCTCGGTGGGCGACACCTCGATGAGGCGGCCGCCGGTGAACTCGATGCCGAACTCCAGGCCGCGGAGGAGGATGCCGCCGAGGGCCAGGACGACCGCGACGCTGGAGATGAGGAGCCACCGCAGCGGCCGTGCCATGAGCTGCGGGTTGCGCCGGCGCAGCCAGAGCCGGACCCGGCCGTGGTGCGCCAGGCCGCTGGCGTCGGGGTGACGGTTCAGCCAGCGGCGGTCGACCAGCCACTCGACCAGGACCCGGCTGAGCACCAGCGCCGACAGCAGCGACGCGAGCACACCGATGGTCAGGGTGACGCCGAAGCCGCGGACCGGGCCGGAGGCGAGGAAGAACAACAGCCCGGCGGCCAGCAGCGTGGTGACGTTGGAGTCGGCGATGGCCGAGAGCGCGTTCTTGAAGCCGCTCTGGACGGCGCCGCGCAGGCTCTTCGTCTTGCCGTCGACGTAGTCCTCGCGGGCTCTCTCGAAGATCAGCACGTTCGCGTCGACCGCCATGCCGATGGCCAGCACGAAACCGGCCAGGCCCGGCAGCGTCAGCGTGGCGCCCAGCGCGCTCAGCGCCGCGTAGGACATGAGGGCGTAGCCGACCAGCGCGATGACTGCCATGAGTCCGACCAGCCGGTACGCGACGCCGATGAAGATCGCGGTGAGGGCCATGCCGATGATCGCCGCCCAGGCGCTGGCCTCGATGGCGGCCTCACCCAGCGTCGGGCCGACGACCCGCTGCTCGATGGTGGTGACGTCGACGGGGAGCGCGCCTCCCTCGACCAGCGCGGCGAGGTCCTTGGCCTCCTCCTCGTCGAAGTCGCCGGTGATCTCCGTCTGGCCGCCGCGGATGCCGACGCCGCACTGGACGCTGGTGGTGACGTTCGGCGAGGAGATGACGGTCTCGTCGAGGACGATCGCGATGCGGCGGGTCGGGTCGCCGTCGGGCTGGCAGGCGGCGTCGCTGGTGAGCTGGGCCCAGGTGTCGCCGCCGCTGCCGCTGAAGTCGAGCGTGACGAGCCAGCCGCCGCGCTGCACGTCGTAGATGGCGTCGGCGCCGTTGATCTCCTCGCCGGTCATGGCGGTGGGCGCGAGGATCAGCGGCTGGCCGGACTCGTCCGGCAGCACCAGCTGCTCACCGGACTCGGGGGCCGGCGTCTCGCCGGGCGCGGGCGTCTCGGACGGCGCGGGGGTCTCGGACGGCGCGGGCGTCGAGCCGGCGACGACGTCGGTGCCGGTGTCGCCGTCCTGGGTCTCGGGCGCGATGGCGCCGCCGACGGAGCCCTCGGTGGCCGGGGGCGTGGCGGGCGGGGTCTCCGCGGGCGGCGTGGCCGGCGGGGTCTCCGTGGGCGGGACCTGGCCGGAGGTGTCGTAGCCCAGGACGGGGTGCACCGTCAGCTGGGCGGTCCGGCCGAGCGCGTCGGCGGCCTCACGCGGGTCGGAGACCCCGGGCAGCTCGACGATGATGCGGCGGTCGCCGGACCGGCTCAGCGACGGCTCCGAGACGCCGAGCGCGTCGACGCGGCGGCGGAGCACCTCGAGGGCGCGGTCGGTGGACTCGGCGTTGGCCTCGACGGTGTCGGTGTCCTGGGTCTCGAGGACGATCTGCGCGCCGCCCTCGAGATCGAGGCCGAGGTTCGGGCTGGCGGTGAGCGTGACGAAGCCGGAGCCGACGAGGATCAGCACGGCCGTGACGCCGCGGAAGAACCGCCCGGTGTCGGTGGCGGCGCCGCGCTTCTGGGCGCGCCGGCGGACCAGCGCGTAGCTGGGCAGGATGATCGCGATGACGGCGATCGCGAGGTAGAGCGCGGACGTGCGTTCCACGGGCAGGTCTCCAAGGGACGTGCCCGGCGCGCGGGCATGGGCCCGCCGTCGGGCGAGGTTCTGAGGGGAGGTCTCCTACCGGGACGCGGGCGGCCCGCGCTGCGGGTCGGTGGGCGTCCAGCCGGCGTCGGCCGGGATGCGGTCGGCCGGCGTGGACGCGGCCTCCAGCGGGAACAGGTCGAGCGGCCCGACGACGCTGCCCGCCGGGACGGGCGGCGCGTAGCCGAGCTTCACGGTGACGGCCGTCGCGACGAGCGTGAGGTCGGCGAGGTCGTCGATGCCGCCGACGGACGGCGCGGGGGACCCGTGGTCTCCGGCCGCCGCGGCGACGGACGAGCCGCGCTGCTGGCCGGACGGCGCGGCGGCGGCCGGCGGACCGGACGTGACCAGCATGAGGGCGCCGGAGAGCAGGATGGCCGGGAGCGCCCAGAGCTTCCGGAGCACGCGGTGGCCCGCGTGGTCCCCGGAGCGGCGACCCGACATGGCTGTGACCTCCTGAAGCGGCATCCCCCGAACCGCGCCAACCATACCCGCAAGTGGGCAGGCGTACGATGGGGAGGACCGGTACCTGTCAGGGAAGAAGTGACTCAATGCCTAACATCGGTACACCTGAGCTGATCATCGGCCTCATCGTCATCTTCCTGCTTTTCGGCGCGAAGCGGATGCCGGAGATGGCTCGTGGCATCGGGCAGTCGCTGAAGATCTTCAAGAGCGAGATGTCCAAGCCGGCCGACAGCGATGCGTCCAACGCGGTCATCGTGAACCCTGCACCGGCGCAGCCGCAGGCCTCGACGGCGCAGGCCAGCGCCGCGCAGCCGGCCTCGGCCGAGCCCGCTACCGAGACGCCGGCTGCCGCCCCGGCCGACCCGGAGGCCCGTCCCGCTCAGCAGTGACCGACGCGGTCAGCTCCGCCCGCAGCCGTTCGGTGCCGCGCTCGCCCAGCTCGTCCAGGGCGGCCACGGCCAGTCGACGCACCTGCGCGGCGGCGACGGTGTCGCCGGCCGCTTCGTGGCTGTCGGCGAGCTTCCGCAATGTGACCACTTCGTAGTAGAGGCCGTCGAGCTCGCGCAGTAGGTCCAGCGCGCGCTCGAAGCAGTCGACGGCGCGGTCGTAGGCGCCCAGGTGGTGGTGCGCGAACCCCAGGGTGTCGAGCGTCGCCGCCTCGGCGAGACGGTCGTCCAGGCCGCGCAGGATCTCCAGCGCCTGGCCGGCGAACTCCAGCGTCCGCTGGTAGTTGCCGAGCATCGCCTGCCCCCACCCGACGGCGTTCAGCGCGCCCGCCAGCCCGGCCGGCTGGCCGATGCGCCGGAACAGCGCCAGCGCGTCGAGGTCGTGGTCGAGCGACTCCTGGTGCCGGCCGGTGCGCTCCTTCACCACGCCCAGCGACCGCAGCGTCCGCGCCTGCCCGACGAGGTCGTCGCGCTCGGCGTAGAGCCGCAACGCGCTCTGCAGGTGCGCCTCGGCGTCGTCGTAGCGGTCGAGGTAGCCGTAGGCGCGGCCGAGCAGCCGGTGCAGGTGCGCCGTCGGCTCGGTGTCGTCGAGGAGACGGACGGCCAGCAGCGCCGAGCTGTTCACCCGCGCGATGTCGCGCCACCGTCCGCGCCAGTCGAGGTCGATGGTGAGCGCCCACGCCAGCTGCCACGCGTGGACGGCGTAACCGCGGTCGGCCGCGGCGTCGACGGCGGCCAGCAGCGTGCGCCGTTCGGCGGCGAACCACGCGCGTGCGGCGTCGGCGCCGGCGATGCGCTCGGCCACCTCGGGGCCGGCCGTCGGCGGCGGGACCGGCTCGTACGTCTCGCGGTCCGAACGCAGCGGCCGGCTGGCCGCCAGCGCGGTGGCGAGGTAGTGGTCGAGCAGCCGGCCGAGCGCCAGCGCGGGCTCGGCCGGGCCGGCCTCGGCCAGCTCGGCGGCGTACGCACGCAGCAGGTCGTGTGCGCCGTAGCGGCCCGGGCGGTGCTCGGTCAGGAGGTGGGCGCGGGTCAGCTCGCCCAGCAGCGGGCGGACGACGTCGGCGTCGAGCCCGGCGAGCGCGGCCGCGGCGGCGACGCCGATGTCGGGCCCGGGCGCGGAGCCGGCCAGCCGGAACAGCCGGGCGGCGGGGTCGCTCAGGCCGTCGTAGGACCACGAGAACACCGAGCGCAGGTCGATGGTGGCGTCGTCGGCGGCGAACGCCTCGAGCCCGCCGCTGGCCGCCCGCAGCTCCGCCACGCGGTACTCCAGCGATTCGGGCTGCTCCGCCACCCGGGCAGCGGCCACGGCGAGCGCCAGCGGCAGCCGGGCGCACAGCGCGACCAGCTCGTCGACGACGTGGGGCGCGGCCGCGGCGCGCACGCCGATGCGCCGCACCAGCAGCTCGCGGGCGTCGGTGACCGGCGGGAGGTCCAGTGTGACGGCGCGCGCGCCGGCCGTGGCCGTCAGGCCGATCAGCTGGTCGCGGCTGGTCACGAGCGTCAGGCAGTCGGCCGAGCCGGGCAGCAGCGGGCGGGCCTGACGCGCGTCGCGGGCGTTGTCGAGCAGCACCAGCAGCCGGCGCCCGGCCAGCACGCTGCGGTAGAGCGCGGCCTGACCGTCGGCGTCGGCCGGGATCAGCTCGTGCGGCACCCGCAGCGCGTCGAGGAAGCCGCGGATCGCGTCGGTGGGGTCGACCGGTGGTCGGTCGGGGTCGAAGCCGCGCAGGTCGACGTAGAGCTGGCCGTCGGGGAACCGGTCGGAGACGCGGTGCGCCCAGTGCACGGCCAACGTCGTCTTGCCGACGCCGGCGGTGCCCGACACGGTCGCGACGGGCGAGGTGGCGGCCGCGTGGTCCAGCAGCGCCAGCGCGTCGCCCCGGCCGACGAAGTCGGGGACGTCGGCGGGCAGCTGACGGGGTACCCGGCGCACCGTGGGCGCCGTCCGCCGCGCCGGGGTGTGCGCGAGCAGCCGCGCGTACACCGCCTGCAGCCGCGGGCCGGGCTCGACGCCGAGGTCGGTGGAGAGCCGGGCCCGCACCCGCTCATACTGCACCAGCGCCTCGGCCCGCCGCTCGGACCGCTCCAGCGCCTCCAGCAGCAGCGCCCACGCCGGCTCGCGGAGCGGGTGGGCGGCGGTCAGCTCGCGCAGCTCCGGGACGAGGTCGGCCGGGCGACCCAGCTCGAGGTCGAGGGCGATGCGCCGCTCCTGCGCGCCGAGGTACCGCTCGGCCAGCCGCGGCGCCTCGGTGCCGGCCAGCCAGTCGGACTCGACGTCGTCGAACGGACGCCCACGCCACAGCGCCAGCGCCTCGGTGAGGTGCGCCCGTTGCCGCACGGGGTCGGCGCTGCCGTCGGCGCGCTCGAGCAGCCGCTGGAACCGCAGCACGTCGACGGCGTCGGGGTCGATGTGCAGCACGTAGCCGGTGGCGCTGGTGGCGATGAGGTCAGCGCCGAACAGCGTGCGCAGCCGTGTGACGTAGGTCTGGACGCTGCGCCGCGGGCTGGCCGGGAGCTGCTCGGCCCACAGCGCCTCGATCAGCTGGGCCACGGTGACGGTGCGGCCGGCCGACAGCGCCAGGACGGCGATGAGCGCGCGGAGCCGGCCGGTGGTGACGTCGAGGGTCCGCCCGTCCGCCCGCAGGCGCATCGGGCCGAGCAGATCGATCTCGACGCGGGTGCTCACCTTGGTTATGACATTCGTCGACCGCCCATGGTTGCATCGGCGGACTCACCGGTCGAGAGTACGCGGCCGGCCCCCGCCGTGGCGCCGACGCCGTCGATCGCGAGCGTGTCCAGCCGCAGCCGGCCGCCGCCCACCGTCACGCGCACGCGCACGCCGTCGCCGGACGCGGCCTGGGTGGCCGTGCCCCACGCGTCGCCGGAGGCCCAGAACCACGTGACCGGGCCGGCGGCGAGGTCCGCGGCCGCGAAGCGCAGCGTGCCGCTGACGCCGTCGTACCCGAACCCGGTCAGGGCGGGGATGGTGCCCCAGGCGGCCATGGCGCGGACGTAGTGGTGGCCGCACTCGGCCTCGTCGAACGGGTTGCGGCGGCGTCCGTCGAAGCGGCTGCGGACCGCCTCGACGATGCCGACCGCCGCGTCGGTGAGCCCGGCCTGCAGCAGCCCGATGGCCGCGGTGTACTCCAGCCCGGTCCACACCTCGGCGAAGTAGGGGAACGGGCGCTGCGGGCGGTTGCCGTGCGGGTACGACGCGACCAGCAGTCCCGGTTCGCCGGCCAGTGCGTAGCTGCGCTTGGGGTTGAACGGCGCGCCCGGCGCGGTGCGGTCGTTGTGCCGGACGATGCTGCGCATGGTCGTGCGCACGTGCGCATCGTCGAGCAGATCGCCGAGGCCGGTGAGCCGGGCGGCGTGCTGGCCGACCAGCTGGTCGGTGAGGCAGCCGTCGCCGATCTGCAGCTCCGGCGCGGTGAGGTCGCGGGCGCCGATGCCGGGCAGCCGCAGCCCCGGCGCGATGGCGTCCTCGCTGCCCGGCGGGCGGATCTCGTGCCGGTAGTACTCGCCGTTGAACAGGTGGTCGTCGATCCAGGCGCTGCCGCGGGCGAACAGGTCCGCGCACGTGGCGGCGAACTCGTCGTCGCCGAGGTGCCGGGCCATCTCCTCCGCCGCCCGCAGCGCCGCGAGGTACCAGCCGCCGACCTGGGGGTTCGGGCCGAAGTACTCGACGTCCATGGTGTTGTGCTGCGAGCCCTCCATGACGCCGTCGCGGTCGGCGTCCCAGCCGCCGGGGATCCAGGCGAACTCCAGCGCCCGGCGCGCGGCCGGCCAGAGCGAGCGCAGCAGGTCGTCGTCGCCGCTGAGCCGCCACTCGCGGTGCAGCTTCACCAGGCAGCCCATCTGCCCGTCGGCCGCGGCGACGCCGTGCTCGCGGGACCGGTCCAGCGGCAGCTCCAGCCGGAAGCTCATGTGGCCGTCGGCGCCGGTGGCGTGCCGGAACTCCAGCTCGCGCATCGACCGCGCCAGCTCGCCGAACAGGTACGGCGTCGTGTGCTCGTAGTTCCAGACGTGCGTGCAGTTGCCGTAGCAGCTGCCGCTGTCGTCGTGGCAGCCCTCCCAGCCGTAGAAGCGGCCGTCCGGGGTGCGGAAGCAGGTCGGCGAGCGCAGCGTGCTGACGTTGGCGAGCGCGGCCTCGACGAGCGGAGCGGGCAGGTCGCTGCCGGTCAGGGCGCCGACGAAGGCGACGGTGCGCTCCTCCAGGCCGGCCAGCCGCGGGGCGATCGCGGTGACGGCGTCCCAGGCGTCGCCGTACGCCTGCGTGTAGTGGTTGCCGATGACGGTCTCGCCGCGCCAGTCCAGCCGGTTCGGGAAGTGCCAGGTGAGCAGGAACGTGAACGCGTGCGTCTCGCCCGGCCCGAGCGTGCGCAGCGCCGCGACCGACGCCACCGGCTCGCCGTCGGCGGGCCGCTCGTCCAGCCGTCCGTCGGCGGCGAGGTCGTCCCAGAAGTCCAGCAGCGGGCCGCCCCAGCTGGACCCGGCCCATGTCGTGCGGACGGTGACGTCGTCCTCGTCGAGGACGGCCAGGGCGATCGAGCCCCAGCGCTCGCCCTCGACGTCGCCGCCGGACCGGAGCAGGACGCCGTCGTCGCGGCGCTCGTTGCGGGGGTCGTCGCCGGGGTTGCGGACGCTGCCGGCGACCGTGATCTGCTGCGCCTCATCGCTGAGGTTGGTGACGGCGTAGCGCAGCACCGCGACAGGCAGCGAGCTCGCTTCGACGTCGGCCGGGACCAGCGGGTTGAACGCCTGCAGCCGCACCGTCACGGGGACGGCGGGGTCGTCGAGCAGCACCTGCCCGAGCGGGTACGCGGCCAGGAACTGCGAGCGTGCGAACCGGGGCAGGCTGTGGTTGGGCACCGCGGCGCCCTCCCAGCCCTCGTACAGCACGGGGTCGATCGGCCCCTCCAGCGCCCGGACGGCGTCACCCGCCCTGATCGCGAAGAAGCTGTCGCGCGGCGCGAAACCCTTGGCCGGCTGGTTGCGCAGCTCCCAGTCGCGCAGGTCGCCGCGGCCGCCGAGCGATACCGTCCCCGTCCCGATGCCACCGAGCGGCAGGGCGATGCGCAGCGAGTGGTCGGCGTCGTACCGGCGCAGGACCGGCCATTCCGGCGTCATGGTCCGACCTCACGTGCAACGGCGTTCCATGTCAAGCGGCGCGGGGTCGCTCGGAGATGACGGCGATCAGTGTCTTGCGGCCGACGTCGCGCTGCTCGGTGCGGACGCCGATCTGGCCGAAGCCGGTCAGCCGGCCCGTCACCTCGCCGATCTGGGCCGGGGTGATGCCGTGGCCGGGCCGGTCGAGCAGCCGTTCGGCCAGCACCAGGCGGCCGCCCGGGCGCAGCTTCGCGCACAGTGTGGCCAGACCGGCGTCGCGGTCGTCCCAGTGGTGCATGGAGGCCAGCGTGTAGATGGCCGCGAACGAGCCGTCGGCGAACGGGACGTCCTCGGCGCCGGCCACGCGGACGTCCGCCCCGGGCACCCGCTTGCGGGCCATGGCGACGAACGTCTCGGACGGCTCGACCGCGGCGACGTGCTCGGGGCCGGCGACGGCGGCGGCCAGTTCGAGCGCGACGCCCGGACCGCAGCCGACCTCCAGGACCGGCTCGCCGGCGCGCAGCTCCGCGAGGTCGACCACCACCCGGTTGGACTCGGGGTGGCGGTTGAACCAGGCGTAGAGCCGCGCGCCGACGACGCCGAAGCTGCTCATCGTCCGAGGCTACGGCAGCGCGATGAACGGCGGCGTGCGCGTGCCGGCCAGCTCACCCGCCCGCACTCGCACGACGGTGATGGGAGCGCCGGTCACGCGGTCGGGCAGGTCGTAGCGGGCCAGGTACACGCCGGGCGGAACGTCGACGAAGCCGAACCAGCCCGAGCCGTCGCTGACCTGCGTCCGGGTCTCGCCGCCGCCGGCCACCGGCTCGAGGGTGACGGTGACGCCGTCGAGGGCCGCGCCGGTGCGCAGCCGCAGCGTGCCGGCCACGTTCCCCGTCGTCGGGTCCTCCTTCCACGGCATGGACGGGACGGCGGCGTCGTCGGCGAACGGGGCGTCCGGGCCGGTGGTGAGCGCGGCGGCCAGCGCGGCCCGCTCGGCGTCCTTCACCTCGGGCGTCCCGGCGGCCGCCGTCAGCGACGCGTTGGCGTAGGAGTAGCCGCTCCAGCCGGCGACCGTGTTGCCGGCGACGGTGGGGGTCAGCAGGTCGCGGACCTGCTGGACGCTGTCGTCGACCTCGTTGAGGTACAGCGCCGGGCCCGACACCGTCTGGCGGTCGCCCTGCCAGTCGGCCAGCACCTCGTTCCACTCGGCGAACATCTGCGCTTGGTCGGGCATCCACTCGCGCTTGTAGTTCATCGCGACGACGGTGTCGATGATCCCCTCGTCCAGCCAGCCCCGCCAGTCCTGCAGCACCTCGGCATACGTGCGGGTCTTCTCCCAGCCGCCGACGCTCTGCGGGCCGAAGCCGTAGGTGATGCCGTCGTTGCTCAGCCGCACCGTCGGGTCGACCTCGAAGATGCCGAGGTAGATACGGCGCACGATGCTGGTGATCTGCTCGCGCCGCCACTCGGTGAACTGCGCGTCGGACGGCGCCGGCACGTCGGTGCGGCCGGTGGCGGCCTGGAACCGCGCGATCGACGTCTCGCTGTAGCCCCAGTCGCTGTGCGTGGTGGTCGAGTTGTGGTCCGGGTAGCGGATGTAGTCGAGGTTGATGCCGTCGACGTCGTACTCGCGGACGATGCTCTGGATGGCGCCGACGACGTAGTCGCGGGCGGCCGGGTTGGCGGGATCGAGGAAGCTGTTGTTGCCGACCCGTTCGGCGCCGTCGACGCGCTTGTTCAGCCAGCGGTCGGGGCCGGTGGCGGTCGGGCCGTTCGTGTTGAACACGTGGTCGGGGGAGCGCGGCGGCGTCGCGGAGTTCCACAGCGTGCCGAAGTTGACCCACGCGTGCACCTCGAGCCCGGCCGCGTGCGCCTGCTCGATCACCTCGTCCAGCGGGTCGTAGGGCGCCGGCGCGATGGCGGCGTCGGTGCGGGGGTAGTCGGCACGGTTGCAGAAGCAGTCGTAGCGGCGGGCCACCTGGACGATCAGCGCGTTCGCGTTGACCTCCAAGGCGTCGCCGACCAGCTCCTCGACCTGTGCGGGGGTGTAGATGCCCTCGTTGAAGGCGTCGACCCAGTAGCCGCGCCACTGTTCCTGCTCCGGCGCCGGATCGGCCACGGCCGAAGGTGCGGCGACGGTGGCGAGGACGAGTGCCACGATGACGGGAAGCGTGCGACGACGTCGGCTCACGCTGGTCCTCCTCGTTGGACTAGACCAATATGGGCCCCAAGTCTGGAAGACTTTGCCCGATACGTCTACAGGGGGTGCGGACGTGGCGAAATACCACTCGATCCGCGACGAGATCCTCGATCTGGTCGCGGAACTGAACGTCGGCGACGCGCTGCCGCCCGAGCGTGCGCTAGCGCCACGGTTCGGCGTCTCGCGCATGACGCTGCGGCGCGCCGTCGAGGAGCTGGTCCGCGAGGGCCGCCTGGTCCGCCGTCAGGGCGCCGGGACGTTCGTCGCCGGGCCGAAGATCGCGCAGGGCCTGGCGGTCACGTCGTTCTCCGAGGACATGCGCCAGCGCGGCGCCGTCCCGTCCAGCCGCACCCTGGTCGTCGACGACGTGCTGGCCGGCGCGCCGCTGGGCCGGCGGCTGGAGATCTCACCGGGCGAGAGCGTCGTGCGGGTGACGCGGCTGCGGTTGGCCGACGCCGCGCCGATGGCCGTCGAGACGCTGCACGTGCCGCGCAGCATCGCACCCGGGCTGGACGGCATGATGCTCGCCGACGGCTCGTTCTACGAGCTGCTGCACGACGTGTACGGGCTGGAGCTGTCCGGTGGCGTGCAGACCATCGAGGCGACGGTCACCGACGAGTTCGAGTCCGAGTTGCTCGGTGTTCCGCTGCACTCGCCGGCGTTCCTGTTCGAGCGGATCTCCCGCGACACCGGGGGCCGTGTGGTCGAGTTCGTCCGCTCCGTCTACCGTGGCGACCGCTATCAGTTCCGTGTCGAGTTGCAGCCGGCCCGCAGACCGGCGAGGACGGCCGAGTGACGAACTCCGAGTTGGACCTGCTGGCCACCGAGGGCCGGTTGCCGGCTGCCGCCGGTCTCGATCTGCGCAGCACGCGTGAACAGGTCGACCTCATGGCCGAGCAGGACCGGGTGGCGGTCGACGCCGTCGCCTCGACCCGCGACCGGCTGGTCGAGGCGATCGACGCCACCGTGGCCCGGCTGCGCCGCGGTGGACGGCTGATCGAGGTCGGCGCCGGCACACCCGGCCGGCTCGCCGTCCTCGACGTCGCCGAGTGCCGGCCCACCTTCGGCGTCGACGAGCGGCAGGTGATCGCCGTCATGGCCGGCGGGTTCGGCGCCGTGCGCTCGGCCGCCGAGCACGACGAGGACGACCTCGACGGCGGTCGCGCCGACCTCGAGGCCCTCGGCCCCGGCCCGGACGACGTCGTGGTGGCGGTGAGCGCGTCGGGCCGCACGCCGTACGTGCTCGGCGCGCTGGCCGCCGCCCGCGCGGCCGGCGCCTACACCGTCGCCGTCGTCAACAACGCCGGGTCGCCGATCGCCGCCGCCAGCGACGTCGCCGTCGAGGCCCTCACCGGCCCGGAGGTCGTCGCCGGGTCGACCCGGCTCAAGGCCGGCACCGCCGCCAAGCTCGTGCTCAACACCATCTCGACGCTGGTCATGGTGCAGCTCGGGCACACCCACGGCGACCTCATGATCGACGTGCGGGCCACGAACGACAAGCTGCGCCGACGCGCCCAGCGCATCGTCCAGGAGGCCACCGGCGAGCCGGAGGACGCGGTGGCGGCCGCGCTGGCCGCCAGCGGCGACGAGACCAAGACGGCGACGGTCATGCTGCTGGCCGGCGTCGACGCCGCCGAGGCCCGTCGGCGGCTCGCGGCCGCCGGCGGCTTCGTCCGCGCGGCCGTGACGCCCGACGGGCCGTAGCAATTGTGCTACGGTCGACGTATGGGTGAGCCTGCAAGGATTCCGGTCCGCGACCTCCGCAACCATGTCAGTGAGGTCTTGCGGCGCGTCGAGGCCGGGGAGACGCTCGAGGTCACGGTCAACGAGCGGCCGGTGGCTCTGCTGATTCCCCGGCAGGGCCGGCCCCGCACCCTGCCCGTCCGCGAGTTGCTTGCCACGCTGCCGCAGGCCGACAGCGCGCTGGGGCGGCAGCTCGACACGGCCATGCCCGAGACGACCGATGACCTGGACGACCCGTGGCAGACGTGACGGTCGGGCTGCTCGACACCTCGATCTTCATCGCGCGTGAGTCCGGCCGTCCGATCGACGCGCGGGGCATCCCGCTCGAGGGCGCCGTGAGTGCCGTGACGATCGGCGAGTTGCGATGGGGCGTCCTCATGGCGCCCGACGACGAGACCAGATCGCGTCGTCTCGACACACTCAACGCGGCTCAGCGGTTCGAGCCGATCGCCATCGACGACCAGGTGGCAGCGGCCTGGGCATTGTTGCGGCAGCGGCTCAAGGGTGAAGGCGCCAAGATGGGTGTGAACGACTCCTGGATCGCCGCGACCGCGATCGCTCATGGATGGCCCATCGTGACCCAGGACCAAGGCTTCCCCGACGGCGTGGCTGGGCTCCAGGTGATCCTCGTCTGACGACGCCTTGATGCCTCAGCCGAGCGCGTAGGCGATCTCCAGGACCGCCAGCAGCAGCGTGACCAGCGCGACCAGCGCCGGCAGCTTGCCGTCGGGCAGGGCGCGGTCGGCGTGCAGCGCCTCGTGCGAGCGCCGGTAGCGCCGCCGCGCCAGCAGCAGGACGGCCACCGCGACCGGCGCCACCACCAGCCCGAACACCACCGCGGCCGGGCCGAGCGGCTCGGCCGCCAGCCGCGTGGCGAGGACGACGCCGACCAGGAGGGCGAGCGCCGTGCGGGTCCACGCCAGCGCCGTCCGCTCGTTCTGCGCGCCGTGGTCGTAGGTCCGCTCGGCCATCGTCAGGGAGCGACGAGCACGACGACGATGACGATGGCCGCTACGGCCAGCCCGAACGCCAGCACCGGCGCCAGCGCGGGCGACGGCAGCGGCCGCGACTCGCGCAGCGCCCGCTCCGCCCGGGCCCACCGGAAGAACGCCATGACACTGCAGGTGGCGCCGAGCACCGACAGCGCCACCACCAGCACCAGCCGCAGCGCGGTGCGGTCGGGGATCTCCAGCGCCTCCAGCGCGATGCCGGCCGCCAGCAGCGCCAGGGCCGTGCGGATCCAGGCCAGGAAGGTCCGCTCGTTGGCGAACGTGAACCGGGGATCGGGCTCGCTGCCGGCCTCGTAGACGCTGCGCGGCCAGCGGCGGGTGGTGTCGTCGCGGTCCGCGCCGTCGGTCATGATCCGTCGCTCTCGATGTGGAGGGTCGCTCTCGATTGTGTCGGAGGTGTGCTGCGGCGGTGCCGACCGGCCCCCCGCTGGGCCGGTAACCGCAGGTGCCCGGGTCGGACGCCGTTGGCGCCCGCGGGGTCACCCGGTGGCGGTGGCGGCGGGACGGCGTCAGTTGGGGTGGCCGGCGTGGACGGGGCGGCCGGATCGGGCTGGACGGGCGTGGCCAGGGGCCGCAGCGGCTCGGGGTGGGGGAGGCCGGGGCCCAGCAGGCCGGGGCGGACGCCGTCGGGGCGGCCGGGCTCCGGGCGGACGGCGGGCGGCTCGGGGGCCGGGTCGGGTGCCGGGGCCGGGTCGAGGGCCGGGGCCGCCGGCTCGGGCCGCGCGTCCACCGGTTCGGGGTCCGGCGGCGACGGCTCCGGCGCGGACGGCTCGGTGTGGGGCTCGTACTCGATCGGGCGCGTCTCGCGGGTGACGTCGGGCTCGACCACCGGCTCCGGGAGGACGGCGCTGGGCTGCACCCGCCGCGCCCGCCGTCCGGCGCCCCGGGACGCGGCGGGCTGGGCGAACGGGTCGGTGGCGGGGTCGAGCCACTCGATGCTGGTGGCCTCGCCGTGGCCGTGGACGGCGACGAGGTCGTCCATCGATCCCCACAGGCTGGTGGCGGGGTGCGCCGACGCCCAGCGCAGCGCTACGTGGCCGTCGGAGAACACCACGCCGTAGGCCACCACCCCGACCCCGGACACACCGGTGTAGTCGACGTGGCGGACGAGGGCGAACCGTCGTGGGAGCAATCGACCACCGTAACGTTGTGAACTCCGGGCAGGCCGGACGTCACCCCCGTGTCACTCTGGCCTGTGCAGACCTCATCATCGTCGATGCCGCGCGATCCTGTCACGGCGGCCCGCCGTGACACTCCGGACCAGGGGTGCCGCTCGTCAGGGGGCCGGTCCGGGTTACGGTACGTCCCGACTCTCAGTCAAACGTTCCCAGGAGTGATCTCGATGGACCCTCGACTGCAGCCCCAGACCCCCGAAGTCGACCCCATGGTGACCACCGCGGTGATGAACGTGCGCGATCGCTTCGGCGCCGAGGGCCTGCGCGACCTCATGGCCGTCGCACAGCTGGAGCTGCGCAACGTCGAGGCGGCCGAGCAGCGGCTGGCCGCGCTGGCCGAGCCGGCGTCCGTCGCCGAGCCGGTCGACGCCGCGGACACGCAGGCCTGGCTGGCCTACCGCGAGGTCGACCCTGACCCGGGCGACGACCGGCGCTGACGCGGGGTTCAGATCGCCCGCAGCGCGGTGAGGATCTCGGTGGCCCAGCGGCCGATGTCGTGACTGAGGACGTGGTCGCGCAGCAGCTTCATCCGCTGCTCGGCCTCGTCGGGAGCGATGCGCATGGCGGCCAGCATGGTCCGCTTGAGGCCGTCGATGTCGTGCGGGTTGACCAGGAACGCGCCGTCGCCCATCTCGTCGGCGGCGCCGGCGAACTCCGAGAGCACCAGGGCGCCGCGCAGGTCGGACCGGGCGCTGACGTACTCCTTCGCGACGAGGTTCATGCCGTCGCGCAGCGGCGTCACCACCATGACGTCGGCGGCCAGCAGCAGTGAGACCAGCTCGGAGCGGTCGTAGGACGAGTGCAGGTAGTGCACCGCGGGGTGCCCGATGCGGCCGTAGTCGCCGTTGATGCGCCCGACCGCCAGCTCGACGTCGTCGCGCAGCGTCTGGTAGGCCTCGACCCGCTCGCGGCTGGGCGTGGCCACCTGCACCAGCACCGCCTCCTCGGGCGTGATGGCGCCCTGGGCGAGCAGCTCGCCGAAGGCCTTGAGCCGGTGCCCGATGCCCTTCGTGTAGTCGAGGCGGTCGACGCCGAGCAGGATGTACTTCGGCGAGCCGACCTCCTCGCGGACGGTCGCGGCCCGCTGCCGCACGTCGGGATCGTCGGCCAGCCTGGCCACCTCTTCCACCTCGATGGAGATGGGGAACGAGCGGGCCAGCACCTCACGGCCGCCCTCGAGCACGAGGGTCTCGTCGACCAGGGTCGCCGACGCGAACGTCTCGGCCAGCGCCTCGAAGTTGCTGGCCGCGCCGGCCCGCTGGAACCCGACGAGGTCGGCGCCGAGCAGCCCTTCGAGGATCTGCCGCCGCCACGGCAGCTGGGCGAACAGCTCGGTGGGCGGGAACGGGATGTGCAGGAAGAAGCCGATCTTGAGGTCGGGCCGCAGCTCGCGCAGCAGCTTCGGCACCAGCTGCAGCTGGTAGTCCTGGATGAACACGACCGCGTTCTCGGCGGCCACCTCGGCCGCGGCGCGGGCGAAGCGCTGGTTGACGGTGCGGTAGGCGTCCCACCACTCGCGGTGGTACTCGGGCTGGACGATGACGTCGTGGTAGAGCGGCCACAGCGTGGCGTTGGAGAACCCCTCGTAGTAGAGGGCGATCTCCTCGCCCGACAGCGGGACGGGCACGAGGTCCATGTCGTCGGTCGAGAACGGCGGCGGCGCGTCGTCGGGTGAGCCGGTCCAGCCCACCCACGCGCCGTCGTAGGCGCGCATGACCGGCGCCAAGGCGGTGACCAGTCCTCCGGGGCTCCTGCGCCAGGTGGTCGTGCCATCGGCAGCCGTCACCCGATCGACCGGCAGCCGATTGGCGACTACGACGAAACTACTCGTTCCAGTCGTGGACAAATGGGGCCTCCTCGTGCCGACAACGGTAACCGAGTTGTGATGCATGGTTGTCACAGCCCTTGCCTACGATGGCTGCTATGGACGACCACGAGCGCAGGATCCTCGACTTCGAGCACCGCTGGTGGAAGTACCCAGGCGCCAAGGAACAAGCCGTGCGCAGCGAGCTCGGAATGTCCGCCACGCGCTACTACCAGGTGCTGAACGCGCTCATCGATCGTCCCGAGGCGCTGGCGCACGACCCCCTGCTGGTGCGCCGGTTGCGACGGCAGCGCGCGCGGCGGCTGCGCACGCGGTCGGGACGCCCGCTCGCTGCGGAGGCATGAGCGGCCGCGGCAGTCCATACGACAGTGTCGCTGATCTTGATCAAGGAAGCCAGAGGCGCAGACACACCCCGGTGTCTCGCATCCGTCGCGCCGCGTGGCGTACGCTCCTGATCCTGTGACGATGAGTGACCGACTCCAGCGGCTCTGGCCGTCGCTCGTCGCGCTCGCCGGCACCGTGGCGGTCGTGCTGGCGCTGCTCTGGTACTTCGGCGACGACACCGGCGACAACTCCTCCGACGACGACGCCGCGGCTGGCGAGACCGTCGAGGAGCCGCCCGCCACCGAGCCGCCGCCCACGGAGCCGCCGGCCACCGAGCCCCCGCCCACCGAGGCGCCGACGGAAGAGCCGACCGGCCCCGTCACCGCCGACCCCGAGGTCCGCGAGCCGCTCGGCGTGCTGAACCAGACCGACGAGGACGGCCTCGAGGAGCGGGCCAGCGAGCGGTTCGAGGAGGGCGGCTGGGAGGTCGCCGCGATGAGCGGCTTCACCGGCAACGTCCCCGAGACCACGGTCTACGTGCCCGAGGGCATGGAAGAGGCGGCCGACGCGCTGGTGGCGCAGTTCCCGGAGATCGGGCGCGTCATGCCGAACGTCGAGCCGTTCAACGACACCCGGCTGGTCATCGTGCTGGCCGACGACTACCTCGACGAGGTCGAGTCGCAGTGACGCCCGAGCTGCGGCGGTTGTCCGGCCGGCTGGGCCGCACCCTCGTCGCGCTCGACTTCGACGGCGTCCTGTCGCCGATCGTGCCCGACCCCGCCGCCGCCGTCGCGCTGCCGGGGACGGCGGACGTGCTGACGGCGGTCGCGGCGCGGGTCGCGCGGGTCGCCGTCGTGACCGGCCGGCCCGCCGCCGACGCCGTCCGGCTGGGCGGGCTGTCCGGCGTGCCCGGCCTGGTCGTGCTCGGGCACTACGGGCTGCAACGCTGGTCCGACGGCGCCCTGGCCACCCCCGACAGCGACGACGGCGTCGACCTCGCCCGGCGGCGGGTGGCCGAGCTGGCCGCCGCCCGGCCCGGCGTCACCGTCGAGGACAAGCACCACTCCGTCGCGCTGCACACCCGGTCCGCGCCGGACCCCGCGGCGGCGCTGGCCGAGCTGCGCCCGCACGCCGACGCCGTCGCGGCCGAGGCCGGCCTGCAGGTGACGCCCGGGCGGTTCGTGCTGGAGTTGCGGCCGGTGGGCGTCGACAAGGGGATGGCGATCCGGTCGCTGGTGGCCGAGACCGGCGCCACCGCCGTCCTCTACGCCGGCGACGACCTCGGTGACCTCCCCGCGGTCGCGGCGGTGCGCGACCTCGCCGCCTCGACGGACCTCGTCGGGCTGGTGGTCTGCTCGGACGCCGAGGAGGCCTCGGCCGAGCTCCGCGCCGCCGCCGACGTCGTCGTCCCCGGGCCGCCCGGGGTGCAGGCACTGCTGCGCGAGCTCGCCGCCCTCGACTGAGGCGGTATCACGGCGGTATCATGGCCGTATGGCGATGACACTCCGGCTCACCGAGGAAGAGACCGAGATCCTGCGGCAACAGGCCGAGCGCGAGCATCGGTCCATGCAGGAGGTCGCTCGGCTGGCGATCCTGGAGCGAGCCGAACGTTCCGTCCGCGACCAGCATGTCCGCGGCCTCGCCCGAGTGGTCAAAGAGCGCCACGCTGAGTTGCTGGCCCGGCTTGCCGAGTGACCAGCTACCTCAGCCTGGCGGACGTGCTGGCTGTCGCTGAGGAGATCCTGGACCACCCCGTAGAGGTCCGCGATCTCGGTCTGCTGGACTCCGCCGTTCATCGGCCGCAGGCGTCGATGTTCGGCGCCGATGCGTACCCAGATGTGCCGACCAAGGCTGCGGCGCTGCTGGAATCCTTGGCGCGCAGCCACCCGTTGATCGATGGCAACAAGCGGCTGGCTTGGGTCGCGACGACGGTCTTCCTGCTCGACAGCGGCCTGAGTCTGCTCGACGTCGACCAGGGCGTGGCCTACGACTTCGTGATCGAAGTCGCGGAGGGGACGTGTGAGCTCGCCGACATGGCGGCCTGGCTGGCCGAGAACGCCAGACCACTCGGGTGACCATCCACGATGCGATACAAATCCGTCTCGCATCGTGGATGGCGGCTGCCTGGATCCAAAAGTCGCACGTATGGTGACAACCAGTTGTCCTCATCCAGAGGAGCCGAGGGACCGGCCCGTCGAAGCTCCGGCAACCGTCCGTGTCGATCAGCGCGATGACGGTGCCAATTCCGGCCCGCCCGACCCGGGGCGGGAGAGATGAGAAGGGATCCGCAGCAGCATGACCGTCACCGGAACCACCTCCCTGGGGCGCGCCACGCACCTGTCATGTCGTGAGTGCGGCACCACCGTCGAGCTGGGCCCCTTCTACGCGTGCATGGAGTGTTTCGGGCCACTGGAAGTGGCCTACGACTTCGGCACGATCACCCGCGAGCGCATCGAGAGCGGCCCGCGCTCCATCTGGCGCTACCGCGACCTCCTCCCGGTCCCCGAGACCGTCACCGAGATCCCCAACACCGACCCGGGCTTCACCCCGCTGGTCCGCGCCGACAACCTGGCCCGCGAGCTGGGCCTGAAGCGCCTCTGGATCAAGAACGACGCCGCCAACCCCACGCACTCGTTCAAGGACCGCGTCGTGGCGGTCGCGCTGGCGGCGGCGCGCGAGCTGGGCTTCAAGGTGCTGGCCTGCCCGTCGACGGGCAATCTGGCGAACGCGGTGGCCGCGGCGGCGGCGCGGGCCGGTATCACCAGCTACGTGTTCATCCCGAGCAACCTCGAGCAGCCGAAGATCACCACGAGCGCCGTCTACGGCACCACGCTGGTCGCCGTCGAGGGGAACTACGACGACGTCAATCGGCTGGCCTCCGAGCTGGCCGGCGAGCACGACGACTGGGCGTTCGTGAACGTCAACGTGCGGCCCTACTACGCCGAGGGCTCCAAGACGCTCGGCTACGAGACCACCGAGCAGCTGGGCTGGCGGCTGCCGAGGCAGGTCGTCATCCCGGTGGCCAGCGGCTCGCAGCTGACGAAGGTCGACAAGTCCTTCCGCGAGCTGGTCCAGCTCGGCCTGGTCGAGAGCGACGCGCCGGCCATCTTCGGCGCGCAGGCCACGGGCTGCTCACCGGTGGCGACGGCGTTCAAGGAAGGCCACGACGTCGTCAAGCCAGTGCGGCCCGACACCATCGCGAAGTCGCTGGCCATCGGCAACCCCGCCGACGGGCCGTACGTGCTCGACGTCGCGCGGCGCACGGGCGGCGCGGTCGAGGACGTCAGCGACGCCGAGGTGGTCGACGGCATCCGGCTGCTGGCCCGCACCGAGGGCATCTTCGCCGAGACCGCCGGCGGCGTCACCGTCGCCGTCCTGGCGAAGCTGCTGCGCGAGGGGAAGCTCGACCCCGACGCCGAGACCGTCATCTTCAACACCGGCGACGGGCTCAAGACGCTCGACGCCGTCTCGTCCGTGGTCGGCCCCGCCGGCACCATCGCACCCACTACCGAGGCGTTCCACAGCCTCGTCAACGGAGGCTGAACATGAGCGTCGCCGTACGCGTCCCGACCATCCTGCGCACCTACACCAAGGGCGAGTCCGACGTCAGCGTCGACGTGCCCGAGGGTGCCACGCTCGCCGACGTGCTGGGCGCGCTCGACGCCGCCTACCCGGGCATCGGCGCGCGCGTCCTCGACGACACCGGCCAGATCCGCCGCTTCGTCAACGTCTACGTGAACGAGGACGACGTGCGCTTCTCCGACGGCCTGAAGACGCCGACGCCGGCGGGCGCCAAGGTCTCCGTCATCCCGGCGGTCGCCGGCGGCTGACGCCGCGCTCCGGGCGAGGTCACCGTCAGCCGACGGTGACCTCGCTGATGTTGAAGGCGTCCTCCGCCCACGGGAAGATCCAGATGAACAGCGCGTAGACGAGCGCGGCGATGAGGACCAGGTAGATGAGCAGCCGAAGGGGCCACGGTCCCGGCAGGTGCCGCCAGATCCAGGCGTACATCTGTCTAGACTTCCTCTCCGCCGATCAGGATGCCGGTCGCGTACATACGGTGTGACGAGCCCCACCGCGGCCAGCACGTGGTGAGCGTGATGCGCCGTTCGGTCGCCTCGGTGTCGGCGCTCTCGCCCGGCACGGGGTCGACCACCCAGCTGTCGCGGATGCCGATCTTGTTGCCGTCGGGGTCGCCGTTCGGCGCGCTGTCCAGTTCGTAGAGATACGTGCCGGTGGCGGTCTCGATCTCGATGATGTCGCCGACCTGCAGCTCGGGGAACTGGGCGAACGGTTCGCCGTGACCGGAACGGTGCGCGGCGATGGAGAAGTTCCCGACCTGGCCGGGGTCGACGGTGTCGAGGTAGTGGCCGGGCCCGTTCTTGAGGTCGGAGTCCTCGGTGCCCTGGACGATGACCCACTCCCAGTCGTCGCCGAAGCGGGGGATGCGGATGATGCCGTAGGCGTCGCCGACCTCGAGCTGGTCGAGCGGGATCGGGTCCTTCTCGACCACCCCGGAGTCGAGCCCGAGTTGGTCGCGCAGGTCGTCCTGAGCGTTGGCCGTCTGGATGCCGGTGCCCCACAGCGTGTAAACCACGAACAACAGCACGACGGCGCCCGCGGTGAGCATGAACTCACCGACGCCGCCCGCGATGAGGGCGGCGACGTTGCGCTTGGGCGCCGGCTGGGGAGTGTTCCGGCGGGAGGCTTTGCGGCGCCCCCGGGCCGCCTTGCGATGCATGCCCAAGAGCCTAACCGCCGACCCATGGTGCTCGTGAGCTGATCTCGGCGAGAGGGGTCGAACCGGAAAATCGGGTCTGCTAACGTACCGCGAGCATGTGCCCTGAGAATCGTTGAATCTTCAGGAGATATGAACAAATGAATCGCACAATCACACGGCGGCTGCTGGCCGCGGTGGCGGTGACCGGGACGGGCGCACTCGCGTTCGCCGGCGCCGTGCCGGCAAACGCCACTGATGACCTGACCGACCTGGTCGATCTCAAGTCCGAGGAGGTCGTGGAGCGCTCTCTCGAGGTCGCCGCCGACCGAGCCGAGCTGGCGGTCGACACCGTGCGGGAACTGGTCGAGACCGGGCAGGCCATGGTCGGCGACAGCGGCACGCTGTCGTACACCGACCGGTTCGACGCTCCCGACGGCCACGCCGACGAACCGTCCACGGCGGCCGACGTCCCGGGTGACCCCGCGGGCGGCTCGAAGCCGGGCGCGGCGTTCACCGTCTACCTCGACTTCGACGGCGCGACGGTCCAGAACACCGAGTGGAACCGGTCGTACGAGGAGGACGTGTTCGAGCTGTCCGCCAACGCGGCCGCCTCCGACGCGGACTACGTGTACCAGGTGTGGGCGCGGGTGGCGGAGGACTACGCGCCCTTCGACGTCAACGTCACCACCACCGACCCGGGCGCCGACGCGCTCTACAAGACGTCCGAGGACGACGGCGAGTACGGCATGACGGCCGTCATCACCGACACCACGGACATCGCTCCGGCCGACCAGGCCAGCGGGCGGGCCTGGGTGGGCGGGTTCGGCAACGAGTTCCTGTCGCCGGCCATGATCTTCGCGCCCATCGCGCGCGACAGCAACGCCCCCGACGTCGGCAACATCGTGTCGCACGAGGTCGGCCACACGCTGAACCTCGGCCACGACGGCATCGGCGACGACGAGTACTACGGCGACACCCTGGCCGAGCCCACCTCGCTGTGGGGCCCGATCATGGGCGCGCCGTGGTCGACGCCGCTGTCGCAGTGGTCGCCCGGCGACTACTCCGGCGCCACGAACACCCAGGACGACCTCGCCGAGATCACCGCCGACACCACGCTGCAGACGTTCGCGGCGTTCGACGGCGACGTCATGTGGAACGACATCTTCTGCACCGACGCCGCCGACCCGAACAACCCGCAGCCCGGTGACTCCGCGTACAAGCCGGCCGGGCCGGCCGACAACCCGTGCGCTGAGATCGGCGACGAGCTGACGCTGAAGTTCTACTACGCCGGCCGGGCCGCGTACGCGGCCGACGACCACGGTGACGTGCTCGACGACGCCACCGCGCTCGACAACGGCTCCGGCGAGTTCACCGAGGCGGGCATCATCTCGGAGTCCGGCGAGCGCGACGTGTTCTCGCTCGTCACCAGTGGCGGCCCGGTCACCATCTCGGCCGAGGGCGCCAGCGTCGGCGCGAACCTGGACATCAACCTGGAGCTCATCGACTCCGCTGGTGACCTGGTCGCCGAGGCGAACCCCGAGACGGCGACCGACCTCGCCAGCTCGCCCACCGACCGCACGGCCTCCGGCCTCGACGCTCAGATCGAGACCGAGCTGGAGACCGGCCTGTACTACGTGCGGGTCAGCGGCGCCGGCCAGGGCGACCCGGCGGCGAACACGCCGAGCAACGGCTCGGGCTACACCGAGTACGGCAGCCTGGGCAACTACACGGTGTCCGGTACGGCCGCCCCGTTCGAGGCCGACCCGATCACGATCATCTCGCCGGAGGGCGGCGAGGAGGTCCAGCCGTCGCCGGTGGAGATCACCGGTTCGGCCGAGCCCGGCTCGACGGTCACGCTCACGCTCGGCGACGAGGTCGTCGGCGAGGGCACGACCGACGACGAAGGCACCTGGAGCATCGTCCTGACCGCCGACCTGCCGTACGGCGAGTCGACGATCACCGCTCAGCAGACGGTCGGCACCATCGAGGTGCCCGAGACCGCGTCGGTGACGCTCGTGGTCCCGGTCGACCCGCCGACCATCGTGCGGCCGGTCGACGGCGACACCGCCACCACGGCCACGCCGACGTTCACCGGCGAGGGCCTGGCGGGCGCGTCCGTCGAGCTGAGTATCACCTGCGGCGAGGAGACCTGGGCCGGCACGGCCGAGGTCGACGGCGAGGGCGCGTGGACGTTCACGCCCGAGCAGAACCTCCCCAACGGTGAGTGCACCGTCACCGCGGTCCAGACGATCAACGGCGTCACCTCGGCGCAGACCGAGCCGGTGTCCTTCACCGTCGACGTCGCGGGTGACGACGAGGGCTCCGAGGACGGCGGCGAGAACGGCTCCGAGGACGGCGGCGACGGCGGCACGGAGGACGGCGACGACCTGCCCGACACCGGCGCGTCGATGAACCCGCTCGTCCTGACGGCCGGCCTGCTGCTGCTCGGCCTGGGTGGTGCGCTGTACGCGCGCACCCGGCGCAGCGTGACCAGCTGACGTCAGCACCCCTGAGACGGGGCCCGGGACCTACGTGGTCCCGGGCCCCGTCCGCGTTTGCGGGCCGCCCACACGAAACCGCGGCCGCGTCCCGTGCGTCAGACTCAGGAAGGAGGAACCGACGTGTCCGACACCGCTCAGCAGCCCCGCAACCGCACCGTGCTCGCCGTGGCCGCCGCCGTCGTGGTGGTGGCGCTGGCCGTGGTGCTCGCGGTCTGGCTGACCCGCGACTCCGGCGACGACGACGGCTCCGTGGCGGTGCCGTCCGCCCAGCCGCCGGCCTCCACCTCGACGCCCGGCGACGACGCCGCCGCGCAGGCCCAGGGCGAGGTGCTGCCGAGCCCGATGAGCGGGCAGGAGGCCGTCGACGCGCTGGGCGACCAGCTCGAGTACGTCGCCGAGCTCAACGCCATGAGCGTCGACGAGCTGCGCGAGCTGCTGCTGCGCGACGCCTCCGTGCAGGTCACGCCGAGCGGCCGGCTGATGTACGACGACCGGATGACACCACCGCCCACCTCGCAGTGATCGCCGTCGTAGGATGGCGGCGTGCAGGCGTCCGAGCAGTGTGACGCCGTCGTCGTCGGGTCCGGCCCGAATGGGCTGGCGGCGGCGGTGGTCCTGGCCCGGGCCGGTCTCGAGGTCCGGGTCTACGAGGCGCAGCGCACCGTCGGCGGCGGCGCACGCACCCTCGACCTCGGCCTGGCGCCGGGCATCGTCCACGACATCTGCTCGGCGGTGCACCCCATGGCCGCCGCGTCGCCGTTCTTCCGCGCCTTCGACCTCACCGCGCGCGGCGTCCGGCTGAACTACCCCGAGGTCTCCTACGCCCAGCCGCTCGACGGCGGGCGCGCCGGCATCGCCTACCGCGACCTCGACCGCACCGTCGAGGGCCTGGGCCCCGACGGCCGGGCCTGGCGGCGGCTCATGCGCCCGCTGGCGAAGCACTCGCCGGCCGTCGTCGAGCTGGCCCTCGGCGACCGCCGCAGCCTGCCGCCCGACCTCCTGACCGCGGCCCAGTTCGGGCTGTCGCTGCTCGAGCAGGGCACCGGGCTGGGCAAGCTGCGCTGGTCCGACGAGGTCGCGCCCGCGCTGCTGATGGGCGTCGCCGCGCACGCCATCACCCCCATCCCCACGCTGACGGCGGCCGGTACGGCGCTCTCGCTGGGCGCGCTCGCGCACTCGCCGGGCTGGCCGCTGCCGGTCGGCGGCAGCCAGGCCATCATCGACGCGCTGGTGGCCGACCTCGAGGCACACGGCGGCAGCGTCCACCGCGGCGTCGAGGTCACCTCGATGAGCCAGCTGCCGAAGGCGCGCGCCTACCTGTTCGACACCAGTCCGTGGACCCTCGCCGGCATCCTGGGCGAGCGGCTGCCGGCCCGCTACCGCCGCGCCATCGACCGGTTCAAGGCCGGCAACGCGGCCGCCAAGGTCGACTTCGTGCTCTCCGGCCCGGTGCCGTGGGCACACCCCGAGGTCGGCCGCGCCGGCACCATCCACGTCGGCGGCACGCTGGCGGAGATGTCGCTGGCCGAGGCCGAGGTCAAGGCCGGCCGGCACGCCGAGCGGCCGATGATCCTCTCGTCCGACCCCGCGGTGTTCGACCCCGCCCGCGAGGTGGGCGGGCTGCGGCCGTTCTGGACGTACACCCACGTGCCGGCCGGCTCCACCGTCGACGTCGGCGACGCCGTGCAGGCGCAGATCGAGCGGTTCGCGCCCGGCTTCGGCGACGTCGTCGTCGAGCGGCACACCATCCCGGCGGCGAAGATGGCCGACCACAACGCCAACTACCGCGACGGCGACATCGCCGCGGGCGCCATGACCATGTGGCAGATCTTCGCCCGTCCCACGCTGTCCTGGAACCCCTACGCCACCCCCGTGCCCGGCGTCTACCTCTGCTCGGGGTCGACGCCGCCCGGCCCGGCGGTGCACGGCATGAGCGGCCTCAACGCCGCCAAGCGGGCGCTCAGGACGCGGTTCGGGATCCGCCGGGTGCCGTCACTCGCGCCCTGAGCCGCTGCGCCACCGGCACCAGCCGCTCCAGCGGCAGGAACGCCAGCCAGCAGATGACCGTCGGCAGGAAGTGGATGCCGAGCGCCAGGTAGGTCATCAGGTGGAAGCCGGCGAACGTGACGACCGCCAGGTACAGCGCCTTGCCCTTGAGCCACAGCACCACGGGCGACAGGAACTCGATGATGATCAGGCCCCACTGGGCGATGATCAGCAGCCACGGGTAGTCGGTGGTCCAGCGCACGAGGTCCGAGCCGCGCCGCATGATGGCCCAGATGAACACCGCGCCGTTGGCCCAGGTGGCCGGCGAACCGCTGCGCACCCACTTGACGACGGCCGACGCGAAGTAGGTCGCGATGACCGACACCTGGATGCAGCGGAACGCCCAGCCGGCCGACTCGCTGGAGTCGGTGTCGGTGAACCGGGCCTGGCCGATGGTCGGCAGCACGACGACCGCCACCATCAGCGCCAGGTGGTCGTGCGAGACGTAGCCGTAGCCCTGGCTGAACACCATCCACTGGAAGTACGCGACGGCGACGATCCAGCCGGCGACGCGGGGCAGGAAGCCCGTCGCCGCCACCAGGGCGCCGACGACGATGACGATCTGCAGCGTCTGCGCCAGCGGCAGCGACGGCTCCGGCAGCGGCAGCACCCGGCCGACCCACGTCGGGTAGTACAGCTCCGGCGCGTGCGCCATCGGGATGACGTCGTTGGTGAGCCGGAAGATGTCGTAGAGCACGAACAGGTAGATCGCGACCCGCAGCACGGCCACCCGGGCCAGCGGGACCGGCCGGGTCCACCAGCCGACGACGGCGCGCCCGGCGTCGAGTGCGCGGCTCACCGCTGCACCTCCCACGACGTCAGCTGCTCGATCTCGGGCTCGCCCTGCTGGATGCCGTCCTTCAGCTGGTACGTGCTGCGCATGACGTAGAGCGCGACGTACGGGTCGGCGTCGGGGTGCAGCTCGGACCAGGAGTTCGCGATGGCCTGCAGCAGCGACGGGTCGTCGACGATGCGGTTCAGCTGGGACTCGATGTCGGCGCGTCCGACGCCGACGCCCTGCGGGTTGAGCGGCACCCGCACCCGCTCGCCGGTCTCGGTGTCGGCCATCATGTAGACGGACCGGACGGTGCCGTCGAGGTCGCGCGGAGTGGCGTACTGCGACAGCGAGCCGAGCGGGAAGTAGTCGTTGGTGTCCTGGAGCTGGCCCATGGTCAGGATCACCAGAGCCACTCCGGTGACGCCGAGTCTCCAGGCCAGGCCCCGCCGGGAGATGCGCCGGACGGCCGGTTCGGAACTCACAGCCCGCGAGTATACGGGGTATAGGGCGGCGCTTGCACTCTCCATGGCAGAGTGCTAAACACGTTGTTAGCACTCTCGAGGTGAGAGTGACAGGACTTCGGATCGGCGAGGCCGCGGGGGCCCGGTGACAGGAGCCGGGAACTGGCGGTCGTCCGTCGCGGGCGTCGAGCCGGAACTTCCACCCGCTATGGGAGGACCAGGAACCCATGCCAAAGATCATTGCCTTTGACGAAGAGGCGCGGCGTGGCCTCGAGCGTGGCATGAACTCTCTTGCTGACGCCGTCAGGGTCACTCTCGGCCCGAAGGGCCGTAACGTCGTGTTGGAGAAGAAGTGGGGCGCTCCCACCATCACCAACGACGGTGTGTCGATCGCCAAGGAGATCGAGCTCGAGGACCCGTGGGAGAAGATCGGGGCCGAGCTGGTCAAGGAGGTCGCGAAGAAGACCGATGACGTGGCCGGTGACGGCACGACGACGGCGACCGTGCTGGCCCAGGCGCTGGTCCGTGAGGGCCTGCGCAACGTGGCGGCCGGTGCGAACCCGATCGCGCTGAAGCGGGGCATCGAGCGGGCCGTCGAGGCCATCGCCGAGCAGCTGCTGTCGACGGCGCGTGAGGTGGAGACGAAGGAGCAGATCGCCGCGACCGCGTCGATCTCGGCCGGTGACTCGCAGATCGGTGAGTTGATCGCCGAGGCGATGGACAAGGTCGGCAAGGAAGGTGTCATCACTGTCGAGGAGAGCAACACCTTCGGGCTCGAGCTCGAGCTCACCGAGGGCATGCGCTTCGACAAGGGCTACATCTCGGGCTACTTCGTCACCGACCCGGAGCGCCAGGAGGCCGTCCTCGAGGACGCCTACGTGCTGCTGGTCGAGTCGAAGATCTCCAGCGTCAAGGACCTCCTGCCGCTGCTCGAGAAGGTCATGCAGGGCGGCAAGCCGCTGCTGATCATCGCCGAGGACCTCGAGGGCGAGGCGCTCGCCACCCTGGTCGTCAACAAGATCCGCGGCACCTTCAAGTCCACCGCCGTCAAGGCGCCGGGCTTCGGCGACCGCCGCAAGGCCATGCTGCAGGACATCGCCATCCTCACCGGTGGCCAGGTCATCAGCGAGACCGTCGGCCTCAAGCTGGAGAACGCGACCCTCGACCTGCTCGGGCAGGCTCGCAAGGTCGTGGTGACCAAGGACGAGACGACGATCGTCGAGGGTGCCGGCGACGCCGAGCAGATCGCCGGGCGGGTGTCGCAGATCCGCGCGGAGATCGAGAACTCCGATTCGGACTACGACCGCGAGAAGCTGCAGGAGCGGCTGGCCAAGCTGGCTGGTGGCGTGGCCGTCATCAAGGCGGGCGCGGCGACCGAGGTCGAGCTGAAGGAGCGCAAGCACCGCATCGAGGACGCGGTGCGCAACGCCAAGGCGGCTGTCGAGGAGGGCATCGTCGCCGGTGGTGGCGTGGCGCTGATCCAGGCCGGTGCGGCGGCGTTCGAGAAGCTGGAGCTCGACGGCGACGAGGCGACCGGTGCGAACATCGTGAAGGTGGCCGTCGAGGCGCCGCTGAAGCAGATCGCGGTGAACGCCGGTCTCGAGGGCGGGGTCGTGGCCGAGAAGGTGCGCAGCCTTCCGGTCGGGCAGGGCCTGAACGCGGCGACCGGTGAGTACGTCGACATGCTCGGCGAGGGCATCAACGACCCGGTCAAGGTGACCCGGTCGGCGCTGCAGAACGCCGCGTCCATCGCCGGTCTGTTCCTCACCACCGAGGCCGTCGTCGCGGACAAGCCGGAGAAGACCCCGGCCGCTCCCGCCGACCCCAGCGGTGGCATGGGCGGCATGGACTTCTGAGTCCGGCCGCACCACCAGCACCACGCGTACGAGGGCGGTACCCCAGCCGGGGTGCCGCCCTCGTCGCTTCTACTCTTCAGAGTTCCAGCAGCAGGCGCAGGATCCGTTCGATCCGTAGCATGTCGACGTCGTCGACCACGCCGACGTGCTTGATGAACCGCTGCGTCGAGACCAGCCGGATCTGCTCGCACTGCACGTAGCTGGTGACGGGCAGCGCGCCCTCGAGCTCGACGTAGGTGGCGTAGTCGCGCTTGGTACGCGTCACCGGGAGCACGATCGCCAGGCCGGTGGCGGAGAAGCCATCGGACGAGACGGTGACGGCGGGTCGCCGATAGCCCTGCTCGTGCCCGATCGGGTCGCCGAAATCGCAGAGGTGGATGTCGCCACGCATCACAGCACGTCGTCCCAGCGCTCGTCCGGATCGAGGCCGTCCTTGAGCGAGCCGGCGTAGCGCTCGCTGACGCCGCGCACCTCGCCGCCGCCCTCGCGGGTCCCCATGGTGGCTCGGACCTCGTCCCAGAACGCGGCCCGCTCCTCCGCGTCGAGCGCGCGCTCGATGGCGCCGGCGAGCGACGTGTGGTGCGCCGCGGCGTATCTCGTCAGCCGCTGGTGCACCTCGCGCGATACCCGGATGGTCGTCGTCATACTTCCGAGTCTACGCAGTTGTAGACAAGTATGACTACAACTGCGTAGCCGAGTCGGCGGCGCGCGTGTAGCGGGCGGCCAGCCGGCGCAGGTGGACGGCGAACTCGGGCGGGTCGAGCACGTCGAAGTCGACGTCGAGCATGGCGGTGTAGACGGCGAGCATCTCGTAGGTGTCGGCGCCGGTGTGGATGACGCAGGTGTGCTCGCTCTCCGGCTCGACGGTGATCGTCGCCGGCAGGCTGCCGGCGACGGCGTCGGCCGGCGCGTGCAGCCGCAGCGTCGCGCGGTAGCGCCAGAGTGCGAGGTCCAGCCCGCGGTTGACGAAGTCGGCGACGTCGCCGCCGGGGTCGGGGCGCGGCGCGAACCGCGGCCCGGTCGGGATCGTCGGCGTCATCCGGTCGACGCGGAAGGTGCGCCAGTCGGACCGGCCGACGTCCCAGGCGACGAGGTACCAGCGGCGGCCGCGGTTGACCAGCCGGTGCGGCTCGACGTCGCGCCGTGACGAGCCACCGTCGTGGCCGACGTAGTCGAAGCGCAGGCGCTCGTGGTCGCGGACGGTGGCCGCGATCGCCGTCAGCACGTCCGAGTCGACCGACGGACCGGCCACCGGCAGCGGCACCGTCGCCGACGACAGCGCCGTCACCCGGTGCCGCAGCCGTGTCGGCAGCACCTGCTCCAGCTTGGCCAGCGCCCGCACCGACGTCTCCTCGATGCCGGTGACGGAGCCGCCTGCGGCCGTCCGCAGCCCGACCGCGACCGCCACCGCCTCCTCGTCGTCCAGCAGCAGCGGCGGCATCGCTGCGCCGGAGCCGAGCCGGTAGCCGCCGGACACGCCGGGCGTGGCGTCGACCGGATAGCCGAGCGTACGCAGCCGGTCGACGTCGCGGCGGACCGTGCGCACGGCGACGCCGAGCCGGTCGGCGAGGTCGGCGCTGGCCCATTCGCGGCGCAGTTGCAGCAACGAGAGCAGCTTCAGCAGCCGGGCCGAGGTTTCCACCATTCCTCGATTCTGGCAGCAATCGCGGCCCGTAACTGGCCGTAATTGTCGAGACCGTGGGGACATGACGAACTCCACCGAGATCCGCCCCTTCCGCATCGACATCCCCGACGCCGACCTCGCCGACCTGCGCGACCGGCTGGCCGGCACTCGCTGGCCGGTGGAGGTCGCCGGCACCGGCTGGGAGCGCGGCGTCCCGTCCGGCTACCTGAAGGAGCTGGCCGCGTACTGGCGCGACGAGTTCGACTGGCGCGCGCAGGAGAAGGCGCTCAACGCGTACCCGCAGTTCACCACCGACCTCGACGGCGCGACCGTGCACTTCCTGCACCTGCGGTCGGAGAACGCGGACGCGCTGCCGCTGCTGCTCCTGCACGGCTGGCCGGGCTCGTTCCTCGAGTTCCTGGACCTGATCCCGCTGCTCGCCGACGAGTTCCACCTCGTCATCCCGTCGCTGCCCGGCTACGGCTTCTCCGGCCCGGTCACCGAGACCGGCTGGACCGACGGCCGGTCCGCCGCGGTGCTGGCCGCGCTGATGGACCGGCTCGGCTACGACCGCTACGGCGTCCAGGGCGGCGACGTCAGCGGGTTCATCGGACCGGAGATCGGCCGGGTGGCGCCGGAGCGCGTCGTCGGCGTGCACGTCAACGCGTTCGTGACGTTCCCGTCCGGCGACCTGGAGGGCCTGACGGAGTCGGAGCAGCGGCGGATGGAGCTGTTCCAGCACTTCCAGCAGGAGCTGGGCGGCTACCTGCAGCTGCAGGGCACCCGGCCGCAGACGGTGTCGTACGGGCTGGCCGACTCGCCGACGGCGCAGCTGGCCTGGATCGTCGAGAAGTTCAAGGACTGGACCGACCCGGCCACCGAACTGCCCGAGGACGCCGTCGACCGCGACCTGCTGCTCACCAACGTCAGCCTCTACTGGTTCACCAACACCGCCGGCTCGACGGCGCACACCTACTACGAGCGGTTCCACGACGCGGCCGGCTGGGCGCCGCGTGAGCGGTCCACCGTCCCGACCGCCGTCGCGAACTTCACCACGGACATCGCGATCCGCCGGTTCGCGGAGGCGAACGACACGATCGTGCGCTGGACCGAGTTCGACCGCGGCGGCCACTTCGCCGCACTGGAGGCGCCGGACCTGCTGGCCGCTGACGTCCGCACGTTCTTCACCGACCTGAAGGAGACCGTCCGATGAACGAGATCCGGCCCTTCCGCATCCACATCTCCGACGCCGACCTCGCCGGCCTGCGCGACCGGCTGGCCCGCACCCGCTGGCCGGTCGAGGTGGCCGGCACCGGCTGGGAACGCGGCGTCCCGCTGCCCTACCTGAAGGAGCTGACGGCGTACTGGCGCGACGGGTTCGACTGGCGAGCCCGCGAGGCCGAGCTGAACGCGCACCCGCAGTTCGTCACGACCGTCGACGGGCAGGACCTGCACTTCCTGCACGTCCGGTCGGCGAACCCGGACGCGACGCCGCTGCTGCTGGTGCACGGCTGGCCCAGCTCCGTCGTCGAGTTCCTGGACCTGATCCCGCTGCTCACCGACGAGTTCCACCTGGTCGTCCCGTCGCTGCCCGGGTTCGGCTTCTCGCCGTTGTCCGGGCCGGGCTGGGGCAACCTGTTCCGGGTGGCCGGCGCGGTCGCCGAGCTGATGACGCGCCTGGGCTATGAGCGCTTCGCCGCGCAGGGCGGTGACGTCGGCGCCGGAGTGGTCGGTCTGCTGGCGATGCTGCACCCGGAACGTGTCGTCGGCACGCACGTCAACGGGCCGGCGCCGTACCCGTTCGGGCCGCCGGTCGAGCTCGACGGGCTGTCCGACGCCGAGCAGGCGCGGGCGCAGCGGTTCAACACGTTCCGCGAGGACGGCATCGGCTACCTCGCGCTGCAGGCCACCCGGCCGCAGACGCTGGCCTACGCGCTGGCCGACTCGCCGGTCGAGCAGCTGGCGTGGATCGCGGAGAAGTTCCGCGAGTGGACCGACCCGGCCGCCGAGCTGCCCGAGGACGCCGTCGGCCGGGACCGGCTGCTCACCAACGTCAGCCTCTACTGGTTCACCGGGACCGGCGCCACGGCGGCGCATGTCGTCTACGAGGGGATGCAGGCGTTCCGGCAGTTCATGGCCACCGCGGCCGACCAGCCGCAGGAGGCGCCGGTGCTCCCGCCGGGCGCCGTCGCGGTCTTCGCGGCGGACACCTCCGTGCGGCACCTCGTCGACCCGATGGGAACGGTCTCGCGCTGGACCGAGTTCGACCGCGGCGGCCACTTCGCCGCGCTGGAGGCGCCCGACCTGCTCGCCGCCGACGTCAAGGAGTTCTTCGCGACGCTCCGCTGAGGTGGCGGAGCCGGCGCAGCACCCACCGCCCCCGATCAGCCCATGAGGTCGTCGGCGGACTCGACCCGCAGCCGCCACCCGAGGTCGGGGCGGAGCGGGTCGGGCTCGCCGGTGGCCAGCGCACCTGCCCACACGCCCCAGCCGTACGCGGCGTCGTCGAGGCGGCGGGTGAGCAGCCAGCGGACGAGGTCGAGGCCGGGGCGTTGCCGGCGCCACTCCAGGACGGCCGGGACGACGGCGGCGGCGGCCAGCGCGGGGCGCAGCCGGGGTACGAGCACGCCGGCGGCCACCGCGCCCGGCCACCACGTCCGCACGACGGCGTCGGCGACGGCCTCGCCGGCGCGCAGCGTGCCGCCGCCGGCCAGCCGGACCGCCGTCCGCACCGGGTCGGGCACGACGCCGCGCAGCTCGGCGGCCAGCAGCGCGCAGGCCGTCCCGGTGATCGCGGCCGCCGCGACCGGCCGCCGCAGCGCCACGGCCGCCCAGGCCGCGGCGGTCCACGGCGACATCGCCAGCGGCCGCGCGGCGCCGGGGTGCCGCCGGGCCAGCGGGGCGGCCGTGCGCCCGTAGTAGGCGCGGCGGCTGAGGAAGGCCCGCGGCGCGGTCAGGTGCTCGTGCGCCACAGTCGCCGCCGGCTCGTACCGCACCGACCGGCCCGCGGCCGTCAGCCGCCAGACGAGGTCGACGTCCTCGCCGCCGTGCAGGGTGGTGTCGAACCCGGGGAAGTGGGCGGCGCGCACCAGCACCGTCGCCGTCGGCACGAACGGCACGCGCGCCCCGGGCGCGACCAGTCCGGGCAGGGCGCCACGGTCGTACGGGGCCCGGTGCTGCTCGTAGCGGTCCAGCCAGCCGCGCCGCCCGGTCTCCAGCGCCACCACCCGGGGCGCGACGGCCGCCACCTCGGGGTCGGCGAAGTGCGGCAGCAGCGCCGTCAGCCAGCCGGCCGACGGGACGCAGTCGGAGTCGACGAACGCCAGCACGTCCCCGGTCGCGACGGCCGCACCGGCGTTGCGTGCGCCCGGCGCCCGGCGCCGCTCGTCCAGCCGGACCAGCCGCGCCCCGCCGGACGCGGCCACCGCGGCGTGCGCGGCGGCGTCGGCGGACGCGTCGTCGACGACGATCACCTCGTGCACCGGCTCGCGCGCGGACAGCGCCGTCAACGCCGTCAGCAAGCGGTCCAGCTGCCGCGGCCGGTCGCGCACGGGGACGACGACGCTCACCCGCGGCCACCCGCCGGCCGGAACGGCAGGCGGCACCGGCAGCGCGAGCCCGGCCGTGACCAGCGCCCGGGCCAGCACGCCGTCGGCGCCGACCGGCGCACCGGCCAGCCAGCCGTCCACCGTCGCCCGCTGCGCCGCGGTCAGCGTCACCACCCGGAACGGGGCGCCGCCGAACAGCACGTCGCCGTCCAGCCAGGCGCCGGGGTCCAGCGCGACCCCGAAACCGGCGGGCAGGGTCACGTCGCGAACCGCTCGCCCAGCATCCGCAGCGCGGACTCCAGCAGCTCGGTGAGGTCGGCGTCCTCGTGCAGCAGCCACTGCTCGTACGCCGACAGCGCGATGCCGAGCATCGTCCATGCCAGCGCCTGCGGCTCCAGGCTCTCGGCCGGCACGCCGAGCCGCCGGGCGGCGTACTCGGCCACGACGTCGCGCCAGGCCTGGAACTTCAGCGTCGAGTGCGCCAGCAGCGCAGGGACGCCCAGCAGCAGTCGCATCCGCTGCCGGTGCCACGGCACCTCCTCGGCCGGGACGCGGTTGAACTCGATGACGGCGCGGCAGACCGCGTCCATCAGCGGGAGGTCGTCGGGCAGCGCGTCCAGGTGACGGCGCATGCCGTCCAGCTGGGCCTCGAAGTCGCCCCACGGGAGGTCGTTCTTCGAGGCGAAGTAGCGGAAGAACGTGCGCCGGCCGATGCCGGCCGCGGCCGCGATGTCGTCGACGGTGGTGTCGTCGAAGCCGCGCTCGGCGAACAGCGTCAGCGCGACGTGACTGAGCTCCGCCTGGGTGGTGGACGGACGCCGTCCGAGCCGGTGCGCACCGCTCTCACCAGCGGTGGAACCGTCGTCGGTGGGCAATGTCGGGTCACCCCCTTCCATTCGGCACTGGGTGTCATTAGTATCCGAACCATATCGCCGGAACTCGACCTGCAGGAGCATTTCATGACCCAGACGGATCAGACAGCAGTGACCGAGCCGGATGATCTCGTCGAGGACGACTCTCTGGTGGAAGAGGTCTCCATCGACGGCATGTGCGGCGTGTACTGAGCGCCGCCGTGCCCGCCATCGACCTGGACCGCGCCTTCGACCTGCATCCGCAGGTCGCGGTGCGGCCCGAGCCGTTCGGAGCGCTGCTGTACCACTTCGGCACCCGCCGGCTCTCCTTCCTCAAGGACCGCACGCTGCTGGCCGTCGTGCGCTCGCTCGCGGCCGAGCCGACCGCGCGCGCCGCCTGCACGGCGGCCGGCGTCGGTGGCGCCGAGCTGCCCAGGTACGAGAAGGCGCTCGGTGTGCTGGTGCAGTCCCAGATGGTCGTCGAGAGGACCCCATGACCACCCAGACGAAGCTGGTCGAGCTGTTCGAGTACGGCCTCGACGCGCCCATCTGCCTCACGTGGGAGCTCACCTACGCCTGCAACCTGTCCTGCGTGCACTGCCTCTCCAGCTCGGGCCGGCGCGACCCGCGCGAGCTGACGACCGAGGAGTGCAAGGCGGTCATCGACGAGCTCGAGCGCATGCAGGTGTTCTACGTGAACATCGGCGGCGGCGAGCCGACGGTGCGGCCGGACTTCTGGGAGCTGGTCGACTACGCCACCGCGCACCGCGTCGGCGTGAAGTTCTCCACCAACGGCGTCAAGATCGACGCCGAGGTCGCGGCCCGGCTGGCCGCGAGCGACTACGTCGACGTGCAGATCTCCCTCGACGGCGCGACCGCCGACGTCAACGACCTCGTCCGCGGACCGGGCTCGTACGCCACCGCGATCCGGGCGATGGAGCACCTGGCGGCCGCCGGGTTCAAGGGGTTCAAGATCTCCGTGGTCGTGACCCGGCAGAACGCCGGCCAGCTCGACGACTTCAAGGCCATCGCCGACCGCTACGGCGCGCAGCTGCGGCTCACCCGGCTGCGTCCGTCCGGCCGCGGCGCCGACGTCTGGGACGAGCTGCACCCGACGGCGCAGCAGCAGCGCGAGCTGTACGACTGGCTGCTCGACCACGGCGACAACGTGCTCACCGGCGACTCGTTCTTCCACCTGTCCGCCTACGGAAAGTCGCTGCCGGGACTGAACCTGTGCGGCGCCGGTCGCGTCGTCTGCCTGATCGACCCGGTCGGCGACGTCTACGCCTGCCCGTTCGCCATCCACGACACGTTCCTCGCCGGCAACGTCCGCGACGAGGGCGGCTTCACCCGGGTCTGGCGCGAGTCCGACCTGTTCACCGACCTGCGCAGTCCGCAGACCGGCGGCGCCTGCACGAAGTGCGAGCACTTCGACTCCTGCCGCGGCGGCTGCATGGCGGCGAAGTTCTTCACCGGGCTGCCGCTGGACGGCCCGGACCCCGAGTGCGTGCAGGGCTACGGCGCCGACGCGCTGCTGGCCCGTGGCGACGTCCGCCCCCCGAAATCGGCCGTCGACCACTCCCACCGGACCGCGCCCGCGAGCCGCGCCCGCCGCGGGCACGGTCCGGTCCCCGTCACCATCGCGCTCCGCCGGCCCGAACGGCCGCCGGTCAGCGCGTGCGAAGAGAGCCCGCTCGCGGGCCTGGACCTCAGCGAGGTGCCCACCAGCACCTGACATCCGAAGGAGGCGCGCAATGGGGCGTGTCGAAGGCAAGGTCGCGTTCATCACCGGTGCGGCACGCGGTCAGGGCCGCAGCCACGCGGTCCGGCTGGCGCAGGAGGGCGCCGACGTCATCGCGATCGACCTGTGCGGGCCGGTGCCCGGCATCGGGTATCCACCGGCCACACCGGAGGACCTGGAACAGACCGTCAAGGACGTCGAGGCGCTGGATCGCCGCATCGTCGCCCGTCAGGCCGACGTCCGCGACCGCGACGCCCTGAAGGCAGCGATCGACGAGGGCGTCGCCGAGCTGGGCCGGCTGGACGTCGTCGTGGCCAACGCCGGCATCTGCATCCTGGCGCCGTGGGACGAGGTGACGCCGGAGGTCTTCCGCGACACCCTCGACATCAACCTCACCGGCGTCTGGAACACCGTCCAGCTGGCCGCGCCGCACCTGGTCGCCGCCGGCGGCGGGTCGATCGTCCTCACCAGCTCCGCGGCCGGCCTCAAGGGGCTGCCGTTCCTCACCCCGTACGTCGCCGCCAAGCACGGCGTCGTCGGCCTCATGCGGGCGTTCGCGCATGAACTGGCCGAGCACCACATCAGGGTCAACAGCGTCCACCCCACCGGCGTCGACACGCCGATGGGCGCGGGCGACGGGATGGCCCAGATCGGCGCGTGGCTGGAACAGCACCCGCGCCTGGCCGGCATGTTCACCAACAGCCTGCCGGTCGAGATCACCCAGCCGGTCGACATCAGCAACGCCGTGCTGTTCCTGGCCTCCGACGAGGCCCGCTACGTCACCGCGCTCACCATGACCGTCGACGCCGGCAACACCCAGTACTGAGGAGGTCGCGAGATGGGCAAGCTCGAGGGCAAGGTCGCGTTCATCACCGGTGCGGCACGGGGCCAGGGCCGCAGCCACGCGGTGCGGCTGGCGCAGGAGGGCGCCGACATCATCGCCGTCGACATCTGCAAGCAGATCGACTCGGTCTCGTACCCCATGTCGACGCCGGAGGACCTGGCCGAGACGGTCAGCGAGGTCGAGGCGCTGGACCGGCGCATCGTCGCCGCCGAGGCCGACGTCCGCGACCGCGACGGGCTGCAGGCCGCGTTCGACGCCGGCGTCGCGCAGCTCGGCGGCGTCGACATCGTGCTGGCCAACGCCGGCATCGCGCCGATGGGCGTCACCGTGCGGCCGAACGAGTGGGACGACGTCGTGGCGGTGAACCTCACCGGCGTCTACAACACCGTCGAGGTGGCCAAGCAGTCGCTGATCGAGCGCGGCGGCGGCGCGATCGTGCTCACCAGCTCGACGGCCGGCATCAACGGTATCGGCGGCAGCCAGCCCGGCGGTCTCGGCTACACCGCGTCGAAGCACGGCGTCGTCGGCCTCATGCGCTCGTACGCGAACGTGCTGGCCGAGCACTCGATCCGGGTGAACACCGTCCACCCGACCGGCGTCAACACGCCGATGGTCGTCAACGACGTCATGCAGGAGTTCCTGGCGCAGGACCCGAGCCTGTCCAACGCGATGGCGAACGCGCTGCCGGTGCCGATGGTCGAGGCCGTCGACATCTCCAACGCGATCCTATGGCTGGTCTCCGACGACGCCCGCTACGTCACCGGCGTCACGCTGCCGGTCGACGCCGGCTTCACGAACAAGAAGTGAGGCGCTGACATGGCCGGACGGGTCGAGGGCAAGGTCGCGTTCATCACCGGTGCGGCGCGCGGCCAGGGCCGCAGCCACGCGGTGCGGCTGGCGCAGGAGGGTGCCGACATCATCGCCGTCGATCTCTGCGACGACGTGCCCGGCCTGCCCTACGCGCCGGCCACCGAGGAGGACCTCGCCGAGACGGTGGCGCAGGTCGAGGCGCTGGACCGGCGCATCGTGGCGTCCAGGACGGACGTGCGCGACCTCGCCGCGCTCCAGGCGGCCGTCGACGACGGCGTCGCGCAGCTGGGCCGGCTGGACATCGTCAGCGCGAACGCCGGCATCGGCACCCAGCCGCACCTGACGCACGAGCTGTCCGAGGACCTCTGGCGCGACATGATCGACATCAACCTCACCGGCGTGTGGCACACCACCAAGGTGGCGATCCCGCGGATGGTCGAGCAGGGCGAGGGCGGGTCGATCGTGCTGACGAGCTCGGCTGCCGGGCTGCAGGCGTACCAGAACATCGCCCACTACGTGTCGGCCAAGCACGGCGTCGTCGGGCTGATGCGGACGCTGGCGCTGGAGCTGGCGCCGCACTCGATCCGCGTCAACAGCATCCACCCCACGCAGGTCGACACGCCGATGATCCAGAACGAGGGCACCTACCGGCTGTTCCGGCCGGACCTGGAGAACCCGACCCGCGACGACTTCGTTCCGGCATCGCAGGCGATGAACGCGTTGCCGATCCCGTGGGTCGAGCCGGTGGACATCAGCAACGCGCTGCTGTTCCTGGCGTCGGACGAGGCGCGCTACATCACCGGGGTGGCGCTCCCGGTCGACGCCGGCGCCGTCATCAAGTAGGAGGCCACATGACGGCACTGACGCAGGTCCGCGACCGGGTCCGCACCCACCTCGTGGGCCGCGACCGCGAGCTGGATCTCGTCCTGGCTGCCGTGGCCGCCGGGCGGGACCTCCTGCTGGAGGGCCCGCCCGGCACCAGCAAGAGCACGCTGCTGCGGGCCATCACCGCCGAGTGGGGCATCCCCCTGGTGTTCGTCGAGGGCAACGCCGACCTCACGCCGGCCAAGCTGGTCGGCCACCACAACCCGGCCCGGGTGCTGCGCGAGGACTACAGTCCGGAGAACTTCGTCGACGGGCCGCTGCTGGAGGCCATGCGCGGCGGCGGCTTCCTGTACGTCGAGGAGTTCAACCGGGCGCCCGAGGACACGCTGAACACGCTGCTCACGGCGATGGCGGAGCGCGAGATCGCGGTGCCGCGGGTGGGCCGCGTGGCGGCGCTGCCGACCTTCCGGGTGGTCGCGTCGATGAACCCGTTCGACAACGTCGGCACCACCCGGCTGTCGACCAGCGTGCACGACCGGCTGTGCCGGCTGGCGGTCGGCTACCAGGACGACGAGGCCGAGCGCGGCATCGTCGGCCTGCGGGCGCCGCTGTACGACGTCGACCTGACGCTGTACGAGCGGCTGGTCGCCGACGCCGTCGCCGTCACCCGGGCCACCCGCATGCACGACGACCTGCGTCAGGGCAGCAGCGTCCGCGGGGCGATCGACCTCACGCTGGTGGCCGGGCAGCTGCTCGGCCTGGCCGGGGTGGCCTCGGCGGCGGACCCGGGCTACCCCGACGTCGTGTTCGACGCGATGGTCGTCGCGCTGTCCGGGCGGATCTTCCTCGACGAGACCGTCGAGACGACGCCGGAGCGGGTGCTGCGCACGATCTGGGAGGACCACTTCGTCCTGCAGCCGGCCGCCGCGGCCCCCGGTTGAAGGACGGTCGAGGCGTCGTCGCCGGTGCGGCGGCGGGCCTCGTCGCCGTCGCCGAATGGCCTGCGGCCGCTGCGGCGCAAGCCGAAGCAGCTGGACGACGACCCCGTCCTGCACGACGTCTCGGCGTCCGGCGGCGGGGGCGTGGTGCTGCCGGGCGGGCTGCGGCCGGAAGGGCCGCGGCGGGTGCCGCCGGGCTCGGGCGCGCCCGGGACGACGGACGAGGCGGCGACGCTGCTCGCGGCCGTCCCGGACGACGCCGAGCCCGATCCCGAGGTGCTGCGCCGGGCCCGCCAGATCGCCGCCCGGCTGGCGATGCCGCGGCCGCGTCGCGACGTGACCGCGCGGCGCGGCGCCGGCGAGCTGGCCAGCGTCCGGTACCGCGGCGGCTCCGACGACATCGACCTCGACCGGACCCTGGAGCAGCTGGTCGAGCACCCCGTTCCGGAGGACGACGACGTCATCGTGCGCGAGCGCGTGCGGGCGCGCCGGGCGGTCGCGTTGCTGGTGGACGTGTCGGGCTCGATGCGCGGCGAGCGGGTGCGTACGGCGGCGGCCGCCCTGGGCGCGCTCGCCGCGGAGCTTTCGGCCGACGACGTCGCGGCCATCGCGTTCTGGTCTGACGCCGCCGTGCTGGCGCATCTGGGCGAGCGGGTGTCGCCGCAGCGGCTGCTGGACACGCTGCTGCGGATCCCCGCCAAGGGGCTCACCAACGTCGCGTTCCCCCTGCGGGTGGCCGCGCGCGAGCTGGCCCGGGCGCCGGCGCGAGACGCCCGGGTGCTGTTGCTGTCCGACTGCGTGCACAACGCCGGACCCGATCCGCGTCCGTTCGCCGCCCGGCTGCCCCGGCTGGACGTCCTGCTGGACACGTCCGGCGAGCACGACGCCGACCTCGGCCGCGACCTCGCCCGGCTCGGCCGCGGGCGGCTGTTCCGGATCGGCGGCTATCGTGAGGTCGCACCGGCACTCGGAGAGGTGTTTGCGTGAGCTTGGGCGATCTGCGGTGGCCTGTGGTCCCGCGTGATTCGGTGCTGGCGTTGCCACTGGGGTCGACCGAGCAGCACGGGCCGCACCTGCCGCTCTCGACCGACACCGACGTCGCGCTGGCGCTGTGCACGGCGCTGGCGTCGGCGCGGCCCGACGTCGTGGTGGCGCCGGTGCTGCCGTACGGCGCGAGCGGCGAGCACCAGGACTTCCCGGGCACGGTCTCCATCGGCACGGAGGCGCTGACGCACGTGCTGGTCGAGCTCGGCCGGTCGGCGTCGGCGACGTTCCCGCGGCTGCTGGTGGTGTCCGGGCACGGCGGCAACCTGGCCGCCGTCCGGGCGGCGCTGGCCACGCTGACGGCGGAGTCGCGCGACGTGCTGGCGTGGTTCCCGCGCTGGGACGGTGACGCGCACGCCGGGTTCGTCGAGACGTCGCTGCAGCTGTACCTGTCCGCGTCGCGGGTGGCGCTGTCGTCGGCCGCCGCGGGCGCCGTCGCGCCGCTGGCCGAGCTGATGCCGGCGCTGCGCTCCGGCGGGGTGCGGTCGGTCAGCCCGAACGGCGTGCTCGGCGACCCGGCCGGCGCGTCGGCGGAGGCGGGCCGCGAGATCTTCGACGGCCTGGCCGCCGACCTCGTCACCGCCGTGGCCGCCTGGCTGGCCGCCTCGTGAGCCGTGGGCTTCCGGCCGGGTTCGGAGTGGTGCTGGACCGGCAGACGCGCGTCCTCGACGGCGGCCGGGTGCTGCTCGGCGGGTCGCCGCGGCGGGCGCTGAAGCTGTCGCCGGCCGGCGTCGGGGCGTTCCGGCGGCTGCTGGCCTCCGGTTCCGTCACCGACGGCCCGACGGGGCGTCTGGCGCGGCGGCTGGTCGACGCGGGGGTGGCGCACCCGCGGCCGCCGGTTCGTGTGGACGCCGAGGTGACGGTGATCGTGCCGGTCCGCGACCGCGCCGAGTCGCTGTCCCGATGTCTGGCGGCGCTGGCCGGCGCGTCCGTGCTGGTGGTGGACGACGGCTCGGTGGACCCTGCGGCGGTGGCCGCCGTCGTCGCCCGGCACGGCGCTCGGCTGCTCCGGCGTCCGGTCTGCGGCGGGCCGGCCGCCGCCCGGAACACCGGCCTCGCTGCCCTCCGTCCCGTGGCGGCGGAGCTGGTGGCGTTCGTCGACAGCGACTGCGTGCCGTCGCCGGGCTGGCTGGACCGGTTGGCCGGCCACTTCGCCGATCCCGCCGTCGTGGCCGTGGCGCCGCGGATCGTGCCGGTCGCCGCGCCGGACGCGGGCCGGGTGCTCGGCGCGTTCGCGGCGGACCGGTCGCCACTGGATCTCGGGCCGGACGAGGCGCTCGTGCGGCCCGGCGGCCGGGTGTCGTACGTACCGACGGCGGCGCTGGTGGTCAGGCGGGCGGCGCTGGACGAGTTCGACGAGGCGTTGCGCTATGGCGAGGACGTCGACGCGGTGTGGCGGCTGATCGCGGCCGGTGGCGTGGTCCGCTACGACCCGACCGTCATCGTCGCGCACGCCGAGCCGGCGACGTGGTCGGCCTGGCTGCGTCGCCGCCACCTGTACGGGACGTCGGCGGGACCGCTCGCGCGGCGGCACCCGGACCGGCTGGCCCCGCTGGTGCTCTCACCCTGGCCGGCCGCGGTGACGGCGCTGCTGCTCGCCCGGCGCCCGGTGCTGGCCGCGGCGACCGGCGCCGTCGCGGCCGCCCGGCTGGCGTCGAAACTGCGCGCCGACGGCCTCCCGCCGTCGATCGCCGCGCCGATGATCGCCGAGGCCACCGCGGCGACGCTGACCGCTACCGGTCGCGCCGTCACGCAGCTGGCGCTGCCGGCCGCGGTCGCGCTGAGCGCGCGCCGTCCCCGCCGGCTGGCGACGCTGGCGGCACTGGTCGCCGCCCCGGCCCTGCGCGACTGGCTGCGCCTGCGCCCGTCGCTCGACCCGGTCCGCTGGACCCTCGCCGGCATCGCCGACGACCTCGCCTACGGCGCCGGCGTCTGGCGCGGCGCCGTTCGCGCGCGCACGGCCCGCCCGCTCCTTCCGGCCAGGGTGCGTCTCCCAGGTCTCGGCCGTAGCGAGCGGCGTCGAGGTGGATGCCTCGCAAGGCCGAGGAAGGAGACATAGCGGTGCCTATGGCGACTGACGAGAACGCAGCGAGGCGCCGCCTGGGCGTCGCGTAGTAGGCCACGGACCTGGGAGACACACCCTAGGCGCCGAAGGTTCGGTGGAAGCCCGGCGGGATGACGAGGTCGTCGGGCGTGAGGTCGCGGACCGACGCCTTGCCGAGGCCGCGCAGGGCGGAGTCGATGCCGCCGCTGAGGATGTCGAGGACGTTCTCGACGCCGGCCTGGCCGTTGGCGGCCAGCCCCCAGAGGTAGGCGCGGCCGATCATGACGGCCTTGGCGCCCAGCGCGAGCGACTTCACGACGTCGCTGCCGCGCCGGATGCCGCCGTCCTGGACGACGTCGATCTCGGCGCCGACCGCGTCGACGACGGAGCGCAGGGAGCGGACGGCGGCCGGGGTGCCGTCGAGGTTGTTACCGCCGTGGTTGGAGACCGAGATGGCGCTGACCCCGGCGTCGACGGCGCGCTTGGCGTCGTCGACGCGCATGACGCCCTTGAGCATGAACGGGCCGTCCCACTGCGACCGCAGCCACGCGACGTCGTCCCAGGTGGCGGGTGGCGTCTGCATCCACTGGCCGTAGGCGCCGAAGAAGGTCGGCGCGACGCCGTCGGTGCCCTCGAGGTTGGGGGTGGTGAGGTCGGGCAGTGTCCCGGCCCGCAGGTAGCGCAGCAGCCAGGCCGGGTGCGGCAACACCTGCGGCGCGAACCGGACCATGGTCTTGAGGTCGAGCCGGTCGGGGATGCTCGGGCTGCCCCAGTCGCGGCCGTGGCTGAACGACCAGTCCAGCGTGAGGATCACCCCGGCGGCGCCGGCCCGGCGGGCGCGGTCGAGGATGCGCACCATCTCGTCGCGGCTGCCCAGCCAGTAGATCTGGAAGAACGCCTTGGGGTTGGCCGCGATGACGTCCTCGATGGACCGGCTGGCGAACGAGCTGAGCCCCATGGCGGTGCCGCGGTTCGCGCCGGCCCGGGCGACGGCCACCTCGCCGTCGGGGTGGACGGCCTGGACGCCGGTCGGCGAGAGGATGACCGGCAGTGCGATGTCCTGGCCCATGACGTGGGTGGAGAGGTCGCGCTCGCCGGACGTCGCGGCGACGTGCGGCGCGAACCCGAGCTCGGTGAACGCGGCGAGGTTGTCGCGCAGCGTCAGCCCCTTCTCGGAGCCGGCCACCAGCGCCCCGTACACCGACGACGGCAGCTGGCGGCGGGCGCGCCGCTCGGCCTCGGCCACGGTCTCGAACCACTTGTTCCTGCCGAACATCGTCACCTCTGAGGTCGCCGGTCGTGCCGTTCACCACAGAATAATGGCACTGAGGGCCAAAATGAAGCCATCATCGAGTTCGGGAAACACGCCTGGTACGCTAGGTGAACAGAAGGTGAACAACACCCCACTCATGGGTGGCCGGAAGGAGCGGACAAGGTGACAACGACACAGCTCCAGCGCCCCACGCTCGTGGCCCGCTGGGTGACGGTGACCGACATCTCCGGCCGTTCGCGGACGGAACAGCGCTGGGTCCCCGCCGAGGACGTCCAGCCCGCGGACGTGCGGGCGGCCTGAGCGGCGCGACCGGTCTACAGCGCGCCGAGCGGCGCCACCGGCCGGCCGGTCTCCTCACACACCCACTGCGGATCGGGCCCGAGTTCGGGCTCGATCCGCAGTTCGTGCGGCTCTTCGTCGTCGCACGACCGGCACGACGGCCACCGGCCCACCCCGGCGTCGAGCAGGCGGTCCTGCACGTCCTGCGCCAACTGGCCGGCCACGAACGCCGCGCCCTCGGGCCACTGCTCCACCCACCAGCGGCGTTCGGTCAGCGCCGCGTCCAGCACGTCGACCGCGGCGGCGACGTCGAGGCGGCGCGCGCCGAGGTCGCGCAGGACCATCGCCCGCGCCACCATCATCACGTCGTCGACCACGGCACCGATGGTGCCATCTTGCTGGCACACTGATCCACGTGCGTCCGCTGCTGGAGGTCATCGCCCTGGGTCCCGGTGACGTGCCCGGCGCCGTCGAGGGCGGCGCCGACCGCCTCGAGGTCGTCGCCGACATGGACGCCGACGGCCTCACACCGTCCCTCGACACCGTCCGCGATCTCAAACGCGCCTGCGACCTCCCGCTGCGGGTCATGCTGCGCTCCAACGACGGCTTCTCCACCAGCGGCTCGGAACTGGCCCGGCTGCGCATCGCCGCCCACCAGCTGGCGAACGCCGGCGCCGACGGCTTCGTGCTCGGCTTCCTCGGCCTCAACGCCGAGATCGACGTCGAGGCGACACTGGCGCTGGCGGAGGAGCTGGACGGGCGGCCGTGGACGTTCCACCGCGCCATCGACCACTGCCTCGACCTCGACGACGCGTGGGCTGTGGTACCCGGGCTGCCCGGTCTCGACGCCGTCCTGACCGCCGGCTCCGCGCGCGGCGTCGGCTCCGGCCTGGACGAGCTGTGCACGCGCGCGACCGGCTCGCCGGCGGCGGCCGACGTCATCATGGCCGGCGGTGGGCTCGAGCCCGACCACGTGCCCTGGCTGGCCCGGGCCGGCATCCGCCAGTTCCACGTGGGCAGCCGGGTCCGTCCGGGCGGCTCGTGGAAGGCCTACATCGACGCCGGGCTGGTGCGCTCGTGGCGGGTCCTCATCGACGATGCCGTGGCGGCTGCTCTGTGACGGTGCTCGTGGACCCGCCGGCCTGGCCCGGCCACGGTCGGCTCTGGTCGCACCTGGCGTCGGACGAGTCGTTCGAGGAACTGCACGAGTTCGCGGCGCGGCTGGGGTTGCCGGCCCGCGGCTTCGACGGCGACCACTACGACCTGATGGAGTCGGACTACCAGCGCGCCGTCGACGCCGGTGCGGTCCCCATCAGCAGCCGCGAGCTGGTCACCCGGCTGACGAGGGCCGGGTTGCGCCGCCGCAAGCGGCACTGACGCCGTGGTCAGTAGGCGGCGCGGAGCAGGGTGAGCTCGGTCCGCAGGTTGTGCCGGGCCTGGGCCTCCCAGCGGCGGCGGCCGTCGTCGGTGTGGAAGAGCGCCGGACGATCCAGCAGGCCCTTCAGCACGGCGGCCCGGCCGGCGGCGAAGTCGGCGTCGGACACGTGTGCGTAGTCGGCTCTGACGGCGGACGCGTAGGCCGCGTAGTCGGACGGAGTGCCCGCTAGCACGGCGAGGTCGGCGTCGCAGAGCACGGCGCCGTTGCCGTCGCCGGGCGCGGGATCGTGGCCGGCGGTGAGTAGCACCAGCCGCTCGACCTCGTCGACCTGCGCCGCCGGCCGGCCCAGCGACGTCAGCACCTCGCGGGCCAGCCGCGCGCTGGCCGCTTCGTCGTCGCCCGGCCGGCCGTCGTAGACGGCGTCGTGGAACCAGGCGGCGAACCGGACGGCGTCGTAGTCGGCCGCGGCGCCGGCCAGCTCGTCGACCGCGACCAGGACGGCGGCCAGGTGGCCGGTCGCGTGGTAGTGACGGTGCGCCTCGCCCCAGCGGGCCAGCAGATCCGCGCCGGCCGCCGTCGCCGCCGCCGAGTCGCCGGCCAGCGCGGCCCAACGTCGCTCGAGATCCATGGTCCCATCCTCCTCCCTCCCATGATCATCAATGATCCAACCACCCAGGTGGGGTTGGATCATTGATGATCATGGGGGCGAGCGGGTAAACTAGCGCCAGCACAGGGTTCCGTGCGCGACCTGGTGGTGGGGAGGCGCGCCGCCGAAGCGTTCCCCGGAGTTCCTGTGTCCCCTCTCGCCTCGTACCGCCGGCTGCTGTCGCTGGCCGGCCTCGGGTACGTCGTCGTCGCCTTCCTCGGCCGGCTGCCGCTGGCCATGAGCCAGATGGGCACGCTGCTGCTGGTGTCCGACGCCACCGGCCGGTACGCCGCCGGCGGCCTGGCCGCCGGCGCGCTGGCCGTCGCCAACGCCGTCGGGGCGCCGCTGGCCGGCGGCATCGCCGACCGCGTCGGGCAGCGGCCGGTCGTGCTGGCCCAGTCGCTGACGGCAGGTGTCGCGCTCGCCGCGCTGGTCGCGGCCGTCCAGTCCGACGCGAGTGTCGCGGTGCTGGTCGCCGCGGCCGCCGTCGCCGGGTTCACCATGCCGCAGGTCGGCCCGCTGGCGCGGGTGCGCTGGCGGCCCATCACGCACCGCACCGGCGCCGCGCAGCCGCGGCTCGTCGACGCCGCGTTCTCCTACGAGGGCGCCGCCGACGAGGCGTCGTTCGTGCTCGGACCGGCGCTGGTCGGCCTCGGCGCCGTGGCGCTGAGCCCGAGCGGCGCGCTGCTGGCCGCGGCCGCCCTGCTGGTGGTGTTCGGCTCCTGGTTCGCGCTGCACCCGACCGCCCGGCTGACGCACGCGCTGCGGGCGTCGGCGGCCGCGCACGGCACGGCGTTCGTCACCGCCGCGTTCCTGACGCTGTGCCTGGCCCAGCTACTCATCGGCGTGATCTTCGGCGCCACCCAGACCGGTACGACGGCGCTGGCCACGGCCGCGGGCACGCCCGGGATGGCCGGCCTGGTGCACTCGCTGCTCGGCGTGGGCAGCGTGCTGGCCGGGCTGGCGACGGCAGCGCTGCCGTCGCGGTTCGGCTACGACAAGCGGATCCTGGTGTTCGCCGCCGGGCTGGTGGTGCTGTCGGCGCCGCTGCTGCTGGCCGGGTCACTGGCCGCGCTCGTGCCGGTCGTGCTGGTGCTCGGCCTGGCCGTCGCGCCGTACATGATCAGCGTGTTCGCCGCCGCCGAGCGGACGGTGCCGGCCGCCCGCGTCGGTGCCGCCATGACGCTGCTGGCCGGCGCCACGGGCATCGGCTACGCCGTCGGGTCAGGCGTCGCCGGCCGGTTGGCCGACCTCGGCGGGCACCGGCCCGCGTTCGCCGTCACCGTCACCGCCGCGGCACTCGCGGTGCTGCTGGCCGTCGTCCGGCTGCGCATCCAGCGCCCGGCGGCGGACGTCACCACTCCCGATGTGCTGGCAGCAGCGTCCCAGGGTTGAGGTTGCGGCCGGGGTCGACGGCCTCCAGCAGCCCGGCCATGACGTCGACGCCGGCCGGGGAGATGTCGTCCTCGAGCCAGTGCGCGTGGTCGGTGCCGACGCCGTGGTGGTGAGAGATAGTCGCCTCGTTGTCGATGAACGACTGCTGGATGGCCTTCTTCACCACCCAGTACTGCTCGATCTGCTCCGCCGCCACGTCGGTGCTGGGCGGGAACGCGAAGGTGAAGTACAGGCACGCGCCGGAGTGGTAGCTGTGCGACAGGTGGCACATCGCGAAGCCCTTCACGCCCAGCTCGGCGTAGGCCTCGTTGGCCGCGCGGATGGTGTTGGCGTACAGGTTCATCAGCTTCGACCACGGCGCCGCGGTCTCGGAGACGTCGCCGAGCGCGCCGATGTCGAGCAGGAAGTCGCGGATGTACGGGGTGTCGAACTTCTTCTGGTCGTACAGCGAGCCCGGACCCTTGCCCAGCTTGATGCCACCGTGTTTCTTCACGATCTTGCCGACGATGGCCTTCTCGTGCTTGAGGTGCGACTCGGCGCCCTCGTAGCCGATGTAGGACAGGCAGGCCGCGGAGAGGTCCCAGCCGCGCCGCTCCAGCACGTTGAACAGGATCGGCCCGGCCTTCGCCGCCAGCCCCTTCGACGGCTTCTGCATGGACAGCGAGAACGCGGTCTCGTTGGCGTCGGACACGCGGGTGACCGTCGGCGACGCGTCGGATTCGGAGATCTCGTGCATCGCCGCGACGCCGGCCGCCCACGTCGGGAACAGGTACGCGATGATCTCGCGGTTCTCCGGCAGCCGGTGCACGTTGACCCACGCCTCGGTGATGATGCCGAGCCGGCCCTCGGAGCCGAGGATCATCTCGCGCACGCTCGGCCCGGACGACGTGCTGGGCAGCGGCCGCAGCACGATGACCTTGCCCGGCAGCACGACCCGCAGGCCGCGGGTGATGTCGGCGATGTCGCCGTACTTGTCCGACTGCATGCCCGAACTGCGGGTCGCGATCCAGCCGCCGAGCGTCGAGTGCTTGAAGCTGTCGGGCTGGTGGCCCATGGTCCAGCCGCGGGCGTTGAGTTGGTCCTCGAGGTCCGGGCCGAGCGCGCCGGCCTGGATGCGGGCCAGCCCCGCCGCCTCGTCGACCTCCAGCACCCGGCTCAGCCGGCCGAGGTCGAGCGACACGACGACGCGCTGCTCGCCGGCCTGCGGGGTCAGCGAGCCGGAGATGTTGGAGCCGCCGCCGAACGGGATGACGACGCCGTCGGCCGCGACCACGGCGTCGACGACCTGGCGCACCTGGTCCTCGTCGGCCGGGTAGACCACGGCGTCCGGGACGCGGGGGAGGTCGCCGGCGCGGACGCGGACGAGGTCGACCAGCCCCTTGCCGTAGGTGTGCACGACGCGGTTGAGGTCGTCGGTGTCGACGTACTGCTCGCCCACGGCGTCGCGCAGCTTCGTGCCGAGGTCGTCCTGGAGCTGGGAGGCCGGCACCTCGAGGTCGTCGAACGCGGGCGGCGGCGTGCCGGGCGCGTTGAGGTCGAGACCGATCTTCTCCATGACGAACGGGGCCAGCTTCGGCTTGTCGTCGTGGGTGAAGGCGATGCCCTCGACTCCCCAGCCCCACCACTTCTGGTGCTTGACACCGGTCACGACGCCTCCTCCTTCTGGGCGTGGTCGCTCGCCTGCTCCGCCGGGTGCTCCGGCGAGGCGGCGTCGCGCAGCGGTTTCCCCTCGGCGTCGGGGTCGCCGGTGGCGACCATGGCCGCCACCTTCGCCTCGAGCCGCTCGGTCAGGTCACGGGTGCGTTCCCCCGGCTCCGGGTGGATCGGCGCGCCGATGACCACCGTCACCGGCGGCCGGCCCGGCTTCGGCCAGAAGTGCCCGACCGGCATGGCCGCGGAGGTGCCGATGATCGCCACCGGCACGCACGGCACGCCCTGCGCGATGCTCAGCGCGGCCGCGCCCGGCTTGAACCGCTTGACGCCGCTCTCGGTGTTGCGCCGGGTGCCCTCCGGGAACACGACGACGGGGACGTCCTCGCTCAGCAGCCGGTTGGCCAGGCCGCGGCCCTTGCCCATGTCGGCGTTGGTGCGGCTCACCGGGTAGGTGTTGAAGAACAACGACGTCGCGGCCTTCATCCACCACCAGCGGTAGAAGTAGTCGGCGGCGGCGTTGACGGCCATGGTGCGGGTGTAGCGCCGCGGCAGCTCCGTCACCAGTAGCGGCGCGTCGAGGTGGCTGCTGTGGTTGGCCACGACGATGAACGGGGCGTCGAGGTCGTCGAGGTTCTCGGCCCCGAGCACCGACACCTTCGTCGTCAGGTGCACGACGGGCCGCAGGAGCACGCGCTGCGCCACGAACCGGGCCCAGCGGTGCCAGGCCGCGTGGTACCTCTTCGTACTCGCCAGTTCGCTCATCGTCGTCCGCTCACCAGTCGCGCCGTGACCTTGCGCACCGCCGCCCGAGGGGCGTGCTCGGCCAGCCAGGCCAGGACCTTGAACCGTGCTGACGGTACCGAACGGACCCGCCTCTTCTCGACATCGGCCAGGCAATCGGCCACCACGCGGTCGGGGTCGAGCCACAGCGAGGACGGGATCGAGCTGGTGCGGATGCCGGCCCGCTCGTGGAACTCGGTGCGCACCCAGCCCGGCAGCAACGCCGTGACCTGCACACCCGTGCCGGTCAGCTCCAGCGACAGGCTCTCGGAGTAGGTGCGGACGAACGACTTCACCGCCGAGTAGCCGCCCATCGTGATGAGCCCGGCGACCGACGACACGTTGACGATGACGCCGTGGCCGCGCCCGCGCATGGTGCGCGCGGCGGCCGCGCCGAGCACCACCACCGCGGTGATCATGAGGTCGATGGCCTGCTCGTGCTCGCTGGTGTCGTCGGTGACCAGCCGGGAGTGGACGCCCTTCCCGGCGTTGTTGACGAACACCTCGACGGGTGCGCCGGTGTCGGTGAGCCGGGCGACGACGGCGTCGACCTGTGCGCGGTCGCCGAGGTCGGCCGGCAGCACCTCGACGTCGACGTCGTAGCGGCGGCGCAGCTCGTCGGCGGTGCTCTTCAGCCGGTCCTCGTCGCGGGCCACCAGGACGAGGTCGCAGCCGCGCGCGGCCAGGGCCCGGGCGAACGCGAGGCCGATGCCGGACGTCCCGCCGGTGATCAGCGCCCGGCCGGTGAGCAGCGGCGCGGTCATGCCCGTCGTGCTCCCCGCACGCTGCGCACGACCGGCGACAGCCGGCCCTCGGCGGTGGTGGTCCAGGTGTGCACCGGCCAGCGCTTGGACTTGGCGTAGCGGTACAGGCTGGCGTCGGGGTTGACTGCGCTCGGGTGGCCGACGACCTCCAGCCAGGAGCGGTCGGCGTAGCTGTCGCCGTAGGCGTAGGAGCCGGCGAGGTCGAGCCCCTCGGACCGCGCGTACCGGCGCAGCCAGGCCGCCCGGGCCTCGCCGACCAGCGGCGGCGTGGCCAGGTGCCCCGTCCAGCGGCCGGACTCGTCGGACTCCATCTTGCCGGCCACCATGACGTCGAACAGCGGCGCCAGCGGCTCGACGAACACGTCGATCTCGCCGGTCAGCAGGACGGTGCGGTGCCCGGCCGCGCGGTGCGCCTTGATGCGCTCGAGCGCCTGCTCGAACAGGCCGCGGTGCAGCGACACCGTCACCTCGTCGGCGATGACCTTGCGCAGCTCGTTCTCGTTGACGCCCTCGTAGCGGCGCATGAACGTGCGGATGAAGTCGCCGCGGTCGCGCCGCTCGGCCTGCAGGTAGCGCGGGCCGAGCGCGACCAGGTTGCTCAGCACGACCGGCCACCGCGACAGCGGCTTGGCGGCCAGCTCGATCCACACGTAGTGCTCGACCAGCGTGGCCGCGGCGACCGTCTTCTGCAGGTCGAAGACGGCGACGACGTCGGTGCGCCGCGGCAGCTCGAGCGGCGCCGGGCCGGAGCCCGAGCCGTCGCCGCCGCTGCCGCGGGTCAGGCCGGGCACGCCGGGGATGTGGATCTTCTGCAGGTAGTGCGCCCAGTCGATCTCGGTGACGTCGAAGCCGTGCTCGGCCTTGCGGTCGTCGGGCAGCGACGCGTGCAGCTCGCGCAGGCGGGCGTCGTCGAAGATGACCTCGGTCTCGGTGTACGGCTGGTACAGCGAGGTGAACTTGCGCAGGGTGTCGAGGTCGCGGCGGGCGCGGTAGATGGTGGAGATCCACTTGCGCGAGCGCTCGCTCGGCGGCAGGCGGTCGACGGCCTTGTCGGCGAGGTCGACGACCCGCTCGCGGCGGCGCAGCGCCCGCTCGACCACGCCGCGGTGCGGGAACGACCACGATGGGACGGCGACGTGTCCCTTGGCGTCCTGGAGCGGATTGGCCTCGAAGTACTCGTGCACCAGCCGCAGCAGCCGCCCGAACGGCAGCGGGTTGGTGATGCCGGAGCTGACCTGGAAGTACTGTGCCTCGCCGGGCGGTGGCGGCGCGGCGGCCGCGGCCAGTGCGGCGTTGACGACGTAGTCGACCGGGATGACGTCGAGCACGGTGTCGGCCAGCGCCGGGAACTCCGGCAGCAGGCCGCGTCCGTACGCCGCGATGAGCGGGTCGGCGACCTTGAAGCCGTCGATCCAGCCCGGGAACGGGTGCTTGAGCGACGACTCGATGATGGTCGGCCGGACGACCGTCAACCGGTGGCCGGCGCCGGCCCAGAGGTCCTCGGCGACCCGCTCGCCCAGCGCCTTGGTGAAGGTGTAGACGTCGGGCCAGCCCAGGCTCTGCGCGCGGGTGCGGCCGGCCTCGACCAGCTCGTTGCGGACCCACTCCTGGCGGGCCTGCTCGGCGGCGTCGGTGACGACCCGCGCGCCGGCCCGGCCGTGGTCGGCCTGCGCCTGCGTGAGCAGCCGCTGCAGCAGCCGCGGGTTGCGCGACAGCCGCTCGGCGTCGGGGCGGGCGGCCTGCGCGTAGGCGAGCTCGGCGACGCGGTCGACCTCGTGCTCGAGGCTGCGCTCCTCGGCGATGCCCTTGCGCAGCCCGGCGACGTAGCCGGTGGAGACGTGGACGACGTGGGGGTCGGTGCCGCCCGCGAGCAGCGCACGGTACAGCGACTCGGGCCCGGAGACGTTGGAGTCGAACGCCTCGTCGATCGGCAGGTCGAAGGAGACCGTCGACGCGGAGTGGATGACGACGTCGACGTCGGCGGGCAGTGGCGGCAGGGCGCCGAGGTCACCTTCGAGGACGGTGACCCGCGCGCGGTACTGCCGCTCGGCCTCGTCGTCGCCGACGGCCTTGCGCCAGGCGCCGAAGACGGGCTTGCGGAACAGCCGGTCGATGCGGTCCTGTGCGCTGAGCGCGCCGCGTGGCCGGACGATCAGGCTGACCCTGGTGTCGGGGTAGCTGGACAGCAGCTTCTCGAGCAGAGCCTGTCCGACGAACCCGGTCGCGCCGGTGAGGAGAACGTGTGCGCCGTGCAAGATCGAGGTTCCTCCGCTGGCCGTGTCGGCGCTCACCGGCGGATTCCCGAGGCACCGCGTCCGGCCTGTGCCAGGTCGAAGTCAGATGCCATGCGCCCTCCCCAGGCAGGTGCCGCCGCTCGGTCGAGCGATGTTTCGGGGGGTGCCGATGACCCCATACGCCGTGCAGACAATACACAGAATGTAGCCCTTGGCGGGCATCGCCATCGTATCGCTACTGGTGAATCAGTGGATCGGGCAGCGGCTCGCGGTGCACGACGGTGAGCGACGACACCGCGCGGGTCAGCACGACGTAGAGGCGGCGCAGCCCGGCCGGCTCGGCGGCGACGATGGCGGCCGGCTCGGCGACGATCACGTGGTCGTACTCCAGACCCTTGGCCAACGTGGCCGGGACCAGCGTGATCCGGGCGTCGTCGGCCAGCCGGCCGGCGGGCAGGCCGGCGGCGTCGAGGGCGGCCGCGGCCGCGTCGACGGCGTCGTCGGCGACGATGATGCCGAGCGACCCCTCGCGGGCGGCGACGTCGCGCACGGCATCGACGATGGCCGCGTCGAGCTCGCCGCCGGTGCGCGTGACGTCGAGGCGGCCCGGATTGGACCGGACCGGCACCGGCGGCGCCACACCCGGCGCGATGACCGGCAGCAGCTGCCCGGCGAACTCGACGACGGCGGCCGGGACGCGGTAGCCCTTGCGCAGCACCTCGAGGTGGGCGTCGTCCTGGGCGAGATGGCGCAGCGCCTCCGGCCAGGACGGCGTCGCCCACGGGGTGGTGCCCTGGGCGATGTCGCCGAGGACGGTGAGCGAGCCGGTGGCGGCGCGGCGGCCCACGGCGCGCAGCTCCATGGGGGAGAGGTCCTGCGCCTCGTCCAGCACGACGTGGCCGACGCCGGAGATCCGCTCCAGCAGCGCAGCCGCCTCGTCGACGAGGACGGCGTCGGCGTGCGACCACGGCGCCGTCTTCGGGCCGCGGGCCGGCTTGCGCCACAGCAGCCGCTGCTGCTCGTCGGCGTCGAGGATGCCGCCGGCGGCCGCGGCCAGCAGCTGCGGGTCGCTGAGCAGCCGCAGGACCAGCTTCACCGGGTCCAGCGCCGGCCACAGCTCGTCGACGTACGCCTTCACCGGCCGGGACCGGGCGACGGCGTTCTGGACGCGGTCGTCGGTGATCTCGCCGGCCGACTCCATGCGCAGCAGGACGCGGTGCGCCAGCCGCTGGCCGAGCAGCGCGCGGGCCGTCGTGTAGCCGTCGCCGCGTTCGCGCAGCGTCCGGATCGCGTCGGCGACCTCGTGCACCGGCACCCGCCAGCGCCGGGTGCCGCGGGCGACGTAGAGCGTCTCGGTCGGCTCGGCGAGGTGCGACCAGATGGCGTTGCGCAGCACCTCGGCCATGCGGGCGTCGCCCTTGAGCGTCGCCGTCTCCGGGTCGTCGGCGCCGCGGACCGGGACGCTCTCGACCAGACCGGCGACGGTGACCTGGCGGACGTCCACCTCACCGAGCGTCGGCAGCACCTGGGCGATGTAGTGCAGGAACGCCTGGTTCGGCCCGATGACCAGCACGCCGGTGCGGGCCAGCCGCTCGCGGTAGGTGTGCAGCAGGAACGCCGCCCGGTGCAGCCCGACGGCGGTCTTGCCGGTGCCCGGCGCGCCCTGCACGCACACCGTCCGGTCCAGGCCCGCCCGCACGACCTCGTCCTGCTCCGGCTGGATGGTGGCGACGATGTCGCGCATCGGGCCGACGCGCGGCCGCTCGATCTCCTCGGCGAGGATGCGGCTGGTGACGTCGGCCTCGCCGGGGTCGAGCAGGTGCTCGTCCTCGTACGACGTGAGGTCGCCGCCGGCGAACCCGTAGCGGCGGCGCAGCGTGACGCCGTGCGGGTCGTCGCGGGTGGCCCGGTAGAACGCCCGCGCCACGTCCGCCCGCCAGTCGATCACCATCGGGTCGCCGTTGCCGTCCATGACGTGGCGTCGCCCGATGTGGAACGTGTCGTCGCCGTCGTCGGCGGTGCGGTCGATGCGGCCGAAGAACAGCGGCAGCGACGGGTCGTCCTCGAGCGCCTTGGCCCGGCGGTACAGCGAGGCCTTGAGGTACTCCGTCGAGACGTGATCCGCGCTCTGCGCCGTCAGCGACAGGGTGTGCTCGCGCATGGCGGCGAGATCGGCGCGGGAACGGCGCAGATGCTCGCGCTCGGCACGCAGGACGGGGTCGGTGGACACAGGGGGCCTCCTAGGGCTCGGCGGAAGATGAGACATTCCGACGGCCCGGTGCCCCGGTCCGGTCGCGAAGGGCATCGGAGCCTAGTTCGCGACCGGCCGGGGTGTCCACCCAATTAGGGGGTGTCCCGTGGATCTTCGGCGGCGCGGATCGACGCCCAGACGCCGACCAGCTGCGTTGTCGTCGTCGCCCGATGGCACCGCATCGAACTACTTCGACGCCTTGCTGGATCGACGACTGGACGCCGCCCGCATCCACCAATATCCACGGGACACCCCCTGATCGTCAGCCCTCGCGGAGGAGGTCCTCGGCGTCGGCGATCTGGTAGGCGTAACCCTGCTCGGCGAGGAAGCGCTGACGGTGCTGGGCGAAGTCCTGGTCGACGGTGTCGCGGACGATGACGGAGTAGAAGCGGGCCGTGCGGCCGTCGGCCTTGGGACGCAGGATGCGACCGAGCCGCTGCGCCTCCTCCTGCCGCGATCCGAACGTGCCGGACACCTGGATGGCGATGCTGGCCTCGGGGAGGTCGATGGAGAAGTTCGCCACCTTGCTGACGACCAGCGTGCGCAGCTCGCCGGTGCGGAACGCGTCGAACAGCCGCTGCCGCTCGCGCACCGTCGTCTCGCCCTTGACGACGGGGGCGCCGAGGCGTTCGCCGATCTCGTCGAGCTGCTCGAGGTACTGGCCGATGACCAGCGTGGGCTCGCCGGCGTGCCGCTTCACCAGACCCTCGACGACGCGGGTCTTGGCGGCGGTGCACGACGCGAGGCGGTAGCGCTCGTCGGGCTCGGCGGTGGCGTAGGCGAGCCGTTCGCCGTCGGTCAGGGTGACGCGGACCTCGACGCAGTCGGCGGGGGCGATCCAGCCCTGGTTCTCGATCTCCTTCCACGGCGCGTCGTAGCGCTTCGGGCCGATCAGCGTGAACACGTCGTCCTCGCGGCCGTCCTCGCGCACCAGCGTGGCCGTGAGCCCGAGCCGGCGGCGGGCCTGCAGGTTCGCCGTCATGCGGAAGATCGGCGCCGGCAGCAGGTGCACCTCGTCGTACACGATGAGGCCCCAGTCGCGGGCGTCGAGCAGCTCGAGGTGCGGGTAGACGCCCTTCCGCCGGGTGGTCAGCACCTGGTAGGTGGCGATGGTGACCGGGCGAACCTCCTTCTTGGCGCCGGAGTACTCGCCGATCTCGTCCTCGGTGAGCGACGTGCGCTTGATCAGCTCGTCGCGCCACTGCCGGGCCGCGACGGTGTTCGTCACCAGGATCAGCGTGGTGGCGCCGGCCCGGGCCATGGCGGCCGCGCCGACCAGCGTCTTGCCGGCGCCGCACGGCAGCACGACCACGCCGGAGCCGCCGTGCCAGAAGCCGTCGGCGGCCTCGCGCTGGTACGGCCGCAGCGCCCAGCCGTCCTCGGCCAGCTCGATGGGGTGCGCCTCGCCGTCGACGTAGCCGGCGCTGTCCTCGGCCGGCCAGCCCAGCTTGACCAGAGCCTGCTTGAGGTTGCCGCGCTCGGACGGGTGCACGACGACGGTGTCGGGGTCGAGCCGGGCGCCCACGAGCGGGACGACCCGCTTGGACCGCAGCACCTCCTCGAGCACCGCGCGGTCGGTGCTGACCAGCACCAGCCCGTGGACGGGGTGGCTCTCCAGCCGCAGCCGCCCGTACCGGGCCATCGTCTCGGCGACGTCGACCAGCAGGGCGTGCGGAACGGGGTAGCGGGAGTACGTGAGCAGGGTGTCGACGACCTGCTCGGCGTCGTGACCCGCGGCCCGGGCGTTCCATAGGCCGAGCGGGGTCAGACGATAGGTGTGCACGTGTTCGGGGGCCCGCTCCAGCTCGGCGAACGGCGCGATGGCGCGGCGGCAGTCGTCGGCGTGGTCGTGGTCGACCTCGAGGAGCAGGGTCTTGTCACTCTGGACGATGAGGGGTCCGTCGTTCACCGCCCCATTGTCCCGTACCGTCGGTCCGTGAGTGAAATGGTCGAGCGCGTCACCGACATCGGCGACGACCCCGCCGCCTGGCTGCTGACCTGCTGGGCGGACGTGCGGCCCGCGCTGAACGACCACCTCGCCGACGTCGCGGCGGGCGCCGGATTCGCCGGCGTGCTGCGGGTCGACGGCGAGCGGGCCGGGTTCGGTCTCGTCATCGGCTCGACACGGCCGCTGTTCCGCCACTGGGCGACGGTGTTGCGGCTGCAGGTGCACCCGCGGTTCCAGGGCCGCGGCGCCGGCCGTGCGCTGTTCGAAGGCCTGACCCAGGGTGTGTCTCCCGGGTCCGTGGCCTACTGCGCGGCGCCCAGGCGGCGCCTCGCCGCGTTCTCGTCAGTCGTCATAGAACCCCGCTATGACTCCTTCCTCGGCCTTGCGAGGCATCCACCTGGACGCCGCTCGCTACGGCCGAGACCCGGGAGACACACCCTCGCCCGCGAAGACGGGCTGGAGTTCCTGCACCTGACCTATCGCGACGGCATGGGGCTGGACCGGTTCTACGAGTCGTGCGGGTTCGCCGAGGTGGGCCGCATCCCCGGCGCGATCAGGGTCGCGCCGGGCGACGACCGCGACTCCGTGCTCATGATCCGGAAGCTGTGAATCGGGACAGGCCGGGCACGCCGGGAACGCGGGTGCGTCGGTGGGAGTTCGACACGTGAGGCACAATGTCCGGCGACCCATCGGCAGCACGTCCCGAACTGGTGAGGAGGCAGCCCGCGCGGGGGCACGCGTGTGGTGGCGGCATCGATGAGCAGCGACGAGACGGTCGGCCGACGAGCTCGGGGGCGACGCACCAACGTCAGCCCGGCCGAGTTCCGCCGCTTCCTGCGCCAGGTCGGTGTCGGCACGCTCGTTCCGGGCGTCGGGCTCATCTCGGCCGGGCGGAAGAAGCTGGGCTGGACGATCCTCGCCGTGTTCGTGCTGCTCGCCGCCGGAGCCGTGGTCGCGGTGGTGCGCAGCGGGCGGTCGGGCCTGGTCGACGCCGGCACCGACACCGACACGCTGAACCTCATCACCGCCGGCCTCGCCGCCGTGGCCGTCGCCTGGCTGCTGACGGCGCTGGTCAGCCTGTACCTGTTGCAGCCGCGCGGCCTGCGAGGTCCGCAGCGGCTGCTGTCGGCGCTCGTCGTGGTGGTGGTCGCCTCGCTGGTGGTCAGCCCGCTCAGCCTCGGCAGCCGGTACGCGTACACCCAGCGCGACCTCATCGGCAGCGTGTTCGCCGACGACGACCAGCCCAGCCTCACCGTCCCCGACTCGTCCGACGAGGACCCGTGGGCCGGCCAGCAGCGGGTCAACGTGCTCATCCTCGGCTCCGACGCCGGCCCCGGCCGCGAGGAGACCCGCACCGACACCATCATGGTCGCCAGCATCAACACCGAGACCGGCGACACCGCGCTGTTCTCGCTGCCGCGCAACCTGCTCAACGTCCCGATGCCGGCCGACACCCCGCTGGCCGAGGCGTACCCCGACGGCTTCCGCGGGTCCGAGGAGGACGCCTACTACTGGCTCTCCTCGATGTACCGGTTCGTGCCGTACGAGTTCCCGGAGTACTTCGAGGGCATCCCCGACCCCGGCGCCGAGGCGATGAAGCTGGTCGTCGGCGAGGTGCTGGGGCTGGACATCCACTACTACGTCCTGGTCAACCTGCGCGGCTTCCAGTACCTGGTCAACGCCCTCGGCGGCATCGACATCGACGTGCCGTACCGCATCCCCATCGGCACCAAGGAGCAGTACGGCCGCTGCACCGAGCCGTCCGGCTGGATCGAGCCGGGCAAGAACCAGCACCTCGACGGCTACCAGGCGCTGTGGTTCGCGCGGGCCCGCTGCGGCCCCGGACCGGTCTCCGACGACTACGAGCGCATGCGCCGGCAGCGCTGCGTCATCGGCGCCATCACCGAGCAGGCCAACCCGACGACGCTGCTGCGCCGCTACCAGCAGCTCGCGCAGGCGGCCGAGAAGACCATGTCGACCGACATCACCCAGGCCCGGCTGTCCGACTTCGCCGAGCTTGCGCTGAAGGTCCAGGACGCCGGCGGCCTGCGCAGCCTGCCGTTCACCGACGACATCATCCAGTACCACGACCCCGACTACGAGCTCATCCGCGAGTTCGTCCAGGAGTCGCTCGACCCGGCCGCCACGCCGCCCGCGGAGGAGGAGCCGACGGAGCCGCCGGCCGAGGAGCCGACGGGGGAGCCGGCGGGCGACCCGACCAGCGACCCGACCGGCGAGGAGGAGCCGCCGGCCACCGAGGAGCCGGCCGACCCGCCCACCGGCGAGGAGGAGCCGCCGGCCGACGGCGAGACCCCGGCCGACGGCGAGACTCCGGCGGGCACCGAGACGCCGAACGACGCCGACGGCGCCGTCAACGTCGACGACGTCTGCTGACGCCAGGGTGCGTCAGACGACGTGCACCTCGACGCCCGCGGTGCGCAGGGCGGTCAGCTCGTCCTCGGGGGCGCTGGGGTCGGTGACCAGCACGTCGACCTGGTCGACGTCGCAGATGCGGGCGAACGCGCGGTGGCCGATCTTCTCGCCGGTGCCGGCGACGACCACGCGGCTGGCCCGCTGCACCATGAGCGCGTTGATGCCGGCCTCGCCGACGTGCCGGCAGGACGCCCCGCCGGCCGCCGTCAGCCCGTCGATGCCGAGGATGAGCACGTCCAGCCACAGCTCGTTGAGCACCAGCGTGGCCAGCGGGCCGGTCATCTCGTAGGACTGCGGCCGGGCCACCCCGCCGAGCGAGACGGTGCGGATGTGCGGGCGCAGCACCATCTCGGTGGCGATGTTCAGCGCGTTGGTGACGACGGTCAGCGCGTGCTCGCCGGAGTGCGGGCCGTGCTCGATGCGGGCGGCCAGCCGCCGCGCCGTCGCCGACGTGGTGGTGCCGCCGTTGAACCCGACCACCATGCCGGGCTCGACGAGGTCGGCGGCGAGCGCGGCGATGCGTTCCTTCGCGTCGCTGCCGGACGACGCGCGGTAGCGGGCCGGGAGGTCGTAGGCGACCGCCGTGGCCAGCACGCCGCCGTGGGTGCGGGTGACCAGCTGCTGCCGGGCCAGCTCGGTGAAGTCGCGGCGGACGGTCGCCTCGGACACCGACAGCGCCGACGCGGTCTCGGTGACGCTGAGGCGGCCCCGCTCGGCCAGCAGGTCGAGCATCTGGCGCCAGCGCCGGGCGCGGTCGGGCGCCTGCCCGTCCAGGTCGGTGCCGGCTTCCCCGGCCGGCTGGTCGGTCACGACGGCGTCCCCCTCACTTGACCGCCCCGGCGGTCAACCCCGCCACCAGTCTCTTCTCGATCAGCGCGAACAGCACGACCACCGGCACGATACCGACGATCGACACCCCGAACACATACTGCCAGGCCGACTCGTACTGCCCGACGAACTTGGTCAACGCGACGGACAGCGGCTGGTTCTCCGCCGTCGTCAGGATGACGAGGCTGGCGGCGAACTCGTTCCAGCAGGCGACGAACGTGAAGATGATCGCGGTGACCACGCCGGGCCAGACCAGCGGCATCGTCACCCGGCGCAGGATCTGCAGCCGCGACGCGCCGTCGAGCGCGGCCGCCTCGTCCAGCTCGCGCGGGATCGCGGCGAAGAAGCTGTGCATGATCCACACCGCGAACGACAGGTTGAACGCGCTGTTGACCAGGATCATCGCCAGCCAGGTGTCGTTGATGCCGAGCGTGACGAACTGCCGGAACAGCCCGGTGGCCAGCACCGTCGGCTGGAGCATCTGCGTCACCAGCACGAGCAGCAGGAACACCAGCCGGCCGGGGAACCGGTACCGCGCCGTGTAGTACGCGGCCGGCGCGGCCACGACCAGCACCAGCAGCGTCGCGCAGACCGAGATGACGATGGTCGAGACCAGGTTGTACGGCAGCGGCGTCTCCGGCGTCGACCACATGTCGACGTAGTTCGACGGCAGCCATTCCTCGGGCAGGAACGTCGGCGGGACCCGCAGGATCTCCGACCGCGACTTGAACGACCCGATCAGCATGATCAGGTACGGCAGGACGAAGACCAGCGCGATGAGCGCGCCGGCGGCGGCCATCAGCGGCCGGCGCGGGCTCCGTGCGCCCCGTGCGCCTCGGGTGCCTCCCGTGCGGACGGCGGCGGCCACGGCTCAGTCCTCCCTCATCGGCTTGACGACCTTCAGGTACACGAGGATCACGGCGAGCACGATGAGGAAGTTGACGATGCTCAGCGCGCTGGCGGTGTCGATCTGCCGATCCGCCCGGATGAACTTGAAGATCAGCGTGGTCGTGGTGTCGGCGTTGTAGCCGGGGATCGACCCGGTGATGACCTGCAGGATCGGCAGCGAGTTGAACACGTTGATGATGTTGATGATGGTGGCGACGGCGAGCGCGGGACGCAGCAGCGGCAGGATGATCCGCCGGTACGTCGCCCACGGTCCGGCGCCGTCCATGGCCGCGGCCTCGCGCACGTCCGCCGGGATCGTCTGCAACCCGGCCAGCAGCGTGTACGTGGTGAACGGCAGCGACACGAACACCGCGATGCCCATCGCCGTCAGGAAGGCGGGCACCGCGTTGCGGGTGAACCCGTACGGCTGGTCCAGCAGCCCGACGTCGACGAGGAACGCGTTGATGATGCCGTAGAACGGGTCCAGCCCGTAGTAGACGACGGTGGTGGTCATGACGACGCTGGCCGCCCACGGGATGATGATGGTGAGCCGGACGAAGCGCCGCCCCGGGAACGCCTTGTCCAGGAACTGCGCCAGCCCCAGCGACAGCAGCACCGTCACCACCACCACGCCGACCACCCACACGACGGTGTTCAGCAGCACCCGCGGCAGCGCGGTGAACTCCAGCAGCCGGGCGTAGTTGTCCAGCCCGGCCGGTCCGTTGTCGATGCCGAACTGGCTCAGGTCGCGAAACGACGTCCACGCCATGTAGCCGGCCGGGAAGAACACCACGCCGGCGACGAGGAGCAGCGTCGGCCCGAGCCACGGCAGTGCGCGGGCCGTCGCCGCCCAGCGGGAGCGGCCGCCCCGCGGCCGGTCGGAGGACCGGGTCGCGGGGCGGGTCGCGGTGGTCGTCATGCGTTGTCGGCGCTGGCCTGGATCTGCTGCAGCACGGATGCGGCGTCCTGGGTCTGGATCTGGCCGACCAGGCTCTGCAGCGCGCCCTGCGTGGCCGCCCATGCCTCGTTGGTGCTCGGGTAGAACTGCGCGTCGGGCAGCAGCGCGAGGAAGTCGGCGAACCGCTCCGCGTTGGCCGTGCCCTCGGCGCCGGACTTCGTGGTGGGCAGGAAGCCCTCGGTGTCGACGAAGCTCAGGTACACGTCGGTGCTGAAGAAGTGGTCGAGGAAGGCCGTGATGGCCTCCTGCTTGTCGTCGTCGTTGCGGAACGCCATCAGGTGGTCGGCGACGCCGAGCGTCACCGGCGATCCGTCCTGCGTGGGCACCGGCGCGATGCCGTAGTTGAGCTCAGGGTTGCGCTCCTCGATCTGCCCGATGGTCGGCGGCAGGCCGACGGCCATCGCGATGCTGCCCTGGATGAACACGTCGAGCATCGGGGTGCGGTCGGTGGCGCCCGGGTCGGGCTGGGTGGCGCCGGCGTCGATCATCTGCTTCATGAACTCGACGGCCGCGAGGTTCTCCGGGGTGTCGACGGTGATGGCGTCGCCGTCGGTCCACGAGCCGCCGCCGCCGAAGGTCCAGATCGACGTCTCGGCCTGCGCCTCCTCGCTGCCCAGCGGCATGCCGTAGCCGAACACGCCGGTGCCCAGCCCGGCGACGGCGGTGCCGGCGGCCAGGAGGTCGTCCCACGTGGCCGGCGGCTCGGTGATGCCGGCCTGGGCGAGCACGTCCTCGTTGTAGAACAGCGCCCGCGCCGACGCGATCATCGGCAGGCCGTAGACGGTGCCGTCGAGGGAGGCGTTCTCGACGAACGACTCCTGGAAGTCGCCGAAGGTGTCCTCGGAGACGACCTCGTCGGCCGGGTACAGCAGGTCGTCCTTGGCGAAGCCGCTGAACGCGTCGATGTTCAGGATGTCGGGCGCCTCACCGGCCTGCACCTTGGTGCGGATGACGTCGTTGATGTTGTCCCACGACTGCACCTCGAGGTTCACGGTGACGTCGGGGTTGGCCTCCTCGAACGAGGCGATGATCTCTTCCCACAGCGCCGTCGTGCCATCGCTGTACTGGGGGACCAGCAGGTCGAGCGTGGTCGAGCCGCCGCTCGCGGAGTCACCGCCGCCGCCGTCGTCGTCACCACCGAACCCGCACGCCGTGAGCACGAGGCCCGCCGCCACCGCCGTCGCCGTCAACGACACCAGTCGTCTCATGTCCGCCCTCCGGTCCGCTCACTGCGATGATTGTTTGTATGCGTTTCATGCACGTTTCGCGCACAATCTGTCGATGCGGGTACCCATCGTGGCGGCCGGGGGAAACGCTGTCAACAGGTCGTGACTGGACCGCAACCTTGATCGTATGTGACGGGGCGCGACTGAGTCTGCTCGATTAGTGGATGATTCGATCGATATGATGCAGACGATCCGGGCCGCGCGAGAGGGGACACACATCGATGAGCGAACACGTCAGGGCGGAGATCGCCAGTCAGCCGGGCTGCTGGGTCCGCGCCGCCGGCCTGCTCGACGACGCCGGCCGGGCGCTCCCGGCGGCGGGCGAGCGGGTCGCCGTCGTGGGCTGTGGCACGTCGTGGTTCGTGGCCATGGCCTACGCGGCGCTTCGGGAGCAGACCGGGCTGGGTGAGACCGACGCGTTCGCCGCGTCCGAGGCGCCGATCGGGCGCGGCTACGACACCGTCCTCGCCATCACCCGGTCGGGCACGACGACCGAGGTGCTCGACCTGCTGGCGACGCTCGCCGCCAGGCCCGGCGCGCCGCGCACCGTGGCGCTGACCGCCACCGCCGGCTCACCGGTGATCGAGGCGGCCCAGCACTCCGTCGTGCTCGACTTCGCCGACGAGCGCGCGGTCGTGCAGACGCGGTTCGCCACCAGCACGCTGGCGCTGCTGCGCGCGCACCTCGGCGACGACCTCGCGCCGGTGGCCGCCGATGCCGAGAAGGCGATGGCCGAGCCGCTCGACGACCTCGTCGGGGCCGAGCAGGCGACGTTCGTCGGGCGCGGCTGGACGGTCGGGCTGGCGCACGAGGCGGCGCTGAAGCTGCGCGAGTCGGCGCAGTTCTGGGCCGAGGCGTACCCCGCCATGGACTACCGCCACGGCCCCATCTCCATCGCCCAGCCGGGCCGGCTGGTGTGGTCGTTCGGGCCGCCGCCGGACGGGCTGGCCGACGAGGTCGAGGCCACCGGCGCGACGTTCGTCACCAGCGAGCTCGATCCGCTGGCGCAGCTGGTGGTCGCGCAGCGGCTGGCGGTCGCGCTGGCCGAGGCGCGCGGTCTCGACGCCGACCGGCCGCGGCACCTCACCCGCTCCGTCGTGCTGCCGGGCGGCTGACGTGACGGGTTCCGGCGCCGGGCCGGTGGTCGCCGTCGACGTCGGCGGCACCTCGATCAAGGCCGGTGTGCTCGAGGCCGCCGGCCGGCTGGACGCGGTCGACCGCACGGCCACGCCGGCCGCCGGGGCCGACGGCGCGGCGGTGCTGGACGCCGTCGAGGCGATCGTCCGGCGGCTCGCGGACGGCGCACAGCCGGCCGCCGTCGGCGTCGTCGTGCCGGGCATCGTCGACGACGCCGCGGGGGTCGCGGTGCACTCCGAGAACCTCGGCTGGGCGGACGTGCCGCTGCGCGACGTGCTGGCGAAGCGGCTGGGCTGTCCGGTCGCGGTCGGCCACGACGTGCGGGCGGGTGGGTTGGCCGAGCACCGGGCCGGCGCGCTGCGCGGGGCGTCGGACGGCGTGTTCCTGCCGGTCGGGACGGGCATCGCGGCGGCGCTGATCCTCGACGGCCGGGTGTTCTCGGCCGACGGCTACGCCGGCGAGATCGGCCACGTGTCCGTCGGGCACGACCTGCCGTGTGCATGCGGCGGGCGCGGCTGCCTCGAGGCCATCGCGTCGGCCGCCGCCGTGGCCCGTCGCTACGCCGCCGCCACCGGCACCACCGTCGCCGGCAGCCGCGACGTCGCCGACCTCGTCCGCCGCGGCGACCCCGCCGCCGTCGCCGTCTGGGACGACGCGCTGGACGCGCTGGCGTGCGGGCTGTCGATGCTCACCGGTCTGCTGGCGCCGTCGGTGGTGGCGATCGGCGGCGGGCTGGGGGAGTCGGCCGACCTCGTGCTGCGTCCGCTGGCCGGCCGGCTGGCCGCGCGGCTGACCTTCCAGCGTGTGCCCCGCATCGTCGCCGCCGAGCTGGGCGACCGGGCCGGGTGCGTCGGCGCCGGACTGCTGGCGCGGGAGCTGGTCACGTGACCCGGGTCGTCTGCGTCACGCCGAATCCGGCGGTCGACGTGACGTACCGCGTGCCGCTGGTCGAGCTCGGCGCCAGTCATCGCGTCGCCGACGTGCTGGAACGGCCCGGTGGCAAGGGCGTCAACGTCGCGCGCGTGCTGCAGGCGCTCGGCGTCCCCGCGGTCGTGGTCGCGCCGGTGGGCGGGCCGGGCGGGCACTGGCTGGCGGGCGCGCTGGCCGAGGGCGGCCTCGCGGTGCGGGCGGTCCCGGTCGCCGCCGCGACCCGCCGCACCGTCACCGTCGTCGACGACTCCGGCGCGGCCACCGCGTTCAACGAGCCCGGCCGCCCGCTGTCCGCCGCGGAGTGGGCCTCCGTCGTCGCGGCCGTGACCGAGGAGGTGCGCGGCGCGGACGCGCTGGTGGTGTCCGGCAGCCTGCCCGCCGGAGCTCCGGACGACCTGCTGCCGCGGCTGATCGCGGCCGCCCGTGCCGCCGGCGTCCCCGCCGTGGCCGACACCTCCGGGCCGGCCCTGCTCTCCGCGGCCGGGGCCGGCCCGGCGCTGCTCAAGCCGAACGCCGAGGAGCTGGCCGCCGCCGTCCCCGGGCTCGGCCCCGCTGACGCCGCCCGGCGGCTGCTCGCGCTCGGCGCCGGCCACGTGGTCGTCTCGCAGGGCGCCGACGGCCTGCTCGGCCTGACGGGCGACGGCTCGGCCTGGCGGGTCGCGGGCGTCCCCGGCGTCGGCGGCAACCCGACCGGCGCCGGCGACGCCACCGTCGCCGCGCTGGTCCGTGGCCTGGTCGCCGGCGCGCCCTGGCCGGACGTCCTCGTCGACGCCGCCGCGCTGGGGGCCGCGGCGGTGCTCGAGGCGGCCGCCGGCGAGGTCGACCTCGCCGCCTACGCACGGTTCCTGCCCCTGTTGACCGCGGAGCGCATCGCATGACGCTGACCCCGATGATCACCCTCCTCGCCGCGGCCGCCGCTCGCTCCGGCGGCGTCGGCGCCTTCAACGTGATCCTGCTCGAGCACGCCGAAGGGCTGGTCGCCGGCGCGGAACGGGCCGGCGCGCCCGTCGTGCTGCAGATCAGCGAGAACTGCGTGCGCTACCACGGCGCCCTGGCCCCGATCGCCGCCGCGACGCTGGCCGTCGCCGAGGCCGCGGCGGTCCCCGTCGTCGTGCACCTGGACCACGCCGAGAACCCCGAGCTCGTCCACGAGGCGGTGCGGCTCGGCGTCGGCAGCGTCATGTTCGACGCGTCGAAGCTGCCCTACGACGACAACGTCGCCGCCACCCGCGCCGTCGTCGAGCACTGCCACGCCCGCGGCGTCGCCGTCGAGGCCGAGCTGGGCGAGGTGGGCGGCAAGGACGGCGTGCACGCGCCCGGTGCGCGCACCGACCCCGCCGAGGCGGCCGCGTTCGCCGCCGCGACCGGCGTCGACGCCCTCGCGGTCGCCGTCGGCACCTCGCACGCCATGCGCACTCGCGACGCCGTCGTCGACCACGACCTGATCGCGAAGCTGCGCGCCGCGGTGCCGGTGCCGCTGGTGCTGCACGGCTCCTCCGGCGTGCCCGACGCCGAGCTGACCAGGGCGGTCGAGGCAGGGATGACGAAGGTGAACATCTCGACCCACCTCAACGCGGTGTTCACCGGGGCGGTCCGGGACCGGCTGGCCGGCGACCCGGAGCTGGTCGACCCGCGCCGCTACATCGCCGCCGGGCGAGACGCGCTGGCCGCCGAGACGGCCCGGCTGCTGGGGGTGCTGCGGGCCGGACAACCCTTGGCATAGTGCGTGAATCTGGCTATTCTCCGGGCAATTCGATCATAATCGATCGCCAGGGAGTAGCCGATGGCCTTCCGTCCAGCCCGCTTCGTGGTCGTCCTCGCTCTGGTCGCGGCGGCGTTCCCGGCCGCGGCCGCGCCGTCCTCGGGCACCGAGCCGGAGGGGTACCGGGCCGCGGACTGGAGTGTGCGCCCGGCCGTCGAGGCGGCCCGGCGGCTGCTGCCCGACCACGCCCGCCGAATCCGGTTCGTCGCCGAGCAGCCCGGCCCGGACGGCGCCGACCACTACCGCGTCGGCGCCCGCAACGGCCTGGTCGAGATCGGCGGCACCAGCCCGGCCGTGCTGCTGACCGGCCTGAACGCCTACCTCGGCGAGGTCGCCGACGCGAACGTCTCGTGGACCGGCGAGCAGCTGGACCTGCCCGCCCGGCTGCCGCTGCCCGACGCCGAGATCGTCCGCCCGGCCACCGTCACGCACCGGTTCGCGCTCAACGACACCGACGACGGCTACACCGGGCCGTACCGCGACTGGGCCGACTGGGAGCGGCTGATCGACGTGCTCGCGCTGCACGGCGTCAACGAGGTGTTCGTGCCGGTCGGCGCGGAGGCCGTGTACTACGACACGTTCCAGCGCTTCGGCTACACCGCCGACGAGCTGCGCGGATGGATCCCGCCGCCGGCGCACCAGCCGTGGTGGCTGTTGCAGAACATGTGCTGCTTCCCGAGCCCGGTGTCGGCGGCGCTGATCGAGGAGCGGGCCGAGCTGGGCCGGCGCATCGCCGACCGGCTGCGCGAACTGGGCATGACGCCGGTGCTGCCGGGCTACTTCGGGACGGTGCCGGCCGGGTTCGCGACGCGCAACCCCGGCGCGAACGTGGTGCCGCAGGGCGACTGGGTCGGGTTCGAGCGGCCCGGCTGGCTCGACCCCACCGGCGCTGTCTTCCCGGACGTCGCGGCGGAGTTCTACCGCAGCTCACGGGCCCGGTTCGGCGACTCCGCGATGTACAAGATGGACCTGCTGCACGAGGGCGGCGTCGCCGGCGACGTCGACGTGGCCGCGGCCAGCGTCGCGGTCGAGGACGCGCTGCAGGCAGCGCGGCCGGGCGCGATCTGGGCGATCCTCGGCTGGCAGAACAACCCGCGGCCCGAGACGCTGGCCGCCGTCGACCGGTCGAAGATGCTGATCGTCGACGGGCTGTCCGACCGCTACGACGGGCTGGACCGCGACGCGTCGTGGCAGGGCACGCCGTACGCGTTCGGGTCGATCTGGAACTTCGGCGGGCACACCACGATGGGCGCCAACGCCGGCGTCTGGAACGAGCGGTTCTTCGCCTGGCGCGACCGTCCCGGCAGCGCCCTCGACGGCATCGCCGTGCTGCCCGAGGCGGGCGCGAACAACCCCGCCGCCCTCGACCTGCTGACGTCGCTGGCCTGGCGCGACGGGCCGGTCGACCTCGACGCGTGGTTCGCGGACTGGGCCGACCGGCGCTACGGCGGGCCGTCGCCGTCGGCGCGCGCCGCCTGGCAGGCGCTCGGCCGCACGGCGTACGCGATGCCGTCGGGCACCTGGTCGGAGGCGCAGGACGGGCTGTTCGGCGCCGAGCCCAGCCTCACCGCCGACCGCGCCGCCGAGTGGTCGCCGAGCGAGCTGCGCTACGACGCGGCGGCGTTCGCGGCCGCGCTGCCGGCGCTGCTGGACGTGCCGCCGTCGCTGCGGTCGTCGTCGGCGTACGCGTACGACCTCGCCGACGTCGCGCGGCAGGCGCTGGCGAACCGGAGCCGGCTGCTGCTGCCGTCGGTGCGGGCCGCGTACGAGTCCGGTGATCTCGCGGGGTTCCGCGCGCTGACTGACGAGTGGATGACGCTGCTCGAGCTGGTCGACGAGGTCGCGGCCACCAACCCCGACTGGCTGCTCGGCCGCTGGCTGGCCGACGCGCGGTCGTGGGGCGCCGACGCGGCCGAGGCGGACCGGCTGGCGCACGACGCACGGACGCTGCTGTCGGTCTGGGGGACGCGGTCCGGCGCTGCGGCGGGGCTGACGGACTACGCCAATCGTGAGTGGGCCGGGCTGGTGTCGACCTACTACGCGCCGCGGTGGCGGGCGTACTTCGCCTCGCTGGAGGCGGCGCTGGTCTCGGGGACCGCGCCGGCGCCGATCGACTGGTACGCCGTCGGCGCCGCGTGGGCCGCGCGCACCGACCAGCTGCCGGTGACGCCGTCGGGGGACGTGCACGAGGTCGCCGGGCGGGTGCTGGAGCACCTGACGGACCACCCGCTCGCGCTGACCGCGACTGCGTCGGCGTCGCGGCCCGTGGTGACGCCGTCGGAGCCGGCCCGGGTGGTCGTCACGGTGACGAACCCGAACGAGTTCGCCGCCGCGACGGACGTCGCCGTCGAGGTCGTGACGCCGGCGGGCCTGACCGCGACGCCGGTGGGCGACGTGCCGGCGCTGCCGCCCGGTGGGTCGGCGACGCTGGAGGTGGAGGTCGCCCTGACGGCGCCGCCGGACGACCTGGTGGTGCGGTTGCCGGTGCGGGTGACGGCGGACGGCGTGCCCGCGGGCGGTGCGTCGGTGCGGCTGCTGACGGACGCCACCGTCGAGGCGCCGTACGCGTCGGTGTCGTTCAACGACGCGACCTTCGGGCAGCAGGGCGACCGGTTCGCGATCGTCGGCGGTGGCGGTGACCTGTGGGGCGGGACGAACGAGTTCGGCGCCGTCTACCGGGACGGCCTGCTGGCCGACGGCGGCTCCGTCGGCACGACCGTCGTCGCGCAGGACCCGACCTGGCCGTGGGCGCGGGCCGGCCTGATCGCCCGCGACGACCTCGCCGTCCAGGGGTCGGCCGGGTACGCCAACATCGCCGTCACGCCCGGCAACGGCTGCGTCTTCTCCTGGGACGCGAACGGGGACGGCCAACTGGACTCGACCCGCCAGGCGCCGTCGTTCACCGTGCCCGTGCACCTGCGCCTGACCCGGCGCGGCTCGACCTTCGCCGGCGAGTGCAGCGCCGACGGCGTCACGTGGACGGAGGTCGGCTCCGCGGCGCTGCCCGCCGCTGCCGCCGTCGACGCCGGGGTGTTCATGAGCGCCGTGAACGTGATCAGCGGCGCCACCGGGCTCGCCGAGTTCGACGGGTTCCGGAATGAGTCGGTTCCACCCCTTGCGGGCGGTTCCGGCCGTGCTCGATAATGCTCGTTACTCGATTGAAAAGTGCAGGTTCGATCAGAGGAGTGATTCGCGTGGCCCTTCCGCACAGGTATCGACCCTCCCGCCGCGACGTCATCAGGACCGGCGCCGCCCTGGGCGCCGCCGCCGGGTTCGGTGCGGCCGCCACCGGCGCGGCCGCCGCCTCGGACGTCGCCGACGACACCCGCCGCGAGCCACCGCGCATCAAGGGCCGCGAGCGGTCCATGGCCGAGGTGCCGTTCGAGGGCTTCGAGCAGGTCCGCGTGGGCCTCATCGGAGTCGGCCAGCGCGGCGGCGGGCAGGACGTCCGCTGGGGCGCCGTCTCGACCGTCACCGCCGTCTGCGACATCCGGCCGGACCGGGTCAGCCGCACCATCGGGCGCATCATGGCCCAGGGCTTCCAGGACGTCGAACCGGTCGGCTACTCCAACGGCGAGGAGGACTTCCTCAACCTCGTCAAGCGCGACGACATCGACCTCATCTACGTCGCGACCCCCTGGGAGTGGCACTACCCGCAGGCCAAGGCCGCCATGGAACACGGCAAGCACGTCGCCGTCGAGCTGCCGATCTCGCCGCACCTGGACGAGATCTGGGACCTCGTGCGTACCTCGGAGCGCACCGGCAAGCACTGCATGCTGCTCGAGAACGTCAACTACTTCCGGCCCGAGCTGCGCATGTTCAACATGGCCAAGGCCGGCGTGTTCGGCGAGCTGCAGCACGCGTCCGGCGGGTACGTGCACGACCTGCGCTGGCCGTACTTCTTCGGCGGCGCGTACTACCCGGAGTACTGGCGGCGGCACTGGCAGACCCGGATGAACGCACTGCACTACCCGATGCACGGCCTCGGCCCGGTCTCCGCCGCCCTCGACATCAACCGCGGCGACCGCTTCGACGAGCTGGTCGCCGTCTCGTCGCCGCCGATGAACCTCGCCCTGTTCCGCGAGAACGACCCGCGGGTCGGCCCCGACCACTCCTCGTGGCAGGACGACGAGTACATCTCCGGCGACCGCCACACCGCGCTGATCAAGACCGTGAACGGCCGCATGATCCGGGTCGAGCACGACGTCAACTCGCCGCACCCGTACAGCCGCGAGACCACTCTCACCGGCAGCGGCGGCGTCGTCGAGCTGGACAACGCGCGCATCTACCTGGAGTCGCTCGGGCACGACAACCACACCTGGCGCACCGGCAGCGCGTACAACGCGATCATGGCCGAGCACGACCACTGGCTCTGGCCGGCCCTCGAGGACCTCGCCGACCAGTACGGCGGCCACGGCGGCGGCGACTTCATCGCGATCTTCCGCCTGGTGCAGCTCATGCGCCTCGGCATGACCCCCGACATCGACGTCTACGACTCGGCCGCCTGGTGCTCGGTCGTCCCCCTCAGCCACGACTCGATGAAGGGCGGCCGCATCAAGTCCGTCAAGGTCCCCGACTTCACCCGCGGCTACTGGGAGGACCCGCGGCCCACCTTCGACCGCGAACGTCCCGAGGACCCCTGGCTGGACGGCTGAGCGTTCCCCCGGACCGGTGGCGGGGTGGGCGGGATGCCGGTCCCGCCCACCCCGCCACCGTCGTTCTTGGTCGGGTACGCGACGTGGACGAGTCGTAGCCTGGCGGCGTGCCCATCATCGACGACGCGCGTTGGCTTGCGCACCAGCTGCTCGCAGACGAGTGGCCGAAGCGCTGGCGGCATGTGGTGGCGGTGGCCGAGCGCGCCGAGTCACTCACGGCGTCGCTTGAGGATCGCCAGGCGCTCGTCTGTGCCGCATGGTTGCATGACATCGGGTACGCGACCGCTGTCTCCGACACCGGGTTCCACCCATTGGACGGCGCGCGACACCTTCGCCGCATCGGCTTCGACCCGCGTGTGACGGCGCTCGTCGCCCACCACTCGTGTGCTGAGATCGAGGCTGAGCTCCGCGGGCTCGGTGCGGAGCTCAGGAACGAGTTCCCTCGTGAACGCACGATCGTCGCCGATGCGCTCTGCACGTGCGATTTCACGACGGGCCCGGACGGCGAGCCGTTGTCGGTGGCTGAGCGGCTCGACGAGATTCGGACCCGCTATGGCACTGGTCATGTGGTGACCCGGTTCAGCGAGATCGCCGAAGGTGACATCCGTGCGGCCGTCGCCCGTGCGACGCCACACCTGGGCGCCGTGCTGGCTGCCGCGGAGCAGGCCACGTGCATTCAACCGATGTACGGCCGGTCCCGCCCTTCGAGATAGTGCTCGATTCGCTGGCGCATGGAAGGGTGCATGGCGAAGCGGTGCAGGTCGTCTGCAGCGACCCAGCGCACCTCCGATGATTCCGAACTGGGTGTCGGTTCCCCTTCGACCGCCAGCGCCCGGAACACGATCGAGAACTCCTGGCGGACCTCTCCGTTGCTGGTGTATTCGAGAACGTGGCGTGGATTCGTGTAGATCCCCACGAGTCCCAGGACCTCGCAGATGATGCCGGTCTCTTCCCTGACCTCACGTACGGCGGTTTGATCGATTCGTTCTCCGATGTCCATCGCTCCGCCTGGCAGCGACCAGTTGCCGTTGTCGGTACGGCGAATCAGCAGGATCTCGCCGTGTTCATTGATCACGACGGCATTTGCGGAGGGCACAAGACTGTTCGCCGGCGGGGCAGCCGGATCGTCCAGGTAGTCGATGCGTTTCACTTCATGCTCCTGCCTGCTGTTCCGCCGCCGGTACAGCTTTCGCCCAGACGCGCTCGAAGCTGTTCATGTAGTGATCGAACACGCGACCTCCAGGGGCGCGGCGCAGGTGGAGGACCGGGCTGTGGGGTGCGGGCGACCCGTAGGTGTGAACGTTGGCCAGCAGATCGTCGTCGAATCGATAGATCGAGTTGTACAAGGTGGTCTGGTGGAAACGGATCTCCACGCCGGACTCATGACGTAGCTCTCGTAGATAGGTCAGGCTGATCCGGATCCTTGCGGGCAGACCTTCACCGATTCCCTCCTCGTAGCCACGTTGGTTGACGGCCTCTGACGACGGATCGCCGAACAACAGCCGAACCCTGGCTCCGTGGCCGGCTCGCTCTGCGATCACTCGCGGCAGATCCGGATTCGCGTCCAGGAGAAACAGACCGGCGTAGACGAGCATGTCGAAGCGGTCTCGTACATCACGCAACAACGCGGTCCAGAGGCACTGAGGCACCGCGCCCCGATGCGGAAAGAATCCGATGAACTCGGCATCCTCCGCCGATCGTGCCTTGGTCTCATCGGCGATCGATGGCCAGAGATAGGCCTCATCTGTTTCGAGGACGGTTGCGGTGGCCTGGCGATGTCGTCGTCAATGCGGCACTCGGTCGGTCGTGATCCACCGTTCCACGGTCTTCGGATCGACCTCGACGTGCGTGGCGATGTCGTCGAGCGTCAGACCAGCTGCGGTGATACGGCTGCGCAAGCGCTCGTTGGGCATCCTGGCCCTCCGTTGACGGGACGTTTCATCGTAGTCAAGACGTCTCGACACGTCTCGGATTCGTGGTGACGACGTCCATCCGCGACACGGTTGTCTGGACCTGCGTCATGAGCCTGTCCGGGCGGCGATGTGCAGGGTCCGGTCGAGGCGTTTCCCGGCGGATGCTGTGGCCCGGACCTCGAGGAGGTACGCCATGTTCAGCAAGGCGAGGTCACCGGTCCGCTGGGTGCCGTTGCCCTGCGTGGCGGTTGGTCCGGCCGCCTGGACTCGGTCCGCCAGGCCCGGTCGCCGCATGGAGCTGACAGTGGGGGGATCTCGTTGTCGCGCGGTGAGCTCATCGGGGAGGCTATGCCGGTGGCAACTTCCAACAACCTCACACCAGCGTCCGGAACACGTGACTTCCTCGCCGCCGAGGTTCGGCAGCGGCATGCGGCTTTCGCCACGATTCGAGATGTCTTCGACAGGTACGGCTTCGAGCCACTCGAGACGCCCGCCTTCGAGCGTCTGGAGGTGCTGACGGGCAAGTACGGGGAAGAGGGCGACAAGCTCATCTTCAAGATCCTCCGCCGCGGGATGCACGAGGCCTCCGGTGAGGCCGACCTGGCTCTGAGGTACGACCTGACCGTTCCGCTGACCCGCGTCGTCGGCGCGTACGGGAGTCGGCTTCCGAACCCGTACAAGCGCTACGCGATCGCGCCGGTCTGGCGGGCGGATCGGCCAGGGCGCGGTCGATTTCGCGAGTTCTACCAATGCGACCTCGATGTCGTCGGCTCCGGCTCGCCGTTGGCAGACGCCGAGACAGTATCGGCACTGAGCGATGCCCTCGCCGCGCTGGGCGTGCCTGATTTCCGGTTCCTCGTGAATTCCCGGAACGCGCTCCATGGACTGCTGGAGGGCTACGAGGTTCCATCAGCGATCAGCGGCCGGGTTCTGACCGCGTTGGACAAACTCGACAAGCTCACGCCCGACGACGTGACAGCCGAATTGCGCGCGGTCGGCCTCGACGAGGGGACAGCCAAGTCGATCATCGCGGATCTGACGGCTGAAGATGCTCAGGACCGGATCCGCCACCGGCTCATCGCCACCGACGTCGGGCGCGCCGGTATGGCGGAGATCGACCAGCTCCTCCACCTCGTGTCCGGGCAGATCGCGCGGATCTCCTTCACCCCGTCGTTGGTTCGCGGGCTCGATTACTACACGGGCGTCATCTACGAGGTCACGGCGCCGGGCATGCCGGGCTCGATCGCGTCCGGAGGTCGCTACGACGGACTGGTCGCCAAGCTCGGCGGGCCGGACCTCCCTGCATGCGGTGGCTCGCTCGGCATCGAACGGATCCTGCCGCTCATCGAAGCCGAGGACGCCGACGCGACCGGGGTGGATGTAGCCGTGACCGTCATCGACGATCAGACGGCGGCAGACCTTTTCGCCCTGGTCTCCGGCCTTCGCGCGGCACGCATGCGCGTGGCTTTCTATCTCGGGAGCAGCGGGAAGCTCTCCCGGCAGATGAAGTGGGCGAACGATCAGCGCGCCAAGTTCTGCCTCATCTACGGCCAGGCGGAGAGGTCGGCAGGTGAGGTGACCGTTCGGGACATGGCCACGGGTGACCAGGTCCGCGTGCCCGACGGGCAGATTGTCTCGTACCTCACGGAGAGGTGCGGGAGGTAGCAACACAGGGAGGTTGCGCACCATGGGTCAGCAGGGACGCACGATCTTCGACACCACCAACGAACGCGGCATCCCGAGCCGTGGCTCTCGTTCGGCGACTGCCTGTGCCGCGAGTCGGCACACGCCACCGAACTGAAGCACGTCATCGAGATCGCCCGCAAGGAACAGGATGCCGAGGGCTTCGCGGCGGTGAGCCGTGAGTTCGCGGCGAAGAAGGCAAATCTCGCCACCGCCACCGGCATCCTCGATCAAGTTCGCGACGACTACGACGTCTCCGGCGAGTGGGAACGCCTCGATGCCCTGGCTGCTCGGCTCGACATCGACGACGTGTCGGAGACCTGGGCCGAGGTCCTGGCCGTGCATCCGCTACCTCTCGTCCTCACCTCTCTGCAGTTCAACTGGCGGTACATGAAGGACCACGGTGTGCGCGGCTTCTACACCATGTGCTCCGACTACGTAGCCGCGCTGCGTATGAACACGCAGCGATGGCAGGAGGCATGGGATCGTGAGGTCGACACCGGTGTCGTGGATCAACTGACCACGATCCAGTGCGACCTCGTCTCGATCGAGGCGCCGCTGCACTGCGATGTGTGCAACAAGACGATCACGGCATTGCTCTATCTCGACGGCTGACGCTCGAGGTGGACCACGTCGGCTGAACCGGCCCGGCGAATCGCCGAACCGTCAGGTGCAGGTGAGGCGGGCACTGGCCCAGTCGGCGTGGTCGCCGCCGACGCCGTCGGAGGCGCCGTCGACGACGAGGTCGAGGTAGTGGATGCCGGTGAGGTCGACGTCGAGGGGAACGGGGTCGGAGAGGCCGGTGAGCACGTCCGACCGGTGCAGCAGCTCGCCGTCACCCACGACGGAGAAGCGGACGGAGCCGTAGTCGGGGATCTCGTCGTCCACCCCCACGACGGCGATCAGCCGGGTGCACGCGCCGCCCAGGTAGTACGACACCCGGGAGTCGGCGTGGACGCCGAGGCCCTTGGCGTGCGTCACCCCGCCGACGGAGAGGGGCCGGCCGTCGCCGGGGGCGTCCTCGCCGTTGCTGGTGTCGCGTTCGACCGGACCCCAGCCGTTCGTCGCCGACAGCCAGTCGACGTCGCTCACCCACGGCGACCCGGCGGGCGGATCGGGCAGTGAACGCGACGTGAACGCGGCCGCGAACAGCGTGATCTCCGGCCGGTCCGGCAGCCGCACCGACACGACCTCCTTGCCGGGCAGCAGCCGCAGCTCGTTGTGGAACACCCGGTACGCCGTCCCGTGATTCGCCGGCCCGGCCTGCGTGTTCCGGTAGTTCGTGGTCACGGCGATGGTCGACCCGCCGACGTCGGTCGGCAGGCAGCACCAGTTCGGCAGCCGCAGGCTCTGCGTGTCGACGGTGCCGTCGGCGTAGCGGATCTCGAACTCGCCGTCGACCTGGCCGGCCTCGGCGCCGAGCACGGCGAGGTGCGTCCCCTGCCCGCGCAGCGCGACGGTCTGCCCGGCGGTCCGCAGCCCGTTCGGCGTGCCCGGTGCGGCGGACGGCCAGGTGAACGCGACGTCGCGGCTGGTCACCGTCGATCCGGGGGTGACGCCGGCGGCGGCCAGCGCCTGCGCGGAGTACGAGTTGCCGCCGCGGTCGAAGTCGCCCGCCGTGGTGGCGGTGTCGTCCGTGACGGCGACGACGTTGAAGGCCTCGGCCAGCGAGCCATACGGGACGGTGACGGTGGCGCCGGCACGCGCGTCGTACGTCCGTGGGCCCGTGTTCCAGGAGGCCACGGCGGTGATCGTCGAGCGTCCGGCCGCGCCCGACGACGGCGGCGTGACGGGCACGGTGCGGGTCACCGTCTCGCCCGGCTGGACGAGGCCGAGCGGCGCCGCGCCCGCCGTCCACCCGGACGGGACCTCGACCGTCAGCGTGGACCGCGGAATGGCCCGCCCGGTGCCGTTGGTGAACGACACCTCGACGCCCGACGGCTCGCCCGGCAGCAGCTCCGGCGCGGCCGCCACGGACACCGTCCCCGCCGCCTCGGACGGGTGCGCCCCGCCGACGGAACTCGTACCGGCCAGCCGCACCGTCAGCGCGTCACCCGACGCGACCGGCGCGGTCTTCACCCACACCACGGACCCGTCGAAGAACCAGCCGGCCGACGCCGCGTCGTACTCCGCCCTCGTCGGCAGCGACGGCAGCCGCGACCCGCCCGCCGTCACGGCACCCGGGGCGGTGCCCGTGTGCGCCGTGATCTCGTACGGCCGCTCCGCCGCCATCTCGTCGTACGACCCGGACCGCGCGCCGATCTCCACCACCACGTCGCCCCGCGTCCCGGTCGGCGCGTCCACCGTGAACGTCTGCGTCGCCGACTCGCCGGACGCGTACGCCCGCGTCACCCCGTCGTCCTCGTACAGCGAGAACGACCCCTCGCCCCACGGATACACGTCCAGCGTGAGCCGGGAGTCGGGCGCGACGTCGGCGTGGTTGTTCACCCCGGCCGGCCACATCGGCACCACCGACCCGGCCTTGACGAACAGCGGCAGCCGGTCCAGCGGCGCCGCGTACCCGTCCACCGTCGCCGGGCCGGTGTAGAGCCGCCCGGTCCAGTAGTCGACCCAGGTGCCTTCGGGCAGGTAGATGCCGTCGCGCACCTCGCTGTCCTCGTACACCGGCGCCACCAGGAACTCGCGGCCGGCGTGGAACTGGTGCGCCGTGGTGTCGTCCCAGGTGTTCGGGTCGTCCGGGTACTCGAGGACGAGGGACCGCGCCACCGGGGCGCCGCTGCGGTGCGCCTCGGCGGCGTAGCTGTAGAAGTACGGCAGCAGCCGCTCGCGCAGCTTCAGGTAGTCGCGGTTGATCGACGTGTACGGCTCGCCGCGGGTCCACGGCTGCTTGTCGAACCCGGCCCAGCCGCTCATCGTCATGAGTACCGGCGTGAACACCTTCCACTGCAGGTCACGGACGTACGACTCGGCGCTGCCGCCGAAGATGCCGTCGATGTCTCCGGCGGTGAACGCGAGCCCGGAGTTGCCGGAGCCGTGGATCGCGGGGATCTGCCAGCGGATGGAGTCGAGCGAGCCGGAGTGGTCGCCGGTCCACTGGACGCCGCAGCGTTGCGCGCCCGCCCAGCCCTCCACCATCCAGACGTACCCGCGGGCGTCGCTGTTGTCCTCGATGCCGGAGTAGGCGTCCTCGCAGGCGGAGAGGGCATGACGGTAGCCGGAGCCGACCCACGCGACGTCGAGCTTGCGCACCCGCACACCGGCCTCACCGACCTCGTACTCCTGCTCGGTGAGGCCGCGCTCGGTCCACAGGCCCAGCTCGATGTCGTGGTCGCGCAGGCCGTCGCCGGTCTGCTCGAGGTCGACGTACTCGCAGCCGTAGCCGTCGTTGACCAGCATCCAGCCGCGCGGCATGTCGTGTTCGTCGTACGCCTCGGCGACGCGGACGGCGTCCGGCGTGACGAGCTTGCCCGGCTTGGGGTCGCCGGAGTACGTCGGGCTGCTGGTGTTGTAGCAGTCGGCGTCGCCCAGCTCGAGACCGTAGATCGGCGGCAGCATCGGCCGGCCGGTCAGCTCGGTGTAGCCGTCCAGCGCGCGGTACGCGTCGCCGAGCACGTAGTAGGCGTCGAAGCGCTCCTCGGAGTGGGTGGAGCGGACCGGCTCGCCGAACGCGTAGCTGCCCGGCGCGAAGGTGTTGCGCAGCACCCCGTACCCGGCCGTGCTGAGGTACCAGGGGACGGCGTTGGGGTAGCCGCCGTCGTCCCAGTCGAAGTTCCCCTCGATCCGGATCGTCTGGTCGCGGTGCGAGAACCGCCCGTTCTGCATGCCGCCGCCGAGGAACTGCTCGGTCGCGCCGCGCGCCAGCGTCTGCGTCGTAGCGCCGCCGTCCCACGCCAGCGGCGCGGTCTCGGCGAACAGGGTGCGCCCGTCCGGCGTGGCGGCGGAGAGCAGGATCGGGTCCTTGCCGACGGTGACGACGGCGCCGTCGGTGCGCAGCTCCCAGGCGTCGGCGGTCTCGACGAGCTCCGGGGCCGGCCCGGCGCCGTCGTCACCGATGACGATGCGCGCGTCCGGCGCCTCCGGGTCTGACGGCGGCGTGCCCGCGGGATCGGTGAACGTGCCGTCGGGCGCCAACTCGACCCGGAACACGTCGTCGTCGAGGAAGGTGATGCGCAGCCGGGCGTCGCCGGAGGCGAACGTGGTCGCCGCGCCGTCGGCGGTCACGTCGTCGATGGCGCCGAGCTGTTGGGACGCCGCCGGGGCGGCGGCGGTCGCGGGCGCGAGTCCGGCGAAGGTGAGGACGAGGGCAGCGGCCGCGAGGGCGGACGCGGAGCGGCGAGTGTCGGAAGCCACGGCGACTCCTGCTCGATCTAGAGCGAATTGAGCGGAACTCGTTCACGTTCAAGCAACGTGGCATGACAATGGCGCGCCGGATTCGCCCTGTCAATAGGGGTATGTGCCGGAGGACGTGCGTCAGGCGGCGTCGACGGGCGCGACGCCGCTGATGCGGTGGACGGCGAACGAGCGGACCTCGCCGCTGCGGTGGTCGAACGCCGACAGCCAGCCGCCGTCGATGCGGGCGGGGTCGACCAGGCGCTCGGTGGTGGCGCCGTGTTGGTCGACGTAGCCGATCCAGACCGTTCGGCCGGTCTCGAGCGCCTCGCGCAGGTCGGCCAGCGTGGTGGCGGCCGTCGTGCGGCCGAGCCGCCCCCCGCGCCCGCCGTCGGCCGGACGTTCCGCCCGGGACCGGTCGCCGGCCCGCAGCGCCCGGACGGCGGCGCCGAGCAACGTCTCTTCGGGCGCGGTGATCTCGCTCGGCGCCGAACGCGACGCGAACCGGGCCGACGCCCGTCGCGGCTCCGAGCGGCCGATGACGATGGACCCGTCGGCGGCCTCGGGTACCGGACTGAACCCGAGCTGCCGCAACCGCTCGACCAGCGTGTTCGCCGCGATCGAGGACGCGAGCACCGTCGGCGCGAGCCGGCGCAGCCCCAGGCTGGACGAGCGCGGGTCGGCCACGATGGCGGCCAGCGTGGCTTCGTCGTCGCAGCGCACGAACGCCGACGCCGCGCCGACCCGCAGCTGCCCGTGCGTCCGCGCGACGTCGTCGACGAGGTACGTGAGCGGCTGTGGCACCGGGGTGCGCGAGATGGTCGCCAGGAACGCGTGCACGTCGGCGGCGGTGCGGCCGGCGTCGAGCGCCCGGCGCAGCGAGCCGGCCGTGAACCGGTGCACGGACGCGCCGCCGCGGCTCTCGACGTCGGAGAGCAGGCTCAGTTCGCGCTCGAGGTCGGCCCGCAGCGGGCCCGGCGCGATGGCCGTCAGGTCGGCCTGCAGCAGGACGTGGTCGAGCGGCTGCGGCAGGCTCGGCCGCACCGCGTCGGCCGCGGCCGCCACGACCCGCTCGGCGCCGCGTCCCTCCAGGAACGGCCGGGCGAACGACGCGAACGCGCCCATGCCGGTGAGCCCGAGCTGCTCGGCCTCGCGCAGCGTCCAGCGGACGAGGTCGTCGCGGAAGCGGCCGGCCCGGCGCGGGCGCCGCCACTGCAGCGCCGCGAGCACGCCGACGAGGTCGGGCGCCCAGCCGGCCGGGAGCGCGGCCAGTTCGTCCAGGGTCAGCCGGCGGACCTCGGGCGCGGCGGGCCGTTCGAGGTCGCGGCCGAGCGGCGGGATGGGGCGGTCCTTCTCGTCGCGGCCGCCGGCCAGCCCGGCGACCCGGCTGGTGGTGAGCCACGCCTGGACGAGCTCGGCCCAGCGCCGGGACGGGTCGTCGCGCCGCCACGCGTCGAACTCAGGCGTCGGCAACCACACCTCGTCGAGGTCGTCGCCGACCGCGAGCAGCCCGGCGGCGTACGCGACCTCCGCGATCAGCGCGGCGCCGGCCTCGTCGGTGTCGAGCAGCTCCGGCAGCCGGCGCAGATCGCGCACGCCCAGCCCGCCGGTGCGCAGGACCGGCGGCGGCTCGGCCGCCCAGGTGTCGAGCAGCAGCTCGACCTTCCGGGTGAGGTCGAACGCGCCCGCGCCCGCCGTGCGGTCGACGATGTCAGGGGTGCGCTCGGTGACCGCCGGCGTCGGCGGAGAGAGCTGGAGGTCGGTGTGGACGCGTCCGCCGCGCAGGTGCAGCGCGACCTCCCGCGGCAGCACCACCGTCGTAGCGTCGACCGGCACCAGCAGCCCGACCGCGAGCAGCAGGTCGATCGGCGTCCGCGCTGCCGCCCGGTGCACCTCGCGCAGCGCGTCGTCGATGCGGCCGGTCGGCGGTCCCGGGGTGAGCGCCGCGAGCGCCGACCGCGCGTCGTCGGTGAGGTCGTCCAGCAACGCCGTCAACGCGGCTGGATCGGTGAGCACCCCCGCGACGGCGTCGACGTCGGCCGCGTGCGTGCCGGTGGGGCTGAGCCCGAGGCCGTCCATGATCGCCGCCAGCCGCGATGGCGACAGCGCGAGCAGCGCCTGGCGGGCGGGCGGCCCGAGCCCGGCCGGATGCGGCCCGACGATCTCGTGCACGATGCGCGGCAGCCGCAGGTCGTCGTCGGGGCCCCACGCCAGCGCCTGCGTGCGCAACGTCGTCAGCGCCGCGTCGACGTCGGCGCCCAGGGCCTCCCGAAGGTCGAGGACACTGACGGGAGCCGGTAAGATCATCAGGGCGTCGACGACCTGGAGGGTGAACCGGTCGAGCCGGTCCAGCGACCGCACGGCCGACGCCCGGGTGGTCGCCCGCGAGGCCAGTTGCGAGACGTCGGCGGGAACCGGCACCAGCAGGTCGGGCCGGGCACGCAGCAGCGCCGCCAGCTCGTCGTCGGCGCGAGCGCGCAGGTCGTCGGCAAGACTGCGCGGAGCCGAGTCGTTCCCGGTCATCCGCTCTACGGTACGGCGTGCGTCCAGGGTGTGTCTCCCGGGCCCATGGCCTACTGCGCGACGCCCAGGCGGCACACCCTGGGCTGCGAATCAGAGCTTGCGCAGGCGCTCCAGGAGCTCCGCACTTCTCTCGGCGGCTTCGACGCGCGCCTCGATGTCGGCGGCCTTCAGCTCCGCGGTGATGTCGGGATCTACGGGAACCTCGAGGGGCTTGCGTCGTTCGACAGTCACATGCGCGACATTACCGGCCCTGCCGACCGCCGCCCAACCCCCCGTCCCACCGTTCGGGTCAGCGCGCGGTGAGTGCGCGCAGGACGTCGTCGAGGTAGGCATGTCGCTCGTCCGGCGCGGTCGGCAGGACCTCCGGCGTCGAGTGGGTCAGCTCGGCGTGGCCGAGGTACGCGCTGTAGGCGAGCAGGGCGCGGCGGGTGGCCGCGGCGGGCGGGAAGCCCATGTCCTCGAAGATCAAGACGATCAGGTCGATGCGGGTCCGCGTCACCCGGTCCAGCACCGCCGCGACCCGCGGGTGTCCGGCCGAGGCCAGCAGCGCCGGACCCACGGGGTCGCGCTCGGCCATGCCGGCCACCCGGGTGACGAGCCGGCGCAGGCGCAGCTCGGGGTCGTCGGGGAGCGCCGCGATCTCGGCGGCGACGTCCGTGGTGGTGCGCTCCTCCCACCGGGCCAGCGCGGCGTCGAGCAGCGCGTCGCGGGTCGGGAAGTGCCAGTAGAAGCTGCCCTTGGTGGTGTGCAGGCGGGTCGCGAGCGGCTCGACCGCGACGGCTGCCAGCCCGCCCTCGGCGATGGCCGCCAGTGCCGCGTCGGCCCAGGCGTCCTTGGAGAGCCGGCGGCGGGGCTTCTGCTCGGACACAACCATACGGTACCGTACGGACATACCATACGGTGGCGTATGGTCCGGTCTTGCGGGGGTGTGCGATGAGCTACGACGTGATCGTGGTCGGCGCCCGGGTGGCCGGTGCGGCGACGGCCCTGCTGCTGGCCCGCGCCGGCCTGCGCGTGCTCGCCGTCGACCGCGCGGCGTTCCCGTCCGACACCGTCTCCTCCCATCAGGTGCAGGTGCCCGCGGCCGCGCGGCTGGCTCGTTGGGGCGTGCTCGATCGCCTGGTCGCCGCGGGCACGCCGGCCGCCCGTGAGGTCCGGTTCGACTCCGGCCGGGTGGTGCTGGCCGGCCGCTATCCATCCGTCGACGGCGTCGACGCGCTCTACAGCCCGCGGCGCACGCTGCTCGACGCCGTCCTGGTCGACGCGGCGCGGACGGCCGGCGCCGAGGTGCGGGAGCGGTTCCGGCTGGAGGAGCTGGTGTGGCGGGACGGCGTGGTGACGGGGATCCGTGGCCGGGGCGTGCGTGGCCCGGCCGTCACCGAGACGGCCCGCCTGGTGATCGGCGCGGACGGCAAGCACTCGGCCGTCGCTGCGGCCGCCGGCGCTCGAGTGCGGTGGAGTGCGCCGGTCCGGACGTTCGCCAGTTACGGCTACTGGTCGGGCGTGCCGCTGCCGTCGGGGGAGCTGTACCACCGCGACGGGCACGTGGTGGCCGCGTTCCCCACGGGCGACGGGCTGAGCGTGGTGTACGCGGCCACGCCGCAGGCGCGGTTCGCCGCCGCCCGGCGCGACCTGACCGCGCACTACCTCGCCGTCCTGGACCGCTGCGGCGACCTCGGCGCCCGGGTGCGGTCGGGCGCCCTGGCCGAACGGCTGCGCACCACGCCCGACCTGCCGAACGTCGTGCGCGCGTCGTGCGGCCCCGGCTGGGCTGGCCGGTGACGCCGGCGCCGTCATGGACCCGGTGACCGCCCAGGGGATCTCACACGCCCTCGCCGACGCCGAGTCGCTGGCCGCCGCCGTCGTGGCCGGGCTCGCGGGCACGCGGCCCTTGGGCGCGGCGCTGAGCGCGTGGGAGCGGCAGCGCTACCGGCGCCTCCGCCCGATGTACGACCTCACCCTGCGCACGGCCGCGCTGCGCTCGCGTCGCACCGATCACGCCCTCTTCGCGGCACTGGCCCGGCAGCCGGCGGAGATCGGCCGGTTCCTCGGCGCCCTGGCCGGCATCGTCCCGGCGGACCGCTACTTCACGCCGCGGGTGGTGCTGCCCCTCGTCGGCGCGGCCGCGCTGCGCCGGGCGATGTCCGGTGGGTGACGTTGTGTCCCGACTTCGGGTCGGACAGGATGCATGGCCATGACGCAGCTCGACGCCCGGCAGGCCCGGACGCGGTATCTCATCCTGCTGGCCCTGCGCTGGCTGCCGTCCGGCATGCTGCTCCCGGTCCTGACGCTGCTGCCGCTGGAGCGCGGCCTCACGCTCTCCGAGCTCGGGCTCGCCGCCGCGGCCCAGGGCCTCGTCGTGTTCCTGCTCGAGCTGCCGACCGGCGGGTTCTCCGACGCGCTCGGCCGCCGCCCGGTGATGGTGGCCTCCGGGCTGGTCAGCCTGGCCGGCTGCGGGTTGATCTTCGTCGCCGACTCGTTCGCGGTGTTCGCGCTGGCGTTCGGCGTGCAGGGCCTGTACCGGGCGCTGGACAGCGGCCCGCTGGAGTCCTGGTACGTCGACACGGTCCAGGCCCGCGACCCGGACGCCGACATCTCGACCGGCCTGTCCCGCGGCGGCACCGTCACCGGCATCGCCGTCGGCGTGGGCGCCCTGGTGGCCGGCGGCCTGGTCGCGCTCGACCCGCTGTCGTCGGTCGAGGCGCTGGCGGTGCCGGTGCTGGTCGCGGCCGTGCTGCGGGCCGTCGCGGTCGCCGCCACCATCAGCCTGCTGGTCGAGGCGCGGCCGCGGTCGGGCTGGCCGGCCCTGACGGCGGCCGTACGGGAGGCGCCTGGCGTCATCGGCGGGAGCCTGCGGGTGGTCCGCGCCTCCGTGGTCCTGCAGGGGCTGATCCTTATCGAGGTGGCCTGGGGATTCGGTGCGACGGCGTACGAGTCGCTCACGCCGGTCCGGCTGGCCGAGGTGGTCGACGACGCCGAACGGGCCGGCGCCATCATGGGACCCGCGGCGGCCGCCGCCTGGTTCGCCTCGGCCGCCGGTGCGGCGCTGGCGCCACGCCTGGCGCGGCGCATCGGCATCACCGCCACCGCCGCCGTCACGCGGGTCGCCCAGGGCGTCTTCGTCGCCACGATGGGGCTGTCGCTCGGCGCGGCCGGCATCGTCGTGGCGTTCATCGCCTGCTACGTCATCCAGGGCGCGTCGAGCCCGATGCACATGACGCTGGTGCACCGCGAGGTCACCGAGGAGCACCGGGTCACGATCGTGTCGATCAGCTCGATGGTCTTCCAGCCCGCGGCCGCGCTCGGCCTGATCGCGCTGACCGCGGTCGGCGAGTCCACCTCGCTGGCGACGGCCATGGTCCTGGGCGGCGTGATCCTCGCCGCGGCGGCGGCGTTCTACCTTCCGGCGTACCGTGCCGAGCGGCGGCAGGCACCCTAGCCTGCGGTCAGGTGGCGGGGGACGGGGTCCGGGCGCCCCGCCACCACGACCGCTCGCGACCCGCGCGACTCAGACGATGAGCCTCGGGCCGGTGTGGTGCAGCGCGCCGATGGCCGCCTCCTGCAGCACGAGGTGCCGCGCGACCGGGGCGGACACCTCGCGCTCGATCATCCGGCGAGCGATCAGCCCCGCCACGACCGGCGCCGCGAACGACGTGCCGGACCAGATGGCGTGCCCGTTGCTGAACCGCGCCGAGGTCTCGTCGATGTAGTCGTACCGGCCGTTCGGGTAGGGGATGACGGTGCTCTCGCCCGGCGTGTAGGCGTCGACCCAGTAGCCGAAGTTGCTCCACGGCGCCCGGTAGTCGCCACCGGTCGTGAGCGCGCCGATGGCCGTCACCCAGCTGTACGCGGCCGGCCAGAACGGGACGTCGGTGCCGTGGTTGCCCGCAGCCGCGACGATGACGGTGTCCGGGTGCTTGCTCACGACGCGTCGGTAGAGCAGGTCGAACGACTTGGGCGTGTTGCCCGGCCGGGCATAGAGGCCCGCCTGGACGCTGACGACGTTGGCGCCGCCCTTGATGACCTTCTCCAGGTCCTCGACGATCGCCAGCTCGTCCACCGCGCCGCCGAGCAGGCAGTCGCGGACCTCGACCTCGACACCCTCGGCGCCGGACACCGCCAGCAGCCGGGCCGTCGTCGCCGTGCCGTGACCCCCGTACGGCCGGATCTCGTCCGTACCCGGCACATAGACGTCGTCGTCGATCTCGTACTTCTTCACCGCCGAGAACCGGCTGAAACCGGAGTCGATCCCGGCCTCGGGGAAGTACCCCGTATCGACGACGGCGACCCTCGGCCGGCCGGGGCCGACCGGTTCGCCCAGCACCGGGATCGGGCCATACGCCGGCACCGGCTCGGTGGCCGGGCACATGGCGACGTGCACCTGCGCGTCGAGGACGTGGTTGGGCGCGACGAGGCGCTCGTCGCCCAGCACCTCAGCGAGCTTGGCGGCGATCTCGGCAGCGTCGGTGTCCGGGACGTGCAGGACGGCGAGGCCGACCGGTCCCTCCGTCACCTCGGGACGGTCCAGGCGCAACTGATCGAACGCCTCGAGAACGGTGTCGAGATCGCGCTCGTCGCAGATCAGCTGACCCTGTCGGTACAGGTATTCGATCGCGGTCTCGTCCCGGTTCCATCGTGCGGCGAGCTCGAATCCCCGGTCCTTCGTGCGTCGCGCGCTGTTGTCGCGGAGTCTCTCGAACTCCTGGTGAAGTCGTTCGCGGTCTGGTTGCATCGGATTCCCCCAGCCATGATTCGGGCAAACGACTACATGTCTAGCATCAGGGCGTGACCTCGGGAAGCACGTCGGCAGCGGTGACTCCGGAAGAATTGCCCGCGCTGGCGATGTCGCGCCCCGAAGAGGCTCGGGTGCTGGCCGAGGCCGTCGTGGAGCGGCGGGCCCCGGCCCTCGACCGCACCTACGCGCTGCAGGCGCTCGCGATCGTCCAGCGGGAGCGAGGTGAGCACGCGCGTGCCATCCGCACCGCGCGCCGGGGGATCCGGCTCAGCCGGGAGCACGGGATGGTCGATCGAGTCTCCGACCTGGAGGCGAGCCTCGGCACGATCCTGGCGCTGACCGGCCGTGCCCGCGAAGCGACGGCGGCCTTCGACAGCGCGCTCGTGGCCGCTAGCCCGCTGGAACGCGCGCGGATCCTGGTGCGCCGGGCGGCGGCCTCGTACGTCCTCCGGGATCTCGGGCAGGCCCAGCAGGATGGGTGGGTGGCGGCGGAGAGCCTGCGCCGGCTCGGTGACTCGGCGTGGGAATCCCGCGCCAGGATCAACCTCGCCGCCGCGTTGCTCGGACTCGGCCGGTTCACCGATGCCGACGGCGAGCTGGCCCGCGCGCAGGCGCTTGCCGAGGAGGACGGACAGCACTATCTGGCCACCATCGTCGTCCACGATCGGGGCGACTGCGCGCACCGGATGGGGGACCTGCCGCGGGCGCTGCGCCTGCTCTACGACGCGCGCCGCAGGTATGAGGAGCTGGGCGTGGTGCCGCCGGAGGTGGTGCGCGACCTCGCGGTGGTGCAGTTGGCGGCCGGGCTGACCGAGGACGCGGCCGGGACGGCGGACGAGCTGGTGGCGGTGCTGGACGGCGCCAGGGACTCGGCGCTGCGCAGGTCCGACGGGTTCATCGCGGCGGCCATCGTGCACCTCGCGGCGGGCAACGCGAGCCGCGCCGCCGACCTGGCCAGAAGAGCAGCCCGGTCGAGCCGCCGGCAGGGACACGACGACGCGGAGCGGCATGCGCGGGTGGTGGTGTTGCGGGCGCAGGCCGAGGCCGGCGCCGTCACGAAGCGGCACGCCCGGGCGGCGGCCGCGCTGGCGGCGGAGCTGACCGACCGGTACGCCTCCGAACGCCTCGACGCGCTGGTGCTGGCGGGCCGGCTGGCGTCGGCCACGGGGCTGCCGGAGCTGGCGGAGGAGGCGCTGCGGACGGCGGCGGCCGGACGCCGCGGGCGCGGGTCGGCGTTGCGCCGGGCCACTGGCTGGTACGCGCAGGCGCTGCTGGCCGAGTCCGCGGGCGACCGCCGGGCGATGCTGCGTGCCTGCGGCCGCGGCCTGGACGTCCTCGACACGCACGCGCTGTCGCTCGGCGCGACGGAGCTGCGGGCCCGCGCGACGGTGCACGGCAGCGACCTCGCGGCGCTCGCGACGCGGCGGGTGGCGGTCGACGGCACGGCGCGGGAGCTGCTGCGGTGGACCGAGCGCTGGCGCGGCACGCTGCACTCGCTGCCCTGGCCGGCCGCCCGCCACGACGCCGAGCTGGCCGCCGAGCTGGGCCGGCTGCGCGCCGTCGGCAGCCTCATCGGCAGCCACGCCGACGAGGCGGAGCGGCGGCGCATCGAGGAACGCATCCGCCGCCACGTGCACGGCCGGGAGACCGCCGGCCCGCGGACCACCCGCCGCCGGCTCGACGTCGGCGAACTGCTCGACGCGCTCGGCGACCGCACGCTGGTCAGCATCGTCGGGCTGCGCGGCGGCCGGTTCCACGCCGTCGTCGCACGTGAGGGCCGGTTGAAGCACGTGGTCGCGGGCGATTCCGGCGCCGCACTGGATGAGGTCGAGTACGCCAAGTTCGCGCTGCGCGGTGCCGCGGTGGCCGCCGATGCCGTCGCGGGCGTGCTGCTGGCCGCCGCCGAGCCCGGCCTGGCCCGGCTGCAGGAGACGATGCTCGGCCCGGCGGTCCGCGAGCTGGGGGACGGGCCGGTGGTGCTGGTGCCGCCGTCGACGATGCAGTCGGTGCCGTGGGGCGCGCTGCCGGCGCTGCGGGACAGGGACGTGACGGTGGCGCCGTCGGCGACCGCCTGGCTGCGGGCCCGGACGAGCACACCGCCGAAGGACAGGAGCGTCGCGCTGATCGCCGGCGCGGACCTCGCGTCGTCGGGTGCGGAGGTCGGCGTGCTGGCCGGCGTCTACACCGACGCGACCGTGCTGACCGGCGGCGACGCCACCGCCGACGCCGCACTGGCCGCGCTGGACGGGTCGTGGCTGGCGCACATCGGCGCGCACGGCCGCTACCGCGGCGACAACCCGATGTTCTCGTCGCTGGAACTGGCCGACGGCCCGCTGACGGTGTTCGACATCGAGCGGCTGCAGTCGCCGCCGTACCGCCTGCTGCTGACGGCGTGCGAGTCCGGCGTCGGCTCGCCCACCGGCGCCGACGAGCTGCTGGGGCTGACGACGTCGCTGTCGGCGCTGGGCACGGCCGGGCTGCTGGCCACCGTCGTCCCGGTGAGCGACGCCGCGAGCGTCGACCTCAGCCTGGTCGTGCACGGGCGGCTGCGCACCGGCGACGATCTCGGCGCGGCGCTGCTGGCGGCACGCCGGGCGGCGGCGGGCGCCCGCGACCGCGCCACCGCGTGGTCGTTCCTCGCCCTGGGCGGCGCCTGAACCGGAGGTGAGCCGCATCACACAGGCCGGGGTGAATGCCGCGTATGGTGATCACCATGCCCCTCACCATCGGATTCGACCTCGATCTCACCCTCGTCGATTCCGCGGAGGGCATCACCGTCTCGATGACCGAGGCGTTCCGCCGCGTCGGCGTCGTCATCGAGCCGCACGAGTTGCTGCCGATGATCGGCCTGCCGCTCGACACCACGCTGCGCGCTTTCGTCCCGGACGACCGCGTCGACGAAGCGCGCGTCATCTATCGCGAGCTCTACCCGACGCTGGGCATCCCGGGCACCAAGCCGCTGCCGGGCGCCGTCGAGGCCGTCGACGCCATCCACGCGCACCACGGCACCGTGCTGGTCGTCAGCGCCAAGATCGAGTCCGCGGTCCGCGCCGTCCTCGCGCACGTCGGCCTGCCGGTCGACGACGTCGTCGGCGAGCGGTACGCCGAGTCCAAGGGCGTCGCGCTGCGCGAACGCGGCGCGGACGTCTACGTGGGCGACCACCCCGGTGACATGGTCGGGGCCCGCACGGCCGGCGCCTACGCCATCGGCGTGACGACCGGCGGGCACGACGCGCTCGCGCTGCGCGAGGCCGGCGCCGACGTCGTCTTCGCCGACCTCCTCGACTTCCCGTACTGGCTCGACGACCACGTCGCCGTCGGCCAGGCGTGACGGTCGCCCTGCGCGCGCGGCACGTACACTGCGGGCGCATGAGGCCCATGATCGTCCGTCACGCCAGGCCGTTGGCCGTCGCCGCGCTCGTCGTGGGCGCACTGCTGCTGGCCGTCGCACTCCTCAGCCCGCAGCCGACCGGCATGTTCGCCGGAGCCGTCCTGGCCGTGCTGGGCATCCTCCAGCTGGTCAATCCGATGCTCAGGATCGACGCCGGCGAGGTGCGGGTGTGCAACCCGCTGGGCATGACGATGAAGCGGTTCGCGGTGTCGTCGCCGGCCGATCTGACGATCGACGGCAAGGTGCTGCGGCACGTGCCGAGCGGCAAGAAGGTCGTGGCCGTCGGGTTCGCCGCCGACAAGTCGGACGTCGCCGCGCTCCGTGCCCAGCTGCAGCCCCAGCCGAACGCCTGACCTCAGAGCACCAGGCGACGCAGCAGGCGGTCCAGCTCCGCCGCGGGGTCGTCGGTGAGCCCGGCGTGCACCGGGCCCGGCTGGACGATTGTGCTGCGCGGCGCCGTCAACCAGCGGAACCGCTCGCCGATCGCCGTGGCGCCGACCGGGCCCGCGGCCGCCGGATCGGTGCAGGTGGCCGCGTACGCCTCGACCGCAGTGGTGATGGCCGCGATGTCGGCGTCGGGGTCCAGGGCCCGCAGCCGGTCCGCGTCGACGTGGGTGGCGGCGGCGAGATAGCCGGCCTTCTGGCTGTAGACGATGACGCCGGCGTTGACAAACTCGGCCCGCTCGACGCGGGGGACCACCCGCACGACGGCGTACTCGAACGCGATCACGCGCCACCCGCCGGCAGCCAGTCCGACGAGGCCGCGGCGCGGGCCGCGAGGTGGTCGGCGTAGACGGCGCGGACGGCGTCGGGCCCGGCGCCGTCCAGCCCGGGGACCTCGGGCAGCCAGTCGTCCGGGACCAGCGCCAGGATCTCCGCCAGCAGCGACGGCGTCACCCGCGGCGCCAGCTCGGCGTCGACGGCCGGCAGCCGGTCGGCGGCGAACGCCAGCACGTGGTCGTCGATCGGGTAGGGACGGACGGCGAACGCCTGCGCCCCGGGCCAGGTGTGCTGGAACAGCAGCGCCGCGCCGTGGTCGATCGCCCACAGCTGCCCGTGCCACGTCAGCAGGTTCGGGTTGCGCCAGCTCCGGTCGACGTTGACGGTGAGCGCGTCGAGCCACAGCACCTTCGCCGCGTCGTCGGCGTCCGCCTGCTTGCCGTGCCCGTCGTAGCCGAGCGAGCGGGGCAGGAAGTCCATGCCGAGGTTCACGCCGACGCTGGCCAGCAGCAACTCCTGGATCTCCGGGTCGGGTTCGCGCCGCGCGATGGCGTCGTCGAGGTCGACGAGCACGAGGTCGGGCACCCGGATGCCCAGCCGGCGGGCCAGCTCGCCCACGACGATCTCCGCGACCAGCGTCTTCGGGCCCTGCCCGGCGCCGCGGAACTTGACGACGTAGGTGCCGAGGTCGTCGCCCTCGACCAGGCCGGGCAGCGACCCGCCCTCGCGCAGCGGTTCGACGTAGCGGACCGCGCGCACGACGGGCAGCCCCGTGTGCACCGTCACCGCGGGAAACCCTCCATGGGCGATGACGGTACGCGATCGGATTTGATCGCCCCCTGGAGAGGCCCGCGGGGCTCCGTCGGCCTTAGGCTTGAGGGGTCTGGTCCCCCGACACGAAGAGGTCAGCCGTGCCAACGGGCAAGGTCAAGTTTTTCGACACCGAGAAGGGCTTCGGCTTCCTCTCCAAGGACGACGGCGGCGACGTCTTCGTGCACTCGTCCGCGCTGCCCGCGGGCGTGTCCGCGCTGAAGCCGGGCCAGCGGGTGGAGTTCGGTGTGGCCGAGGGCCGCCGGGGCGAGCAGGCGCTGTCGGTGCGCGTCCTCGACCCCCTGCCGTCGGTGTCGGCGGCCACCCGCAAGAAGCCCGACGACATGGTCACCATCGTCGAAGACCTCATCAAGCTGCTCGACGGCCTGTCGAACACCTACCGCCGCGGCCGGCACCCCGACCAGCGCACGGCGCGTCAGGTCGCGACCGTGCTGCGTGCGGTGGCCGACGACCTCGAGCTCTAGCTACTCCGACGGCGAGGCCGGCGGCGCGGCCGGCGGTGACGGTGTGTGCGTGGGCGGGCGGACCCGCAGCGCGAACACCAGCCCGCCGGCCAGCACGAGGGTCGCGACCGTCATGCCCAGCCACGGGATCAGCGGCAGCACGATGCCCACGCCGCCGCCGACCACCCAGCCCAGCTGCAGCAGCGTCTCGGACCGCGCGAACGCGTTGGACCGGTTCTTCTCCGGCACGTCGCGCTGCACGATGGCGTCCAGCGACAGCCGGCCCAGCTGCTGGGCGAACCCGGCCGCGAGCCCGACCAGGATGACCGTCAGCAGGTTCCAGAACAGCGCCGTGACCAGCGTGCTGGCCGCGCCGAACGCGACCAGCGCCATGACGGTGCGGTCGGGACTTCGGGCCTGGACGAGCGCGCCGACGGACGAGCCCAGGGTGCTGCCCAGCCAGGCGGCGGCCGCGACGATGCCGAGCAGGACGAGGTCGTCGAGCCCTGCGACCGGCGCCTCGCGCAGCACGAACGCCATGAACATGGTCATGAAGCCGGACAGCCAGCGCAGCGTCGCGTTGGCCCGCAGCGCGCGCACGACCGCGGGCCCGACCCGGAACTTGCGCGGCTTGCCGGCGGCGGTGGCGTCGTGGCCGTCGCCCTCGGTGAGCGAGGCCGGCTCCTCGCCGATCGAGAGATCGACCTTCTTCGGCAGCAGGATCGCCAGCACCGTGGTGCCGACGTAGGCGAAGAACGCGGCCCGCAGCGGCCAGTCGTCGCCGATCTGCGCCAGCCCGATGCCCACCGGCGCGCCGATCAGCGTGCCGAACGTGGCCGCCAGCTGCAGCCGTGAGTTCGCCGCCACCAGCGTCCAGCCCTCGGGCAGCAGCCGGGGCACCGCGGCTGCCCGCGCGACGGCGTACGCCTTCTGCCCGACCAGCACGCCCAGCGCCGCCGGATAGAGCCACACCCCGGTGTCGATGACGGCGTCGGCCGCCACCCAGGCGAGGAACCCGCGGCCGGCGGCGGTGAACCCGATGGCCCAGCGGCGGCCGTGGCTGAAGCGGTCGAGGAACGGGCCGAGCACCGGCGCGACGACCGCGAACGGGGCCATGGTGAGCAGCAGGTACAGCGCGACGTTGCCGCGCGCCTCGGTGGTGGAGACGGAGAAGAACAGCGTGCCGGCCAGCGCGACCGTGACCAGCGCGTCGGCGAAGGCGCTGGCGGCGTTGAGCTCGATCAGCCGGGACAGGCCGGTCTGCCCGGCGCCCTTCGCCTCGGCGGCGCGGTGCAGCCGGTTGGCGCTGAACCGGGCCGCGCGGGAGGTGCCGGAGGCGGCGGACTTCGCCGCCCGGCCGGTGGCGCCGGCGGCGCGGCGCATGCGCTCGCTCGCGCTGGGCGGTTCCGGCGGAGGCGGTGGCAGCGCGCGGGTGTGGTCGTCGTGGCCGGGGCCCGGACGGCCGTTCCCGGCGGCGTGGTCGTCGCCGGACGGCCCGGGCGACCCGGCCGCCCCGTTGCCGGACGGGCCGGAGCCGGGCGGCCCGGAGCCGGGCTGCCCGCCGCGGGCGAACGGCGACTCGTACGAGCCGTCGTCGCCGCGCGCGCCGCGGCCCCCGCCGTCACCCGGCGGGCCGGCCTGCGGATCGGTCTCAGCCACACACCCATCCAACCGCATCGGGGCGGCGAGGCCGGAAGATGTCCCCGGATCGGGCGCGATGTGTCGATCATGGCGCGAGTTTGCGACAATCAGTCCTTGTGACCCCCGCATCGCCGCGAACCCGCTCCGTCAAGGCCGACTCCGTCCTCGTCAAGGCCGTCGAGGACGCCCGGGCCGCCGCCGTCGACGTCGGCAGCGAGGACGCCGTCGGCGCCCATCTCGGCCACGACGCCGAGGGCGAACGGGTCGTCACCCACTACTTCGCCTGCGAGCTGGCCGGCTACGTCGGCTGGCGGTGGGCCGTCACCGTCACCCGGGCGTCGCGGTCCAAGCTGGTCACGGTCAGCGAGTGCGTGCTGCTGCCCGGCGCCGACGCCGTCCTGGCCCCGGCGTGGGTGCCGTGGGACGAGCGGGTCAAGCCCGAGGACCTCGGCCCCGGCGACCTCCTGCCGGTCGCCGACGACGACTACCGCCTCGAGCCCGGCTACGCGCTCGCCGAGGAGCAGGACGTCCTCGACGTCGTGCAGGAGCTGGGCCTCGGCCACGAGTGGGTGCTGTCGCGGGAGGGCCGCGACGACTCCGCGCAGCGCTGGTTCGAGGGCGACACCGGCCCGCACACCGACATCGCGAAGGCGGCGCCCGGACGCTGCGGCAGCTGCGGCTTCTCGGTGCTGCTCGCCGGCACGCTGGGCCACGCGTACGGCGTGTGCACGAACGAGCGCACCCCGTTCGACGGCAAGGTCGTCTCGCACGCCCACGGCTGCGGCGGGCACTCCGACGTCCGGCTGCCCGCGCCGTCCGAGGACGCCGCCGAGCCCGTCGTCGACACCCTGAGCTACGAGCTGGTCCCCATGGAGCTCGACACCCCGTAGCGTCGGGGCGTGGACGTCTTCGACACCGCGGCGCTGCGCTCGCGGGTGCTCTCCGCGTGGTCCGCGTCGCCGGCCCGGTTCCGCGAGGACGCCAACGCCGAGGACGAGCTGGCCCGCGGCGCCTACGGCGACCGCGTGGTCGTCGAGCTGGCGCAGAACGCCGCCGACGCGGGCGCGCGGGCCGGCCGGCCGGTGCGGCTGCTGCTGCGGCTGACCGGGCCGACGCTGGTCGCCGCCAACACCGGCGCGGCGCTCGACGCCGCCGGTGTCGAGGGACTGTCGACGCTGCGCGCGTCCACCAAGCGCGACGGCGGCGCCGTCGGGCGGTTCGGGGTCGGGTTCGCCGCCGTGCTGGCGGTCACCGACGAGCCGCGGGTGCTGACGGGGTCCGGCGGCGGCGTGCGGTGGTCGCGCGCCGCCGCGCTGGAGGCGGCCGGGTCGGTGCCGGCGCTGGCGGCCGAGCTGGCCCGGCGCGGCGAGGCGGTACCGGTGCTGCGGCTGCCGTTCCCGGCGTCCGGCGCGGTGCCCGAGGGCTACGACACCGCGGTCGAGCTGCCGCTGCGCGACGACGACGCGGTCCGGCTGGTGCGCCGGCAGCTCGCTGAGATCGACGACGCGCTGCTGCTGGCGCTGCCGTGGCTGGGTGAGCTGGTGGTGGACGTCGACGGCGACGTGCGCGGGCTGTCGGCCGGCGAGCCGACGACGCTGGCGGACGGGCTGGCCGAGCGGCGCATCGGCGACCGGACGTGGCGGCTGGCCACGCGCACCGGCGTCGCGCCCGACGAGCTGGTGGCGGACCGGCCGTTCGAGGAGCGCACGCGCCCGGGATGGACGGTGACGGTCGCGGTGCCGGTGCGCGACGACGCCGGGGTGCGCGCGCCGGCCCCGCTGCCGTCGTCACTACCGGGTGTGGTGCACGCGCCGACGCCGACCGACGACCGCACCGACCTGCCGGCGCTGGTGATCGCCGGGCTGCCGCTGGACTCCTCCCGCCGCCGCGTGGTCCCGGGTCCGCTGCTGGACCACCTCGCGGAGCAGACGGGTGAGGTGTACGCGCGGCTGGTCGCGTCGTTCGGGCCCGCGGCGCCGGGAGCGGCCGTGCTGGCGCTGGTGCCGGGGCCGCTGGGGCTGGAGGCGATCGACGCCGTGCTGCACCGCGCGATCCGGGCGGCGCTGGCGGCGACGCCGTTCGTGCCCGGCGCCGACGGCGAGCTGCTGCGTCCGGCCGAGGTGACGCTGGTCGACGGGCTGAGCCGCACCGGCGACCCGGCGGCGCTGGGTGGCGTCGTCCGCGGGCTGCCCGCGCGCGACTGGTGGCGTCCGGATCCGCTGGCCGGGCTCGGCGCCACGGTGACGCCGCTGGCCGACGTCGTCGACGACCTGGCCGGTGAGCGGCTGGCGCCGGCCGCGTGGCGGGCGGTGTACGACGCGCTGGACGGGTCGGACCACGAGTCGCTGGGCGCGCTGCCGGTGCCGCTGGCCGACGGACGGCTGGTCCGCGGGCCGCGTGGGCTGCTGGTGCCGGGCGAGGTGCGCCCGGAATTGCTGGCGCCGTTCGACCTGCGCGTGGTCGCGCCCGACGCCGTCCACCCGCTGCTCTACCGGCTCGGCGCCGTCGACGCCACGGCCGCGTCGGTGCTGCGCGACCCGCTGGTCCAGGGCGCCGTCGCCGACCTCGCCGTGAGCGACGACGATCCCGCGCCCGTCGCCGCGGCGGTGCTCGGCCTACTCGCGGAGTCCGGCCTCGACGTCGCCGACGAGCCGTGGCTGGCCGGCCTGCCGCTGGCCGACGCGACCGGCGCCGCGGTGCCGGCGCGGGACCTGCTGCTGCCCGGGTCGCGGCTGCTGGCCGTACTCGACGCCGACCCGGCCGAGTTCACCGTCGCGCCGGACCTGGTCAGCCGGTTCGGCCCGGCGGTGCTGCGGGCCGCCGGCGTGCGCGACGGGTTCGCCGTCGTCCGCGACACCGACGTCACGCTGGAACCGGACACCTGGCACGATCTCGACGACGAGGACGGCTGGGTCGACGACGTCCTCGCCGGCCTTCCGGCCCAGCCGGTACCGCCGCTGACCGGCGAGTTCGCCGCCGTCGCCGACCTCGACCTCGTCCGCGACGACGCCTGGCCGCGGGTGCTGGAGTGGCTGGCCGCAGACGACGACGCCCGGGCCGCCGTCGTGTCACCGGTGCGGTTGACGCTCTACGACGGCGCGCAGCGGGAGGCGCCGTCGTACACCGCGTGGTGGTTGCGGCGGCACGCCCGGATCGGCGGCCGGCCGCTGGGCGGGCTGGCGGTGGCCGGCGCCGACGCCGTGGTGCGGGCGCTGCTGCCGGTGGCCGACGTGCCGGTCGACGACGTGTTCGCGGCCGCCGTCGGGCTGGCCCGCTCGCCCGCCGACCTCGACCCCGACGCCGTCCTCGACCGGCTGGCCGAGGACGACCTCGAGCTGCCGGCGGCGACGCTGGCCCGGGTGTACGCGGCGCTGGTGACGCACGACCCGGCCGGTGTGGAGCCGCCGGACCGCGTCCGCGTCCCGGACGGCGTCGGCACCCGCGTCGTCCCCGCCGCGTCGGTCGTCGTCGGCGACGGCCCGCACTGGCTGCAGCTCGGGCTGCCGGGCCTGCTGCCCGGACCGGCCGCCCTCGCCGACCTCCTCGACGTCGACCTCGCCTCCGAGGCGCACCCCACGCCGGTCAGCGGCGGCGGCCGTCGTCAGCCGGTGCCCGACGTCGCTCTCGCCGTCCTGGGCGACGCGCCGTCGACCTACGTGGAACACGACGACCTGCGGGTCGGCGGGACGTCCGTCTCCTGGTGGCCCCTCGGCTCCGACGTCCACGCCGCGACGCTCGACGGCCTCGCCCGTGGGCTGGCCTGGACGACGGGGCAGTGGGGGCGGCGCTGGGTGCTGGCGGAGGTGTTGGCGGATCCGGGCGCGCTGCCTGCCTTACTCGCTGACGACGCGTTCCGCTAGCTGGGGTCGCGGGGTTCGGGGACGCCGTCTCCGCCCGCCTCGCTCGTTCCTCGCTCGGACGCCCGCAGCCTACCCCTGACGGCGTCCCCGAACCCCGCTCCGCTGTGCCGCGGCTCGCTCTGAGTGCCCCGTCCCGGCTCGCGGGTCAGAAGCGGCGGCCGCCGCCGGAACGGCGGGACGAGCGCCGGCTGGAGCCGCCGCCGAAGCTGCGCCGCCGGCTGCGTCCGCCGGACCCGCCACCCCAGCCGCCCGAGCCGCCGGAGCCGTCGCCGGACGAGCTCATGGCGCTGCTGGCGGCCTTGCTCAGCGACCGGCCGTAGCTCGCCAGGCGGGCGCGGGGCCGCCGCGACTCCCAGCGGCTGCGCAGCCGGCCGCGCGCCACCGAGTGGTCGTTGTGCGGGAAGCGCCAGGTGCCGGCCGTGCCGTTCCAGTAGCCCTCGATGTAGGCGACGAGGTCCTCGCCGCCCTCCCAGTAGCTGCCGCGCCCGGCCTGCCGCGCCTGCGGCGCCTCGCCGGCGTCGAGCCGGACGGCGCACTGGTCGCAGAGCGGCACGTCGCGGCTGACGCCGTGTTCGGGGGTCCACTGCCGCTCCTGCGTGCTGGGGCCGTGCCGGGGGTCGAAGAAGCACGGCGGCGTCGGCTCCGGCACCGGCCGGCCCTGCTGCAGCGCCGTGAGGCAGGCGATGCGGTAGCGCGCGCTGCCCAGCAGCGACGTCACCGCCTGGACGTCGTCGTCGGTGGCGGCCTGGTCGAGGCGGTGCCGGGCCTTCTCGACGGTGTCGAGGATCTCCTTCGTCAGTTTCGCCTGCTCGATGTCGGACGTCGTCGGCAGGTCGGAGACGCGGTCGGACAGCTCGATGACCTCTTCGGTCAGCAGCGGCCGGACGACCTCGAGGTGGCGCTGCTCCTCGGCCTGGCGGCGGCGCCGCGCGCTGAGCGTCGTGCCGCCCCACCAGACGCCGGCGATGCCGGCGGCGCCGCCGGCCCACGGCGCGAGGTCGATGTAGAGCGGGTGGTCGACGTCGGAGGCGCGGTCGATGAAGCGGTCGATCATCGGCCCGTAGTCCGGGGCGCAGCAGTCGACCGCCTGGTCGATGGCGTCCTCGACGTAGTACGTGGGGCCCTCCTCGCTGTGCTGCACGCCCCAGAGGCCGCGGCCGTCGTAGGAGCTGTCGGCCACCGACATGACGAGGTAGACGCCGTCGACGCCGACGCGGTCGTACAGCTGCGACGCCAGCTCCTCGCCCTCGTAGAGCAGCGTCCGGCCGAAGAGGCGCTCCTGGCCCTCGGGGTCGAGCCGCCAGGCCGGGACGACGGCGATGCGCATGCCGACCGGAGCCGCGGCGGCCGCCTCGTCCAGCTCCGCCGCCTCGGCCGATCCGAAAGCGCCGGCGGCGTCGGGGTCGACCCACACGCCCGGCTCGGCCAACTCGACGGCGACCTCGTCGAGGTAGCGGTCGACGTCGTCCTCGCTCGCCGCCGCGGGCAGCGTCGCCGCCCACAGGCCGGCGGCGGTCAGCGCGAGCGCGGCCGTGCCACGCAGCGCGCGCCTCACCGGGCGGTCCCGGCCAGACGGTCGCGGCAGCCGGCGCAGACCGGGACCTCGCGAGAACGGCCGCCGGGCGGGACGTACATCCAGTCGGTCACGGACACTCCATGGCGCTGGTCGAAGAAGCAGTCGGCCCGTCGCGCGGGCAGCGGACGGCCGGCCAGCCGCGCCTGCGCGCACGCCAGGCGCCACCGACCGTACTCGACCGTCGCCCGGACGGCGCGCAGCACGTGGTCGTCAGGCGCGCCGTCGACGGCGGCGCCGGCTGCGGCGTAGGCGTCCATGGCGGCCTGCACGTCGGCGGCGACGGCGGGGTCGGCGACGTGGGTGTCGGCGGCGTCGAGCTCTTCGCCGAACCGGGTGACGTCCTCGCGGGCCAGCTCCTGCCGGTCGTCGAGAGAGTCGGCCTCGTCGTCGAGCACGTCGAAGGACGGCCGGTAGAGCGCCGGGCCCTCGGTGTCGTCGCCGGCGCGGCGGCGGTGCCACCAGAACACCGCGCCGCCCGCCGCGGCCAGCACGACCAGCGCGATGACCAGCGGCAGCACCCAGCCTGCGCCGCCGGACTCCTCGGGCGCGCCGGACACCCCCAGCTCCGTCAGCGCGTCGTCGAGGATCGCGACCTGCTGCGACCGCGTGTGCCGCCCGACCGCGGTCTCGACCGCCTCCCGCACCGGCGCGTCGACCGACACGGCGGCGCCGTACGTGCCCGCCCCGCCGAACACCACGAGGTAGACGCCGTCGGGCCCGCCCGCCGCCGCCATGGCGTCGATGAACGCCGCGGCCCGCTCATCGTCGTCGTCTCCGGGTTGGTCGGAGAGCGCCGTGGCCGGGAGGACGGCGATGTACACGGCCGGCGAGCGGCCGTCGACGCGGTCGGCCAGCCGCTCGGCCTCGGCCGTCGGCACGATGCCCGACTGCGTCTCGTCGACGTACACGGGTGCGGACGCCCACGCCAGCGCCACCTCACCGGGGACATCGCCGGGCGCCGGCTCCTCGGCCTGCGGCGCCACCGCACGCGTCGTCACCGAGAGCCCACTGGTCCTCGCCGCGTCCACGGTCGCCGACAGAACGAGCGTCGCTGCGCCGGGTGCGGCGTTAGCCGCGGCGCCGGCGATCGCCGCCGGGGCGGGCGCCGTGGTCCCGGCCGCGCCGGCCCGGGTCGCCGTTGCCTCCGCCGTGTCGGCCGTGGCGCCGGCGGCTGCCGCCGGGCCGAGCACCGTCGCGGCGACCACCAGCAGTGCGGCCGCCGGGAGAGTCAGCCGCATGCGTTGCTCCTCGCCGGATCGGGGGTGGGTCAGCGCCCCCGATCTTCACATGCCGCGATGAACTCCAGCGCACGGCCGTGCATGAGACCGGCCGCGTCGGCGTCGTACTCGCCGGTCAGCGACGGATCGGCGAACAGGTGCGCCGCGACCCCCGGGTAGCCGAAGTAGTGGTACTCGGCGCCGGACGCGGCGGCGGTCTCGGCGAACTCGCGGTTGGCGTCGTCTTCGCGGAACGGGTCGAGTTCGGCCTCGTGCACCTGGACCGGGACGGCGGAGGGCCACAGTTCGGCGCCGACCGCCCGCACCGGCACCGAGCCGTGGAACGACAGCGCACCCCGCGCCCCCGGCCGCGACGTGACCAGGTGCACCACGGAGATGACGCCGTTGGAGTAGCCCGCGTAGACGACGTCGGGCCGGACGCCGTCGACCGCCGCGTCGGTGCGTCGCAGCAGTTCGTCCTGGCCGCCGTATTTCTCGAGGAACTCGAACGCCTCGTCGTAGTCGTCGAAGACCGCGCCGCCGTAGAGGTCGGGCACATGGACGACATGACCGGCCGCGCGCCACTGCTCGGCGGTCTGCAGCACCCCGGGCCGGAGCCCGAGGACGGAGTGGAACAGCACGATCTCGGTCATGTCAGCGTTGTATCAGCCGGCACCGACAGGGTCGGTCAGCTCACGCCGAGCAGGTCCTCGATCGGCGTGATCGCGAAGTAGACCACGAACAGCGCCGCGATGATCCACAGCAGTGGGTGCAGCTCGCGCACCTTGCCCTTGGCCAGCTTGATGATCACGTACGACAGGAAACCGGCGCCGATGCCGGTGCTGATCGAGTACGTGAACGGCATCAGCGCCAGCGTCAGGAACGCCGGGATCGCGATCTCGAGGTCGTCCCAGGCGATCTCGCGGACCTGCCCCATCATCAGGAACCCGACGAGCACCAGCGCGGGCGCGGCGGCCTCGTTCGGCACCATCGCCACGACCGGCGCCAGGAACGTCGCGAGCAGGAAGCAGAGGCCCGTCACGACGCTGGCCAGGCCGGTGCGGGCGCCCTCGCCGACGCCCGACGCGGACTCGATGTAGGACGTGTTGCTCGACACCGACGCCGCGCCGCCGGCCGCCGCGGCCACGGAGTCGACCAGCAGGATCTGCGTCGTCTTCGGCGGGTTGCCGTGCTCGTCCAGCAGCTTGCCCTCGGCGCCGACCGCGACCATCGTCCCCATCGTGTCGAAGAAGTCGGCCAGCATCAGCGTGAACACGAACAGCAGCACGCTCACGACGCCGACGGACTCCCACGAGCCGAGCAGGCTGAAGTTCCCGAGCAGCGAGAAGTCGGGGAGGTCGACGATCTGGTCGGGCCACTGCGGCGCGTTGAGGTTCCAGCCGCCAGGGTTCTCGGCGGACGTGCCGAGGTCGGCGATGCTCTCGACGACGACCGCCAGCACCGTCGTGCCGATGATCGTCCACAGGATCGCGCCGCGCAGCTTCAGCGAGTACAGCACGATCACCGCGATCAGCCCGGCGCAGAACACCGCCACCGGCCAGGTCGTCAGCGAACCGCCCTCGCCCATCCCGATCGGCGGCGACGGATTCCCGGTCGACCGCACGAACCCGGCGTTCACGAAGCCGACCAGCGCGATGAACAGGCCGATGCCGACGCTGATCGCGGTCTTCAGCTGCCGCGGGACCGCGTTGAACACGGCCTGCCGGAACCCCGTCAGCACGAGGACCAGAATCACCAGGCCCTCCATCACCACCAGGCCCATGGCGTCGGCCCACGTCATCTGCGACGCCAGCCCGAACGCGACGAACGCGTTCAGGCCGAGGCCCGCGGCCAGCGCCAGCGGGAAGTTCGCGACCACGCCCATGGTGATCGTCAGCACGCCCGCCACCAGCGCCGTCGTCGCCGCGACGGCCGCGAGGTCGGGCGCGTCGCCGCCGCCGAGGAAGGTGCCGTCGACGTCGGCCACAGTGCCGATGATCAGCGGATTCAGCACGATGATGTAGGCCATCGTGAAGAACGTGACCACGCCGCCGCGGACCTCGCGGCCGATCGTCGATCCACGCTCCGCGATCTTGAAGTAGCGGTGCAACGCGGTGGGCTCGCTCGTCGTCTCGGTGTCGCTCACGGGCGTGAGGATGCCAGAAGATCGTCGCGGGACGAATACGGCGGGCTGTGGATCGGCTCGCCGCGACGGATGCGGCCGGGCTAGCCTGGGACATATGGCGAAGCGTCGGCGGCGGTCCCCGGGGGAGCCCGAGGTCGAGGTCGAGGCGGCCGAGACCGATGAGGTTCAGCCGCTCGACCTCGACGGTGTCCGCACGGTCGCGGTCGTCACCGTCCTCTGGGCGGTCGCGTTCGTCCTGCTCGCGCTGCGCATGGACACCCTGCAGGAGGAGGGCCGCGGCTGGTGGGTCTGGACCTGCCTCGCCGGTGTCGGGCTCGGGCTGCTGGGCCTGGAGTACACCCGCAAGCGGCGCGACGCGCTCGAGTTCGAGCGCGAGGAGGCGGCCGCCGAGGCCGCGGGTCTTGCCGGTGACGACGACGGTGCTGCCGGCGGCGAGGTGCTGACGCGCGGCGAGGTCATCGCCCGCGACGGTGACGACGCCCGGGCTGCTGACCCACGGGCTGCCGACCTGCCGACGGCCGGTGGGCCGTTCGCGGGCCGGCCGCAGAGCGCGCCCGACTCCGTCACGCGGCCCATCGACACCGGCGGCAACCTCCCGCTGGTCCGTCCTGACACCACCCGCGCCGACGCCACCCGCGTCGACCTCCCGCCCACCCGGCCCGGCGAGCGCCCGCCCTTCGCAGCGACGGGGGAGCGACCGGCCGCGGGCCAGCGGTCCGGTCCGGGCACCGGTGAGCACCCCGTCACACCCACGGGCCAGCGCCCGGTGCCGAGCGCCGAGCACCCGGGCGCGCCGACCCGCCAGCGTCCGGGTTCCGGCGCCGCCGAGCGTCCCTTCGCGGCGACGGGGGAGCGGCCGGCTCCGGGGCAGCGGTCCGGTCCGGGCACCGGTGAGCACCCCGTCACGACGACCGGCCAGCGGTCGGTGCCGGCGACCGGTCAGCAGCCACTCCCGCCGACGACCGGCCAGCGGCCGGCGCCTGTGCAGCGCCCCGCGGCCCCACAGCGACCGGCCGCACCCCAGCGACCAGCCGCCGCCTCGCCGCCCGGCCCGGCGACCGGTGAGCGCCCAGTGACCGGTGAGCGTCCGGTGACCGGTGAGCGTCCGGTGACCGGTGAGCGTCCGGTGACCGGTGAGCGTCCGGTGACCGGTGAGCGTCCGGTGACCGGTGAGCGTCCGGTGACCGGTGAGCGTCCGGTGACCGGTGAGCGCCCGGCCGCGCCGTCCCGGCCCACGACCGGCGACCGTCCGCTTCCGCCGCCGACTCGTCCGGCCATGCCGCCGCGGCCGAGCGGCACCGAGAGCCCGTCCGATCGCCGTCCGGCCCCGCCGCCCCGCCGCACGCCGGCCTCCGAGCTGTTCGGCGACGCGCCGACGCGTCCGGCGCCGTCCCCGCTGGACGACGACGAGCCGCTGCTCGACACCACGTTCGGCGGCCGCGGCGCCGTCGCCGACGAGCCGGCCGCCGAGGCCGACGACACCGAGGGCGGCAGCCGTTACCGCGGCCGCCGCGCCCGCCGCTCCGACTCCGCCTGACCTGTCGGCGGCCCGCTGCCCACATCTGCCGACGCTTCGCGCCGGCACCCCGGCATCAGCTGCCGTCGAGCCGCCATCCGCCGCCGCGTACCCACCGCCGACCCCACCGACGGCACCTGCGGGCACCCGCCGCGCCGACACCGCTTGACCCGCCGCCGACATCTGCTGACGCCTCGCGTCGGCACCCGCTGGCACCCGCCGCGCCGACACCGCTTGACCCGCCGCCGACATCTGCCGACGCCTCGCGCCGGCACCCGCCGCATCATCCGCCGTCGCGCCGCCATCCGCCGCGCCCCCGAACCGGCCGGAACCGGGAACAACCGCGCCAGCACCAAACCACCAGGACGCGACTGGCCTTTAGCAAAGGTAATGAGTTAGACTAAGCAAAGTGCCAGCCGCGAAGATCTCCCAGAACACCGCGCCCCAGAGCCAGCCGGCGCGCTCGGGCCCGGCGCAGCCGCGTACCCAGGCGGGCCTGGCCAGCTCCCTCCGCATCGCCGTCGGTCGGCTGAACCGCCGCATCCGCAACCAGCGCGAGGACGATTCCCTGACGCTGAACCAGCTGTCCGCGCTGGGCATCCTGGAGCGCAAGGGTCCGCTTCCGGTGGGCGAGCTGGCCGCGTGCGAGCGCATCCGCCCGCCGTCCATGACGCGCATCGTGTCCGGCCTCGAGGAACTCGGTCTCGCCGTCCGCGAGCCCGACCTCGACGACCGCCGCGTCATCAACGTCCGCATCACCGAGGCCGGCAAGGCGCGCACCGCCGCCGACCGCAAGCGCCGCGACGCCTGGCTGACGCACAAGCTGCGCGACCTCTCGCCGGACGAGCGCGAGCGGCTGCGTGCGGCGCTGCCGGTGCTCGAGAAGCTGGCCGGCCTGTGAGTCCTACCTTCCATTCCCTCCGGCACCGCAATTACCGGCTGTACTGGTCGGGGATGTTCCTGTCCAACGTCGGCACCTGGATGCAGCGCATCGCGCAGGACTGGCTGGTGCTGGTCGTGCTCGGTGGCGGCGCGCAGGCGGTCGGCATCACGACGGGCCTGCAGTTCCTGCCGTTCCTGCTGGTGGCGCCGTTCGGCGGGCTGCTCGCCGACCGGTTCGACAAGCGCCGCCTGCTCATGCTCACGAACTCCTTCCTGGGCGTGGTCGGGCTGACGCTCGGTGTACTGACGCTCACCGGGGTGGCGCAGATCTGGCACGTCTACGTGCTCGCGTTCCTGCTCGGCGTCGGCACGGCGCTGGACAACCCGTCCCGTCAGGCGTTCGTGTCCGAGCTGGTCGGCCGCGACGATCTCACCAACGCGGTGGCGCTGAACAGTGCGTCGTTCAACGCGGCGCGGCTGATCGGCCCGGGCATCGCCGGCATCCTCATCGGGCTCATCGGCACCGGCTGGGTGTTCGTGCTCAACGGCGCGTCGTTCATCTCGCCGATCCTGGCGCTGGCGCTGCTGCGCGGCACCGTCGCACGGCCGAAGCGCGACCCCGAGCGGGCGGGCACGCTGTCGCAGCTGCGCGAGGGCGTGACGTACCTGGGGTCGCGGCCCGACCTGCTGATGGTCGTCGCGATCATGTTCGGCCTCGGCACCTTCGGCATGAACTTCCAGATGACCATGGCGCTGATGGCCACCGACGTCTACGACAAGGGCCCCAGCGAGTACGGCCTGCTCGGCTCGATCATGGCCATCGGCACGCTGTCCGGCGCGCTGGTCGCGGCCCGGCGCAAGGTGCCGCGACGGCGGCTGATCGTCGGCGGCGCCGTGGTGTTCGGTGTGTTCGAGGTGGCGGCCGGGCTGATGCCGACCTACGCGCTGTTCGCGGTCTCGCTGATTCCGCTCGGCATCATCGCGATGACGGTCATGACGGCGGCCAACGCGTACGTGCAGACGACGGTGCCGCAGTACGTCCGCGGCCGGGTCATGTCGCTCTATATGATGATCTTCATGGGCGGCACGCCGTTCGGCGCCCCGGTCATCGGCTTCGTCGCCGACGCGTTCGGCGCCCGCTGGTCGCTGCTCGGCGGCGGCATCCTGACGGCGGCGTTCGCCATCGCCGCGCTGGTCGTGCTGGCCCCGCGCAGCGGTGTCGTGGTGCGGACGCGGCTGCGGCCGCGGCCCGGGCTGGTGGTCGTCACCACCCCGCCGGCGCCGGCGCCCAGGCTGGCGCCCGCCGACGAGCCGGCCCCGGTGCGGGTGGCCTGACGCTCACATCCGCTCGGGCGCCGCGATGCCCAGCAGCGCCAGGCCCTCGCGCAGCGTCGCCTTGGTCAGGCGGCACAGCGCGAGCCGGTTGCCGCGCGACGGCTCCGGCGCCGTCAGCACCGGGCATGCCTCGTAGAAGTCGGTGAACGCCCGCGCGGTGTCGTAGAGGTACGTGCACAGCCGGTGCGGCTCCAGCGTCGCGGCGACGTCGGCGAGCGTGTCGCCGAACGCGTCGAGCGCCAGCCCGAGCGCCCGCTCGGCCGGGTGCAGATCCGTCGTCGGGTCGACGACGGGGTCGGCCTCGCCCTCGGCGCGGCGCAGGATCGCGGCGATGCGGGCGTGCGCGTACTGCAGGTAGCCGCCGGTGTTGCCGGTGAACGAGACCATGCGGCCGACGTCGAACGTGTAGTCCTTGGTGCGTGACGTCGACAGTTCGGCGTACTTGACCGCGCCGATGCCGGTCAGCTCGGCGACGCGGTCGGCCGCGGCGGGGTCGAGCGACGGGTTCTTCGCGGCGACGACGGCCCGGGCGCGCTCGACGGCGGCGTCCAGCAGGCTGCCGAGCGTGACGGTGTCGCCGGCCCGGGTGCGGAACGGGCGTCCGTCCGGGCCCAGCACCGTGCCGAACGAGACGTGCGCGACCTCGACGTCGCCGGGCAGCCAGCCGGCCCGCCGCGCGGCCTCGACCACCAGCCGGAAGTGCAGCGCCTGCCGGGCGTCGACGACGTAGAGGACGCGGCCGGCGCACAGCTCGCCGACCCGGTACCGCAGCGTCGCGAGGTCGGTGGTGTCGTAGCCATAGCCGCCGTCTCGCTTGCGCAGGATCAGCGGCACCGGCGCGCCGTCGGGCCCGGTCTCCGTCGCGGACAGGACGACCACCGCGCCGTCGCTCTCCACCGCGACGCCGGCCCGCGTCAGCTCGTCCACCACGCCGGCCAGCCGGTCGTTGTAGAACGACTCGCCGGCGGAGTCGGCTGGGGTGAGCAGCACGTCGAGGCGGTCGTAGAGCCGCCGGAACGCCGCCTCGGACGCCGCCACGATCTCCCGCCAGACGGCGATCGTCTCGGGGTCGCCGGACTGCAGCGCGACGACCCGGGACCGGGACCGGCCGGCGAACGCCTCGTCGGCGTCGAACCGGGCCCGCGCCTCCCGGTAGAGCTGGTCCAGCGCGGCCAGGTCGCCGTGCCGCCAGGCCGCCTCGGGGTGCTCGTCGAGGTACTGGATGAGCATGCCGAACTGCGTGCCCCAGTCGCCCAGGTGGTTCTGCCGGACGACGTCGTCGCCGAGCCGGCCGAGCACACGGGCGAGGCAGTCGCCGATGATGGTCGAGCGCAGGTGCCCGACGTGCAGCTCCTTCGCGATGTTGGGCGCGGAGTAGTCGATGACGACGCGCCGGCCGGCCTCGGCGCGCGGCACGCCGAGATCGTCGCGCGCCAGCCGCGCGGCCACCCGCCGCCACACCGCCGGCGCCGCCACCGTTAGCTCGAGGAACCCCGGCCCGGACACCCGGACGCCGGCCAGCAGGTCCGTGCGCACCGCCTCGGCCACGCGATCCGCCAGCTCGGCCGGCGCCCGGCCGGCCCGTCGGGCCAGCGCGAGGGCGGCGCCGGACTGGAAGTCGGCGCGCTCACTCGGCCGGACCAGCGGGTCGGCGCCGGTCAGCGCGGGATCGGCGACGGCGATGCCGTCGGCCACCGCCGCGGCGACCTCCGTCAGCAGTGAGCTCGTCATGCGCAGCCATGGTGGCAGCGCCCGCCGCGGCCGCGCCATGCAATTGTTGGCGCGTGAGGCTGTTCGCCGCGATCGAGCCGTCGCCCGAGGCGGTGGCGCAGCTGGCCGCCGCCGTCGACGGCGTGCGCGACGACGTGCTGCGCTGGTCCGACCCGGCCGGCTGGCACCTGACGCTCGCGTTCTACGGCGAGGTCGGCGTGGACCAGGTCGACGAGCTGACCGAGCGGCTGGCCCGGGCGGCCCGCCGGCACCCGGCGACACGGGCGCGCATCGCCGGCGCCGGACGGTTCGGCCGGACGGTGCTCTGGGCCGGCATCGACGGCGACGGCGCCGCTCTGCGCGCGCTGGCGGGGTCGGCGGGCGCCGCCGGCCGCCGGACCGGCGTCGGGACGGACGACCGGCAGCGGTTCCGGCCGCACGTCACACTGGCCCGCGCCCGCGGTGACGCCCGCGGGCGTGGCGATGTACGCGGGCGTGGCGATGCTCGCGGCCGCGGCGGCGCCGACCTGCGGCCGTACGTTGCGCGGCTCGCGTCGTACGCGGGACCGTGGTGGGACGCCGGCGCCGTGACACTGTTCCGGTCGCACCCCGGCGGGCCGGGGCACAGCCCGCGGTACGAGCCGCTGGCCCGCTTCGCGCTGACCGGCCGCCGCTGACACCGTCAGAACAGGGTCGCCACCGCGACGACGAGCACCATGAGGACCAAGGCCGCGGTCACCAGTTGCCGGGTGGTCTTCGGGCGCACCGTGGCCGCCTCCTTCACAGGGTCGTCGGGGTCAGCTTACGCGTCGGTCTCCGCGCGCCGAACCGCTGGTCGTCGCGGTGAATTCACCGTTCAGTGACCAAGTCGATGACTAAGTGATCTGGCGTTGCAAATACGTTGCGTGCGGGCCTCCTGCCAGCACGAATCGACGTTCTACTGCCGTAGATTGCTGACCGCGTGGCCGACCGTCAGAGGGACCGAACGGATGATCCCCCTAGTCGTCGCCGACCTCTATGGTTGTGTCAGGAACACGACGGGGGAATGGGTTCCTGCGAGTAAGTGGAACCAACAACGCGCCCGGCCGCTGACACGAATCGCGGCCGGGCGTTGTTATTGACAGTTTCGGTGACCTACGCGCCGAGCTTCTCGACGACGAAATCGATGCACGCGGTCAGCGCCTCGACGTCGGCGGGGTCGACCGCCGGGAACATCGCGACGCGCAGCTGGTTGCGGCCCAGCTTGCGGTACGGCTCGACGTCGACGATGCCGTTGGCGCGCAGCACCTTCGCCACCGCGGCGGCGTCGATGCTGTCGTCGAAGTCGATGGTGCCGACCACCAGCGAGCGCGCGTTGGGGTCGCTGACGTACGGCGTGGTGTACGGGGTCTTGTCGGCCCAGCTGTACAGGTGGCCCGACGACGCCGTGGTGCGGCCGACGGCGAACTCGAGGCCGCCGTTGCCGTTGAGCCAGTCGAGCTGCTCGGCCAGCAGGAACAGCGTCGCCACGGCTGGGGTGTTGTACGTCTGGTCCTTGGCGGAGTTGTCGACCGCGGTCGGGAGGTCGAGGAACGCCGGGACGTACCGGTCGGTGGCGGCGATCTCCTCGACCCGGGCCAGCGCGGCCGGCGAGAACGCCGCGATCCAGAGGCCGCCGTCGGAGCCGAAGTTCTTCTGCGGCGCGAAGTAGTAGACGTCGGCCTGGGTGGGGTCGACCGGCAGGCCGCCCGCGCCGCTGGTGGCGTCGATGAGTACCAGTGCGTCGTCGGCGGCGCCCTGGACCCGGCGGACGGGTGCCATGACGCCGGTGGAGGTCTCGTTGTGCGGCCACGCGTAGACGTCGACGCCGTCCTCGGCCACGGGCACGGGCAGCGAGCCCGGCTCGGCCTTGACGATGCTGGGCTCGTCGAGCCACGGCGCGGTCTTCGTGACGGTGCCGAACTTCGACGAGAACTCGCCGAAGGAGAGGTGCTGCGCCTTCTGGCGGACCAGGCCGAACGCGGCCGCGTCCCAGAACGCCGTGGTGCCGCCGTTGCCGAGCACGACCCGGTAGCCCTCGGGCAGGCCCAGCAGGGCGGCGACGCCCTCGCGGACGCGGCGGACCAGGTTCTTCACCGGCGCCTGCCGGTGCGAGGTGCCGAGGACGGCGCCGCCCTGGGCGGCGAGGGCGGCCAGCGCCTCGGGACGGACCTTGCTCGGGCCCGCGCCGAACCGGCCGTCGGCGGGCTTGAGGTCGTCGGGGATCTGCACAGTGTCGGTCATGGCTGCGCTCCGTGTCGGGTGTCCGGTGGGTTACGGAAGTGTGACGACACTGTCAGGTAGGCCATTGTGCCGCATGTTCCCGGGCATGCGAGCGCCGGTCCGTCAGATGACACGGACCGGCGCGTGGCGTCGTACGTCGCTGGTGGTCAGGCGGCCCAGGCAGGGCTCCAGCCGGGGACGGTGTCGGGGGTGCGGGCGCCCGGGCCGGTGTACTTGGCGGACGGGCGGACCAGCCGGCCGGTCTTCTTCTGCTCGAGGATGTGCGCGCACCAGCCGGCCGTGCGGGCCGAGGTGAACATCGACGTGAACATGTTCGCCGGGACCTCGGCGAAGTCGAGCACGATGGCGGCCCAGAACTCCACGTTGGTGGCGAGCACGCGGTCGGGCTTGCGCTCGTGCAGCTCCGACAGCGCGGCCTTCTCGAACGCCTCGGCGACCTCGTAGCGGGGCGCGCCCAGCTCGCGGGCGACGCGGCGCAGCGTGCGGGCACGGGGGTCCTCGGCGCGGTAGACGCGGTGACCGAAGCCCATGAGCCGCTCGCCGCGGTCGAGGATGCCCTTCACGTATCCGACGGGGTCGCCGGTGCGCTCGATCTCCTCGATCATGGCCAGCACCCGCGACGGGGCGCCGCCGTGCAGCGGGCCGCTCATCGCGCCGACGGCCGCGGACAGCGACGCGGCGACGTCGGCGCCTGTGGACGCGACCACTCGTCCAGTGAACGTCGACGCGTTCATGCCGTGCTCGGCGGCGGACGTCAGGTAGGCGTCGACGGCAGCGGTGTGGCGGGGGTCGGGCTCGCCGCGCCAGCGCACCATGAACTGCTCGACGATGCTGCCCGCCCGCGCCACGACGTCGTCGGGAACAGGCGCCTGACCGGCGCCGACGCGCGCCGACTGGGCGACGAACGAGAGCATGGCGGACGCGCTGCGCGCCAGCTGGTCGCGGGCGTCGTCGTCGCTGGTGTCGAGCAGCGGCTGGAAGCCCCAGAGCGGCGCCAGCGTGGCGACCGAGCTCTGCACGTCGACCCGGACGTCGCCGGTGCGGACCGGCAGCTCCAGCGGCTCGGCCGGCGGCAGGCCGGGATCGAACGCGCCGTCGACCAGCAGACCCCACACGTTGCCGAACGGCACCCGGCCGACCAGGTCGTCGATGTCGACCCCGCGGTAGCGGAGCGCACCGCCTTCCTTGTCCGGCTCGGCGATCTGGGTCTCGAACGCTACGACACCCTCAAGGCCATGCTTGACCTCGGTCATTGACATCTCCATTCGTGGTGCGCTCGCGGGCCCCCACGACCATCATGCCCCGCAACTGGTGGCTCTCCACAAGTTGCGACAATGTGAATGTGCGGTTTCCCACAGTGGCCTCCGCCACGTCCCTGTGGTGGGCGGCGTTCTGTCTGGCGGGGGTGACAGAGTGGAGGACGTGGAGGAAGGACTGCCGCGCATGCGCCGCCGGTACACGTCCGGGCGGCTGCTCGAAGGCGACCTCGCGCCCGACCCGTTCGACGAGTTCCGCGCCTGGCTGCACGACGCCGTCACCATGGGCATGGCCGAGCCCAACGCCATGGTCCTCGGCACCACCAGCGCCGACGGCCGGCCCAGCAGCCGAACGGTGCTGCTCAAGGGCATCGACGACGGCGCTTTCGTCTTCTTCACCAACACCGGTTCCCGCAAGGCGACGGAGATCGCGGCCAACCCGTGGGTGTCGCTGTGCTTCCCGTGGATCGCCATGGAACGCCAGGTCCTCGTCTGCGGCGCCGCCTCGGCGGTGTCCCGGGAGGCAACGCTGGCGTACTGGCTGACCCGGCCGCGGGAGTCCCAGATCGGTGCCTGGGCCAGCCACCAGTCCGCGGTCATCGGCACCCGCGCCGACCTCGAGGCGGCGGCCGCGGCGGTGGGCGAGCGGTTCCCCGACGAGGTGCCGCTGCCCGACTTCTGGAGCGGCTACCGGGTGGTGCCCGACACCGTGGAGTTCTGGCAGGGCGGGGTGGCGCGGCTGCATGATCGGCTGCGGTATCGGCGTGCTTCCGGCGGCCCGGATGACGCCTGGGTGGTGGAGCGGCTCGCTCCCTGAGTTCCGTGGGCCGTGGACCGGGGCGCGTTGGCCGGGCGCCCGTTCGTTGGGTTTGCCGCGTTGGCCTGCCCCCTGCTGCTCTCCATTGTCGAGGGCGCGGGAGGCCGCCTCAAGCGGACCTTCTGCTTGGCGCTTCGCGCGACGGAGGACCGCTTGACCCGGCCACCCGCGCCCCCGTGAAAGCAGCATCAGGGGGCCGGCCGGAAGATGGGCCCGGCTTCCAGCTCTGCAGGGGTTCGGGTCCGCTGGCCGTTCACGGGTCGCAGATGGTGTTCCGGCTACCGGCTCCGCTGTGGTGACGGGTCCGCTGGCCGCTGTCGGGTGGCCCGGCGTTGCTACCGGCTCCATTGCGCAGACGGGACCGCTGGCCGCTCACGCTGGCTGGGTGGGTCCGGCCACCGGCTCCGCTTTGGTGACGGGTCCGCTGGCCGCTGCCGCGCCGAGATCATCCAGGATTCGGGTGATCACGCCACAAAACCTGGACGATCTTGGCGTGAGAGTCCGGGCACGTCGCTGAGCGGCTGACCGAGCACCAACGACGGGGCGCGGAAACGGCGCGGATCAGACGACGGCACCAGAGTCGCGTCGCGTGGTGGTAAGTCGACCCCTCCCGGCCCGGGTGGGGCCCACCCTACGGGCGGGCACCGACAACCTCGCGCCGTGAACGCGCCGCTGCGCTTGTAGCGCAGCGGGCCAGCGGGCCAGCGGGCTGGCGGGCGAGCGGGCTGGCGGGCGAGCGGGCGAGCGGGCTGGCGGGCGAGCGGGCGAGCTGGCGGGCTGGCGGGCTGGCGGGCTGGCGAGCGGCTCTGCGCGGCTCGTTGCCCGCCGGCTGCCGCTTGGCCTGCTTGGGTCGCGGCCAGCTCGGCTATCGGCGTGGCTCGCTGGGTGGCGGCAGGGCTGCGGTGCGGGTTCGCTGGGGTGGCGGCCGGCGAGGCTGTGGCAGAGGTTCGCTGCCCGCTCACGTTGCGCGCCGGCCGCTTCGAGAGCGCGCGAGCGCGTGCTGGCGGCGTGCGGCGACGGGCAGAACGCGATTCCGGCGATCGACATCAGCGCCGGCCGATCGAAAGGCCGGCCGGCGGTGCCGCGCCCAGCGGCGGGCGCCGGGAACGTCCCCAGAAATGGGACGACCCGTGGGCTGCTTCCACGCTGAGCGACACACGGTCGTCAGTCGTGGCCCGGACGGACCAGCGCCGGGAGCCCACGGGTCGGGTGACTGCTCGGTAGTGCCAGCAACCAAGCCGGCGAACCGCTGGGGTCACCCCCAAGTCCTGCGACGAGCAGGGCTGCTAGCGAGCAGCCACCTCACGAGTCCGATAGCTATTCATCTACTGGACCACCTCCTCTCCGTGTGCCCACCACGTTATGCGCCCACCCGACCCCGCGGCAACGCCTTTTTCGCGGGGTGAACGCGGGAACAAAACAGGGTGAGTCAGGCGATCGCGATCCAGGTGGATCGGGCCCGGCCGAGCACCCGGCCGTCGGCGCCGTAGAGGGTGGAGTCGGTCCAGGTCTTGCGGCCCTCGGTGCCGACGAGCGCGCCCATGACCAGGCACGACTCGCTGGGCAGCGGGAGGTCCGAGACGGCGGCGGTGATGCGGCCGAGCACCATGGGGCGGCCCTCGATGGGCGCCGACCAGCCGCCGGGGCAGTCGAGAGCGGCCCAGACGAACTCGGGGGCGCCGGCGACGTCGGCGGCGACGGACCAGAGGCAGGCGGTGCGGCCGTCGCCGACGCGACCGGGGAACAGTCTGAGTCCGTCGTCGGGGGAGCGCTCCGGGCCGCAGACGAAGCACTCGGGGAACGGGTGGGCGGTGAAGCCCGGGTACCGCGCCGAGATCTCCGCGACCTCCTCGACGGGGACGGGCGGGACGGCGGCGAGGTCGTCGGGGGCGGTGGCGACGACGGCGACCAGGGTGGAGCCGTCGAACAGCTCCAGGGCGTCGGGCGCCGACGACCGCACCGTCAGCGGTGTGTCCAGTGGCGGCGGCGTCCGCAGCGTGACGGTCGCCGGACCGTCGCCGAGGCGGCTCGCCAGCAGGCCGGCCACGTACCCGCCGTTGCCCGACGTCGTGGGACCGCGGAACCGGGACCGCACCGTCACCGTCATGGTCACCGAGGGTAGCGATACGGTGCGCATCGAGACGAAAGAGCCAGGAGGAACGCATGACGGTGATCGCCGGTGCGCAGATGGTCACGCCCGACGGTGTGGTGGAGGACGGCTGGCTGCAGACCGACGGCGGGCGCATCGCCGCGCTCGGGTCCGGCCCGCCGCCGGCGAGCCCCGACCGCGACCTCGGCGGTCGCTGGCTGGTGCCCGGGTTCGTCGACATGCACACGCACGGCGGGGGCGGCGGCACCGTGGTGGGCGCCGACGACGAGGCCGTGCGCACGTTCGTCGCCACGCACCGCCGCCACGGCACCACGTCCATCGTCGCGAGCCTGGTCACCGGCGAGTACGACGCGCTCGAGCACGACGTGCGGGTGCTGGCCGAGCTGACCGGCGAGGGCCTCATCGCGGGCGTGCACCTGGAGGGGCCGTGGATCTCGCCGGCCCGCAAGGGCGCCCACGACGAGCGCGCCCTCCGCGTGCCCGAGCCGGACGCCGTCGACCGGCTGCTGAAGGCCGGCCACGGCACCGTCCGCATGGTCACCCTCGCGCCCGAGCTCGACCACGGGCTCGACGCGGTCCGCGCGGTCGTCGCGGCGGGCGCCGTCGCCGCCGTCGGGCACACCGACGCCACCTACGACGTGACGAGGCAGGCGATCGACGCCGGGGCGACGGTCGCGACGCACCTGTTCAACGCGATGGCGCCGGTCCACCATCGCGACCCGGGCCCCATCGTCGCGCTGCTGGAGGACGAGCGGGTCACCGTCGAGCTGATCCTGGACGGCGTCCACCTGCATGCCGCGATCGCCCGCATGGTGCGCAGCGCGGCCGGCCCTGCCCGCATCGCGCTGGTCACCGACGCCATGGACGCGACGGACATCGGCGACGGCGAGTACGTGCTCGGCGAGCTGTCGGTGCGCGTCGAGAACGGGGTGGCCCGGCTGGTCGAGGGCGGCTCCATCGCCGGCAGCACGCTCACCATGGACCACGCCTTCCGCTTCGCCGTCCAGCAGGCCGGGTTCACCGTGCCCGAGGCGGTGCGAGCGACGTCTGCCACGCCGGCCCGGCTGCTCGGCCTCGACGACCGCACCGGCGCGCTCGCCCCCGGCCTCGACGCCGACCTCGTCGTGCTCGACGCGGACCTCGCCGTCGACGCCGTCATGGCCCGCGGCGAGTGGTCACCCTAGGGCGAAGCTGGCCAGCAGCCGCGACCGTTCCGGCTGGTACCACGCGAGGTCGACACGGTCGGCGACGCACGTGACGGGGACGGTGCCGCCCAGGGCGTCGCGGGTCGACGCCACCGACACGTCCGCCGAGAGCTGGTCGAGGGTGAGGTGCGGCACGACGTCGGGGAACTCGCCGCCGTACGGCGGGCACTGCGGGAACGCCGCGACGAGCGCCTCGGTGAGCGCGCGGAACGGGTCGGCCGGCTCGGGCGCGAGGTAGACGATGCCGTTCGGGAACGTCTCCAGCCGGCGCAGCGTGAACGTGATCGGCGACGCGGCCGCGGCGATGGCCGCCACGGTGTCCAGCGCGGCGGGATCGGGCGCCGGCAGGAACGGCGCCAGCGCCGTGATGTGCGCGTGCGTGAACGCCGGGTCGGGGGAGACGTACGCGCGGTCGTAGTGCTCGAACCGGCCGCGGACGAACGTCTCCAGAGCCGGCACCGGAACCTGCAGGACCGTGTAGCCCGGCCTACTCATCGGCCCACGCACGAAGGACGTGCGCGGCTGCTTCCTCCGCCGTCCAGCCGTAGCCGTCGGCCTTGCGCCGCAGCCGCTTGCGGTCGCGCTTGGACAGCGTGACCACGACCTCAGCGTCGTCGTCGCCGGGATGGGCCTTCTTCTTCTTGTGCTTCTTGACCGCCTTCGCGACGGCGGCGTCGTCGACGGAGAGCGAGGAGAGGTGCGGCGCGGCGGAGTGGACGGTGCCGTCGGGACGGCGGACGAGCGCGGGCCGCGGCGGCGGAAGCGACGAGCTCATCGGGACACCCCCTTCGAGAACGGCCCGGCGCCGGTCCGGGACGTGCTCAGCAGCAGTGTGAGGTAGCCGGCGAAGATGCGGCCGGCCTCGCGCGCGCCCGGCGACGGCCAGCGCTGCACCGGCAACCCGGCGCCCTGGGCGCGGGAGATGGCCGAGCGTTCCGGCAGCACGGGGTCGATGACGAGGTCGCGGTAGGCGGCGATCAGCTCGTCGAGGCGGTACCGGTGCTCGGCGGAGCCGGCCCGGAACCGGTTGACGACGATGCCGGCCGGCCGCAGCCGCAGGTTGTGGGCGCTGCGGACGGCGTCGACGGCGTCGAGCGCCTGCTGGGCGCCGGCCAGCGCGAACGCCGTCGGCTCGGTGACGACGAGCGCGGTGTCGCTGGCCGCCAGCGCGTTGCGGGTCAGCTCGGCCAGGCTGGGCGGGCAGTCGATCAGCACGAGGTCGGCGTCGCGCAGGCCGGCCAGCGCGGTGCGCACGTGGTGGCGTCCGGGCGGGCCGTCGGGCGGGTGGTTGCGCCGCTCGAGTGCGGGCTCGCCGGCGAGGACGCGGACCGGCTCGCCCCAGCCGCTGACGGTGAGCGCGTCGCCGATGGCCACGGGGTGGTCGCCGCTGAGGACGTCGTTGGCGGTGAACCGCACGCCGTCGGGCGCCAGCACCGTGGTGGCGTTGCCCTGCGGGTCGAGGTCGACGACGACGCAGCGCAGCTTCTGCGCGGCCGCCGCGCCGGCCAGCCCGAGCGTGACCGACGTCTTCCCGACGCCGCCCTTGAGGCTCAGGACGCTCACCACCGGCACCCCGTGAGTCTGTCACGAGGTGCGCCCCGGCGTCTCGGTCCGGAGGTGCGGTGAGCGAACGAAACCGGAAACGAGACGCGGTCGCGATAAGCTCGACGTATCGACCCGAGACCCCGGCGGGTCGATCGGCGAACGACGGCACTACCAGCCGCAGCGCCATGGAATCTGAGTGATGCGAGGAGAGCCGTCGGGTGAGCGACCTCATCGATACGACCGAGATGTACCTCAAGACGATCTTCGAGCTCGAAGAGGAAGGCATCGTCCCGCTCCGCGCGCGCATCGCCGAGCGGCTGCACCAGTCCGGTCCCACCGTCAGCCAGACCGTCGCCCGCATGGAGCGCGACGGCCTGCTGCACGTCGACGAAGACCGTCACCTCGAGCTGTCCGAGAAGGGCCGGCTGCTGGCCATGCGCGTCATGCGCAAGCACCGCCTGGTCGAGCGGCTGCTGGTCGACGTCATCGGGCTCGACTGGGAGCTGGTGCACAACGAGGCCTGCCGCTGGGAGCACGTCGTCTCCGAGGCGGTCGAGCGCCGCCTCGTCGACCTCCTGCACGAACCGGCCGCCGATCCCTACGGCAACCCGATCCCGGGTCTGGCCGAGCTCGGCAGCTCCACCGAGGTCGAAGAGTTCCGCTCCGGCGTCCGGCAGCTGCGCCAGGCCGGCACCACCGACGGCGCCGAGGTCGTCGTGCGGCACATCGGCGAGCCGTTGCAGGTCGACGAGAAGCTGCTGGCCAGCCTGCGCGAGGCCGAGATCGTCCCCGGCCGTACCGTGCGCGCCACCACCACCGACAACGGCGTGCAGGTGCGCAGCACCGAGACCGTCGAGCTGTCGGCGGCCGACGCCTCGCACATCTTCGTGAGCGTCCCGTGAGCGCCGCCGAGGTCACCGTCGACGAGCTGATGGCGGTGTGGAAGGACGGCGGCGCGGCCATCGTCGATGTCCGCGAGCCGGGCGAGTACGTCGAGGCGCACATCCCCGGCGTGCAGCTGATCCCCATGGGGTCGGTCATCGAGCAGATCGACGACATCCCGCGCGACCGCACCGTCTACCTCGTGTGCGCGGTCGGCGGCCGCAGCGGCCAGGTGGCCGACTACCTCGACGCGCAGGGCTACGACGTCCGCAACGTCGCAGGCGGCACGCAGGCGTGGGTCCGCGCCGGGCACCCGGTCGAGACCGGCCTGCCGGAGTAGCCAGGAGACGATCATGCAGCGGGCGGCCGGGTTCGGCCGCCCGCTTGCTGTTGTCAGGGACTGATCAGACGCGGCGGACGTGCCGTACCAGCATCGCCGGGGTGTCGCGGGCGCCTCGGCCCTGCGGCGCCACGACGCCGGTGATCTCGACGTCGTCGCCCAGTTCGGCGGCGTTGTCGAACGGGCCGAGCAGCTCGAACCGCTCGCCGGCGGCATCGAGCTCGAGGAACCCCTCACGCTGGGCGAGCACGAGCCTGCCCCGGCGGGTGACAGCGGTGAGCGGGTCGGCGAAGTCCGTCATGGTCTCGAACTGACTCCTCGTCATGAGCACTGAGTATGGATGGCGGGTTCGGGCGCCGTCTGGGAAATGCCCGGATTGGTCCCGGTGATGCGCGTGAGCTGCCTCTCACGCGTCGTGGAAGAGCGCGCTCACCGACTCGCCGTTGTGGATGCGGCGGATCGCCTCCGCGAGCAGCGGCGCCACGGAGAGCACCGTCAGCTTCGGGTGCATGGTGCCGTTGGCCAGCGGGACGGTGTTGGTGCAGACGATCTCCTCGACGTCCGGCTGGTCGCCGAGGCGGCGCAGGGCGTCGTCGGCGAACAGGCCGTGCGTGCAGGCGATGCGGATGGACCGGGCGTCGCGTTCGCGCAGCCGCTCCATCAGCTCGATCAGCGTGCTGCCCTTCGCGATCTCGTCGTCGAGCACGATGATGTCGCGGCCCTCGACCTCGCCGATGATGGCGGTGATCGTCACCTTGTCGTCGGCGAAGCGCTGCTTCGCGCCGGCCGCGACGGGCACGCCGAGCATGCGGGCGAACGCCGACGCCGGCTTGGCGTTGCCGAGGTCGGGCGACACGACGACGGTGTTGGAGAGGTCGTGTCCCTGGAAGTGCGCCGCCAGCTCGCGCAGCGCGTGCAGCTGGTCGACCGGCACGCTGAAGAAGCCGTGCACCTGCGGCGAGTGCAGCGTCATCGCCAGGACGCGGTTGGCGCCGGCCGTGGTGAGCAGGTCGGCCATCAGCCGGCCGCCGATGGAGATGCGCGGGGCGTCCTTCTTGTCCGACCGCGCGTAGGCGTAGTGCGGCATGACGACGGTGGTGCGCGCGGCCGAGGCGCCCCGGGCGGCGTCGAGCATGAGGAACAGCTCGACCAGGTGCTCCTGGACCGGCGGGACGATCGGCTGGATCAGGAACACGTCGTGCTCGCGGCAGTTCGCCTGCAGCTGCACCTCGAGGCAGTCGTTGGCGAAGCGCTGGATGCGCACGGGGTTGAGGGCGGCGCCCAGCTGGGCGCAGATCTCGGCGGCCAGTTCGGGGTGGGCACTGCCGCTGAAGACGGCGATGTCTCGCATGGGCGCTGCCCTCTCTCGCGTCGAGTCGGCGTGGTCGAGGTGTCGTCGGCCGGCTGCGGCTGCCGCCGCGGGCAGCATCTCACACGTGCGGGGCCCGGCCGTCATGCGGCGCGACGATCGCCGCGACGATCTCGCCGAGCTGGTCGACCTGCTCCGGCGTGAGCGGGTCGAAGAGAATGCCGCGGACCTCCTCGACGTGGCCCGGCGCGGCCTCGGCCAGCACCGCGAAGCCGTCGCCGGTGAGCGAGGCGACCGTCGTGCGGCCGTCGGTCTCGTGCTTGCGGCGGCGCACCCAGCCGGCCTGCTCCAGCCGGGACACGGCGTGCGACAGCCGGCTCGGTGACGAGCCGACGAGGCGGGCCAGCCGCGACATCGTCAGCTCGCGGTTCGGCGCCTCGGAGAGCATGGCGAGGATCATGTAGTAGGCGTGCGGCATGCCGGCGTCGCGTTGCAGTTGCCGGTCCAGGGACGCCCACAGCAGCTGGTTCGCCAGCAGGTAGGTCCGCCACACCTTCTGTTCGTCCTCACTCAGCCACCGCGTCGACCTCACGTCGCACAGCATACGATGATGGTTGAAGGTTCAACTTTCCGAGGAGGGGTTGTGGAGGTCAAGGAACTGGGGCACCTCGTGCTCTACGTGCGCGACATCCGGCGTTCGGTGGCGTTCTACCGCGACGTGCTCGGCTGGCGGCAGGTGCTGCCGAAGCCGGACGGCGACGGGTCCGGCCCGCTGCCGATGCCGTTCGCCATGTTCAACGCGCCGTCCGGCCGCACCCACCACGAGCTGCTGCTGATCGAGGTCGGCCCCGACGCGGCGGCGCTGCCGGCCGGGCGCCGCGTCGGGCTGTACCACTTCGGCCTGAAGATCGGCACGTCCGACGACGAGCTGCGGGCGGCGCTGCGTACGCTGCAGGAGGCCGGCGCGACGGTGCTCGGCGCCACCGACCACGTGGTGACGCACAGCCTCTACATCGCCGACCCCGACGGCAACGAGATCGAGCTGTACGTCGACGTGCCCGGCATGGACTGGGAGGACGCGGAGCTGCTGGCCTCGCCGCCGCGCGCGCTCCAGCTCTGACGGGTCCGCGCCTAGGGTGGGCGGATGATCGCAGCCATCATCGGCGTCGTCGTCGATTGCCCCGACCCGCGGGAGCTGGCGCCGTTCTACGAGGCGCTGCTCGGTGCGCGACGCACGCGCGACGCCCCTGACTGGGTCGAGCTCGAGGCCGGCCCGCTGACGTTGTCGCTGCAGCGCACCCGGCATTTCATCGCGCCCGACTGGCACCGCGGCGATCCGCCTCAGCAGCTGCATCTCGACCTCACCGTCACCGATCTCGACGTCGGCGAGCGGCGGGTGCTCGAGCTCGGTGGCTCGGTGCTCGAGACGTCGGACAAGCCGATCGGGTACCGGGTGTTCGCCGACCCCGTCGGCCACCCGTTCTGCCTCGTGACGCCCGAGGGCATCGCGCCGTACGTCATCTGACGTAGCCGAGGTGCCGCATCCTGACGGATGTGTGCGAGCATCGCGCACGCGAGCGTGGGGTTCCACACACCCGCTCAGGAGGTACCCGTGAGAACCCGTAGCACCATGCTCGGCCTCGCCGCCGGAGCGGCCGCGCTCGCCCTGGTGGGGACGGCCGTGCCCGCACCGGCGGCGGAGCCCGTCGCGCCGGTCACCCGGTGGGCCGAGCGGCACGCCGTCCCCGTCCCCGACGATCCGGCCCGGCCCGGACGCGACCTCCTGACGGTCGCCGCGGCCACCGCCGGCGCGCGGCTGATCGGGCTCGGCGAGCCTGGACACCTGATCGGCGAGGTCACCGAGCTGAAGGCGCGCTACCTGCGGCACCTCGTCACGTACGGAGGCGTCCGTGCGGTCGCGTTCGAGATGGACTGGACGGCCGCGCTACCCCTGAACGACTACGTGCTCGGCCGCCGCGACGACCTCGAGGCCGTGCTGGGCACGCTCGAGGACATCTGGCAGACCACCGAGCTCCGCGACCTGTTCCAGTGGCTGCGCCGGTACAACGACACGCATGCCGGCGACGTCGAGGTCGCCGGGGCGGAGTACTTCGCGACCGGGCTGGCCGCCTACGACGCCGTCGCGGCCTACGTCGCGGCGAACGCTCCGGACCGGATGGCCGACCTGGAGTCGCAGTACGAGTGGGTGGAGCCCGAGAACGACGACATCGGCGCGCACCTGGGCGACTACATGGCAGAACCGGACAAGGCGCCGTACGTCCAGGCCGCGTACGAGGTCGAGCGCATCGTCGCGTCCATCGACCCCGGGCCCGGGCACGAGGTCGTCGCGCACCACGCGCGGCAGATCCGCTTCTGGTACGAGGCGTTCAGCCTGCCGTGGGGTGACATCCCGACGTACCGCGACGCCCGGGCGGCCGAGAACGTGCGCTGGTGGCAGCGGCACACCGACGCCCGCACGGTCTACTGGGCGGCCTCGGCGCACGTCGCCGACGCGCCGCGGCTGACGCTCACCGAGCCGGGCGAGCCCGACACCGTCTTCGCCAGCGCGGGCTCGTACCTCGAGGACTGGTACGGCCGCGGCTACGTGCCGATCGGGTTCACCTTCGACCACGGCACCCACCGGACCGGCGACGGCGCCACCGTCGAGCTGCCGCCGGCGCTCGACGGCTGGTTCGAGCAGCCGCTCGGCGACGTCGACGCGGAGCGGTTCGTGCTGCGGATCGACCGGGCCGGCCCGCCCGCGGTGCGCGACTGGCTCGACGCCCCGATCGTGACGCGTGGCCGGCCCGAGTACGGCGTCGCGTCGATCGCGTACGGCGGCACCCTGGACGAGTGGTTCGACGTCGTCGTCCACACCCAGACGGTCACCCCGGCCCACCGGCTCTGACGGGGGCCCGCGGCATGCCGATCGAGAGCGGTCATCGCGCGTCGGACTCGCCCTACGTGGCGCGGGTCTGGTGGGGTCGCACGTCCGGCGCCGGGCGGATGACCTCGGTCGCGTCGTCGACCTGGGAGCTGGTGTTCTGGACCGACGGCGGTGTCGTGCACGCCGGCGTCCGCGGACCGGAGACGTCCGCGTCCACCGCGGAGTTCACCGGCGACTCGGAGGCATTCGGCATCGCGTTCGCGCACGGCACGTCGATGCCGAGGCTGCCGATCGCCGAGCTCGTCGACGGCGAGCTGGAGATGTCGCGGGTCACCGCCCGGACGTTCGCGCTGGGCGGCGACGAGTGGGAGATCCCCGGCGCGGACGACGCCGAGCTGCTGGTCCAGCGGCTGGTGCGCGACGGCGTGATCGTCCGCGATCCGATGGTCGACGAGGTCGTGTGGGGCGGCATCGCCCGGGTGGGCGTCAGGTCGGTGCAGCGGCGGGTGGCCGCCGCCACCGGCCTCACCCAGGGCGCGATCCGGCAGATCGAACGCGCCCGCCAGGCCGCGGTGCTGCTCGGCGAGGGTGCGGAGCCGCTCGACGTCGTGCACCGGTGCGGCTACTACGACCAGCCGCACCTGGCGCGTTCGCTGCAGCGGTTCATCGGCCGCACCGCGACCCAGCTGCGGCAGGGCGACACCGACGACGACGTCCTGTCGCTCCTGTACAAGCCCGACGACGCGGACGGTCCCTAGCGTCGGTCGTGGCGGTGACGGACACCGCAGCACCGGACGAAGGGCCCGACGACCATGCACCACGGCACGATCACCTCGGCCGACGGCACCCGCATCGCCTACACGGCGTGGGGCGCCGGCCACCCGATCGTCATCATCGACGGCGTGACCGCCTATCGCGCCACCACACCCGAGAACGCGCTGACGGCGGAACTGCTCGCCGACGAGTTCCTCGTGATCAACTACGACCGCCGCGGCCGCGGCGAGAGCGGCGACACCCTGCCCTACGCCGTCGAGCGCGAGTTCGACGACCTCGCCGCGATCATCGACCAGGCCGGCGGCGGGGGACCGGCGACGGTGTTCGGCTGGTCCTCCGGCGGGAACCTCGCCCTCAACGCGGCGCAGGCCGGCGTCCCGATCGCCCGCATCGCGCTGTTCGAGCCGAACGCCGTCGTCGACGACACCCGTCCGCCGCTGCCGGCCGACTACGTCGAGCAGGTCGAGGCCGCCGTCGCCGCGGGCCGGCCCGGCGACGCCGTCGCCCTGTTCCTGACCGCGGCGGTCCTCCTGCCGGACGAGATGGTCGCCGAGCTGCGTCAGGACCCCGCGGAGTGGCCCGTGCTCGAGGCGGTCGCGCCCACCATCGCCTACGACGGCCGCAACGTCGGCGACGCGATGTCCGGCAAGCCGCTGCGGGCCGGCCTGTGGGACCGCGTCGACGTGCCGGTCCTCGTCATGAACGGCAAGGACACCTGGCCGTTCCTCGCCACGGCGGCGCAGGCGATCGCCGAGCACCTGCCCACCGCGACCCACCGGGTCGTCCCGGGTGCGGAGCACAGCACCACGCCCAAGGTGCTCGCCGCCGAGCTCCGCGCGTTCGTCAAGGAGGCCTGACATGGGAACGATCGTGCTCACCGAGTTCATCTCGCTCGACGGTGTCGTCGAGGCGCCCGGCGGCGAGGACTTCAAGTACCAGGACTGGAGCTTCGAGTTCGACCGCGGCGCCGACGGCGAGCGGTTCAAGGAGACCGAGGCGCTCGGCGCCACCGCGCTGCTGCTGGGACGCGCCACCTACGACGGGTTCTCCACAGCCTGGCCGCAGTACGAGGGCGAGCTGGCCGACAAGTACAACAGCATGCCCAAGTACGTCGTCTCGAGCACGCTCACCGACCCGACGTGGACCAACACCACCGTGCTCTCCGGTGACCTCGTCGAGGAGGTGACGCGGCTCAAGCGGGAGGTCGACGGCGAGATCTCGGTGGCCGGCAGCATCCGGCTGGCCCAGGGGCTGCTCACGCACGACCTCGTCGACGAGATCCACCTCATGACGTTCCCCGTCGTCCTGGGCCACGGCCGCAAGCTGTGGGCCGCGACCCCGGACAAGCTCGTGTGGAAGCTGTCCGAGGCCACGACCTACGGCGACGGCGTCCTCGTCACGATCTACCGCCGCAACCGGTCCTAGTGCCAGTTGCTGATCTGGACGTCGTCGGGGGCGGGCCGGCCGGAGCCGGTCTCGGTGAACTCCTTGAGGCTCATGAGGAACGTGGCCCACTTCGTGCTGCAGTGGTACATGAACTCGACCGGCTCCCGCCAGCCCTCGTGCCGGAACAGCACGATGGTGAAGTCGTCCTCCTGCTTGAGGTCGAAGCGGATCTGGGTTCCGACCCACTCCGCCGGGCCGTCGACGACCTCCCAGCGCACCAGCTCGGCGGGGACGGTCTCCAGGACCTTCATGTCGAAGCCGTCCTCGCCGTGCGGCACGTCGAAGCGGAACCTGATGACGTCGTCGCCGGCGTCGGTGGTCTTGGCGGTCCACCAGCCGGCCAGCCCGTCGATCGTGGTCAGGGCCGCGTAGACGGTGTCGGGCGAGGCGGTCGCCCCGATGCGGTGCAGGATCTCGGCCATGGTGTGTCCTCTTCCTGGGGTGGCGCCCGGTTTTCGGGCGCGCTTCGGTGGCGCCGCCACGGTCGTGACGGCGGATGGGGGCCGTAGCGCAGGGGTCAGCCCTGACGTCGGCGCTGGATCTCCTCGGAAAGGCGCTTGATGCGGCCCAGCCGGGCGTCCCATGTGGCGCCGACGGAGGTCAGTTGGGCGACCGCGCGGGCCAGCTGGGCCTCGTCGACGTCGTAGCGGCGCTCCCGCCCCGACGGCGTGCCGTGCACGAGCCCGACGCGGTCGAGGACGCCGAGGTGCTTGGCGACCGCCTGCCGCGACACCGGCAGCCGTTCGCTCAGCGTCGTCGCCGTGCCTCCGCCGCCGACGAGCAGGAGGTCGAGGATGCGCCGCCGGGTCGGATCGCCGACCGCCGACCAGAGCTCGTCGTCGATCGGGGCGGTCATGGCGCCGAGACCAGCCGGTCGACGTACGCGACGAGGCGCGGCAGGAAGTGGTCCCAGCCGGCGACGTTGCCGCGGTACATCTCCTCGAGCACGGCCGCCTCCCAGCCGCGTTCGCGGAAGCCGGTCTCGCGGAACCGCACTCGCGTTCCGGTGCCGGACGGCTCGAGGTCGAACGTCACCAGCAGCGAGTTGCCCGCCGTCGCCTCGGCGCCGTCGTCGTAGACCCAGCGGAACGCGAACCGCCGCGGCGGGTCGGCCTCGACGACGGTGATCGCCTCGACCTTCGCGTCGGGCCCGGCCGGGTCGCCGAAGGTGATGGAGCCCGTGGCGCCGGGGACCGCGGCGCCCAGCTCGGCGTCGTCGGGCCACCATTCGCGCAGGTGCTCGGGTGTGCTGAGGACCTCGTAGACGATCTCGGGAGCGGCCTCGATGTGGAGCTCCCGCTCGATGCTGCCGTACTCCATCGCGCTGTCCCGTCTTCTCGCAACTATTGGTTGCGTATGACTGTAGGGCGGCCGCTCTCGTTGTGCAACCCTTGGTTGCATATTGGCCCTTGCGAGCCCGATTCGCAGCGGTATGCGTGGGATCGGGGCCGGTGGGGTACGCGTCCCGGGTGCCGGTAGGGCATGCGACCGGCGGCCGATGGACGGTTCGCCGACCCAGCCCGGAAGGATGTGAGCCGGATGGACATCACGCAATCGTGGGACGACGCTCTCAACGCCGTGATCACGTTCCTGCCCAAGTTCGCCGCGTTCCTGGTGATCCTCTTCATCGGCTGGCTCGTGGCGAAGGCGCTGCGCAAGCTGGTCGACGTCGTGCTCGAGCGGGTCGGCTTCGACCGCGCCGTCGAGCGGGGCGGGGTCCGGCGGGCGCTGGAGCAGTCGAAGTACGATGCCAGCGGCCTGATCGCGACGTTGGTCTACTACGCGGTGCTGCTGCTCGCGTTGCAGATGGCGTTCGGCGTCTTCGGTCCCAATCCGGTGAGCGACCTGCTGTCCGACATCGTGGCCTGGCTGCCGCAGGCGATCGTCGCGGTCGTCATCGTCGTGGTGGCGACGGCGATCGCCAGCGCGCTCGCCGACCTCGTCGGCAGTTCGCTGAGCGCGCTGAGCTATGGCCGCATGGTCGCCCGGATCGTGCAGGTCTTCGTCATCGCCCTCGGGGTGATCGCGGCACTGAACCAGATCGGCGTCGCCACGACCGTGACGACTCCGGTGCTGATCGCGGTGCTCGCCACGGTCGCCGGCGTGATCATCGTCGGTGTCGGCGGTGGGATGCTGCGGCCGATGGAGCAGCGCTGGGAGCGCTGGCTGAGCCGGGCCGAGCGGGAGATCCCGGAGGCGCGGACGCGCAGTGAGGCCTACCAGCGCGGCCGCGAGGACGCGTTGCGGGCGCAGGAGGCGCCGGCCGGCGTGCCGCCGTCGGAGATGCCGCCGAGCGGGACGCCGTCGACGACGAGCGCGCCGCCGGCCGGTACCGGCCGGCACACGGGGACGGGGCCGGACACCTCCGCGCCGTACCCGGGCTCGTCGCCGCGCGACTACCCGTAGGAGCGGCGGAGGTGCCGCTCAGGAGAGCGCGGCGTCGCCGTCCTCGATGCTGGCCATGGCCCCACCGGCCATGGCCAGCAGGCACACTCCGGCCAAGCGCAGCGACACCCAGTCGTCGTCGCCGGGGTGCCAGCCGCCCTCCCGGGCGACGTCCTCGACGCCGCGCGCGTAATCGGCGAGCGCGATCGAGCCCAGGCCGTGGCCGTCGAGGACGAGGATGTCGCGGACCGCGGCGGCGTGCTGGTCGATCTCGGCGAGCCGGCCCGGCGTCCATCGGGGTGCCGTCTCCATGCCCATCAGTGCGGCGAGCGATGTGAGCTCACGCTGGGCCATACTGCGTCTGCGCCGGGCTGCCAACCAGTTCATGCCAGCCCAGGGTACGAAGGCCCGTGTGGCCCCGGGCGGCCGGGGCGGCTCACCCGCCCAGCGTCAGCGTCGCCTTCCGCACCGGCTGCTCGCCGGGGGCGCTGGCGCGATTGCCGGACGGCTCGGCCGGCGGCCCGACGGTGAACCCGAGCGTGCGCAGGAACGCCTGGCCCGGCGGCCAGGCGTCGTACGCCGACGCGGTGACGGTGTCGAGGCCGCTCTCGCGGGCCTCGGCCAGCAGGACCCGTGCGACGGCGGCGCCGACGCCGCGGCCGCGGTGCGACGGCGCCACCAGGAACAGGCCGACCGCGACGGCGGTGCGGTGCGGGTGCCCGAGCACGGCGTCGATCAGCCCGACGATCTTCTCGCCGTCGCGGATCGTGAACAGCCGCTTGTCCTCGAACGACGCGCCCTCGGGCAGCGCGTAGAACAGGCTCTGCACGTCGCCGGGGCCGGACGGGCCGCCGGTGGTCGCCTCGAACCAGTCGTCGCAGGCGGCGAAGAGCTCCAGCAGCCCGGGCTCGTCGTCGGGCTCCAGCTGCTCGCGGACGACGAGGGGCCCGGTAGAAGTGGCGACGGTCCAGATCACGCGTTCACCCTAGGTGATGTCTCCGGAACCGCGACGGGGCGCCGGACGTCTGATCATCGTGAGGCTGAACGGGGTGCTGACGGCTGCCGTGGCGGCGACGGTCCTGCTGCTGACGGCGTGTGGCGACGACGTGCCCGCCACGGGCGGCGACGACCCGACGGCCACGTCCACGCCGTCCGGTGAGCCCAGCGTCACGCCGTCGGTGCCCACCGATGAGCCGACGCCGCCCGAGGACCTTCCCACCGACGTCCCGACGTCGGTCCCGACCGACCCGGGCACCACGCCGCTGCCGTCCGACACCCCCGTCCCGCAGCCCACCACCGTGCCCGAGGGCCCGGTCCAGCTGACCGGGTTCCCGACCCCCGGCGTCGAGGCCGGCTGCTGGCTGCTCGACGGCTACCTGCTGATCGGCGGAGACCAGGAGCTGATCGCATCCGGCCGCGAGGTGCAGATCACCGGCGAGGTGCAGACCGACGTCATGACCACCTGCCAGCAGGGCACGCCGCTGCGGGTCGACTCCGTGGTCGGCATCGAGCCCTGACACCGCCGCGACCCCCACGGGACCCGGGGGACGCGAAACGGCCGGGGCGGTCCGCTGTGGACCGCCCCGGCCGTCGGTGTTCCGCCTTGCGTCAGGCGGCGCGCTGCACCTCGATGCGGGTGGGCGAGGTGCCCGCGTAGACGCCGGACACCGTCACGGTGAGGACGCCGGCGTCGTAGCTCGCGCTGACGGCGCTCGGGTCGGCCGCTCCAGGTAGCGCGACGGTGCGGCGGAAGCTGCCGTAACGCACCTCACGGACCCGGCGGCCGGTGCCGTTCTCGTCGCGGACGTCCTTGCGCTCGCCGCGGACGACCAGCCGGCGCCCCTCGACCTCGACCGTGACGTCGTTCTCCGGGTCGATGCCCGGGAGGTCGAAGCGGGCCACCAGGTCGTCGCCCTCGCGGGCGAGGTCGGCGGCGGGGGCGAACCCCTTGGTGGAGCCGGTGGCGACGGGCGCGTCCCAGAACGTGCGGAACAGGCGGTCGACGTCGGCGAACGGTGCGAGGGTGGTGCTCATGGCGACTCTCCTTCGTGGTCAGAGTACCTGGGATCACCAGGTCTGACGGCTATAACTTGAGTCGACCACGCTCAATTCCCGGCGTTCGCCGTGGGCGATGCGCCGCAGCTAGGGTGTGTCTCCCAGGCCATGGACTTGGGGGACACACCCTAGGCGGCGGCGCGGTGTCCGACGTGGACACTGCGCGCGCTGAGCGAGCACACGTCGTCGCGGTGGCCCAGCCACGCGTCGTCCTCGGGGTCGAGCAGCCGGGCCCACGCCGCCTCGTCGTCCGGGCGCAGTTCCTCGTCCGCGACGGCGACCCGGTGCCGCAGGCTCAGCAGCACCGAGCGCAGGTCCTCGTCGCACAGCGGCACCGGCCGCTCGAACGTGAACGTCTTCGTGGTGACGTCGACGAGGCCGGCCCGGCGCAGCGCGGTGCACCAGCCGTACGGCATCGCGACGCTGCCCGGGACGCCGGCCCGCATGCGCGCGAACCAGCGGTCCTCGGCGGCGGCCAGCCGCACCTCGAGGCCGGGCTCGCCGACGCCGACGTCCCACGGCAGGTGCTGCGCGGGCAGCCCGCCCTCGGCCAGCGCGAGCCGGCCGCCGGGCGCGAGCAGCGCCGCCAGCGCGTCGATGGCCGCCTGCTGGTCGGCGAGATGGTGGATCGACGACGACGCCCAGATGATGTCCGCGCCTCGCGCCACCAGGGGCAGCACGGCGAGGTCGGTGTCGAGGTCAGCGCGCAGCAGCCGGATGTGGCCGTCGTCGACCCCGGTCTCGACGATGCGCCGGCGCGCCGCGTCGAGCACGTCGCCGTCGCCGTCGACCCCGACCACGAACGCGGACGGCGGCAGCGCGGCGCCCAGCGCGACCGCCATGCCGGCGCCGCCGCAGCCGATGTCGACGGCCAGCCGGTCGCCGGGCCGGGCCAGCTCGCGGGCGACGGACGTGTACCAGTCGGCGTCGTCGGTGACGGCGGCGCACAACCGCTCGGCCTCGTCGGCCCAGTTGATGACGATGGCGTGGTGGTGGACGTTCATGGCGGTCCCCCCTCGGCCGGCTCCGTTGCCGGCCTGGACCTGTCGTACGGTCAGCCGCAGCCGCAGGCACCGCCGCAGCAGCCGCCGCCCGCAGGTGCGGAGTCGCCGCCGGTTCGCCCGGCCAGGCCCACGGTGGTCAGCAGCTTCACGGTGTCGTCATGGCCGGCCGGGCAGAGGGCCGCGGCGCTCGCGTCGGCCATGGGCCGCACGACGTCGAAGGTCGAGCCGCAGGAGCGGCAGCGGAACTCGTAGGTCGGCACGTCGTCGAGGATACCGGGCCGGGGCGCTCGCGGGAATGTCCGGCGGCCGGGTCGTGTTGTTGAGAACGACAATCAGAAGGAGGCTGTCGTGAAGAAGCACATCCACCCCGACTACCGTCCGGTCGTCTACCGCGACGCCGACGCCGGCCTGGCGTTCCTCACTCGCTCGACCGCCCGCACCGACCAGACCCTCCTGTGGGACGACGGCAACACCTACCCCGTCGTCGACGTCGAGATCTCGGCCGCGAGCCACCCGTTCTACACGGGGCGGACGCGGATCCTGGACTCCGCGGGCCAGGTCGAGAAGTTCCGGCGGCGCTACAGCGCTCGCTGAGCGGCGCCTTATCGGACTGAGCGGGCGCCGGCGAGGGCGGCCGGCCGCAGTGTGGTTGCGCCGTGCGCGGGGTGGGCACGCCCCGCCCTGGACCGGGTGGGTCCAACCTACGCGCGGGCACCGACAGACTCGCGTCCGCACCAGCGCCGCCGGGTGTGCCTTCGGCGCCAGTGGCGCAGATCGCCGTCGCCACCCGGTTCGGGGCGCGTGAATGGACGCCGGTGAGGCGGCCGGCCACAGTGGGGTTTGCGCCGCGCGCGGGGTGGGCACGCCCCGCCCCGGACCGGGTGGGTCCAACCTACGCGCGGGCACCGACAGACTCGCGGCAGACGAGTGCCGCACCCATCGGCGGTTCGCCGAGCTCGTGTCCGGACGCCCGCGCCTACTCGGGCCGCCGTCCCGTCCTGCGGACGGCGGCGGCCTGAGCGAGCAGGTACGACCGTTCCACCTCGTTGGCGGTCAAGGCGGCGGCTTCCTCGTAGGAGGCCGCCGCTTCCGTCGTCCGGCCCAGCCGCCGCAGCAGGTCGGCGCGGACGGCCGGCACGCCGTAGTACCCGCTCAGCCGCGCATCGGCGGCCAGCGAGGCCACCTCGGAGAGCGCCAACTCCGGCCCGGCCACATACGACCACGCCGCCACCCGGGCCAGCCGGGTCACCGGCGACGGGGCCACGGTCAGCAGCAGGTCGTACAGCGCGACGATCTGGGGCCAGTCGGTCGCCTCGTAGGTCGCCGCCTCCGAGTGCACAGCCGCGATCGCCGCCTGCAGCGCGTACGGCCCGGCCCGCCCCGGCACCGCCCGCCGCATCGCCCGGGCCGCCAGCGCGCACCCGTCGGCGATCAGCGAACGGTCCCAGCGCGACCGGTCCTGCGACGACAGCAGCACGAGCCCGCCGTCGTCGTCGAGGCGGGCCGGCCGCCGGGCCGTGGCCAGCCGCACGGTCGCCAGCAGGCCCAGCACCTCGGCCTCGTCCGGCATCAGCTCGGCGAGGACCTCAGCCAGCTCGGTCGCCGTCCGGACGAGTTCGGGCCGGCCCAGCCCGGCACCTCGCGACGCCGTGTGGCCCTCGGTGAGCAGCAGCGTCACCACCGCCAGCGCGGCGGGCAGCCGGTCGGGCAGCTCGTGCTCCGCCGGCACCTTGTACGGGATCCCGGCGGCCTGGATCTTCTTCTTCGCCCGCGTCAGCCGCGCCGCCATGGTCGGTTGCGAGACGAGGAACAGCCGCGCGACGTCCGGCGTGGGGACGCCGCAGACCAGGCGCAGCGTCAGCGCGACCCGGCTGGGCAGCGACAGCGCCGGATGGCAGCACGTGAACACCAGCCGCAGCCGCTCGTCCTCGATCGCCTCGCGGCCGGCCGGTGCGTCGTCGCCGGGGACGATGAGCAGCGGCAGCTTGCGGGCCAGCGTCCGCTCCCGCCGCAGCGCGTCCAGCGCCCGGTTCCGGGCGACGGTGGTCAGCCAGGCCGTCGTGTCGTCCGGCACGCCTTCAACCGGCCACCGCTCGACGGCCGCCGCGAACGCGTCCTGGACGGCGTCCTCGGCGGCGTCGAGGTCGCGGGTGACCCGCACCACCGTGGCCAGGACCCGGGCCCAGCCCCGGCGGTGCGCGTCGGCGACGGCGTCGGTCACATCCCGGTGTCCCACAGCGGCCGGATCTCCGTCCCGGTGCCGGTCGGGCAGTGCCGGGCGATCTCGACGGCGTCGTCGAGATCGGCGGCCTCGACGATGTAGAAGCCGGCGAGATTCTCCTTCAGTTCGACGTACGGCCCGTCCGTCACCAGCAGCTCCTGGTCCGGCCCGGCCGGGCGCAGCGTGGTCGCGGTCGTGGACGGCCGCAGCGCCTCGCCGGAGAACTCGATGCCGCGCTCGCGCAGGTAGGTGATGAACGCCCCGTGCTCGTCCAGCGCCGCCGCACGCTCGGCCTCCGGCACCGCGTCCCAGTCGGTGTCCCGCTCGAACAGCATGAGCATGTACTTCATGACGCTCGTCCTTCCGTCTCGGTGGCTGTCTATCACCGTTGACGAACGAGCCGTAACGGAATCGACATAGGCTCGGCGGCAACATGGGAGGTGCGATGAGCGAGCAGGTCGATGTGGTCGTGCTGGGGCTCGGTGTCGGTGGCGAGCAGGTCGCCGGATCGCTGGCCGAGGCGGGTCTGAACGTGGTCGGCATCGAGGGCCGGCTGGTCGGCGGCGAATGCCCCTACTACGGCTGCATCCCGACCAAGATGATCATCCGGGCGGCCGATCTGCTGGCCGAGGGGCGCCGCGTCGACGGCATGGCCGGCCACGCGGACGTCACGCCCGACTGGGCGCCGGTCGCCGCACGGATTCGCGACGAAGCCACCGACGACTGGAACGACCAGGTCGCCGTCGACCGCCTCGTCGGCAAGGGCGTGCGGTTCGTCCGCGGCTGGGGCCGCCTGGACGGTCCGGGCCGGGTCGAGGCCGGCGGGACGACGTACGAGGCCAGCCGCGCGGTGGTCGTCGGCACCGGGACGGCGCCGTTCGTGCCGCCGATCGACGGTCTGGCCGGCACCCCGTACTGGACCAACCAGGACGCCGTCCGGGCCAAGGAGCTGCCGGCGTCGCTGCTGGTGCTCGGCGGCGGCGCCATCGGGCTGGAGCTGGCGCAGGCGCTGGGCCGGTTCGGCGTGCGGATCACCGTCGTCGAGGCCGCCGACCGCCTGCTCGGCGTCGAAGAGCCCGAGTCGTCCGAGCTGGCCGCGCGCGTGCTGACGGCCGAGGGCGTCGAGGTGCGCGTCGGCGCCGGCGCCGAGGCCGTCCGCCACGACGGCGAGTCGTTCACCCTCACGCTCGGCGACGGCTCCGAGCTGAGCGCCGAGAAGCTGCTGGTGTCCGTCGGCCGGCGCACCGACCTCGCGGCCATCGGCGTCGACACTGTCGGCCTCGACCCCTCCGCCCGGTTCCTCGAGGTCGACGACCACCTGCGGGCCGGCGAGCGGCTCTGGGGCGTCGGCGACGTCACGGGGCACGGCGCGTTCACCCACATGGCCACCTACCAGGCCGACATCGTCACCCGCGCCATCCTCGGCCAGGACGGCCCGCCGGCCGACTACCGCGCGCTGCCCCGGGTGACGTTCATGGACCCCGAGATCGGCGCCGTCGGCCTCACCGAGGCGCAGGCGCGCGAGCAGGGGCTGGACGTCCGCACCGGCAGCACGCAGGTGCCGTCGACATCGCGCGGCTGGATCCACAAGGCTGGCAACGACGGCTTCATCAAGCTGGTCGCCGACGCCGGTCAGGGCGTGCTGGTCGGCGCCACGTCGGCCGGCCCGACCGGCGGCGAGGTGCTCGGCGCGCTGTCGGTCGCGGTGCACGGCCGGGTGCCGGTCGAGCAACTGCGGCACATGATCTACGCCTACCCGACCATCCACCGCGGCATCCAGGACGCGCTGCGCGAGCTCGACCTGAGCTGACGCGTTACTGCAGCCAGCCCATCGGGTCGGTGAAGTTGCCGTTCACCAGCACCTCGAAGTGCAGGTGGCACCCCGTCGACGACCCGGTGGTGCCGACCCGGCCGATGAGGTCGCCGGCCGCCACGGACTGGCCTCGGCTCGAGCTGAACGCCGACAGGTGGTTGTACGTCGTGGTGACGTCCACGCCGTTGACGTCGCCGTGCGAGATCTCGATGCGGTTGCCGTAGGCGCCCGCGTAGCTCGCGGAGTCGACGGTGCCCGGGTAGGCCGCGTAGACCGGCGTGCCGCAGGCCGCGCCGAAGTCGGTGCCGCTGTGCAGCTTGTAGACGCCGGTCAGCGGGTGCACGCGCATGCCGTACGGCGACGTGATGCTGCCGCTGGACGGGCGCTGGAAGACGCCGTCGCCGCTGGGCGGGGGCGTGTCGGTGGTGCCGTTGTCGCCGTCATCGCGATCGCCGCGGTCGGGCTGGTTCTCGGCCTCCTCGCGATCGCGAGCGGCCTGCTCCGCGGCGGCGTGGATCTCGCGCATCTTCTGCAGCTGCTCGCTGGCGGCGGCGGAGGCCGCCGACGCCTCTTCGAGGGCGGCGGTCGCCTGCGTGGACAGCTCCTCGGCGGCGGCTGCGGACTCCAGGGCGGCGGCCGCGTGGCCGTCGGCCCGGGCGGCGGCGTCGGTCGCGTTGGCGCGCGACTCCGCGGCCTCGGCGAGGACGCTGTCCTGGACCCGCATCAGCTCCGAGACGCCGGTGGACCGGGCCTGGAACTCCTCGGGGTCGGCGATGCCGAGCTGCATGAGTCCGCTGAGCTCGGAGTTCGTCATGTAGGCGTGCGCGGCCAGCCGGCCCAGCGTCTCGCGAGCGGTGTCGGCCGCCGCGGCGGCGTCGGTGCTCTCGCCGCGGGCCCGCTCGGCCCGGGCGGTCGCCTGGTCGGCGGCCGTTCGTGCGTCGGCGGCTGCCTGGCTGGCCTGCTCGGCGCGCTGCTGGGCGGCCTGCTCGGTCTGCTGGGCGGTGGTGAACGCCGCCTGGGCGGACTCGAGGTCGGCCTGCGCCTCCTCGACCGAGGGCGCGGTGGACGCTGCACGGGGATCAGGCGCTGCCGTCGAGGACGTCATTCCCCAGGTGAGGCACCCGGCGGTGACAGCTGCGGCCATGATCGGCCCCAGAGATCGTCTCCTCACTCGGGGCCCTTCCTGTCTGCGGTCATCGGCGGCTACTGTAAGCGGGCTTTGCCCGATATACAACCAATGGCTGTACTCCCAGGAGGCGACCGTGCTCGACGCCGGAGCCGAGTTGGAGGCCGCTTTGCGCCCTCTGACCTGGCCCGATGCCGAGCTGGTGGTTGGTGGCGGCAACTATCTGCGGATGGGCGGAACCTGGGTCTACACGGCCACGCGCCAGCCCGTCCCCGGCGCCGAGGACGTCACCTTCGGCCGCCGCTACTCCGGCGCCCCTCGCGCCAGCCGCGACGACGGCGAGGTCGTCCTTCTCGACCGCGACTGGCTGGAAGGCCCCGACGCACGTCCTGAGCTGCGGTGGTGCATCCCGCTGGCCACGCTCGGCGGCCCGTCGGCGACCGTCGAGGTGCCCGTTGACGAGGTCGTGGCGCGGTCCGCGGTCGTGGTCGGCCTGTGGGCGCCCGAACTCGATCCGGCGGCCCTCCTGACGGCGTCGGCGATCGCCCGGCTGCTCGGTGTGACCAGAAGCACGGTCAACGCCTACCACGCACGGCAGCAGATGCCGCCGCCCGTCGCGACGCTGAACCAGCGGGTGCCGCTCTGGACCCGGCCCGTCATCGACCACTGGGCCGCCCGCCAGACCCGTCGCCGGCGACCGGTGCACTGACCCTCGCCTGCGGGCGTCGGCCGGCCGCGGTCGCTCGGTGCGCTGGCCCTCGCCTGCGGGCGTCGGCCGAGCCACGGCGGCCCGGTGCGCTGGCCCTCGTTTGCGGCGGCGGCCGAGCCGCGGTAGCTCGGCGCGCTGGCCCACGTTCGCGGCGACGTTGTCGGTGCCCGCCCGTAGGGTGGGCCTCCCACCCGGCCGGGCGGGGTGTCACCTCGGTGCGATTCGGTGCACGAGACAGATCAGCGCACCGGACGAGCGGGCAGCGACACGGGACGAGCCGAAGCTCCCGACGAGCGGGCTGCCGCATTCGACGAACCGGCGCGGCGGACGAGCGGGGCGCCGGACGGGACGAGTTGGCGCGCTCGACGAGCGGGTCGGCCGCACCGGACGAGAGGGCGCGCTCGACGAGCGGGTCGGCCGCACCGGACGAAAGGGCGCGCTCGACGAGCGGGGCGCCGCACGGGACGAGCTGGCGCACTCGACGAGTCGCGCGACCGGACGACGGCCGGCGGGATGGGGCGTCAGGTCGCGACGACCGCGTCGACGGCGGCGGGGGCGTAGACGTGGCCGGTGACGAGCGCGGCCATGCCGGCGGCGGCCGGGTGGTGGGCGGTGCTCGGGACGATCTCCAGCTCGCTGGTCAGCCGGTCCAGCGCGTCGGCCCGCACGGCGGTGCGCACCTCGTCGACGACGGCGGGGAGACGGCCCAGGGCACCGCCGAGCACGATGGTCTGCGGGTTCACCAGCGCGACCAGCCCGGCCAGCGTCCGGCCGAGCAGTCGCGCGGCCTCCCTCAGCTCAGGCGACGTGGCCAGCCGCTCCGCAAGGTCATCCGACGACGACGGGGTGACGCCGCGGCGGCGCAGCAGCGCGTAGCCCGACGCGAACGCCGCCAGGCAGCCGGTCCGCCCGCACCGGCAGACCGGCGCATCGGCATCGCCGGAGACCCGGATGTGCCCGATGTCGCCGGCCGCGCCGTCGAACCCGCTCAGCAGCGCGCCGTCGAGCACCAGTCCGGCGCCGATCCCGTGCGCGTACTTCACCGCCAGCAGCGGCGTCGTGCCGGGCCGCTCGGCCGCCTCGCCGAGCGCGTGCGCGCGGGCGTCGTTCTCCAGCAGCACCGGCACCGGCCACCGGGAACCGACGAACGCGGCGATCGGGAAACCGTCCCAGCCGGGCATCACGGTCGCGGGGCGCAGCAGGCCGGTCACCGGCGACACCGGGCCGGGCAGTGCGACCCCGACCCCGACCAGCGTCTCGCCGGCGCCGGATGCCAGCAGCGACGCGCCGACGTCGCACACCGTCGCCAGCACCGCGTCCGGCGGGCCGGCGACGTCCAGCGGGAGCTCGCGTTCGCGCAGGCTGCGGCCGGCGAGGTCGGTGACGGCGATCCGTCCGGTGTGGTGGTCGACGTCGAGCACCAGCACGACCCGGCCCTGACCGGCGAAGCGGATCAGCGCCGCCGGGCGCCCGCCGGTCGGCCCGGCCGCCCCCGCCTCGTACACGAGACCGGCTCGGAACAGCGCGTCCAGCCGCTCGAACAGCGTCATCCGCGACAGCCCGGTCTCGGCCAGCAGTTGCCGGCGGGTCCAGTCCTCGCGCGACCGGATCAGCTGCAGCAGCCATCCGGGCGAGGTCCCGGCCACGGTCACCCCTTACGTCCAGTGATTTGACAAAACCAGGACGATACCGAAACCTGGTCGCTGGGGCGACATCATGGCGACATCGGAGGAGGCGCGGTGCGGGTCCCTGTCAGCGACGTGGGGCTCGGCGACCGCGCGGCCGACGTCCTGCGCGGCAACGACCTCGGCTCCATGACGGCGGCGGCGCCGCGGCTCTACCCGCACATGTGGAGCTGGGACTCCGGGCTGATCGCGGTCGGGCTGGCCCGGCTGTCGGTGCCGCGCGCCATCACCGAACTGCGCACGCTGCTGCGCGCCCAGTGGGCGACCGGGATGATCCCGCACATCGTGTTCTCCGAGGGCGACGGCTACTTCCCGGGCCCGCAGCGGTGGGGGACGGAGTCGGCGGCGGCCGCTCCGACGGCCGTCCGCACGTCCGGCATCTGCCAGCCTCCCGTGCACGCGCTCGCGGTCCGCCGCATCCTCGACGCCGGGCGCGCGGCGGGCGGGGCCGACCGCGCGGAGGCCGAGGCGTTCGTCCGCGACACCTTCGGCGCCTGGCTGGCCTGGCACCGCTGGCTGGCCACCGCGCGCGACCCGGACCGCCGTGGGCTGGTCGAGATCCACCACGGCTGGGAGAGCGGCATGGACAACTCGCCGCGCTGGGACCAGCCCTACGCCGCGGTCGTCCCGGGCGACGACCTGCCCGGTTTCGTCCGCACCGACGTCGACCATGTCGGTGACCTGCGCGAACGCCCCACCGACGCCGAGTACGGCCGGTACCTGTGGATCGTCGAGCAGTTGCGCCGGGTCCGCTACGACGACGCCGCGGCCCGCGAGGTCGTGGGGTTCCGGGTGGCCGACGTGTTCATGTCCGCGATCCTCGCCGTCGCCAGCGACGAGCTGGCCGGCATCGGCGACGAGCTGGGCTTCGACGACGACGCGGCCGAGCTGCGCGAGCTGGCCGGCCGGTTCCGCGCCGGGGTCCGGTCGACGGTGTCGCCGACGACGGGCCTGGCCCGCGACCTCGACCGCCGGTCCGGCCGCTGGATCGAGACCGAGACGGTCGCCGGCTTCGCGCCGCTGTTCTGCGGCGTCGACGACGGCTCGCAGCGGGCGCTGTTCTGGGGCGAGCGCTGGTGCGGCCACCCCGCGCTGGCGCACCCGCTGCCGCCGTCGGTCTCGCCGGCCGACCCCGGCCTGCGGCCGCGCACGTACTGGCGCGGCCCGGTCTGGCCGATCGTGTCGTGGCTGTTCAGCTGGGCCTTCGAGCGTCAGGGCGACGACGACGGCGCGCGGCGGCTGCGTGCGGCGTCGCTGCGGCAGCTGGCCGGCGGCGACTTCGGCGAGTACTACGAGCCGTTCACCGGCGAGCCGCTGGGCAGCCTGCACCAGTCCTGGACCGCCGCGGTGGCGCTGGACTGGCTGGCCCGCTGAGCCCGGCCCGCTGAGCCCGGCCCGCTGAGCCCGGCCCGCGTCAGTCCGGCGGCAGCGCCGCCGCCCGGATGACCTCCTGCTCGATCCGGTTGCCCGCGGCGTCGGCCGCGCTGAAGCGGAGTGACACGAACCCGGTGTGGCCGCGCGGCGGACGGTTCGGCAGGTGCGCCGAGAACGTGTCGCCGGAGCGCCGCACCCGCAGCGGCCGCCAGCTGGCGCCGTCGTCGTAAGAGGCCTCGACGGTGAGGGCGGTGACCCGCGGGTCCGCACCGGCCAGCTGGCCGACCTCGACGGAGATCTCGTTCGGCCCGCGCCGGTCCCGCGGCGCCGGGAGCCGGTTGGTGAGGTCGGCGCCGAGGTCGTGGTCGAGGGTGAGCAGCGGCACCACGGCGGGGTCGCCGCCGGCCGGGGTCGTGTCGGAGACGAACGTCCACGACGTGCGGGTGCGGGTCGAGAGCGCCGCCCATGACGTCCGGTTCTCCAGCGAGTAGTCGATGCGGTACGTCTCCTCGCCGGGCGGCAGCGCTATGGTGCCGGCGGGCCGCACGATGCCGCTCGCCTCGCCGAGGAGCTCGTCGCCGTGCCAGACCTGGAACAGCTGGCGGTAGCCGGCGCCGTCCGTGCCGCCCGCCCACGCCTCGCCGAAGTTGCCGGCCGCGTCGACGAACCCGGCGGTGGGGATGATCAGCTGGTCGCCGCGGCGGGTCATCGGCCGCTGGTCGTCGAAGCCGGGAACGAGCGGCTGCCGCAGCCACGAGTGCTCACCGTCGGCCACCGGCAGGATCGGGCCCTGAAGCCTGAGCTCGGTGACGGCCGGGCGAGGCCACAGCCCGTTGTACGGCTCCTGCGGGGTCTGCACGACGTGCTGCCAGAGCATGCTCGGGTCGTCGACGTAGTAGGCGGTGCGGCTCATCGGCGCCTCCGGCACCGGTATCGGCAGTGACGCGGAGAAGTCGTGCTCGGCGGCGAAGGGGTAGGCCACCTCCGTCAGCGACCCGCTCAGCTGGACGCCGAGGTCGTGCCGGACGGCGGCGAGGTCCGCGGTGCGGTCGACATAGCGCAGCTCCGCCGGGATCCGGCCACGTTCGAGATGCACGAGGTCGTAGACGTACGGGCTGGACGGCGTCCCGGTCGCGGTCGCGGTGACGGCGCCGCCGGCCAGCCGGTCCAGCAGGGCCCGGCCCTCCTCGTGCGACAGCCGCATGGTGGGCACCTCGAGCGGGACGACCTCCGCGCCGACCGCGTCGTTCGACCCGGGCACGTCGTTGTAGACGGCGACCAGCGCGGCGCCGGCCGCGGCGGCCCGGTTCGCCTGTACCGCGACCGGGACCGCGTCGGAGCGGCGCACCAGCGCCAGCGCGCCGTCCAGGTCCGCGGCGTCGACGTCCGCGGCGGTGCCGTCACCGGCGTCGACGACGGGCAGCGTCAGCTCTCCGTCGAGCCTGGGGAACTGCGAGAGGACGTCGCTGAAGTCCATCGCCGCGTAGTACGACGGCGCCAGCTCGACGCCGTCGACGTCGAGGGTGATGTCCGGCGCGGCCAGCCGGAACCGCGACGAGGCGTTGAACGAGCCGATCGTCACCTCGTCCGTGGGCTGCAGGAACACCCGCTCCTCCAGCTGCGACCCGGGCGGGTTCACCACGAAGTCCACGGTCGCCGGGCCGTTCTCGGGCGTCCGCGCCCAGCCGAACCCGATCGCGCCGCCGACGTTCGCCCGGGTCTCGTGGTCCGGCGTCGCGATCTCGACCTCGACCGCGTCGCGCGCGTCCAGGACCAGCGCGGTGTCGCCGGTGATCGTCACCTCCGGGTCACCGACCAGCGAGGAGTACAGCGGCGTCGCCGTGTAGGGGTCGCCGTCGCTGTCGGCCCAGGCGGGCTTGGTCACGAGCCACGTCATGACGGAGTACGTCCCGGCCGGCACCCGCGCGCACCAGGTCAGCTGGTCCGACGCGTCCGCGCACGTCCCCCGCAGGACCGGCTCGCCGGTGCGCACGTCGACGACGGGGGAGGCGACGTAGCCGCTGAGCTGCGGCTCGGCCGGCCGGCCGTCCGCGGCGACCGCCGTCATGGTGAGGTCGAAGTACTCCGGCTCGACGGTGTACCCGAGCGGCAGCCGCAGCGGGTCCGCCTCGCCGGCGGCAGTCGCCAGCAGGTAGCCGGCGTAGTCGCCCGGCCGCCCACCCGCCGCGTCGAGCACCACCTCGGCGCTGCCGGTGGCGCCGGGCGCGAGCGTCAGGGTGGACGGCGTCACCGTCAGGTCCCCGGCGGCGGCGCCGGGCACCTCCACGGCGAGGTCGATGGTCACCGGCGCGGCGGTCGTGTTGCGGTACTCGACGGTGCGCCGCAGTGGCGGCGCGGGGACGTCGCCGGGGAACGGCACCAGGCCGAAGCTCAGGTCGCCGCCCGACGCCAGCACCGGGCTGGCCAGCACCCGGCCGACGTCGATCCGGCCGCTGCCCTGCGCGGTGACGGCGACACCGTCGGCGGGCACGGCGGTCGAGGTCAGCGCGGCCCGCAGTTCCGGCCCGGTGAGGTGCGGCCGGGCCTGCGCCAGCAGCGCGGCCGCTCCGGCGACGTGCGGCGCGGCCATGGACGTGCCGGAGTTGGCGACGTACGGGTCGCCGCCGCCTGCCCTCGCGGCCCAGATCTCCACCCCCGGCGCTGTCACCTCGGGCTTGAGCTGGTAGCCGCCGTAGGCCGGGCCGCGGCTGGAGAAGTCGGCCAGCCGGTCGTCGCGGTCGACGGCGCCGACGGTGAGCGCCGCCGGGGCGTCGGCCGGGCTGCCGACGCACGCGTCGCAGCCGTTGTTGCCCGCGGCGACGACGAACAGCGTGCCGTGCTCGGCACTGAGCCGCTCGACCGCGCCGGTCAGCAGCGGCGCCTCGAAGTCGCCCGGGCCCAGGCCGAGGCTCATGTTGACGATCTGCGCGCCCTGCGCCGCGGCCCATTCCATGCCGGCGATGGCCCAGGAGACGTAGCCGCCGGCCTGACCGTCGAGCACCTTGCCGCTGAGCAGCCGGGCGCCCGGCGCGACGCCGCGGCGCGCCCCGTCCGACGCCGCGCCCGTCCCGGCGAGGATCGAGGCGACATGCGTGCCGTGCCCGGCACCGTCGCTGGTGTCCGGCTCGTCGGTGAAGTTGACCGCGGCGTCGACCCGTCCGGCGAGGTCCGGGTGGGTGTCGTCGATGCCGGAGTCGAGCACCGCGACTGTGACGCCGTCGCCGTCGACGCCCGCGTCCCACGCGGCCGGCGCGGAGATCTGGCCGGTACTGCGGTCCAGCCGGGCCTGCGTCCGGGCGTCCAGCCAGACCTTCTCGACCGCGCGCAGTGGGTCGCCGGCCAGGGGCCGCGCCGCGGCCAGGGCCAGCACCGTCGCGCCGAACTCGTCCGGGTCGGCGTCCACCGCAACAGCGTTGACGCTGGTCAGCTGCAGGGTGGCGGTGGTTCCGGGCACCGGTGCGGCGTCCAGCGGCCGCACGGCGTCGTCGGCGTAGTCGAGGATCAGCGGCAGCGTCGCGCCGGTGTCCTGCGCGGCCAGCGCCGTCACGTCGAACAGGGCGGGGTCGAGGCGGTCCGGCACCAGCGCGGCGACGTCGGACGGCACCACCCGCGTGACGCCGTCGCGGGAACTCGCGTGGAACTGCGGGACGACGCCGCCGGGCCGCGGCGCGGGGTCGACGGAGATGCCCTCGTACCCGTCGGCGCCGCGCTGGACGTGCACGCGGTCGCCGGTGACGAGGGTGACGGTCGTGGTCTCCGGCTGCTCGCCGAACGCCGTCACCGCGTCGCCCGCAGGGGTCGCTTCGCCGGCTTGCCCCGGCGCCGCGCCGAGGGTGGCGAGCAGTGACCCGCCGACGAGGATCGCGAGGAGACGCCTGGACCTGTCCGACCGACCGCTCATCACCGCGGGCTCCTTCACTGGGGGTGCCCATCAGTGTTCGAGCCGATGCGATGACGGCGCCAGGGTCTGGGAGTGGCGAATGCCCGCCATGACACGATCTCGCCATCGCCGGGAATACGGAATTCCCATGATCGAATGAGTGCGCCGGCTTATACGTGATTGTTTTCTAGATCACCACGATCCTCTCGTCCGAGTACTCCATCGGGTGTTCGGACCATATTGCTCCAAGATCCGACATACGTCGCGATGCGTACCTAGTCTGCGAGAGAACCGCAGGTGAACGGGGTGTTCACCGGCGGCAGGCCAGACGCGAGGGAGCCTGATGAACGAGCCGTCGATGCATGTGCGGACCGAACCCGTCCGGGACCGGTTCGTGGCCGTCCGTCCGGCCACGGTCACCCTTCCGGCGCCGCCGCGGCGTACGCCCGAGGCGTCGCTGCGATTCCCGTCCGCCGTGGAATCCGCCGCCGTTCCGGCCGTCCCCGACGCCCGCCGGCTGCCCGCCGGCGACCGCGCCGCGCTGCTCGTCGGCACGGCCGTCCACGACCACGCCGGGTACCCGCTGCTGCCGGTCGCGGCGGCCGGGCTGCGCCAGCTGCGCCAGGTCCTGGAGCGCGCCGACGTCGGCATGGTCGACACCTGCCAGGTGGTCGCCGACGGCAGCCGCGGCGAGATCATGCGGGCGGTCGAGGCGTTCCTCGACGAGCGGGCGCTCGCCGACACCGTGCTGGTGTACCTCACCGGCTACGCGCAGGTGTCCGGCGCCGACGGACGGCTCTACCTCGCCGGCGCCGACACCGACCCCGCCGACCTCGAGCGCACCGCCGTCCCGGCCGACTTCCTCCGCGACCAGCTGCAGGAGTGCCGGGCGGCGAGCAAGGTCGTGCTGCTCGACGCCTGCCTGCCCGGCGCGGAGACCGACCGGTTCGCCGTCCAGCGCCGCCAGGTCATGCTCGAGCCGGCCGGCGTCTACGTCATCTCGGCGTCGCCGGCCCCGCAGCCGGCGTCCGTCATGGCCGAGCCGGTGCCACAGCTGGGCACGTCGCGGTTCACCGGCGAGATCGTCGAGGGGCTGCGCACCGGCCGCGTCAAGGACGGCCTGGGACCCTGGGTCACCGCCGAGGACCTCGCCCGGTACCTCACCACCAAGCTCGTCGCGCAGGGCGTGCCGGCCGAGCAGCTGCCGGCCACGTCGACGCTCGCCGTCACCGGCAACCACGTCATCGCGCGGTCGGCCGTGCGCGCGCTCAGCCTGCTCGACGGCAACGGCGGGCGTGACGTCCGCGGCACGTCCGCCGGGGCCGGTGGCGCCGTCGCCGTCCCGGCCGACGGGACCGCCGGCGCCGCCGGTGGCGCGGGAGCGGCCGGCGGCGAGCACGGCGACCAGGTCGCCGACCCGGGCTGGCGCGAGGTCATCGACTACTACCGCTCCTGCCTGGCCGAGGCGCCCTCGCCCGAGGCGCTGCCGGTGCGCGGCGCCGAGGCGGCCGACTGGTTCCCGATGGCCGACGGCGCCGAGGTGCTGCTCAGCGGTGCCGAGCCGACGACGCTCGCACCGGCCGGCGTCGACACCTTCGACTGGAAGGAACGCGACGTCTGGTACGGGTATCCGCTGGTCACGCTGGCCGGTGCCGGGCGCCGCCACTCGGGCGACCCGCTGGCCCCGTCGACCGTCGCGCCGTTGCTGGTCCGCCGCGCCGAGGTCACCGTCGACGCCCGCGGCGCCGCCGCCCTGCGCCCGGTCGGACCGGTGCTGCCGCACGCCGGAATCCTGCAGGCCTGCCTCGACGACCAGGAGGCGGCCAGCGTGCTGGCGGCCTGGCGGCAGAGCTGGAAGCCGGGCGACCGCGACCAGCTGCTGGTGGCGATCCGGCAGCTGCTGAAGCGGCTCGGCCTCGACGAGCTGAGCCGTCTCGACCCCGCCGCGCTGGGCGCCGTCGACCAGAAGACCGCCAACCGCACCGGCGTCCACAACACCGCCGGCGTGCTGTACGTCGAGTCCGAGCGGGCCGCCCAGCAGGCCGTCGCCGCCGAGCTGGCCGAGCTGGGGGAGCGGCTGGCCGACGTGCCCGGCACCGCGCTGGAGTTCCTGGGCAAGCCGGTCGGGCTGCGCACCACCACCCGCGCCGCCGTCGCGCCGGTGCTGCCGGCCGAGCTGAACGAGAGCCAGCAGGCGGTGCTGACGGCGGCCATGTCGCGGCCGCTCACCGTCGTCTCCGCGCCGCCCGGCACCGGCAAGGACGAACTGGTCGTCGACGTCGTCGCCACGGCGGTCGCCGCCGGGCAGAAGGTGCTGGTCGCCTCCTCCGACGACGCAGCGCTGCAGCGGCTGGCCGACCGGTGCGGCACGCTCGTCACCGGCCTGCTGATCAAGACCGGCGACGCCCAGGCCCGGGCCGAGGAGAAGCAGGTCGTCCGCGAACTGCTGCGCTCCACCAAGGACGCGGCGGGCGGACGCAGCCGGGGCTCCGTCGCCGCCGAGCTGGCCGCCGCCCAGCTGCAGGTCAAGGCCTGGCGCGACCGCCTGGCCGAGCGGAACGACCTCGAGACGCTGCTGCGCAAGACCACCGCCGCGCGGTCCGCCGCGGCCGAGCGGCTGGGTGTGCCGGCCGAGCTGCTGGCCGCCGCGTGGCGCGGCGACGACGCCGGGCTGTCCGACTGGGTCGACCGCGCGCGCCTGCTCACCGAGACACACCTCATGGGCGGGCTGCGCCGTCGCAACCTGGTGCTCGCGTTCGTCCGCGCCATCACCGACGCCGGCGCCGACCCCGGCGCGGCGCGCGAGCTGTTGCTCGACCCCGCCGCGTTCGACTCGCTGCTGCTGTTCGCGCGGGCCGAGGACCGGCTGCGCGAGGACCGGCGCGAGGCGCTCGCCGTCAGCGACGACGCGCTCGACCTCGAGGGCCGCGAGCTGTCGGCGCGGGTGGCCGAGCTCTCCGCCGAGCTGCTCACCGTCGTCGTGACGGAGCAGGCCGGCACCGCTCGCGAGCGGCTCGAGGCGCGCCGCATCGCACTGGAGCCGGGCGGCCGGAACCGCCAGATCAGCCACCGCGAGCTGCTCAGCCACCTCGGCGGGTGGGCGGTCACGCCGCGCGACGCCGGCCAGCTGGCGCTGGAACCCGGCATGTTCGACCTCGTCGTCATCGACGACGCGCACCACTGCCCGGTGTCCGCCGCGCTGCCGCTGCTGTTCCGCGCCCGCCGCGCCCTCGTCGTCGGCGACCCGCGGCAGCGGCTGCGCGCGCCCGGCCTCAGCGACCACCGGCTGCGCCGCGCCCGCCGCGCCGCCGGCCTGAGCGCCGGCTTCCTGGCCGAGCGGCGGCTGTCCTTCCGCGGCGACTCCGTCTACGACGCCGCGCTGCCCAACGTCGAGGAGGCGCTGCTGCTCGACGAGCACGACGGCGCGCACCCGGGCATCGCCCGCATCGTCGACGAGCACTTCTACGGGGGCCGGCTGACCGTCGTCACCGACGTCGGCGCGCTGCCCCGGGCGCACGACGCCGAGACCGGCGACGCGACGCTGCTGCTCTGGGAGGACGTCACCGGCACGCCCGAGCGCGGCGCCAACGGCGGGTCGTGGCGCAACCAGGCCGAGATCGACCGCGTCGTGTGGGCGGTCAAGGAACTGCGCGAGCAACTGCCCGCCGACGCCACCGTCGCCGTCGCCACCCCGTTCCGGGCCCAGGCCGAGGAGCTGCGGTCGCTGTTCCGGTTCGCACCGGTGCCGGTGGCCTGCGTGGCCGACGGCGACGCGGTCGACTGCGACGCCGTCGTGCTGTCGCTGGTCGCCGGCGACGGCATGCCCGAGCAGACGCTGCGCTGGGCGCAGGGGCAGACGGCGCTGTGGAGCGGTTCGCTGGCCCGGGCGCGGGCGCACGTCGTCACCGTCGGGCAGCATGGGTTCTGGTCGCGGCAGGCCGGGCTGCCGGCGCTGCTGGCCCGCATGTCGTCCGTCCGCTCGTTCCACGTCCGGCCCAACCCGCCGGCGCCGATGGAGTCGGCCGTCTTCACCGACCCGCTGGTCGAGGCGCTGTGCGCGCGGCTCGAGGCGGCCGGCGCCGTCGACGTCGAGCCGAACGCCGTCGTCGACGGCTACCGGGTCGACCTGCTGGTGCGCACGCCGTCCGGCAGCACCGCCGTCCTGCTCGACCGCGGCTGGCCGGGCGAGGACGCCGCGCGCCACCTGCGGCTGCTGCTGCGCCGGCGCCGGCTGCTGACCGGGCTGGTGCCTGAGTCGGGGCTGCCGCCGGTGACGCGGGTCCTGCGCGTGCCGACGTGGCAGGTGCGCTCCGGCGAGCCGATCGACGGTCTTCTCGACTGACCGTTTGCGGGAGGTTTGTCTACAAGTCATCCGAAGTGGGAAGGCTCGACGACACGTGCGCCGTGACGTCGAAAGGACCCCACCACCATGCGCCTCCTCCGCACCGCCGTCCCCGCGGTTCTGGCAGTCTTGGGACTGATGGCCGGGACCGTTCAGCCCGCTTCGTCGGCCGATCCGTCGCCCCGCGACCGGCCGCTCACCGTCATGAGCTTCAACATCCACCACGGCGTCGGCGTCGACGGCCTGCTGAACCTGCAGCGGGTCGCCGACGTCATCAAGACCGAGGGCGTCGACGTCGTCGGCCTGCAGGAGGTCGACCGCCACTGGGGTGAGCGCAGCGACTTCGTCGACCAGGCCGCCTGGCTCGCCGACGAGCTCGACATGCACGTCGTGTACGGCGCCAACCTCGACCTCGACCCCGCGCAGCCGGGCGAGCCGCGCCGTCAGTACGGCACCGCGATCCTCAGCGAGCGGCCGATCCGCGACTGGGACAACACCTACCTGCCCCGCTACGAGGGGCACGAACAGCGCGGCCTGCTGCGCGCCCGCATCAACGTGCGCGGCGTCTGGGTGAGCGTCTACAACACCCACCTGCAGCACAACGACGCCAACGAGCGACTCGAGCAGGTCGCGGCCATCGAGGCGCTGATGGGCGAGCCGGACGAGTCGGTCGTGCTGCTCGGCGACCTCAACGCCGTCCCGTCGTCACCGGAGATCCGCGAACTCGTCGACGACCTCGTCGACACCTGGGAGGCCGCCGGCGTCGGCGACGGCAACACCTACCCGGCCGAGGACCCGAACGCCCGCATCGACTACGTCCTCACGTCCGGCGACGTCATCGTCCGCACCGCCGCGGTGGTCTCGACCGACGCGTCGGACCACCTGCCGGCCAAGGCGGAGGTCCTGCTGCCCGGTTCCCACGTTGGCCTGGGCAGTTGAGATTCCGGGCTAATCGCTGAGCCGCCGATCCGCCGGTTCGGGCAACCGGGCCGGCGGATTCGGGCAAACGCGTGAGGGTGTCGATCCGCGTATCGTGGCTGTATGAATCGACGGTCAGAACATCGATCGGTGGAGGCTGAGATGATGACCATCGCTGTGCCCGACCACCTCGTGACCGTCGAGGAGTGGGATGCGCTCGAGGACGTCAACCCGCGCATGCGGTACGAACTGGTCGACGGGAATGTGGTCTTGAGCCCGCGGCCGGCGTTGGACCATCAGGACGTCATCGGCACCTTGGTCGCCGCGCTTCGCAAGCAACGTCCGCCCGGGCACCGGGTCCTGCCCGAGCCCGAGCTGGCGATCGACCTCGGCCCCTGGCCTACCATCCGGGTGCCCGACGTCGTCGTCAGCGGGCCGATCGATTCGGGTGCCCAGCGGGTCGGTAGCGCCGACGCCAAACTGGTCGTCGAGGTCGTCTCGCCGGGATCGCGGCGCACCGACCGGGTCGCCAAGCTGTCCGAATACCAGGACGTCGGGATTCCCGCGTACTGGATCATCGACCCGGCGGCGGTCGACGACAGCCGGTTTGTGGCGTACGAGCTGGTCGGTGGCGCGTACAAGGAGGTCGCCCGCGGCTCCGGCGTCGTCTCGCTGGAGCGGCCGTTCCCGGTGTCCATCGACGTCGACGAGCTGCTGACGCTCGACTGACGGCGATGCGCGCCTGGCGGGTCACGACGCCCGGCCCGATGGCGAGCCGGCCGCTGACGCTCGTCGACGACACGGTGCCCCGGCCCGGCCCCGGCGAGCTGCTGGTCCGGGTCCTGGCCTGCGGCGTCTGCCGCACCGACCTGCACGTCGCCGAGGGCGACCTCCCCGTGCACCGCCCGCACGTCGTGCCCGGCCACGAGGTTGTCGCCGAGGTCGTGACGGCCGACGGCGCCGGCGGGTTCGCGCCGGGCGACCGCGTCGGCATCGCGTGGCTGCGCGGCACCGACGGGACCTGCGCCTACTGCCGCCGCGGCGCCGAGAACCTGTGCCCGGCCTCGGTCTACACCGGCTGGGACGCCGACGGCGGGTACGCCGAGTACGCCACCGTCCCGGCCGCCTACGCGCTGGCGTTGCCGTCCGGCTACGACGACGTCGACCTGGCGCCGCTGCTGTGCGCCGGCATCATCGGCTACCGCGCGCTGCTCCGCGCCGAGCTCCCTCCCGGCGGCCGGCTCGGGGTGTACGGGTTCGGCGCCAGCGCCCACCTCGCGGCCCAGGTCGCGCTGGCGCAAGGGGCCACCGTCCACGTGCTGACCCGCAGCCCGGCCGCACGCGAGCTGGCCCTCGACCTCGGCGCGGCCTCCGCCGGCGCCGCGGCCGACCCGCCGCCCGAGCCGCTCGACGCCGCCATCCTGTTCGCGCCGGTCGGCGACCTCGTCCCGCCGGCGCTGGCCGCGCTCGACCGCGGCGGCACGCTCGCCGTCGCCGGCATCCACCTCACCGACGTGCCGCCGCTGAACTATCAGCGGCACCTGTTCCAGGAGCGGCAGCTGCGCAGCGTCACCGCCAACACCCGCGACGACGCCCGGGCGTTCCTGCGCTTCGCCGCCGAGCACCGGCTGCGCGTCACCACGACGCCGTATCCGCTCGGCCGCGCCGACACCGCACTCGGCGACCTCGCCGCCGACGCCGTCAGCGGTGCCGCTGTACTCGTCCCCGACCTCGGTTGAGCACCCGCCGCCGCACCAGGTCACGGAACCACGGCGTGTCCGGCAGCCGCGCCAGCAGCGGCCCGAGCGCCACCGTCAGCAGCACATACGTCGTCACCAGCGGCGCCAGCGTCGGCTCGATGCCGGCGCCGACGGCCAGCCCGGCGATCACGACGGAGAACTCGCCCCGCGGCACCAGCGCCAGCCCGGCCCGCCACCGTCCCGGCTCGGCGATGCCTGCGCGCCGGGCCGCCAGCCAGCCGGTGAGCACCTTCGTCGCCGCCGTGACGACGGTCAGCGCCAGCGCCGGCAGCAGCACCGGCCCGATGTCGGCGGGATCGGTCGTCAGCCCGAAGAAGATGAAGAACACCGCCGCGAACACATCGCGCAACGGCGTCAGCAGCTCCGACGCGTGCTCGGCGACCGGGCCGGAGATCGCGATGCCGACCAGGAACGCCCCGACGGCGGCCGATACGTTCACCTGCTCGGCGACGCCGGCCACCACCATCGTCAGCCCCAGCACGCCCAGCAGCAGCGCCTCCCGTTGCCGGGGCGAGAACAGCGTCGAGATCGCGTTGCCGTGCCGCAGCGCCAGGTACAGGATCACCACGGCCGCGGTGACGGCGATCGCCAGCGTCCGCGCACCTTCGGCCAGACCGGCGCCGATCACCAGCGTCGACAGCACCGGCAGGTAGAACGCCATCACCAGGTCCTCGATGACCAGGACCGACAGCACCACCGGGGTCTCGCGGTTGTTCAGCCGGCCGAGATCGCGCAGCACCTTCGCGATGACGCCTGACGACGACACCCAGGTCACGCCCGCCAGCGCGACGGCCGCCACCGGGCCCCAGCCCATCAGCAGCGCGAACGCCGCGCCCGGCAGCGCGTTGAGCAGCGCGTCGTAGAGGCCGGACAGCGCCGAGCGGCGGATGTTCGCGACCAGTTCGCCGGCCGAGTACTCCAGCCCCAGCATGAGCAGCAGCAGGATGACTCCGACCTCGGAGCCGACCTCGAAGAACTCCTCGCTGGCCGACAGCGGCAGCAGCCCGCCCTGCCCGAACGCCAGCCCGGCCAGCAGGTAGAACGGGATCGGCGACACCCCGGCGCGGCCGGCCAACCGGCCCAGCAGCCCCATCCCCAGCAGGAGCGCACCGATCTCGATCAGGAGGGTGGTGGTCTCCGCCATCGGGGCAGCGGATCAGTTCGCGCCGTCGGCGACGAGGCGGGTCAGCGCGTCGAGGCCCTCACGGGTGCCGACCGCGACCAGGAGGTCGCCGGCGCGCAGCGGCGCGTCCGGTCCCGGCGACGGCTGGACGTCGCCGTCGCGGAGCAGCGCGACGATGGACGCGCCGGTGCGGGTGCGGGCCCGGGTGTCGCCGAGCGCGCGACCGGCGAACGGCGACCCGGCGGTGACGGCGATCTGCTCGGTGTACAGCCCGGCGGCGTGGTCGCGCAGCGCGGCGAGCTGGCCGAGCACGACGGACGCGCCGAGCAGCCCGGCCAGCGTCTCGGCTTCGTCGTCGGTGAGCGTGATGGGGTCGCGGCAGGAGTCGGGGTCGTCGACGTCGAAGACGGCGAGCGTGCGCTCGCCGGAACGTTGCGTCAGGACGCTGACCCGGCGCCCGGACTCGGTGAGCACGTCGTGTCGCACCCCGATTCCCGGCAGGTCGACCTGTTCGATGCGCACCGCCACGCCCTCGACATTACCTCCGGGCGCGGCGGCGGCTCAGCGGGCGTCCAGCGCCTTGAGCATGCGCTGCAGCGCGACCTGCCGGTACGAGCCGTCCAGCAGCTCGCCGACCTCCGTCCAGTCGACGTCGGCGGCGGTGAAGTCGAGGGCGAGCCAGCCGCTGGGGCCGTAGTAGGCGGGCACGTAGAAGCGCGGGTCCTGCAGCAGCGCCGGGCGGTCGGCGGCGTCGGGCTTGAAGATCACCGCGAACGGGTGGTCGTCGTTGCCCTCGAAGACCGCGAACATCTTCTTCCCCGCCCGGAACGTCGGCCGGCCCCACGCCTCCACCTCGGCCGACTCGGGGAAGCGCAGGCAGATGGCGCGCAGCTCGGCGAGGTACGGGTCGTCGTCGGTGTACATCCGTAGGTGCGCCACCTGGTCAGCGTAGCGGCGTCCGATTCCTTCAAGACGCACTCGCGGGCGGGGCCGTAGCGTCGTCGGCATGACACAGCCACGTTTCAACGCCATCGGCTTCGCGGTCGCCGACATGGGCCGCTCGCTGGAGTTCTACCGCGCGCTCGGCCTCGACGTCCCCGACGGCGCGGACGACGCGCCGCACGCCGAGATCCCGCTCGCGCCGGGCGTGCGGCTGCTGCTCGACACCCACGCGACGATCGCCGGGTTCGATCCGGGCTTCACGCCGTCGGCGGGCGGCGCCGGCAGCCTCGCCTTCGACTGCGGCGACCCGGCCGGCGTCGACGCGGCGTACGAGCGGATGATCGCCGCCGGCGCCACTGGTCACCTCGCGCCGTGGGACGCGTTCTGGGGCCAGCGCTACGCCGTCGTGCACGACCCGGACGGCAACGGCGTCGACTTCTATGCCGCGCTGCCGGGTGCTACGCCGCCGGGCGCTACGCCACCAGGGTCGTGAGCGTGACGCCGGCCAGCGAGCGCGCCTCGCGGGACAGGTGCGCCTGGTCGGCGTACCCGGCCGCATAGGCGGCGTCGGCGGCCGGGGCGCCGGACCGGCCGAGCTCGAGCGCACGGTGCAGCCGCAGGATGCGCGACAGCGTCTTCGGCCCGTACCCGAACGCGTCGAGGCTGCGCCGGTGCAACTGGCGGGCGCTCAGGCCGACCTCCCGCGCGACGTCGCCCACGTTGGCACCGTGCCCCAGCAGGCACGCCACCCGCTCGACGACGGGATCGGCCGGCGCCGCCTCGCGCAGCCTGGCCACGGCGACGGCTTCCAGCAGTGCTCCCGGGTTGGCCGGTGCCGCCGGGCCCAGCCGGGCGTCGGCTGCCAGCGGTGCTCCCGGGTTGGCTGGTGCCGCCGGGCCTAGCCGGGCGCCGGCTGCCGGCGGTGCTCCCGGGTTGGCTGGTGCCGCCGGGCCCGGCCGGGCGCCGGCTGCCAGCGGTGCTCCCGGGTTGGCTGGTGCCGCCGCGCCCAGCCGGGCGCCGGCTGCCAGCAGTGCGTCGGGGTCGGGCGGTGATGCCTTGCCGGGTCTGCGTCCGGTTTCCGGTCGCCTGCCGGGACCGGCCGGGCTCCGGTCGGTGAACCGGACGGCGGCGTCCGTCAGCGCGCCTGGGTCGGGCGGCGGCGCGTTGCCGGATCTACGCCCGGCATCCAGCAGCGCACCGGGGTCGGCCGCTTCGGCTGTCCCGTCCGCTGCTCCGCCCATCCCGTCCGCTGCTGCCGGCTCCGCTGCCTCGGCGACTTCGGCCAGTCGCTCGGCCAGCCGGCGCACCTCGGCGCCGGGCCAGAGCGCGTCGAGAGGGACCCGCTGATCGCGCAGTTCGTGCGCCGGCAGGCCAAGCACCCGCGGCCCGACCCCGGCGCCGAGCCGCAGCCCGACGAACGGCGTGCCGGCCCGCCAGGACGCGAGGTGCGCGATGGTGTCGGGACCGGCCACCATCAGACGGCCGCCGGACCACAGCAGGTCGAGGCAGCCGTCGGGCAGCACCCGGTGCTCCTCGTCCGTCGTGACCCTCGACGACCAGACCACCGCGTGCGCGATGGTGGACGGTCGCTCGCTGTACATGCCTTCACTGTGCCACTCGGCACCGACAGCCATGCGCGTCGTCAGGTGAAGGCGGCGCGGTACTCGCGGGGGGTCATCGCCTTGAGCTCGCGGAAGCGCCGGTTGAAATTCGAGAGGTTGCCGAACCCGCAGGACGCGGCGATGTCGGCGATTGCGCGGTCGCTCTCGGACAGCAGCCGGCACGCGGCGCCGACGCGCAGCTCCGTCAGGTAGGCGGTGAACGTGCGGCCGGTCGCGCGGCGGAAGAACCGGCTGAACGCGGCCGGCGACAGGTGCGCCACGGCGGCGACGTCGTCGAGGGCGATCGGCTCGCCGTACCGTTCGTGCAGGTAGCCGAAGACGTCGTCCATCCGGCGGCGGCTGTCGGGGCGGTCCGGTGAGCGGTAGCCGGTGCTGGCCAGCGGCCGCCCGGGCGCGCCGTCGCCCAGCCGGACCAGGACGTCCAGCAGGCCGAGCGTGCCATCGGCGCCGTTCTGCTCCGTCAGCGTGACGATCCGCCGCACGAGGTCGTCCGGCGCGGTCAGTTCCAGGCCCCGCCCGGCTGCGTCCAGCAGCGCCCCCACCACCGCGAACTCCGGCACGTCGAACAGGCCGGGGCCGAGGAAGTCCGCCCGGAAGTGGATGACGACCGCCTCGTTGTCGCCCTGCGCCGCCGACACGAACGCATGCGGCACGCCCGCGCCGAGCAGCGTCAGCTGACCCGGGTCGTACGGCTCGATGCTGTCGCCCGCGTACCGCGTGCCGGTGCCCGACGTGATCAGCGTCAGCTCGATCTCCGGGTGGAAGTGCCAGCTGAACGCGAACTCGGCGCTGCGGTACAGGTAGCGCTTCCACGACAGGCCGCCCGTGGTGCCGATGTGTTCGAGGGCGGGTCGCATGCCTCGACGATACGGTGCGCGCGCCATATGCCCGAGGTGCCGCCCGAAACGGCTGCGAGAGTATCGGAAACCGTCATCGTCGGCGTGGTGCCGAGGTGTGCCGGCCCAGGAGCATTGACCTCGGCGCCTTACCCGAGACCCCTTCCTTCCTGGAGGACCGATGACCACGTCGACCGCTCTCGACACGCCTTACGACCTCGCGGCGGACCAGATCGCCGCGTTCGACCGGGACGGCTTCGTCCACCTGTCCGGCGTACTCGACCCGGACGTCGTCCGGCACTACGAGCCGGAGATCACCGAGAAGGTGATCGAGCTGAACACCATGCATCTGCCGATGGAGGAGCGCTCGACCTACAACAAGGCGTTCCTGCAGGTCGGCAACCTGTGGCAGCACAGCGAGCTGGTGAAGGAGCTGGTGTTCTCGCAGCGGCTGGCCAAGATCGCCGCCGACCTCCTCGGCGTCGAGGGTGTGCGGCTCTACCACGACCAGGCGCTGTACAAGGAGCCCGCCGGCGGCATCACCCCGTGGCACGCCGACCAGTACTACTGGCCGTTCTCGAGCGACCGCAGCTGCACCATCTGGCTGCCGCTGCAGGAGACGCCGCTGGAGATGGGTCCGCTGTCGTTCGCCGCCGGCAGCCACCGGTTCGAGCACGGCCGCGACCTGCCCATCAGCGACGAGTCCGAGGTCGCGCTGCAGGCCGCGCTCGCCGAGCAGAACCTGCCCGTCGTCAACGAGCCGTTCGCCCTCGGTGATGCCAGCTACCACCTCGGCTGGACCTTCCACCACGCCGGCCCCAACGTCGGCACCGACCCTCGCCGCGTCATGACCGTCATCTACATCGACGCGGACATGGTCGTGGCCGAGCCGGTCAACGAGCACCAGGTCGGCGACCTCGCCGCCTCCATCCCGGGCGTCAAGCCGGGCGAGGTGGCGGCCAGCCCGATGAACCCGGTGCTCTACCGGCGCTGAGGGCACGGTCAGTCGCGGTTCAGGTGGGCGTGCTCGCCGGTCTCGCCGAGGTGGCGGACCGGCGGGCGCGCCCGCACGCACGCCAGGACCCGGCCGGCTGCTCGCGTTGGCGGAGCGGGGTTCGCTTGGCCGGGCGCGCGTGTTCGACCCGGTCATGCCGACCGCGTACGCCCCGTCCGGGGAGCTACGGTCCGCGGCGCGCGGACACCCCGCCGCCCCCGACGCCGCCGGCGGCGACGTTCGCAGTGTGACCGTCGCCGGTCGACTTCGGACGCCGGTCCGGGTGACCGGTGCGGCTGGCGCGACCTCGGGCACCGCCGGTGACGTTCCGGGTGACCGTCGCGGGGCGACTTCGGACGCCGGTCCGGGTGACCGGTGCGCCTGGCGCGACCTCGGGCACCGGCGGCGACGTTCCGGGCGACTGTCGCCGGTCGACTTCGGACGCCGGTCCGGGTGACCGGTGCGGCTGGCGCGACCTCGGGCACCGGCGGCGACGTTCCGGGTGACCGTCGCCGGTCGACTTCGGACGCCGGTCCGGGTGACCGGTGCGGCTGGCGCGACCTCGGTCCTCCGCAGCGGTGTTCCGGGACTGGCCATCGTCGGTCGGCCTCGGGTCGGCGGCGGCGTTCCGGGGCGTGACCGTCGCGGCGCAGCCTCGGGCACCGACGCCCACGTTCCCGGCGCACGACCGTCGCGGGGCGACCTCGAGCGCTTGCGGCGTAACCCGTGTGCATGGCGCGACCTCGGACGACGGGCCCGGGTACGCGTGGCCGGGCCGACGTGGGTGGCGGCGTCCATCACACGGCACCGCGCCGCTGTGCTGGGGATCGGGATCGCGGCGGCGCGGACTCAAGACATCAGCGTGTTCAGCTCTCCGTAGGCGAGCCCTCCCTCCAGCGCGGTGTACGTGCCGTCGTCGAGCAGCTCGCGCGCCGCCCGCTGGGCCACCGCGTAGGCGGCCGCGGCGACGGACGAGCCGAGGCTGATGCGGGCGGCTCCGGCCGCGGCGAGCTCGCGCACCGGCGGGGCGGACGGGCCGGCGAGGGCGTTGACCGGCCCGTCGATCTCGGCGGTCAGGCGGGTGACCGTGGGCACGTCGACGACACCGGGGACGAAGATGCCGGATGCACCGGCGGCGAGGTAGGCGCGCGCCCGGGACACGGTGTCGGCGAGACGGGTGGCGGGGTCGCCGACGCCGCGGAGGTAGGTGTCGACCCGGGCGTTGAGGAAGAACGGCACGCCCGCGGCGTCGGCGGCGGACCGGGCCGCGGCCAGGCGCTCGGCCTGCTCGGCGGCGTCGCGCAGCGCGCTGGGATCGTCGGGGTGGACGTCCTCGATGTTGGCCCCGACCGCGCCCGTGGCGAGCACGCCCTCGATGGTGACGCCGACCTCGGCGGGCGTGGCGCCGAACCCGCTCTCGACGTCGGCCGTGACGGGGACGCCGACCGCCGACACGACGCGACTGGTGAGGGTCAGCACGCTGTCGCGGTCGATGTGGTCGCCGTCGGCCGTGCCGAGCGCCCACGCCACTCCGGCGCTGGTGGTGGCCACCGCCGCGGCGCCGGCGGCCTCGACCAGCCGGGCGCTCAGAGGATCCCAGGCGTTCGGCAGCAGCAACGGGGAGCCAGGCCGATGCAGCGCACCGAACCGCTCGGCGGTGTCGCGAAGAGTCGTCATGAGGGAAGTCAACCAGCCGGGTCCGACAAGGTCCGGCGGCTTCGTCTCCGACGATCCGTAGGCGGGCTTGCCGCCGCTCGGCCGGGCGCCGACGCACGGCGCGTACCTGTCCGACATGATCGACCACCCTTGTCCTGCGGCCGGTTTGGAGCTGGCACGCGCCACGTCGGAGCGTGCCAGCCACCGGGAAGATCGCCATGACGTGGACGGAGCGGACTCGTGTGTGGCGGGAGTGAGATCGGCCGCCAAGGCGACATCCACGCGTCCTGGGCGCTAGCCGGAAGGCGCTACCGCGACGGCCGGTGAGGGACGCAAGGGTCACCGCAGCTGGGCGTGGCCGCTGCCGCGAGCGGCAGTACCGGTGAAGCTCGCCCGGCGCGGCGGGACCCCCGTCCCTGAACGGCGCCCATGGCGCGATCGGCAAACCGCCGTTTCACCCACCGACGACACGGCCAAGCCTTTGGTCACGCCATTCGGGCACGGGATGACATCCGTCCAGGCGTTCTCGACGACGCCACGGCCCGCCCTTCCGCATGCGACTCGATAAATCGAGGAATTGAACGGACATTGTTGTGGCGCTGTTCAACTGTCAGTGGATGAACAGCGCCACAACGACTTCCGTATGGCCGTGAGGCGGCCCGAGGCTCAGAGCTGGCGTGTGAGCTTGCCCACGGCGACACCGGTCTCGGCTGTGGCCTCGCCGGCTACGGTCGTATCTGCCCCTGCGTGGGCGTCAGCGTCGACCGAGGTGTCGACGCCGGCGTCGGGCGCAGTCTCGGGGTCGGCCGTGGCCTCCGCGTTGGCGTCGACCTCCGCGTCGGCAGCGGCGTCGAGGCCGGCTGGGGCGCCGGCTGCGACGAGTTCGGCACCGACCGCGATTTCGACGTCGGCGCCGGTCTCGAGCGTGACGTCGACGTCGGCCTTGACCTCGGCATCGACACCGGCATCGACCACGCCCGTGACTCCGACCGCGGCCTGGAGCTCGGCCTCGATCGCGGCTTCGAGGTCCGCCTCGAGGGCACTCTCGACTGCGGCGTCGACGTCGGCGCGGACCTCGCCGTCGAGGCGAACGTCGACGGCGATGGCGCCGGCCAGCGAAACGACGACGTCGGCTTCGAGGTCCACCTGCACATCGGCCTCGACGCGCGCCTCGATGGTGGCCTCGATGTCCGCCTCGAGCTGAGCCCTCAGATCGGTGCTCAGCGACGTCGACGTGTCCTCGGCTGCGAACGCGGGCGTTGCGAGTGCCAGAGCAACGACAGCCACGGGTATAGCCGCCGCGACATTCCGAACTATTTGCATGACTAACAACCTCTCCATTTGTGGTCGTCGGCCGCCTAGCGTTCCTGACAGGGCTGTGTCCGTCAAGTCCACTAAAAGGTATTTGCCCGAACAAGAAATGGTCTGGTGTCTTTGCTGAGAGGTCAGGCTGTTGAGATCGCGGTATCCCTGCGCCGGTACAGAGATCCGGTCATCGGGCGCGCTCCAACGACGTGCTGGCCGGGCGGCGACTGCGCGAGACCCGCGCTCGTGTCTCTTGAGTCGATCGAGTGGGAGCGCGTCGGCATGTTGCGCGTGCCGGCTTCCGCCCCCGCAGGCCGAGGCCGGGCCGTAGCCGGAGGCGAAGCCGCAGTTGGACGGACGATGTCACCGGCGGGGCGGAGGAAGGTGCGGCTGAAGCCGCGGCCGGCCGGACGGATGACAGACTCCGGACACTGCCGTCGCGGCGGTGCGGCCGAGCGGTAGCGTGGCGAGGGTGACCGAGCAGCCATTCGTCATCGTCGGCGGCGGACTCGCCGGAGCCAAGGGCGCCGAGGCGCTCCGCGACCAGGGGTACGACGGCCCGTTGGTGCTCATCGGCGACGAGCCCGACCGCCCGTACGAGCGCCCGCCGCTGTCCAAGGGCTATCTCCTCGGCAACGACGAACGCGACAGCGCGTTCGTCCACGACGCCGGCTGGTATGCCGAACACGACGTCGACCTGCGGCTGGGCACGACGGTGGTCGAGATCGACCCCCGGACGCGCACCGTCGTGCAGGACGACGGCGGCACGGTCCGTTACGCGAAGCTGCTGCTGGCCACCGGCTCCAGCCCGCGCCGTCTGAGCATCCCCGGTGCCGACGCCGCGGGCGTGCACTACCTGCGCCGGCTGCCCGACTCCGACGCCATCAAGTCGACGCTCGCGTCGGTGCGCCGGCTGCTGGTCGTGGGCGGCGGCTGGATCGGCCTCGAGGTCACCGCAGCCGCCCGCGCCGCCGGCGTCGAGGTCACCATCGTCGAGGCGCAGGAGCTGCCGCTGCTCGGCCCGCTGGGCCCGGAGCTGGCCCGCGTCTTCGCCGACCTCCACGTCGAGCACGGGGTCACGCTGCGCACCGGCGTCGGCATCGAGCGGTTCACGGTCGACGGCGACCGCGTGAGCGGCGCGGTGCTGGCCGACGGCAGCCGCATCGAGGCCGACGCGGTGGTCGTCGGGGTGGGCGCGGCGCCGAACCTGCAGTTGGCCGCCGCAGCCGGGTTGCGCGTGCACTCGGGCGTCGTGGTCGACGCGAGGCTGCAGAGCAGCGACCCCGACATCGTGGTGGCCGGCGACATCGCCGAGGCCGACCACCCGCTGCTCGGGCCGGGCATCAGGGTCGAGCACTGGGCCAACGCACTCAACCAGCCGGCGGTGGCGGCGTCGACGATGCTCGGCGGCGACTCCGTGTACGACGAGCTGCCGTACTTCTACACCGACCAGTACGACCTCGGCATGGAGTTCCACGGCCTGGTCACGCCGGACAACTACGACGACGTCGTGTACCGCGGCGACGTCGCGGCGCGCGAGTTCGTCGCATTCTGGCTGCGCGAGGGCAAGGTCGTCGCCGGCATGAACGTCAACGTCTGGGACGTCGACGGGCCGATCAAGGCGCTGATCCGCTCCGGCGAGCAGGTCGACGTCGCGCGGCTCACCGACACCGGCGTGCCGCTCGAGGAGATCGCGGGGGGCTGAGCGGGGCCGTGCGCGACGCCACCGCCCGACGGCTGTCCCGCCTGCACATCGCGCTCTACCGGGCGACGCGCGGAGTGGTGGGCCGGCGGCTCGTACGCAACGACATGCTGCTGCTCACCACGACGGGCTCGCGGACCGGGCGCCGGCACACCGTGCCGCTGCTCTGCCTGCACGACGACGATCACCTGGTGGTCATCGCCTCGTGGGGCGGCCGGCCGCGGCACCCGCAGTGGTACACGAACCTCGTCGCGCATCCGGACGTCACCGTGCAGGTGCGTGGTCGCCGTTGGCGTGCCCGGGCCCGGACGGCGACGCCGGAGGAGCGGGCGGTGTGGTGGCCACGCGTGCTCGCCGCGTACAAGGGCTACCGCCTCTACGAGTCCAACACCGACCGCGTCATCCCGGTCGTGTTCCTGGAGCCGCCCACGCCCTGACAGCTGAGCAGAGTCAGCGCGAGCAGACCGGCCACCGCCAGCACGGCCGCGGCGGCGCCGTACCCGACGACGGGGTCGACCAGCGCTGCGCCGGTGGCCGTGGCCGCCGCCAGCGCGCCGAGCGTCGCCAGGCCGGCCGCCGCCCCGATCTCCTGTGCGGTGTTGACCATGCCGGACGCCCGCCCCTGCTGCTCCGCCGGCACGGTCGTGGCCAGCGCGAACGTGGGCGCGTACGACAGCCCGCTGCCGATGGCCAGCAACGCCAGCCCGGGGAACACCCCGGTCCAGTAGTCGTCAGCCACGCCTGCGGTCGCCGCCAGCAGCGCCGTCCCGGCAACCCCGAGCGCCGCGCCGGCCACCAGCAGCCGCGGCGCCCCGAACCGCTCGATCAGCGCACCGGCCCGCGGTGAGACCAGCAGCACGATCACGGTGATCGGCGCGAACCCGAGCCCGGTCTGCAGCGGCCCGTAACCCATCGACGTCTGCATCACCAGCGTCGCGACGTACAGAGTGGCACCCAGCGCGCCGGCGCTCAGGAGCAGCGACGCGTTGGCCACCAGCACCGGCCGGGTGCGCAGCAGGAACCCGGGAACGACGGGGTCAGGGTGGCGTCGCTCGGTGTGGACCAACCTGACGGCGACGACCGCGAGCCCGACGGCGATGGCCATCAGGCCCACCGCTGGCAGTTCGACGGGGTCGGCGAGCAGCAGGCTCACCCCGCCGAGCAGTACCGTCAGCAGCGCCGCGCCGGCGACGTCGAGACGGCCGCTCCGGACTCCGTCCGGAGTCGGGCCCGACGCCGCCGGCACCACCCGCAGCAGCAGGGCGATCGCCACGACCCCGATGGGCAGGTTGACCAGGAAGATCCCGCGCCAGCCGACCGTCTCGGTGAGCACTCCGCCGAGCAGCTGCCCGGCGACCGCACCGGCCGAGGCGACTGCCGCCCAGACGCCCAACGCCCGGTTGCGCTCGCGGTCGTCGCGATAGCTGCCGACCAGGAGGGCCAGCGCGTTCGGCGACACCAGCGCGGCGCCCACGCCCTGCGCGGCTCGCGCCGCGAACAGCTGCCAGCCGGTCGCCGCGAGCGCGCAGCCCAGCGACGCGGCCATGAAGAGAACCAGCCCGGCGACCAGCAGCGGGCGCCGTCCGTACAGGTCGCCGAGGCGGCCGGCCAGGATCAGCAGGCTGCCGAACGTCACGGTGTACGCGACACCGGTCAGCTGCAGGGACCTCGGGGCGATGCCGAGGTCGGCCTGGATGGCCGGGACCGCGACGTTGACGATCACGACGTCGATGATCAGCACGAACTGCGCCGCGCAGAGCACGGCGAGCAGGGTGGCTCTCCGTCTTGTTTCCGAATCCATATTCGGATATTACCCGTTTCCGAACTGTGGTTCAATAACAACGTGGGACGGCCGCGCAAAGTCACCGACGAGCAGCTGATGGCCGCTTGTGGCCGGGCGATCGGGCGACACGGCTCACGGTTCACGCTCGCGCAGGTCGCGCAGGAGGCGGGGGTCGCCACGGCCACTGTCGCCGAGCGGTTCGGGTCCAAGCAGCGGCTGCTCGAGGCCATGCTGACGGCGGAGAACGCCGGCCTGGCCGACCGGATGTGGGCAGCGGTGGCGCACGCGGAGGGGCCGGTCGAGGCGCTGCGCACGGCGGCCCTCGTCGGCACGGAGCAGATCGCCGACCCCGCGACCGCGGCCAACCACCTGGCCCAGTTCGGCGCCGATCTCGCCGACCCGGCGCTGCGGGCCGGCGTCGCCGAGCAGCGCGACCTGGTGCATGGCGTGCTCGCGCAGCTGGCGGCGGACGCCGTGGCCGCGGGAGGGCTGCCCGGCGCGCCGTCGGCCGAAGTGGTCGCCCGGGTGCTGGCCGCGCTGGTGCACGGCGCTCAGGTCGACTGGGCGATGCGGCCGGACGGGTCGCTGATCGACCGGTTGGACGCCGACGTGAACGCGGTGCTGGCCGGCTGGCGGTGAATTCGGGCCGCCCGGCTCTGTGCGGCGAGTGACCGGAGTTCGTCGGACCCTCGTGGCAGGGTGGAAGGCATGGACCGCTCGTACGTGGTGACCGGCGGCGGCCGCGGCGTAGGCCGGGCCGTCGTGGAACGGCTGCTCGACGCCGGCGGCACTGTCGTGGCGCTCGATCTCGACCCGACGGCGCTGGGCTGGCTGCGCGACCACCCGGCCGGCACCCGGGCGCTGGCGGTCGCCGGCAGCGCGTCCGACGACGGCGTCGCCTGGCATGCCGCCGACCTCGCCGAGTCGGCGGCGCCACTGGCCGGGTGGGTGAACAACGCGGCGGTGTTCCGCGACGCGTCGGTGCACACGACGGACGCGGCCGAGACGTCGCGGCTCATCGCGCTCAACCTCGACCCCGTCGTCGTCGGCTGCACTACGGCCGTGCGCCGCTTCCTCGCCCACGGTCAGGGCGGCGCCATCGTCAACGTGTCGTCGCACCAGGCGCAGCGCGCGGTGCCCGGTTCGCTGCCGTACGCCACGGCGAAGGCGGCGGTCGAGGGTCTCACCAGGGCGCTCGCGGTCGAGTATGGCGGGCGCGGCATCCGCGTCAACGCCGTCGCGCTGGGGTCCATCGCCACCGAGCGCTACGACGCCTATCTCGCGGGGCTCTCGCCGGCGGCGGCCGCCGAGGTCGAGGCGCAGTTGCGGCAGCTGCATCCGGCCGGGCGGGTCGGGCGGACGGACGAGGTCGCCGCGGTCGTGGCGCACCTGCTCTCCGACGACGCCTCGTTCGTCACCGGCGCCACGGTGCCGGTCGACGGCGGGCGGGCGGCGCTCGGCCTCGACCCCGAGGCGCCGGCCTAGGCCGTCACATGTCGGCGGGGTCCATCACCCGGCGCACCTCGACGAGGTCGTACGCGGCCTCCGGGATCTGCGCCGCGATCTCCGTCGCTCGCTCCACGCTCGCGCAGTCGACGAGGTAGTAGCCGGCCAGCACCTCTTTGGCCTCGGTGAACGGTCCGTCGGTGACCGCCGGCACGCCGTCGCGCACCCGCACCGTGCGCGCCGCCTCGACGGTGAGCCCGGACGACGCGACGTACTCGCCGGAGGCGACCAGCCGCTCGGTCAGCTCGCGGTGCCGGCGCATGAGGTCGTCGCCGACGTGGTCGCCGTCGTAGACCCGCTGCCAGGTCTCGTCGGTTCCGTAGATGAGCATCATGTACTTCACCTCCCGCAGCATAGGGTTTTTGGTGTGGCGCGGCCGAACAGCACCGTGGTGGTCATCGCCGGCGACGAGTCCGCCCGGGTGGTGGCCGGGCTGGACGGGCTGGCCAACGTCCGCGCCGTTCCACGGCCGGCCGGCGACGCCGCCGAGCAGCGGGTCCGCGCGGCCGTCGCCCAGTCGCACGCCGCCTATGTCGTGCACGACGTCGACCCGCTCGGCGACGTCGGCGCCGCCTGGGCCGGGTTCTTCGACCGGACGGCGCCGGCCGGCACGCTGGAGGTCGCCGTCGAGGCGGCGCTGCGGTCGCTGCGCACCGAGGCCGCCGCGCTGCCCGACTACTACGTCGTCCTCGATCCCGACGCGCTGCCGGAGACCCGGCGGCACTGGTGGTTCGGCGTGCTCGCGGGCGTCTCGCCGAACCGCGTCGTGCCGGCCGCGGCCGACGTCGCCACCGTCCGCGACACCATCGGTGCTCTGCGGTCCGGCCGCTGGTGGCCGGACCCGCCGGACGAGTGGCTGCGCGGCCTCGGCCGCGTCGTCCCCGACCGCGCCGTTCTCCAGGGCTGATCGCGGCAGGTACGTCAAGCCCTGCTCTCGCGGGAATCCGGCCTCATCGTGGTGAGCCGGATCGAGAGGAGGGCTGTCGTTGCCAGGTTGTGTACGGTCACGTATTGACAAATTCAATTGTCAATTCGACGATGGCGTCATGGCCGCGATCACCTACCTCGATGAGCCCGGCGAGGTGCGGGCCGCGCTCGCCCCGCCGCGGCGCGAGCTGCTGGCCCGGTTGCGCGAGCCGGCGTCGGCCACGCAACTGGCCGCCGCGCTCGGCCTGCCGCGGCAGCGGGTCAACTACCACCTGCGGGTGCTCGAGGCGGCCGGGCTGGTCGAGCTGGTCGAGGAGCGCCGGCGACGCGGGTGTGTCGAGCGCATCCTGCGGGCCACGCCGGGCGCCGTCGTCGTCGATCCCGCCGTCATGTCCGCCGAGCTCACCCAGATGGGCGACCAGTTCGCCGCCGAGCACCTGGTCGGCGTCGCCGCCGACACCGTCCGCGACGTCGCGCGCATGCAGGCGCGGGCCGACGAGTCGGGCCGGCGGCTGCTCACGTTCACCATCGAGGCCGAGGTCCGGTTCGCCGAACCCGGCGACGTCCACGAGTTCACCGACGAGCTGACGGAGGCGGTGCGGCAGGTGGTCGCGCGCTTCGACGCCGACGACGGCCGCCCGTACCGGCTGGTCGCCGGCGGCTACCCGGCCCCACGAGGAGACCGATCATGACCGAGACCCCGCGCATTCAGGTGACCATCGCCGCGCCCGTCGACGAGGTGTGGCGCGCGCTGCGCGAGAAGGACCGCATCAGGCACTGGCACGGCTGGGACTCGCCGGGCCTGGACGACGAGATCGACCTCATCTACTTCCAGAGCTTCACCGAGGACGCGGGGGCGCGGACGCTCGGCGTCCAGGAGGGCGACCAGATCGTCGTCGAGCCCGACGGCGACGGCACCCGCATCACGCTGACCAGGGCGCCCCGCGGGGTCAGCCCCGAGTGGGACGCCTACTACGACGACATCACCGAGGGCTGGACGACGTTCCTGCAGCAGCTGCGCTTCTACCTCGAGCGGCAGCCCGGCGGGTCGCGGCGCACGGCGTTCTTCGCCGGGACGACGGCGGGCGCGCCGGAGCTGTTCGGTGAGCTCGGCCTCGACGCCGTCGCCGGGGCGCCGCCCGGCTCGGCCTACCGCGCGACGCTGGCCGGCCAGGACGTCGGCGGCGCCGTGTGGTTCCGGTCGGCGCACCAACTCGGGCTCACCGTCGACGGATGGGGCGAAGGGCTGCTCGTCGTCGCGTTCGTCCCGCCGGGCGCGGAGAAGCCCGACGGTTCCGCGATGGCCGTGCTCAGCACGTTCGGCATCGACGACGCCGCGTACGCCGAGCTGAACGACCGGTGGGCGGCGTGGTGGGGCGAGCGCTACCCGGCCGCGTCCGGCGCCGAGGCCTGACGGGCGCGGTACGCGCGGACCTTGGCGATGCTGCCGCAGGACCGGCCGTCCGGGCCGCCGGCCGTCATGAGGCACCAGCGCTTGCTGCCGTTGCGGGTGTGGTCGTAGAAGGCCCAGCGGCAGTCCGGGCAGGTCTTGAGCCGCCGCCACGTCCCGTCGCCGATCGCGGCCACGACGGTGACCAGCAGGTCGCCGGCGGTGCCGCCGTCGTGCCGGAACTCCAGTGCGCCGCCACCGACTCGCGGGCGGACGCCGGTTCGCTCGATCCACGCGTTGACGACGGCGTCGGCGCCGGCCGTCCCCTCGACGACCGCGCGGAGGTCGTCGCGCAGCCACCGGACGCCGGCGTGGTCGGCGGGCGGGACGGCGTGGGCGGCGGCCCAGCGGTCGAAGCGGTCGTCGGGGCGCCGCGTGTCGTTGGGGATCAGCCAGCTGTTCAGCAGCTCGCGGACGGTCTCGAGCGGGCCGGGCGCCTCCTGGCTGGCGTTAACCATCAAATCAGTTTACCGGTTGCGCCGTGGCGCGGAGCACGGTTGACTGAACGCCATGACGGAGCGGGAGCTGATGTGGTCGGCGCTGGCCTGGCCGGCGACAGAGCACCTGGTGCTCAGGGCCGACGGCGACGGCGTGCGGGCCGACGGGGCGATCGTCGCGCTGGACGGGCGGCCGACGCGGCTGGCGTACACGATCGAGGCCGGGCCCGACTGGACCGTCCGCCGGCTGACGGTGGCCCCGTACGGCGAGCCCGGCCTGGACCTGACGCGTCGCGGCGACGGCCGCTGGTTCGACGGCGCCGGCACGGAGCGGCCCGACCTCGCCGGCTGCGTCGACGTCGACATCGCGCTGACGCCGTTCACCAACACGCTGCCGATCCGCCGGCTGGGGCTGGCGGTGGGCGCGTCGGCCGGCGTGCGGGTCGTCTACGTGCCGGTCGACCAGGGGCTGACGGCGGACGCGGCGGACCAGCGCTACGAGCGGCTCGGCCAGGACATCTACCGGTACTCGTCCGGCGCCTTCACCGCCGACCTCACCGTGGACGACGACGGGTTGGTCACCGACTATCCGGACCTCTGGCGGCGGCTGGCCTGACACGGTCGAGCGGCGTCGCCACGCCCGCGGCGAACGCGGCGTCGAACCGGTCCCGGCCCAGCAGGGCCACGGCCGCGGCGCCGATACGGTCGACGTCGCCGCGCTCGGCAGGCGGCAGTGGTGCGCCGGCGCCGTCCCGGGCGGCCGCCGCCGCGCCCAGCAGGTGGGCCGCGCCGGCACCGTCGCCGGTCAGTGCGTGCACACCGGCCAGGCCTTCCAGGGCCAGGGCGACGGCGCGCGGGTCGTCGGCGGACCGGGCCGCCGCGAGGCCCTCCAGGTGCAGCGACCGCGCGGCGTCGGCGTCGCCGCGCAGCTCGGCGACGAAGCCCAGCTCGGCCAGGATGAGCGCCGCTCCCATCGCGCCGTCGGCGTCGAGGCACCAGTCCAGCCAGGCGAGCAGGTGCCGCTCGGCGTCGTCGAGCCGTCCCTGCCGCCGCGCCGACAACGCCAGCCCGACCTCGGCGAACTGCTCGCCGCGCCGGTGCGCGTGCCGGGCCGCGAGCACACGGGCGCGTTCGTGCAGGTCGTCGGCGGCGGCGAGGTCGCCGCGCAGCAGCGCGACCCGGCCGAGCCCGGCCAGCTTCGCCGACAGCTCCGTCGCCAGCCCGAGCTCGGTGGCGATGCGCACGCCTTCGTCGTGCAGCGCGGCGGCGCGGTCGTAGTCGCCGCGGATCTCGGCGTGGCCGGCGAGCGTGTCGATGACCCGGAGCCGGCCCCACTGGTCGCCCAGCTCGGCGAAGAGCGCGGCCGCCTCCTCGGCCGGGCGCGGCCGCGGATCCAGGCTGAGCGCGGCCGCCGTCCCCCAGCGGTCGCCGCGCCGCCGGAACGTCGTGAGCGCCGCCGCGAGCCGCCGGAGGAACACCGACCGCTCGCCGATGCCGGCCAGGCCGAGGCTGAGGAACCAGCGCGCCCACGCCAGCCCGGCCTCGTCGCCGTCGAACTCCGCGAGGAGGGCATCGGCCCGTGCGGCGACGTCCGGGTCGTCGCCGAGCTGGACGGCGAAACCGGCGGCCCAGACCGCCACCCGGGCCCGCGGTCCGGCGCCGCCGACGGCGAGCGCGGCCGCCGCCGACCGCCGTCCCTCACTCAGCCGTCCGCGCAGGAACCAGTACCACCCCAGTGCGTCGACCAGCCGCAACGCCGGCTCCGCGGCGCCCTCCCGCACGGCGTCGTCGAGCACGGCCCGCAGGTTCGCCGACTCCGCGTCCAGCACGTCGAGCCAGTGCCGCTGATCCGGGCCGCGCAGCCCCGCGTCGGCGCGGACGGCGAGCGCCAGCAGGTGGTCGCGGTGCCGCAGCCGGACGGCGTCCAGCTCGCCCGCCGCGCGCAGCCGCTCGCCCGCGTAGGCCGCCACGGACTCCAGCAGCCGGTACCGCGGCCCGGCCGCCGACGGCACGACGACCACGAGCGACCGGTCCACCAGCCGCGCCAGCAGCCCGGCGACCTCGGGACCACCGGCGATCGCCTCGGCGCCGACGAGGTCGCAGCCGTCGGCCGGGACGGCGAGGCGCCGCAGCACCGTCCGCTCCGGCTCGGTGAGCAGCTCCCAGCTCCAGTCGATCACCGCCCGCAGCGTCCGCTGTCGCTCCGGACCGCCGTGCTGCCCGGCGAGCAGCTCGGCGAGCAGCTCGAACCGGTGTTCCAGCCGGGCCAGCAGGTCACGCTCGCCGAGCGCGCGCACCCGGGTGGCGGCCAGCTCCAGCGCCAGCGGCAGCCCGTCCAGCCGCCGGCAGATCTCCGCGACGGCGTCGCGGTCCAGCTCGCGGCCGGGCGCGGCGCCCGCGGCCCGGGCGAGGAACAGCTCGACGGCGTCGGTGGCGGGGTCGAGCGGCGGGACGGGGACGACGACCTCGCCGGGCAGCCCGAGGGGGAGCTGGCTGGTGGCGAGGATCCGGACGGCGGGCGCGGCCCGCAGCACCCGTCCGGCGACCTCCGCCGCGGCGTCGACGAGGTGCTCGCAGTTGTCCAGGACCAGCAGTGACTCGCGGGTGCGCAGCGCCGTCGCCAGGCGGGTGACGGGGTCCGGCCCGGCGTCGGCGCGCAGCTGGAGGACGCCCGCGATCGACTCGGCGACCGCGTCGGCCGTGCTGCCCGGGCGCAGGCCGGCCAGCTCGACCAGCCAGGCTCCGTCACGCGGCGACGTCTCCCCGGCGACCTCGACGCCCAGCCGGGTCTTGCCGACGCCGCCGGGGCCGGTCAGCGTGACCAGCCGGTGCGCGCCCAGCTGCCGCGCCGCGGCAGCGGTGGTCGTCGCGCGGCCGATCAGGGGCGTGAGCGGTGCGGGCAACCGGCCCACGGACCCGGGCTCGTGGCGAGCCCGCGTGCCGGTGGGCGCGAGGTCCTGCGCGAGGACGGCGTCCTGCAGGCGCCGCAGCTCCGGCGACGGGTCGACGCCGAGCTCGTCGGCCAGCTGACGGCGCAGCTCGGCCAGACTCGCCAGCGCGTCGCCCTGCCGGCCGGCGCCGTAGAGGGCGCGGACATGCGCGGCGCGGAGCCGTTCGCGCAGCGGCTCGGCGCTCACCCACCGCGCCAGCTCGCCGGCCAGCGCACCGTGGGCGGCCACGTCGCCGGCGGCCACCTCCAGCTGGGCCTCGGCCCACTCCTCGACCGTGACCAGCCGCTGCTCCTCCAGCTGGCGGATCGCCGGCGCCAGCGCTCCCGCGTCGGCCACGTCCGCGAACGCCGGCCCGCGCCACAGTTCCAGCGCAGTACCCAGCAGTGCCGCCCGCGCGCCCGGATCGTCGTGCGCCCGCGCCTGCCCGGCGAGCGCGGCGAACCGGCCCGCGTCGACGTCGTCGGCGGGGACGCGCAGCTGGTAGCCGGCCGGCTGGTACGTCACCAGGTCGGCACCGACCACACGTCGCAGCAGCGACACCTTGGTCTGCAGGGCGCCGAGCGGACGGGCCGGCGGCGCGTCGCTCCAGAGCGCGTCGACGAGGCGGTCGGCGGACACCGGGCGGCCACGGTGCGCGAGCAGGACGGCGAGCAGCAGCCGCACCTTCGCCTCGGGGACCCGCACCGTGACGCCGTCGGCCGTGGTGACCTCCAGCGGGCCGAGCACCCCGAAACGCACGTCCTCACGCTAGCCGAGCCGGCCGTGAGCGTTTCGAAAGCGGCCCCGCGCAGGCTCGTCGCAACCGAACCACGAAAGGACGACCATGACCGACCGTCACCCCGTCACCGTCGTCGGCCTCGGCGCGATGGGCCAGGAGATCGCCCGCGTGCTGCTGGAGGCCGGCCACCCCGTCACGGTGTGGAACCGAACCCCGTCGCGCGCCGACGACCTCGTCGCCCGGGGCGCGACCCGCGCGGACACCGTCGCGGACGCCGTCACGAGCAGCCCGCTCGTGTTGGTCTGCGTGCTCGACTACGCCGCCACCCGCGACCTGCTGGAGCCGATCGCCGCGGACCTGGCCGGGCGCACCGTCGTCCAGCTCACCACCGGCACGCCGCGGCAAGCCCGTGAGCTCGCCGTCTGGGCCGCCGAGCACCACATCGACTACGTCGACAGCGGCATGATGGCCACCCCGCCGATGATCGGCACCGAGACGTCGGTGTTCCTGTACAGCGGCGGCGAGGCCGCGTTCCAGCGGTACCGGCCGGCGCTGGACCTGCTCGGCGCCAGCCGCTGGTTCGGCGCCGACGCCGGGCTGGCGTCGCTGTACGACCTCGCGCTGCTGGCCGGCATGTACACGATGTTCGGCGGCTTCCTGCACGGCGCGGCGATGGTCGCGACGGCGGGCGTGAGTGCCGCCGAGTTCGCGGAGTCGGCCGGGGACTGGCTGCGCGCCGTGAGTGGCTCGTTGCCGTACGCAGCCGCGTTCATCGACAGCGGCGACTACACGACCGAGGTGCAGAGCGTCGACTTCAACAAGGCCGCGCTGGACGTGATCGTGCGGGCCAGCGTCGACCAGGGCATCGCGCCGGACCTCGTCGCGCCCATCCAGGAGCTGCTCGCCCGGCAGCAGGCGGAAGGGCACGGGAAGGAGGCGTTCGACCGGATCATCGAGAGCATCCGGCCGGCGGTCACCCGGCCGGCGTGATCGCGATGCCGTGCCGCGCCGCGTGCCTGCCGATCCGGAGTTCCGGGCGGCGTTCACCGGCGACGTCGAGTGGGGCAGCCGGATGGCCGTGCTGCTGTCGCCGGGAGTCCGGCCCGGACCGCCCGAGCCGAGGCCGTCCTGGACGTGGGCGCTTCCGCCGTGGCAACCGCCCGGTGAGGTCGCGTCCGAGTGACCGCCGGCCCTGTCCAACGCCGGTCTCGCGGGTCTACCGTTGATCACATGTGCGACTGGGACGACGTCACCCGCATCGCGACGGCGTTGCCCGAGGCGAGCGAGCAGGCCGGGCGCGACGGCCTGCGCAGCTGGCGGGTGCGCGACAAGACCTTCGTCTGGGAGCGGCCGTTGCGCAAGGCCGACATCCAGGCGCTCGGCGACGCCGCGCCGGACGGGCCGATCCTCGGCGCCTGGGTGCCCGACCTCGGGGCCAAGGAGGCGATCCTCGCCGACGACCCGGAGGTCTTCTTCACCACGCCGCACTTCGACGGATACCCCATGGTCCTGGTGCGGCTCGAGCGCATCGACGAGCCCGAGCTGGCCGAGCTGGTGGTCGAGGCGTGGCTGGACCGTGCGCCGAAGAAGGTCGCCCGGGCCTTCCTCGACGACACCCGCTGACGGCGCGCGGTCCGGCCGCGTCGCGCGGTGATCAGCCGGGCGGCCGCACTCGGATGCCGTCGAGCGCCATGGTCAGGACGCGTTCCAGCTGGGCCGGATCGGCGAACGGGTACATCGTGACGCCGCCGACCAGGCGCAGCACGTCGTCGAAGGAGGCGTCGGGCCGGGCGTCGCCGGAGTCCTGGGCCCGGCGCAGCAGCGGCCGGCCGGCGTCGCCGATGGCCTTGCGGCAGGTCGCGAAGACCGGGGAGTCGTGGTTGAGCGCCTCGGCGATGGCCCGTTTCGTGGCGGCGTAGCTGACGAACCGGCGCAGCCACCCGGCCAGCGCGGCCCACGGCGGCAGGCCGGCGAGCTCGTCGGCGGCGCGGCACAGCGCCTCGACCTCGTCGACGTAGACGCTCTCGAAGAGGTCCTGCCGGGTGGGGAAGTGGCGGTAGAGGGTGCCGATGCCGACGCCGGCCCGACGGGCGATGTCTTCCAGCGACGCGGACACGCCGGCCTCGGCGTACGCCTCGCGCGCGGCGGCGAGCAGCTTCTCGTAGTTGCGGCGGGCGTCGGCGCGCTTCGGCCGCCGCGCGAAGACGTCGATCGGCCCATTGGGGGCCGCGCCGTCCGCGTTCGTCATGCCGTCACCTCACTCGAGCGCCTTGCAAACGGAGGCAACCCTCCGTATGGTGATACGGAGGGGCCCCTCCACCTTAGTCGACCGCTTCCGAAGGACACCATCACGCCATGAAGGTCGGTCTGCAGATTCCCAACTTCACCTGGCCGAACGGCCCCGCCGCACTAGGCAGCGAGCTGGCGGCCGTCGCCAGCACCGCCGATCGGGCCGGGTTCGAGTACGTCGCCGTCATGGACCACTTCTTCCAGATCCGCGGCGTCGGCCCGTCCGAGAACGACATGCTCGAGGCCTACACCACGCTGGGCTTCCTGGCCGCACACACCGAGCGGGCCAAGCTGCTCACCCTCATCACCGGCATCCACTACCGCGAGCCAGGCCTGCTCGCCAAGGCCGTCACCACGCTGGACGTGCTGTCCGGCGGGCGGGCGATCCTGGGCATCGGGGCCGGCTGGAACGAGGAGGAGTCCCGCGGCCTCGGCTTCCCGTTCCCGTCCACCTCCGAGCGGTTCGAGCGGCTCGAGGAGGCGCTGCACTACCTGCTGCAGATGTGGTCCGACGACGACGGGCCGTTCGCGGGCCGGTTCACGCAGGCCGAGCGGCTGCTGAACTCGCCGCAGGCCCTGAGCCGTCCGCGTCCGCCGATCATGATCGGAGGCGGTGGCGAGAAGAAGACGCTGCGGCTGGTCGCGCAGTACGCCGACTCCTGCAACCTGTTCCAGGGCCCGCAGCTCCTGCACAAGCTCGACGTGCTCCGCCGCCACTGCGACGACGTCGGCCGCGACTACGACGACATCACCAAGACCGTCTACCACGTGCTCGACGTCGGCGAGAACGGCGAGCGGACCCAGCAGCTCATCGACGAGCTCGGGCAGCTGGCCGACCACGGCTTCGACGTCGCCGTCGGGTCGGTGCCGACCCTGCCGCGGCTGGACCCGCTCGAGCGCATCGGCGCCGACGTCATCCCGCAGGTCGAGAAGCTCTGACCCACGGCGACGCTTGTCGATAGCCGCGACGACGTTGGCTGTCGGCGCGACGACGTTGTCGACAGCCGCGAGGTTGTCGGTGCCCGCCCGTAGGGTGGGCCCCACCCGGGCCGGGAGGGGTCTACGTAGCCCATCGGAGCGGCAAGCGGCGCGCCGCCAGCCCGCGCCGGCCGGCCGGCGGCGCAGGGCAGCCGGCGACGCGGTCAGTTGCCGGCGAGCGCGCGGAAGTGGACGAGGTCCCCGCCGCAGACCTGGGTGACCAGCTCGACGGCGTCGGGGTCGTCCGAGCCGTGCAGCTGCAACGCCAGCACGGTGTTGATCAGCATGCCGTGAGCGAGGAAGTCGGTCGCCTCTTCGGGTGCGAGCCCGGCCTCGTCGCGGACCAGTCGGTAGATCTGCATGAATCCGTCGCGCCCGGCCGGGCCGATGGCGGGGTCGCTGCCGAGGCTGAAGATGTGCAGCAGCGACAGCAGGATGCCGCGGTCGGCGACGAGGTCGATATAGGCCTGGCCGAGTCGCTGGGGGACCGGGCGGCCGTCGTCATCGGCGATGGCCGCCCGGAACGCGGCCTCGATGCGGTCGACCGCCCGCCGGGCGACCTCGACGAACAGTGTCTCCTTGCTGCCGAACGTGCGCACGACGTACGCCTGGCTGATGCCGGCGGCGGTGGCGATCTGGTCGGTGGTGGCGCCCGCGTAGCCGCGTTCGCCGAACACGGCGCTGGCCGCGGCCAGGATCGACTCGCGCCGTTCGGCCGCCGGGAGCCGTTGCCTCGTCTCCATGGTTGACATGTTATCAGTCGATTACTACTGTCCAAGTAATCAACGGATTACAACCCTGATCGAGAGGTGCGGCGATGAACGGCGTGCGAGCCCGGCCGACCTGGCTGCTCATCCTGGCGGCGTCGGTCCCGATGTTCATGGCAGCGCTCGACAACCTGGTCGTGACCAGCGCGTTGCCCGTCCTGCGGCGCGAGTTCGACGCGTCCATCGAGGAACTGCAGTGGTTCGTCAACGCTTACACGCTGGCCTTCGCGGGACTGATCCTCGTCGCCGTCGCGCTCGGTGACCGGTTCGGCCGGCGGCGGATGTTCGCGCTCGGGCTGGCGCTGTTCACTGTGGCGTCGGCGCTGTGCGCGGTGAGCGTCGAGCCGTGGCAGCTGATCGCCGCCCGCGCGGTGCAGGGCGCGGCCGCCGCGGCGCTGATGCCGTTGTCGCTGACATTGTTGTCGACATCGGTGCCGCAGCGGCTGCGGCCGATGGCGATCGGCGTCTGGGGCGGCGTGACGGGTCTCGGCGTCGCGCTCGGCCCGCTGGTCGGCGGTGCCGTCGTCGAGGGCCTGAGCTGGCACGCGATCTTCTGGCTGAACGTGCCGATCGGGGTGCTGTCGCTGCCGTTGGTGCTGGCGGTGCTGCCCGAGTCGTTCGGCCGCCGGGTCCGCATCGACCTCGTGGGCGTCGGCCTGGCCAGCGCCGGGCTGCTCGCGCTGGTCTACGGCATCGTCCGGGCCGAGTCGGTCGGCTGGGGGAGCGCGCAGATCGTGGCGACGCTCACCTCCGGCGTGGTGCTGCTCGCGCTGTTCGTGGCGTGGGAGCGGCGGACGAGGGACCCGCTGCTGTCGCTCGGGCTGTTCCGCGACCGCGGCTTCTCCGCGGCCAACGTGGTCGGCGTGCTGTTCAGCTTCGGGGTGTTCGGGGCGATCTTCATCCTCATCCAGTTCCTGCAGGTCGTGCAGGGGTACAGCCCGCTGGAGGCCGGCGTGCTGACGATGCCGTGGACCATGGCGCCGATGGTCGTCGCGCCGCTGGCCGGGCTCGCGGTGCCGCGCCTGGGCACCCGGCTGCCGATCGTCACCGGCCTGGTCTTCGTGTCCGTGGCGCTGGCCTGGATCGCGCTGGTCATGACCGAGACCGTCGGCTACGGCCGGCTCGTCGGGGCGTTCGTGCTGGCCGGCGTCGGCATGGGCCTGGTCATCGCGCCGAGCGCCACCGCCGTCCTCGCCACCATCCGCGACGACGACAACGCCAAGGCGTCCGGCACCAACTCGGCGCTGCGCGAGATCGGCGTCGCGCTCGGCATCGCGGTGCTGACGGCGGTCTTCACCGGCGCCGGCGGGCAGCTCACGCCGACGGGGTACGTGGACGCCGCGGTCGTCGCGGTGCTGGTCGGCGCGGGTGTCGTGGGCCTGGGCGCGCTGGCCGCTCTCGCGCTGCCGCACGGCCGCACCGGGCGATCCGTGGAGTCGGCGGCGGAAGCGCCGATGAGTTCGCGGCCGCTCGCCGGTACACCCCGGTGACAGCACACTCACCGAGGCCCGCCGCGAGCAGACCCGGCTGACACCGTCGAGGCGCGGACGGGGTTGCGGCTCGCGCTGGTCGCGGCGATGCTGGACACCACGGTCGCGTCGGTCAACAGCGCGATGCAGCGGGCCCGGGCCGGTGTGGCGGCGGCCGGTCCGACGGCGTCGGCTGTCGCGGCCACCCCGGACGACCCGCACGCTCGCGCCGTCGTCGACCGTTACGCGCACACCGTCGTGTTCCAGGACCCGCGGGTGTTCGGGCTGTTCGGCCTCGCTTTGCAATGAGCACCTCCACGCATCACCCGTTCGGCCGTGATGCGTAGAGGTGCTCATTGCAAAGGCGACCTCAGGGCAGCACGGAGATGAGGTCGGTGCTGTAGATGACGACGAAGGCGGCGGCGACCACCGCGGTGACGACGACGGTGAGGGCGGCGGCGCGGACGGGCAGCCGCCGCCGCGCGATCACGGCGACGAGCAGCACCAGGCCCGCGACGATCGAGCCCCACCAGTACGGCGGGTACGTCGTGTCGGCGATGGAGCGCAAACCGTAGGCGCCCTCGCCGACGAGAACCCCGGCGACGGCGCCCGCGCCGAGCGCCGCCCGCACCGGCGGGCCGGACCGCACCCACGCCGCCGCGAGACCGATCACCGGCCCGACGACGACAGCGGCGGCGCCCCAGAACACCATCAGCGCCGTCGACGACGGGAAGCCGCGCAGGTCGGCGCCGATCACGTACCCGGCCAGCAGGGTGAGCAGCGCCAGCACCCCGGCGGCCGCCGCCGTCGCGGACCGGCCGGCCGCGGCGGCCCACCACGCCAGGCCGAACGCGAGCACCGTCCACGCGCCGCTCGAGTTCGCCAGCGACCCGATCTCGTCGGGCAGCCAGCCCTGCGCGTACGCCGTCAGCACCCCGAGCGCCAACCCCGCGGCGGCGACGGCGGACAGGACGACGAGCGGGCGCCGCGGCGCGGGAGCGAACACGCGAGCAGGCTAGGGCATGACGGGGACGATCTCGGCCGAGACGACCCGGCCGCTGCTCAACGAGAGCAGGCCGATGGTGCCGTGCGGCTGACGGCGCTTGTCCGTCGGCGAGCCGGGGTTGAAGACGCGGAAGCCGCCGGACTCCTCGTTCCACGGGATGTGCGAGTGGCCGAACACCACGAGGTCGGCGTCGGGAAAGCGGGCCCGCAGCCGCGGCAACCGCCCGGAGGCCGGACCGCTGTCGTGCAGCATCGCGACGCGCACGCCGGCGACGGTGATCAGCAGCTCCTCCGGGACGCCCGCGCCCCACGCCGCGACGTCGGCGCCGTCGTTGTTGCCGAGCACCGCGTGCACCGGCGCGAACGCCGCCAGCTCGTCCAGCACCGACGGCACGCACACGTCGCCCGCGTGCAGGATGAGGTCGGCGTCGCCGAGGTGCCGCGCCACCGCCGGCGGGCACGTCTTCCAGAACCGCGGCGCGTGCGTGTCGGACAGCACCGCCACCCGCGTGACGTCAGCCATCGACGGCTCGCGCGACGGTGATGATCAGGCGGCTGTCCGGCGCGAACGGCCGGCGGTCCCACCAGCCGTATCGTTCCTCGACGGCGAACCCGGCGGCCGCGAGCAGCGCGTCGAGCGTGGCGGCGTCGGTGAACCGGAGCGTGGCACGGTCGACCCGCAGGGCCGCGCCGTCGCGGGTCCCGGTGGTCTCGGTCAGCGTGACCAGCCCGCCGTCGACCGCCTCGACGTCGTGCCAGACGCGCAGCTCTCGGCCGGCGTCGTCGACCACGTCCATGCCGTTCTCCGGCCGCCACGTCTCCCACTCGCGGGCGCCGGGGTTGCGTGTCTCGAAGGCGAACCGGCCGCCGCCGGCGAGGGCGCCGCGGATGGCTGCCAGCGACGCCGTCAGCTCGTCGTCGCCGCGCAGATCCTGGAACGCGTTGCCGGCCATGACCGCCAGCTCGAACTCGCCGCCGGCGGCGGGAAGATCGGACGCCCGGCCCTCGACCCACTCGACGTCGGTGCGACGGCGCGCGCGGGCCAGCGCGGCGGGGTCGGGGTCGAGGCCGCACAAGCGGCCCGCATGGCCCTCGTCGCGGGCGCGGCGCAGCAGCCCGCCCGGCCCGCACCCGACGTCGAGGACGGAGCTCGCGGCCATGACCCGCTCGAGGTAGAAGTCGTCGCCCGGACCCCACGGGTTGAGCACCTCGTAGAGCGCCGCCACGTCGTCGTCGGTGTACATGGCGACAGCCTCGACGGCCCCTCCGCCACGGTCAATCGAATTTGCCGCGCGGGAGCCCGTGCCCTTTTGCGGTGTGACGGCGATCACAGGGGTGTTATGTCACCGACTACAGGAGTCGCCATGCGCCGACGCACGTTCCTCGCTGGAGTCGCCGGACTGGGAGTAGGCGCCGCGCTGGCACCGAGCGCCCACGCGGACCCGCAGTCGAAGCCCAACGGGCCGTGGCTGCAGCCGGACCAGACCGTTCAGAAGGCGGCCCTCACCGCGAACAGCGACCTCGGTCCGAAGCTGGCCTCCATCGCGGCCCGGTCGAAGGGCCGCATGGCCGTCGAGGTCGCCGGGCACTCGGCCAGCGGCTGGCCGATCCACCTGGCCCGGTTCGGCGAGCCCACGGCGGGCAAGCTGCCGGTGCTGATCCAGACCCAGATCCACGGCGGCGAGCCGCTCGGCACCGAGGTCGTCCTGCACCTCATGCAGACGCTCGCGACCAGCTCGCACCCGGCCGTCCGGGACGTCCTGGAGCGACTGACCATCTGGTTCATCCCGCGGCTCAACATGGACGGCGCCGACTTCCGCGACGCCACCGGGCACCTCGTCCAGCGGCGGCAGAACACACAGCTGTGGACGCCGCAGGAGTGGGGGCTCGACGCCGCCGTGCCGCCGCCGTGGTACCTGCCGCGGTCGCTGCTGCAGCCGGGCCGCGTCTCCGGCTACGACATCAACCGCGACTTCCATCCCGACCTCACGTTCCGCCTGGCGCCGGGCGACGAGGCGCTGCTGCCGGGCGCGTCGGAGCTGCCCGGGTTCTTCGTGACGCCCGAGGCCAGGACGTCGGCGGCGGTGTTCCAGCGGCTGCGCCCGCAGGTCTTCATCGACCACCACCACCGCGGCAGCAACGTCGAGTCCGAGACGGACAACACGCTCACGACGCTGCAGGTGATCGGCCTGGTCACCGAGGGCACGCCGGAGTTCCCGCTGGACCCGGCGGTGCGCGACCTGAGCTTCCGGATCAACGTGCTGGTCTGGGACACGCTGCGCTCGCTCGGGCAGTCACCGTTCGGCGGCATCACCCGCTACCCCGACGTCGAGCTGCCGGGCACCGCGCTCGGCTCGTACGCCCTGAACGGCGCCGGGATCATGCTCTACGAGACCCGTTCGGTCGCCCAGAAGTCGATGGGCATGCTGATCCAGCAGTCGCTGGCCGGCATGGGCGCGACGATCGAGGCGCTGGCCGCCGGCAGCATCGACGCCGTCGACCCGGCCCGGTACTTCGACATCCCGCCGGCCGGCCCGTCCATCGGCAACCCCCGCGACGACCTGTAGAGGAGGCACCATGCGCAGACTGCTCACCGGCCTCGCCGGCCTCGGCGTGCTCGCCACCGTGCTGACCGGCGCCGGGACGGCGGCCTCGGAACCGCCGCACCTGCCCGGCGGCCCGTGCCTGCAGGAGGACCAGAACGTCAGCCTGTCCAGCGTCGCCGGCTACGACGACGTCGTGCAGGCGCTGGACCGGATCGAGCGGACCAGTCAGGGCCTCGTCAGCGTGCAGTCGGCCGGCACGTCCGGCGAGGGGCGCGAGCTGTACTACGCCACCGTCGGCACCGGCCCGACGACGTTCTGGCTGCAGGCACGCATCCACGGCAACGAGCTGCACAGCACCGAGGCGGTCCTGCAGATCCTCGACCACCTCGCCAGCGGCTCGCCGGACGCCCGGCTGATCCGCGAGAACCTCACCGTCGTCGTCATCCCGATGTACAACCCCGACGGCGCCGAGGCGAACATCCGGCAGAGCACCACGCCGACTCGCATCGACCTCAATCGCGACTGGGAGAACTTCGCCCAGCCCGAGACCGTCGCGTTCTGGAAGCTCTGGCGCGACACCGCACCGGAGCTGGCGCTGGACCTGCACCACATGGGCGAGGCGCCGATCGTCGAGGGCACCAACGACCTCAACCAGTTCCAGATCGGCGCCCGCTCCATCGATCCGAGCCGGATGACGGCCGAACAGTGGCTGACCAACCGGCAGATGGCGATGGCCAGCGTCGACGCGCTCGCGCAGTACGGGCTGGCGAACGTCGCGCACTATCCGCTGATCGACATCACCAACGCCGGGCTCAGCCGCATGCTCATGGGCGGCACCGCGCCGGCCGGTGAGCAGCCGGTGCTGCAGAGCCCGACCAAGGGCGCGATCTTCTACGAGGTCCGCTCGGTGGGGCAGAAGAGCAACGGGCAGCTGGAGAACCTGTTCCGCATCCCGACGATGGCGGTGCTGCGGGCCGCGGCCGACGGGTCGCTCGGCACGCAGGACGTGTCGGGCTACGAGGACCTGCCGTTCGCGAGTCAGGAGCAGTGCGGCCGGTTCTGACACCAGTCACCGGGGCCGGCCGGAACGTGCGCGGGCCGGCCCCGGCTCAGCCGCCCAGCAGCGCGTCGCCGAGCGCCGTCCGGGCGTAGAGGACGACCCGGCCGGTGCGGTGCGACGTCACCAGGCCGGCCGCCCGCAGCGCGCTCAGGTGCTGCGACACTCCGCCGGCGGTGAGACCGGTGCGACGGGCCAGCTCGCCGGTCGCGGCGGGGGAGTCCAGCTCGGCCAGCAGCACCGCCCGGGACCGGCCGACCACTCCGGCCAGCGTGTCCGGCGCCGCCGGCCGGCCGCGCTCCCACAGCGTCGCGACGCCGCGGGCCGGGTAGCGCAGCACCGGCTGCCACGGCTGCTCCGTCTTCGACGCGACGTGCGGCCACAGGAACGCTGACGGCACCAGCACCAGGCCACGGCCGCTCAGCCGCCGGGTCTCGTCGAGGTACACGTGCCGCACGGCGAGGGTGTCGCCGGACCACGCGATCGCCGGGTCGAGGTCGGCGAACAGCTCGGGCGCGCCACCGGCGGCCAGCCGCCGGGCCCGGTACAGGACGTCGCCCTCGAGCAGATCGCGCAGCCGCGGCCACGACGGCGCCAGCGCCAGCTCCCAGTAGGCGGCGACCGTCTCGACCAGCGCGTCCAGCGCCGCCCGTCCGCCGTCGACGATCGCCGGGTCGGTCGCGCCGAGCAGCGCCAGTTCGTCGGACAGCTCGGGCGTCGGCGTGACGGGGGTGGGCGCGAGGTAGCCGGGCAGCGTCCGGCCCGCCGCCGGCACCTGTGACGTCAGCGGCCGCAGGTCCAGCCCGGACCCGGCCAGCCGGTCCCGCGTCGCCTTGACCCACGGCAGGTGCAGCGCGTGCGCGGCCGGCTCGCGCAGCACCCGGACGCTCGCGACGACCTCCCACAGCGGCGAGAACGCGAACCGCGTGAGCGAGAGGTCCTGTGCGGTGAAGGTGAGCTGGAGCATTCAGCTCAGACTAAATCTCTCGTGGCGACGGCCGCCAGCCACGAGGGTGGCCGCCATGACCGCCATCGCCCCGCCGCGGCCGCGGCACGATCTCCACCTCCTGTTCGCCGGTGCCGCCGCGAGCAAGCTCGGGATGGAGGTCGGTTCCTTCGCCCTGCCGCTGGTCGCCGTCCTCGCGCTGGACGCCTCGCCGGGCGAGGTCGGCCTGCTGGCGACGCTGACGACGGCGGCGTTCCTGCTCATCGGCTTGCCCGCCGGTGTCTGGGTGGACCGGTCGCGCCGCCGCGGCGTGATGATCGCCGCCGACGCCGCCCGCGCGCTCCTCTACGCGTCGATCCCGATCGCGTGGTGGCTGGACCTGCTGACGATCGAGCAGCTCTACGTGACGGCGCTGCTGGCCGGCGTGGCGACGGTGTTCTTCGACATCTCCGCGCTGAGCTACCTGCCGCACGTCGCCGGGCGGGACCGCCTGATGTCGGCGAACTCGGTGCTGGGCAGCATCGACTCGGTCGTGCACATCGGCGGGCAGAGCGCCGCCGGGTTCCTCGTGCAGTTGGTGTCGGCGCCGGTGACGATGGCCGCGACGGCGGTCGGCTACGTGCTGTCCGGCGGGTTCCTGCTGCGGATCCGGCGACGCGAGCCGGCCGTCGCGGCGTCCAGTGGGCCGCGCGAGCCGCTGGTCCGGTCGATCGCGGCCGGGGTCCGGTTCGTCGCCGGGCACCCGATCCTGCGCGCGGTCGCCGTCGCCGGAGCGATGACCAACCTCGGCATGCAGCTCGTGCTGGTCATGCTGCCGGTGCTGGTGGTGCAGCGGCTGGAGCTGTCGCCCGGCGTGCTCGGCCTGTTCTTCGCCGCCGGCGGGGTCAGCGGCCTGGCCGGCGCGGCGACCGCGAGCCGGGTCGTCGGCCGGCTGGGCGCCGGCCGGGCGCTGTGGCTGCTCGGCCTGCTGGTCGCCCCGGCCGGGCTGCTGGTCCCGCTGATCGGGACGGGCGGGTGGTTGTGGGTGGCCGGGCTCGGCTGGGTGGTGCTGGCCTACAAGATCTCCGTCGACAACGTCGTGCTGATCAGCTTCCGGCAGCAGGTCACGCCGGACCACCTGCTCGGGCGGCAGAACGCGACCATGCGGTTCCTGCTGATCGGGGCGGTGGCGATCGGCGCCGCGCTGTCCGGCGTGATCGGCGCGATGGCCGGCCCGCGCGCGGCGTTGTGGGCCGGTGCGGGCGTGCTGGCCGTCGTGTGGGTGCCGCTCTACCTGTCGCCGCTGCGCAGGCTGCGCGCACTCACCGACGCGACCTCCTGACCCGCGGCGATCGCGACGATCTCGTCGGTGAGCTGCTGCGGCGCGTCGAGCGGGACGAACGTCCGCGACTTCGGCACCGGCACGAAGCCGGCGTCGCTGAACCATTCCTGGATCCGCCGGCCCAGCTTCACCGAGAAGGCGGGGTCGCCGGTGCCCCAGACCAGCGTGACGGGGCCCTGGAAGCGGTGCAGCCTGGAGGCGACGTCGAGCAGCTCCTTCGGGTCGACGGCGCGCAGGAACCGCACCAGGTCGCGGACGACGCCGTCGTCGTGCAGGGCCGGCTCGATCCACGCGCGGGTCAGGTCGGCCGGGAGGTCGTGGGCCAGCAGGCCGAACCCGAGCCACGACTGACGCAGCGGGCGGACGCGCATCTGCCCGGCCAGGAAGCGGGCGCGGCGTTCGTTGCGGAGCAGCGCGAAGAGCGGCTTGAAGGCGGCCGGCGGGAAGACGTCGGCGCCGTCGCAGTTGGTGAGGACGACTCGCCCGATGCGCCGGGCGTCCTCGTCGATCGCGAACTGGCACAGCGCGCCGCCGGTGTCGTTGCCGACCAGCGTCACGGCGTCCAGGTCCAGGGCGTCGAGGAATTCGACGATCAGCCGCGCGATGCCGCGGGGCGACAGGTCGGCTCCGGGGTTCATGGCGACCGGGTGGGCGCCGAGCGGCCAGGTGGGTGCGTACGACCGGATCCCGCGCTCCGCGAGCCGATCGGCCACGCGGGTCCAGAGCGCCCCGTCGGTGAGGAACGCGTGGACGAACACGACGGGCGGAGCGGCGGACTCCTCGGGCCCCGCGACGCTGTAGTGCACGGTGCCGCCGGAGAGTTCGATCGTGGCCATGAGAGACCTCCTAGACTCGACACACAAACAAACAGGCTGCATGGAAGGTAACATACAGGCAGTATGAATGTTAAGAGTCGTACTCAAGCGGAACGGTCCGCCACCACGCGCAGCGCGCTGGTCGTCGCGGCACGGCGTCTTTTCGCTGCTCAGGGCTTCGCCGGCGTCGGTACCGAGGCGATCGTCCGCGAGGCATCGGTCAGCCGGGGGCGCTCTACCACCAGTTCGCCGACAAGACCGAGCTGTTCGCCGCCGTGCTGGACGATGTCGAGGCCGACGTCTCCCGGCAGCTCGCCGAGGCTGCGGGCGCTGCCGCGGAGGCGGGCTTCGTCGCCGTCATGATGAGCGCGGTCGAGGCGTGGCTGGAGCTCTGCGACCGGCCGGACATCCAGCGCATCCTTCTCGTCGACGGCCCGTCGGTGGTGGGCTGGGCGCGGTGGCGCGAGATCTGCCAGCGACACGTCCTGGGGTTCATCCAGACCGCCCTCGAGCAGGGCATGGCCACGGGCGAGGTGCGGCGGCAGCCGATCGTCCCGCTGTCGCACGCGCTGATCGCGGTCGCGGACGAGGCGGCCATGTACGTGGCGGCCGCGGCCGATCCCGCCGTCGCCCGGGCCGAGATGGTGCACGTCGCGCGCCAGTTCATCACGGCGCTGCGCCCGGTGTGAGTGTGGGCCCGGGCCCGGGCCCGGGCCCCGGCCGGGGTGCGGGCCCGGGCGCGCGGCTGCGGGTCGCGGCCAGGGCGGCGGCCGCCAGCAGGACGGCGAACGCGCCGTAGGCGGCACTGGTGCTGCTGCTGGCCAGCGCGCCGCCGCCGGCCCGGCCGAGCAGTCCGCCGACGGCCTCGCCGGTGATCACGGCGGTGGCCAGCTCGGCGGCGGGCAGGGCCCGGCCCGGCGTTGCCGCGGCCGTCGTCGCGCGGAGGTAGAGGCCGGGGTACGCCAGGCCGACCCCGGCCCCGCCGGCGGCCCACGCGATCAGCGCGACGGCGAACTCGCGCGGCCCGGCGGCGAGGACGGCCGCCGCTGCCGCCGTCAGCGCCAGCCCGGCCGCCGGGACCTGCCGCTCCGGCCCGACCCGCGCGACCACCAGGCTGGTCAGGCCCCACATGAGCGGTGCGGCCCCGAGTACGATCGCCGCCCGCGCGAGGCCCACGCCGTAGTCGTCCGTCAGCAGGACGGTGATCAGGCTGTCGGCGCCGACGTACCCGGCGCCGAACAGCACCATCGCGGCCAGCGCCGACGGTGCGCCGCGGCGCAGCCAGGCCGTGCCCGCCGGCAGCAGCGCGACCGCTCCGGCGACGGCGGCCAACGCGCCCGCCACGGCGACCGGCCAGACCCCGTCCGCCAGCACGACGGCGGCGGCGCCCGCCGGCACGAGCAGCCCGGCCGGCCGCAGCCGCTGCCCGTCGTCCGGCGACGTCTCGCCGCGGACCGCGCGCACCACCAGGAACCGCCCGGCCAGCACGACCGGCACCGGCGCCACGAGCGTCCATCGCCAGCCGGCCGCGTGCTCCAGCGCGAGCGTCGCGGCCGGGCCGACCATCGCGGGCAGGATCCACATCGCCGACGACGCCGCGACCACCTTCAGCCGCAGTCGCTCGTCCAGCCGCCGGATCGCCGCGCTGATCCCGAACACCGCCAGCAGCCCGCTCGCCACCCCGCTGGCGAACTGGCCGAGCGCGAACGCCCAGGCCTGCTGCGCCGTCGCCGCGACCACCAGGCCGCCGGCGTAGAAGGCGGTCCCGAGCGCCAGCGTCCGCCCCGCGCCCAGTCGCCGCAGCACCGTCCCGGCCAGCGGCATCGCGACGAACAGGCCGAGCGTGCCGCCGGCGATCAGCAGCCCGAGCCGGTCCCGGGCGCCGAGCTCCGCGGCGACGATCGGCAGCAGCGTCGACGCGACGAACGTGCTGACGGCGGCCGCGAACTCCAGCGCGACGATGCCCGCGGCGAGCCGGAGATCGCCGGTCCGCCGCTCGCTCGTGCGTCCATCCATGCGAGCATGCTAGCAATCTAGCGCGTGTCACTGGGATGCTGGTCCCGTGACGGGCTTCGACGATGACGTACGCGCCGAGGGCGAGCCGGAGCGCGAGTTCCACGCCGGGATCGCCGCGCGGCTGCCGCGCAAGTCGGTCTCCGGCGGCGCGCTGGTGCGCGACGCGGACGGGCTGGTGCTGTTCCTGCGGCCGACCTACAAGCCGACGCTGGAGATCCCCGGCGGCGTGGCCGAGACCGACGAGTCGCCGCTGGCCGCGTGCCGGCGCGAGGTCCAGGAGGAACTGGGACTCGAGCTGCCGATCGGCCGCGCGCTGGTCGTCGACTGGATCCCGGTGCACGGGCCGTGGCCGGACCAACTCGCGTTCGTGTTCGACGGCGGCGTGCTGGACGCCGCGACCGTCGCCCGGTTGGTGCCCGACCCCGTCGAGGTGGCCGGCGTCGAGTTCCTGACCCTGGCCGCTGCGACCCCTCGCCTCCGCCCGTCGATCGCCCGCCGGCTGGCCGCCGCACTGGTGGCGTCGGAGACCGGCGAGACGGTGTACGCCGAGTTCGGCCGCCCCATGTGACGCCCGCCGGGTTCGATGGCCCGCCCGGCTGGGAGGGCACCCACCCTATGGGCGGGCACCGACAACGTCGGCGCGCGCGACCCGCGGGCTTGCGTGCGGCGCGTCGGCGTTCGCGCGGCGCGCCGGCCGCCCGTCAGCGCAGCCGCGGGTCGTTTCCGGCGTCGGTGCTGACCAGCAGGCCGAGCGCGTCGGCGATCCGGCCCCAGTCGACGTAGGAGAAGTTCGTGGCGTCGCGCTCCGGGTCGACGTCCGGGCCGGTCTCGGGCTCGTCGTGGGTGACCAGCAGGCCCTCGCGGTAGTCGCCGACGACGCGGTTGGTGACGGCCAGCCCGTCCGAGCCGTTGACGTCGTCGACGCCGTCGCCCGCGATCCGGAAGGTGCCGAGCGAGCGGTTGCGGCCCTGCGTCGAGTAGACGGCGAACCGGTCGTCGCCCTGGCTGGAGACGATGACGTAGCCGACCCGGCCGCGTGCGTAGTACACGTCCACGCCCTCGGCGTCGGCGACCAGGTTCGGCCCGCCGAGACCGGGCTGCTCCGGGTCGGCCGGCACGCACTCCTCGGTCTGCTCGTCGTACACGTCGTCGATGCCGAAGTCGGCGACCGTGTCGATGAGCCGCGGCCCGCCGGAGCCCAGCGGCAGCGGGACCCGCCACAGCCCGACGTCCTCCTGCGTCGCGTACAGCACGCCGGTGCGCTGGTCGACGGCGACGCCCTCCAGTTGCGGCGCGACGCCGGGCTCCTCGCACGGGACCCAGGTGCCGCCGCCGGGGAGCGGGAACCGGTCCGGAAGGTCCAGGTGCTCGACGTCGGTGTAGCCGACGGTGCCGTCGCGGCGCGGGGTCAGGCGCACTGTCGCGATGGTCGTCGTGCCCTCCTGCGTCACGACGGCGTAGGTCTCGCCGGTGCCGGGCTGCCAGACCGCGACGCCGTACGCCGTCTGCTCCTCGCCGACCGCCGCGCGGTCCGGGTTGAACAGGAACGCCTGCTCCGGCGCGGTGACCTCCCGCAACGGTGTCGCGGCGCCCGATCCGGCCGGGTCGACGGTGAAGAAGCGCAGCTGGTCGTTGTACCGGTCCGACACCACCGCGACGTCGGCCGTGCGACCGCCGAGGCGGACCCCGTAGGCGATGTCGACGTTGTTGTACCGCCCGTCGACGCTGTCGGCGCGCGGTGCGGGTGTCGCCGGCAGCGACTGCAGCTCGCGCGACGCCAGGTCGTACACCCGCAGCCCGCCCTCCTTCGCCGTCACGACGACGATCGAACGGCGGGAGTCGCCCGGGTGCACCCAGATCGCCGGGTCGTCGCCCGACGCGTTCCCGCCCTGCTCGTCGTCGTACAGCACCGGAGTCTCGTTGTCGGTGGTCACGGTCTCGGGCGCAGCGCCGGCGGCCGGCAGCGCGAGCACGAGGGCGAGCGGGACGGCGGCGAGGACGGCGGATCGGCGCATGACCGGGAGCCTGCTCCCGCAACCTTGCCGCCCGCGTGGCCGGCGGGCGAACGCTCGGCGAACGCTGCCGGGCCTACGCTGAAGCGGTGCTGATCGTGCTGCCTCCGTCGGAGACGCAGGCCCGGCCGGCCCGGGGCCGCGGCCTCGACCTCACGCGGCTCTCGTTCCCCGAGCTGACCGAGGCCCGCGCCCGCGTGCTCGACGGCATGGTGGCGACGAGCGCGCGGCCCGACGCTCTGCGGCGGCTGGAGGCGCCGGCCGGAGCGGCGGCCGAGGTGGCCCGCAACGTGGAGGTGCGGACGGCGCCGACGGTGGCGGCGGCGCGGCTCTACCAGGGCGTGCTCTACGACGCGTTCGATCCGGCGACGTTGGAGGGGGCGGCGCTGCGCCGCGCCCGGCGCCGGGTGGTCATCGTGTCGTCGCTGCTGGGCGCGGTGCGGCTGGGCGACCGCGTGCCCGCACACCGGCTGCCGATCTGCGCGAACCTCGACGGCCTGGAGGAGGCGCCGGGGTTGGAGGCGTACTGGCGGGCCCGGCTCGGCCCGGTGCTGACGGCCGCGGCGGGCGCCGGTGTGGTCGTCGACCTGCGGTCGAGCAGTTACGCGCCGCTGTGGCGGCCCGGCCCGGAGCTGGCCGGTCGCTGGGTGGTGCTGCGGGTGCCCTCGTCGCCGCACGGCGCGAAGGCGACCCGCGGCCGGGTCGCGCGGCTGCTCTGCGCCGAGCCCGCCGAACCCCGCGACGTCGCGGCGCTGGCGGACGTCGTCGGCGCGGAATTCGATGTGGACCTGCGCCCGCCCGACCGCGACCACCGGCCCTGGGTGCTCGAGGTCAGCTGAGCAGGAACGCCCGCAGCGCGGCGCCGCGGCGCTCGTCCTCGGCGTCCTGGCCGGGGTACTCGGCGTGCCCGGCGGGCAGCACGACGAGCTCCTTCTCGCCCGGGATCGCGTTGTGGACGGCGAACTGGCCGGGCGGCGGGACGGACGGGTCCCACAACGCCGGTGCGACCAGCATCGGGATGCGCAGCCGCCGCGCCGCCGTCGCCGCGTCGAAGAACCGCAGCACCTCGCGCGCCTCCGGATGCCGGGCGACGTGCAGCCGGACGGCCTCGCCGCTGCCGGTGCACGGCATGGTGAGCCGCAGGTCGTGCTGGCCGAAGCTGGGCACCGTCAGCGCGCCGCGGTCGAACCGCTCGTCCCACGGCAGCGCCAGCGCGCCGATGCCGCCGCCGAAGCTGCCCCCGGCGTACGCGACCCGCGACGGCGGCGACGGCAGCAGCGCGAGCAGCGCCGACGCCGCGCACCAGACGTCGGCGACGCAGCCGCCGTGCACGTAGGTCGCGGCCGACTCGATGCCGTGCAGCACGTGCTCGCCGCTGACCGACGGGATGCCCGGGACCAGACCACGCTCCGGCAGCCCGCGCGACGCGGCGAACAGGACGGCGGTGCCGGGGAGGTCGAGGCCCTCGTCGGGCTGCGCGCGGCCGCCGTACCCGTGCCCGACGACGACGGCGCGCTCCACGTCGCCGGGCGGCAGCCACAGCCAGCCGCCCAACCGGACGCCGTCCAGCGAGGTGAACTCCACGTCGTGCCAGCCGGGCTGGGCGGCCGGTCGGACGACCGGTGCGGTGTCGACCACCAGCGCACGCGCGTACAGCGACGTCCAGAACTCGGCGAACCCGGCCGGCTCGGCCGGAGCGTCCACCGCCAGCAGGGCATCGAGGTCGTAGCCGTAGGTGGCGTCGAAGGCGTCCGGACCGAACCAGTCGTCATAGGGCAGCGTCACGACCCGTGACGTTAGCGAACGTCACGATCGCGGAACCACGCGGCCAGCACCGCGGCGCCGCCCGGCACGGCGAGCAACACCAGGATCGTGCTTCCCAGCCAGAGCGGGACGTACTGGTCGTAGGGGTCGCCGCCGGCGCCGGCGATGGTGGCCAGCGTGGTGAGGCCCAGCGCGAACAGCGTGGTGACGGTGGCCCGCACAGCACGGTCGCGCCGCACCGCCCACAGCGCGAGCAGCCAGCCCACCAGCCCCAGCACGCCGATGATCAGCACGGCGACGACGATCGCGTCGCGGTCCTTGGCGACCTCGCTCGCGTCCCAGCCGGGGTAGGCGGCCTCGACGTGGTTCTCCACCGAGCCGAAGACCCACAGGTCCAGCAGCGGCAGCAGCAGGCACACCACCTGCAGGCCGGTCCCGATCCACAGCGCGCGCGCCGTGTTCTGCCAGCGGCTCGTGCGCACTTCGTTCCGGACTGCCATGGCGATCCCTCCTATCTCTTACGGTGTATGACTCGCTGACGATGCTAGTCTTACGCCGTAAGTGATGCAAGGAGGCAACCGTGGGCCGATCGCGAGTGCAGGGCAAGCACGCGGGCCTGACCAGGGACCAGGTGCTCCGCGCCGCCGTCCGGCTGGCCGACCGCGACGGCGTCGAGGCGCTGTCCATGCGCAGGCTGGCCCGCGAGCTCGACGTCGAGGCGATGACGCTCTACCACCACGTCCGGAACAAGCAGGGCCTCGAGGACGCCATCGTCGAGTACGTGCTGGCCGAGTCGCTGCGCCCGCCGCTCGAGTCGGCCGGCTGGCAGGACGTCGTCGCCGGACACGCCGCCGACCTGCACCGCGGCCTCACCGAGCATCCCGGCGCCGTACTGCTGTTCGCGACGCGGACCGCGGTCACGCCGCGGACGCTGGCGATCCTCGAGCAGTCGCTAGGCGTACTCCGCGACGCCGGGTTCGCTCCGCGGACGGCGCTGCACCTGATCTACGCGGTCGCCGGCGCCGTCGTCGGCCAGCACCTCGCCTACGCCGGCGAGCAGGCGCAACCGGCCGTCGACGCCTCCGCCGTCGGCGCCGACCACCCCGTCCTCGCCGCCGCGCTCGCCGACGGCCCCGTCACGATGGAGTCGCGCCTCGACTTCACCCTGACCACCTTGATCGCGGGCTTCGAGAGCCTGCGTCAGGGCGACGGGTCGCGGTAGGCGGCGTCCAGCTGCTTGCGCGCCTCGAACGGGTGGAACGCCTCGGCGCCGGGCTCGCCGACCGGCCGTACCTGGCCCCGTCCGGTCACCGCCTGCACCCGGCCGTCGCGGCGTGGGTCGGCGTAGCGGTCGAACCACCGCTCGAGCAGTGTCCGCAGCTCGGCGGCGCGCGCTTGGCGGTCCGGCTCGTCGCGGTCCAGCACCCGCTCGTCGGCCAGCAGGTTGATCCGCTCGCCCGGGTCGCGCACGAGGTCGTACAGCTCGTGCGGTCCGTACGGGTAGCGGTGGACGTACTTGGTGTCGCGGGTGCGGATCATCCGGGTCGGGCCGAACTCGTCGTACACGACGACCGGCCGGTCGGCTCCCGCGGGCCGGCCGGCCAGCTCGGCGGCGAAGCTCTGCCCCGGGAGCCCGGCCGGGGTCAGCTCGGCCAGCCCGGCGACCTCCAGCAGCGTCGGCAGCAGGTCGTACCCGCTGAGCATGGCGTCGACCTCGGCCACCGGGACGCGGCCGGGCATCGACGCGATCATCGGCACCTTGACCGACGAGTCGTACATGTTCTGCGGGAATGTCGCGTTGCCCTTCCCCCAGATGCCGTGGTGGCCGCAGTTGAAGCCGTTGTCGCTGGTGACGAGCAGCAGCGTGCGCTCCTCCAGGCCCAGTGCGCGCAACTCGGCGACGATCCGGCCGACGCCGCGGTCGAGGGCCGTGACGGCGGCGAAGTAGCCCTGCAGGTGGTCACGGATCGTGACGGGGCCGCGCGCGGGGTCGGCGTTCTGCTCGGTGTTGTCCAGCTCGATCGGGTGCTGCTCGATCCACGGGTGCCGGGTCTCCTGCGGGCAGCTCTCGAAGGCGCACCCGGCGTAGGAGTCGACGAGGTCGGGCGGGTGCTGGTCGACCCACGGGCTGTGCGGCGCGGTGTAGTTCACGTTGAGCAGGAACGGCGACCCGTCGCCGGCCCGCGCGCGGAGGAAGCCGGTGGCGTCGTCGGTGATGACGTCGGTGAGGTAGCCCTCCGTGCTGACCTTGCGGCCGTCGCGGTACATGACGGCGTCGTGGTAGCGGCCGCCGCCGCTGGGGTGGACGAACCAGTGCTGATAGCCCTGCTGCGGGACGGGGCTGTCGCCCAGGTGCCACTTGCCGCTGATGCCGCACGTGTACCCGGCGTCGGCGAGCAGCCGCGGATAGCTGGTCAGCCCGTCGAGGTAGCCGATGCCCGGCTCGTCGTGGCCGTTGCCGCCGCGGATCCAGTCGTGCACGCCGTGCGCCGACGGGATGCGGCCGGTCAGCATCGACGCGCGGGACGGCGAACAGACCGGCGAGGTGCAGTAGAACTCGGTGAACCGGGTGCCGCCGCGAGCGAGCGCGTCGACGTGCGGCGTGCGGATCTCGGCGTTGCCGTAACACCCCACGGCCCAGATCGCCAGGTCGTCGGCCGTGACGACGACGATGTTCGGCCGGTCCCCGCTCATCGGCCGGCCGTCGCGAAGCTCGACAGCGGCGACCGCGCGGACCGGCCGGCGGAGTCGGCCGCCTCGGCGAACCACACGTACCGGCGCCCGGTGGCCAGGTCGGTCCAGGCCAGCTCGGCCGTTGCGCCGTCGTCGGCGGACGCCGTCCCCAGCCCGTCCAGCGAGGCCAGCGCGAACCCGGTGGTCTCGACCCGCTTGTCGTAGACGTCGCCGATATCGGCCGGGACGACGAACTCGTCCGCCTCGTCGCCGTAGGGGCCGGCCACGTAGTACTCGCCGGCATTGTGCTCGTCGCGCGACGGCGAGTACGTGTTGACCGACATCGTCTTGCTGTCGAGGTCGAACTGCAGCAGCCGCAGGAAGCCGGTGTCCTGCAGACCGTCGGCCTGGTAGCCCTGGTAGTTGGCCAGCAGCTCGGTCACGACGCGGCCGTCGTCCTCGTGCCTGACGGCCTGGGCCACGCCGTTGACGTGGCCGCTGAGCACGAGGAACACGTTGTCGTACGGGTGGACGACCTGCCGCCAGATCCGCTCGCCCAACGACGTCCAGCGGTCGTTCTCCGGCGTGGTCGGCACGGCATCGCGGTTGAGGTACTCATGCGTCGTGACGATCACGTTGTGCTCCGGGTGCGCGGCGACGACGGACGCGGCCCAGTCCAGCGTCTCGTCGCGGTCCGGGTACGCCACGAAGCCGATGTTCAGCACGAGGAACGGCGCGCCGTCGATCTCCAGTGTGTCGTAGTGGCTGATGTTGTCGCCGGGCCGCCAGGAGCCGCCGTACCAGGGGCTGGTGTCGAACCGCTCCGGCGGGAAGTACTCGTTGAACAGGCCGGAGTCGCGGCCCCACTTGTTGTCGTGGTTGCCCGGCAGGATGCCGTACGGCATGCCGGCATCCTCCAGCACGCCCATGAGGTCCGACGCGAACCCCCACTCGTCGCGGGCTCGGCGCTCCAGGTGCGTGCCCCACATCCAGTTCTGCACGATGTCGCCGACGTGCGCGGTGTACTCGATCTTGCGCGCTTCCGCATTGCGCACCAGCCACGACACCTGGTCGGCGTGGACGTCGCGGAACTGCTCGGTGAGCTGTTGCGGGTCCGGGAGCACGCCGATCGCGAAGTCGTAGTCGGCCGGGTCCTCGAAGGAGCGGTCGGCGGCGCCGGTGAACGCGGGTCGCGTCGCCGGGCCGTCCTGGACGAGGACGCTGACGCGGCGGCCGCGGACCGCCGTCGCGGCGTCGACCGTGCCGGTCAGGGTGACCGATCCGGTGCCGGCGTCCAGCAGCTGCCAAGCGCCCGACCGGTGGTTCCAGACGTAGAGCTGCAGCTCGCTGGCGCCGGTCGACCGGCCGGTCCAGACGACGTCGAACGTGGCGGGCGCGTCGTCGGCGACGGTCAGCTCGAACCGCTGGTACGGGAAGCCCTCGGTCGCCTCGGTGACCAGTGGCTCGGTGTCCTCTCCACGGACGAGGCCGGCGGCGCGGTGCCGCTCCTCGCCGGGCAGCGTCAGCTCGGACGGCGGCGCCGTCGGGCTGACGCCGGTGAACACGGCGGCGACGTTCTCGACCACCGGCAGCCGCGGACCGCCGCGGAACGTGACGTCGGCGGGCTCTCCGGTGGTGTGCGCGGCCCGCGCCGACAGGACGGCGTCGCCGGCCACGTCGTCCGCCCCGTCGGACGGCGTCAGCGGCGTCGGCGGCAGCGGCCGCGGCGAGGGGGCCACGTCGGCGGGCTCCAGTTCCTCGGCCGGGATGTCCGCCGGGTCGTGCAGGCCGGCGGGGATCGCGCCGGGCGAGGCCGGCGCCCGGACGAAGTCGGCGACGTTGTCGCCGGTGTCCTGGAACCGCTGGTGCGTCTCGCCGGACGCGATGTCGAGGAACGGCACCAGCGAGACGCCGTCGGTGCATGGGCTGTAGAGCGCGAAGTATGCGCCGGCGCGGTCGACCAGCCGGCCGTCGGCGTCGTGCACGGAGAACCCGTAGCCGTCCTCGTCCGGCGGCGTGCCGGTGAGCGGGACGACGTGCGTGGCACCCGGCGCGATGGCGACGCCGTCGAGGACCGTCACCGGCTCCAGCGCCCGGCGCCCGTTCGCGAGGCAGCGGTCGACGGTCCAGCCGGTGAGGTCGGCGGGCCGGTCGCCGTCGTTGACCAGCTCGACGAACGGCGCGGCGGGGTCGTGCGAGAACTCGCTGACGCGGATGCCGGCGGCCCGGTTCTGCTCCGGGCCGGGGGCCGTGACGGCGAAGTCGGCGGCGTTGTCGCCGGTGTCCGCGACGCGCCGGTAGGTCTGGCCGGACCGGTAGTCCAGCCGGTCCGGCAGCGCCGTCCCCTGCGTGCAGGCGCTGTCGACGGCGGGCTCGTGGACGGCGTCGGACTCGTACACGCCGACGGCGTCGACCACGGTGCCCGCGGCGTCCTCCACCAGCACACCGAAACCGTCCTCGGCCAGCGCCGGGTCCGGGTAGCGCACGACGGCGCCGTCTTCCTGCACCTGCGCGGACTCGTGCGCCACCAGCAGCCGCTCGCCGGGCGGCAGCGTCGTCCCGGCCGGGACCTGCGCGAGCAGCCCCGCGGTCTGCCGCGCCCCGAGCGTCGTGCACACCGAGAGCCGCCAGCCGCCGACGTCCACCGGCTCGGCGCCGGTGTTCTCCAGCGCCACGAACTCGTCGGCGTCGCCGCCCGGGCCGCCGTTCGCCAGCTCGCCGACCAGCACGTCGCCGCGCTGGACGCCGGGGTCCGGCCGCTCGGCGTTGGCGGCGCTCGGCGTGCGCGCGGCCCGGACGAAGTCGGCGCCCACGTCGCCGGTCGCGCCGACCCGCTGGTAGGACTGGCCGCGGGCGAAGTCCAGCGTGCTCGGCACCGGCGGGCCGCAGATGCTGTCGCGCGACGCCGGTGACACGGCGATCCGGTCGACCAGCCGGGCGTCGCCGTCCTCCAGCCACACGCCCATCGCGTCGTCGGCCAGCGACGTGCCGAACACCGCGTCCGCCGTCGCGGCCAGGCTGGACGAGCGGTGCGCCAGCAGGAACGTCTCGCCGGGCGCCAACGTCACCCCCGCCAGCGCCGGCACCAGCGGGCTGGCGCCGCGGCTGCCGCTGGCGCCGCAGTGGTAGACGCGCCAGGCGTCGAGGTCGGCGGGCGCGTCGCCGTAATTCGTCAGCTCGATGAAGGCGTCGTCGGCGCCGCCCGGGCCGCCGGCGGCGACCTCGCTGACGAGGACGTCCGGGCGGGCGCTCCCCGCCGCGGGCGTGGCCACGCCCGCGCTGGCGGCGAGGATCGCCGCGGTGAGCAGGGCCGCCGCTCGGCGGGTGGAACGCAGCATGCTGGTCACCTCTCGTGTGGTCCGGCGCCGGCCACCCTGCTGCTCAGTGGGCCGCCGGGGCAACGCGGTTGCACAGGGCGGAACCGCGTTGCCCGGCCGTGGCGGGGTGCCCGACCCTGAGCCGGTGAACGCGAGATGGCAGGTCGACGAGCCGGCGGTGGACGGCGCCCGCCGGGTGCGTCTGGTGCTGATCCGGCATGGCGAATCGACGTGGAACGCGGAGGGCCGCATCCAGGGGCAGCTCGGGCCGGGACTGTCCGGCCGCGGCCGCGACCAGGCGGCGACGGTCGCGCGGTGGCTGCGCGACCACCACCCGCGGGTCGGCGCCGTCGCTGTCAGCGACCTCCCGCGGGTCACCGAGACCGCCGCCGCCTACCTGGACCTCGCTCCGTCCGCCGTCGTCACCGACCCGCGGCTGCGCGAGATCGACAACGGCGAGTGGAGCGGCCGCACCACCGCCGAGGTGGCGGCCGCGTACCCCGAGCAGATCGCCGCGATCCGCCGCGGCGAGGACCTCCCGCGCGGCGGCGGCGAGACGTTCGCCCAACTGACCGCCCGGGTCGACGCTGCGCTGCGGGAGCTGGCCGGTCGGCTCGCCGCCGAGCCGGTCGCGTTGGTCTTCACCCACGGCGGGCCGATCCGGGTCGCCGTCGCCGCGGCCATGGGGTTGCCGGCCGGCGGCCACGCCCTGCTCGAGCCGCCCGGCAACTGCTCGGTGACCGAGCTGTCCGTCCTGGTCGGGCCGGACGGGGCGACGCTCGCGCGGCGGCTGGCCGGCTACAACCACGATCCGCTCGGACAGGCCTTGGCGGCCGCCGGGCCGGCCGCGGCGGACGATGACGTCGCTGCCGCGAGGAGGACCGCGTGACCACGTTCGTGTCGATGACCTGCAACCTCTGGGGCGGCCACCACCTGGACGCGCGCGTGCCGGCGCTGCGGTCGCTGTTCGAGGTCCGCCCGCCCGACCTGCTGTCCGTCCAGGAGCTGACGCCGCGCCTGCGCGAGCTCATCGACGCCGCCCTGCCTGGTCACCGCCGGGTGGACGACCCGTTCCCGGGCTGGAGCACGCAGAGCAACCTCTGGTGGCGCGACGACCTGTTCACGCCGGAGGAGCACGGCGCCGAGGACGTCGGCATCAGGGCCGAGCATGCGCGGCTCTTCTGGGTGCGGCTGCGCACCCGCGCCACGTCAGAGCCGGTTGACGCCGCGTTCGCCGGGAGTGACACCCCGCCCGGCTCGCGCGACGCTTCGTTCGCCGGGAGTGACACCCCGCCCGGCCGGGAGGGCCCCCACCCTACGGGCGGGCACCGACAGACTCGCTCGCTCGGCGCCACCGACGCCTCGCTCGGCCCGGATGACGTCGCGTTCGCCGGGAGTGACACCCCGCCCGGCCGGGAGGGCCCCCACCCTACGGGCGGGCACCGACAGACTCGCGCGTTCGTCTACGCCACGGCCCACCTGACCTGGCCCGGCCATCCGCAGGAGCGCGCCGACGACGTGAGTCCGCGGGTCGGGCAGGCCCGCAACATCGTCGCCGCGCTGGACCGGCTGGCCGGCGACGGGCCGTGCATCTTCACCGCCGACGTCAACGACTACGCGCGGCCGTTGTGGGTGCTGCGCGAGGCCGGGTTCGCCGACGCGTTCGCGGCGCTGGGCCGCAGCTCGCCGATCACGCACCCGGTCGTGCCGCTGCCGGGCCCCGGCACCGGCCCCCGCCCCGGCTGGGCCGCACCGGAGCCAGTCGCCAAGGCGATCGACTGGCAGTTCCACCGCGGTCCGCTGCGGCCGCGCTGCGCCGAGGTCGTCGAGTTCTTCCACGAGGGCGTCGCGCCCTCCGACCACAAGCCGGTGGTCGTCACCTACACATTGGAGAAGCCATGATGCGCAGCCGGGCACACCGTCCGCTGGCACTGGGGCTCGCGGCCGTCCTGGCCGTGGCCCTCGCCGCCTGCGGAGGGGACGACGACGAGGGCGCGGCCGGGGGCGGTGGTGACCAGGTGCTCCGCGTCGCGCCAAGTGTGGCGCCGGTCTCGCTCGACCCGCACGGCGAGCAGTCCGCCGAGGAGGGCGTCCAAGAGATCGTCCAGCACCTGCTCGACCCGCTGGTCCGCCTGGAGGACGGCGAGTTCGTCCCGGTCCTGGCCGAGTCGTGGGAGAACCCCGACGACCTGACCTGGGTCTTCCACCTGCGCGACGACGTCACGTTCCACGATGGGACCCCGCTCACGGCGGCCGACGTCAAGGCGTCGGCGGAGCGGCTGATCGAGCTGAACGGGCCGCTCGCGCCGCTGTGGGCGGGCGTCGCGGCGATCGAGGCGACCGACGAGCACACCGTGACCATCCGGACGGCGCAGCCACTGGGCACCGTGATCAGCACCGTCTCGCTGCTGTTCGTCGGCCCGGCCGACCGCATCGGCGAGGCGGACTTCTGGCGGGCGCCGGTGGGCTCGGGGCCGTTCGTGTTCGACGAGTTCCTGCCCGACGAGCGGGTCGTGATGACCGCGAACGAGGACTACTGGGGCGGCGCGCCGGAACTGGACCGGCTGGAGTTCACCTACATTCCGGAGATCTCCGCCCGCCTGACCGCGCTGGAGACGGGCGAGGTCGACCTCACGACCGGCGTGCCGCCGGACCAGGCGCCGTCGATCCAGGACAACGACGACATCGTCTTCGAGACGTCGCCCAGCTACACGTACTACTTCATGTGGTTCAACTCCAGCCGCGAGCCGTTCACCGACCCGCGGGTGCGGCAGGCGATGTGGCACGCCGTCGACGTCGAGACCATCGTGGCCGACCTGTTCGGCGACGCCGCGACGGTGGCGCGCGGCCCGATCCCGCAGGACGTCTTCGGCGCCAGCGAGCAGCAGCCGTACGAGTACGACCCGGAGTTGGCTCGGCAGCTGCTGGCCCAGGCCGGCTACCCCGACGGCTTCAGCACGACGCTGCAGTGGCCGCGCGAGTCCGGCGCGAACATCCGCGCGCTCGCGCAGACGCTGATGTCGCACTGGGCCGAGGTCGGCATCACGGTCGAGCCGCTGGAGAAGGAGCGGGCCCAGTGGATCGACGACCTCAACGCGCTGAGCTGGGACCTGAACCTGCAGACCAACAGCGTCGGCACCGGTGACGCCGACTACACGCTCGGCCGGCTCTACACGTGCGAGGCGAACCGCAACGGGTTCTGCAGCGAGGAGCTGGACCAGCTGCTGCTGGCGGCGAAGTCGGCACTGGACCCGGAGGAGCGCGCCACGCTGTACGAGCAGGCCGCGACGCTGATCTGGGAGCAGGCGGTCGGCATCTTCCCGATGGACCTCGGCAACAACGTCGCATACCGCGAGCGCGTCGAGGGGTTCGAGATGCCGGCCAACGGCCGGGCCCGCTTCCACGAGGTGTCGGTCACCGGCGAGGCCGCCGAGGTGTACTGACCCGGGAGACGGACTGACGGACCCGCCGGCGCGCAGCCGGCGGGTCCGTTCACGTGGAGGCGCGGACGACCAGCTCGGGCGTCAGCCGCTGCTTGCGCGGCGCGGCGTCGGCGCCGTCGCGCAGACGGCGCAGCAGCAGGTCGACGGCGGTCTCGCCGATGCGGCGGGCCGGCAGGTGCACCGTCGTCAGCGGCGGATCCATGTACGCCGCGTACGGGTGGTCGCCGTAGCCGACGATCGCGAGGTCGCCCGGGGCGCGCAGCCCGCGCTCGGCCAGCGCGCGGTACAGCCCGAGCGCGAAGAAGTCGTTGCCCGCCACGACGGCGTCGGGACGGTCGTCGCCGGCGACCAGCTCGCGGGCCAGCCGGTACGCCTCGGCCGGCTGCCACGGCAGGACGGCGGAGTCGTGCCGGCGGGTCGGCACCGAGATGACGTCGGCGTCGGAGCTGGGCAGGCCGGCGTCGGCCATGGCCAGGTGGAAGCCGGCGATGCGCCCGGCGATCGTGGTGATCGGGAGGTCCTCCTCGAGCACCTGGATGCGCCGGGCTCCGGACGCGATCAGGTGCCGGGTGGACTCGTAGGCGCCGTGCTCGTTGTCGATGCCGACGAAGTCGCAGCCCAGCTCGGGCACGTCGCGGTTGGCGAACACGATCGGCACGCCGGCCGCCTGCACCCGCGTCCAGTGCGCGGTTTCGCCCTGCACCGGCACGACGATGGCGCCGTCGACGGCCGAGCGCAGCAGCGACTCCGCCGCCCGCCGCTCGTTCTCGACGCTCTCGTCGGTGACCATGAGCAGCAGCGAGTAGCCGCGCCCGCGGCCGTGCGGCTCGATGCCGTTGATCAGCTGGGCGTAGAACGGGTTCGACGGGTTGGTGATGACCAGCCCGATGGTCATGGCCGAGCCGAGCACGAGCGAGCGCGCGTGCGTGTTGGGCACGTAGCCGATGCGCTCGGCCTCGGCGATGATGCGCTCGCGGGTGTGCTCGCTGACGCTGTCCTTGCCGCCCAGCGCCCGTGAGACGGTGTTGACCGACACGCCCAGGGCGGTGGCGATGTCGCGCAGCCGCGCCCTGCGGGTGTCGGTCACCGTGTCCTCGTTCTCGTGTTGCCGGCCACAGCGGGCTCTCAGCTCTTGGCCGCCAGGTACACGCGCAGCTTAACCTCGGCGTCGTCGCCGCGGACGCGTCCGCGCAGACGCAGCCAGTGGCCGAACTCGCGCACCGTCCAGCTGGTCAGGCCCGGACCCGCCGTGGCGTGTGGCGCCTCCTCGTGATCGCACCAGGTGATGCCGTCGGGTGAGATCTGCGTGACGACGTCCAGCTCGGCCGGGTCGCCGGCGGCCGACAGCACCTGGACGAACCAGCGCGCCTCGGACGCCCACGCGACCTCGTACGGCTCGGTCGCGAACTCGCCCCGCACCGTGGTGTTCCGCTCGAGTACAGCGGTCAGCGATTGCCGCATCGTGTGCCTACCAATCCACCGAGACGAGAACGGAGTCCAGGTACAGGAAATTGCGCACCGACGAATGCGTGCGCACACTGAAATAGAAGTTCAGCAGATTCTCCAACGACTCGTACCGGTCTTCGTAGATCGGCACCGGGACATCGCTCATGTCCATGACCCGGTCGTTGATCTGCAATTCGACGTTCTTGCGCGCGGCGGTGTCGACGACCCACCGCAGATAATGCCAGTTCACCTTCGTCGGGACCTCGTTGTAGCAGAGTTCCTGGGGCTCGCCGAACGGGTGCCAGTCCTCCGGGTTCGGCGCCGTGAAGTCGGCCGCGTAGCCCAGCTTCACCTTGCCCTCGAGGTGCTCGCGCGGCGTCGGCTCGGGCACCCCCGGGTACATCCACTGCCGGGTCAGCCGGTGCTGGTGGTCGGTGTTCTGGTAGCGCGCGACGGTGTGGTAGCGGACGCCGCCGTCGCCGCACAGGTCGGTGGCCACCGTCAGCGCGCCGAACTGGGCCTCCGACGGGTGCAGGTTGCCGTCCCACACGACCTCGCCGAACGTGTCGTTGGCGGGGTCGGAACCCAGCGTGGCCTCGGCCTTGAAGGTGAAGTACGTCTCCAGCTGCACTCGGCCGCGCCCGCTCATCGTCAGACGGCGGATGGCGACCGCGGTGTGCCCCGGATACGGCCGCGTGGCCAGTTTCAGGGCGTACGTGCCGCCGAGCGTGCCGTGGGTGCCGATGTCGAAGAAATTGCAGGCGCTCAGCTGCGGCGGGCGGAAGTCGCGCATGTGGTCGTCGACGGTGTCGAGGTTGCCGTTGCCGTCGTAGTTGCCGATCAGTTCGCACCAGCCGTGGGTGCCGGAGTCGAAGTCGTCGTGCGCGAGGATGCGGCCGAGCGGATTGAATTTCGACAGGCGCGGATCGGCCGCCACGAGGGCCCTCCTGAACTGGCCGGTCATATCGCCTGCAGTATCGACGGACAAAGTCGCCTCCTCGCGAATGGGGGCCGCTTCACAGATGAATTCCAACGGCCTGCGCCAGTTCGGACGTTAACGTTCACGGAACAACGGTGTCAAGGCGCGTTGCATCCCTCGCAACCCGGCTGACCAGCAGGTTCACCCATTCGCTGAGCCGACCCTTGACACCGTTCTGGGCCGTCCTCTAGCGTCGCCCATGAACGCTACCGTTAACGTTAATGTAACGACGCCGAACCACCCGACGAGTGCACAGGGGTGAGTGATCGATGAAGTCGCTGAGCCGCGCCCTCGAAGTCCTGACCGAGCTGAGCCGGCACGGCCACCCGCGCACGCTGACCGACATCACCAACGCCGTCGGGTTGCACAAGAGCACCGTCCACCGGATGCTCGCGACCTTCGTCGAGTTCGGCCTGGTCCGCCGCGACGAGGCCAACCGGTACGTCGTGGGCCTGGGCGCGCTCGACCTCGCCCGGGCCGCCCGCGGCGACGCCGGGCCCGACTCCGTCGTCCACCCGGCGCTGAGCGCGCTGCACGAGAGCACCGGCCAGGCGGTCAGCTACGGCCGACCCCGCGGCGGGCACCTGGTGCGGACGGCGACCGCCGGCCAGCCCGCGGCCGACCCGGGGTCGCCGCTGCCGATGCACGCGACGGCGCTGGGCAAGGCCTACCTCGCGCACCGCCCCCGGGTCGAGGTCGACCGGTTCGTGGCGCGGGCGCCGTTCCCGCGGCTCACCGCCCGCACCGTCACCGACGCCTACGGCCTGCTCCGGTCCCTGGCCCGGGCGCGGACCTGCGGCTACGCCGTCGAGGACCGTGAGTACGCCGAGACCGGGCGGGCCGTCGCGGCCCCGGTGCTCGACCACGACGGGCTGGCGGTCGCCGCCGTCGCCGTCCGGGTCCCGTCGCGGGTACGGCACCCGGCCGAGCTACGCGGCCTGGCCGCCGCCGTCACGGCGTGCGCCGACCGCATCGGCGCCGGCCTGCTGGACGAGGCGCCGCCGGTGACCGTCCTGGCGCACGCGCAGGGCGCCTGATGCCGGCCTACCTCGCGCGCCGGCTGCTGTTCTCCGTCTTCGTCCTGTGGGGCGCCGTCTCGGTCATCTTCGTGGTGCTGCGGCTGGTGCCCGGCGACCCCGCGACCGTGCTGCTCGGGCCGGACGCGACCGCCGACCAGATCGCCCAGCTGCGCGAGCGGATGGGCCTGGACGAGTCGCTGATCGTCCAGTACGGCACGTACCTGCGCGACGTCGTCAGGCTGGACTTCGGCGACTCGTTCCGGATGAACGTCGACGCCATGGACCTCGTCCTGTCGCGGCTGCCGAACACCGCCGAGCTGGCGATCGCCGCGCTCACGCTGTCGATCCTCATCGGCTTCCCGCTCGGCGTCATCGCGGCGCTCAAGGCCAACACGCTGACCGACCGCGTCATCTCGGTGCTGTCGCTGGTGGGGCAGTCGACGCCGGCGTTCTGGGTCGGCATCGTCTTCATCCTGGTGTTCGCCCGGACGCTGGACGTGCTGCCCAGCGGCGGCACCGGCGGCTGGCAGCACCTGGTGCTCCCGGCGGTCACGCTGGCGCTGCCGTTCCTGGCCATCCTGGTCCGGCTGACCCGCAGCGGGTTGCTCGAGGTCATCCACGAGGGCTACGTGCAGACGGCGCGCGCGAAGGGGCTGCGCGAGAGCGTCGTGATCTTCCCGCACGCCGCCCGCAACGCGCTGATCCCGGTCGTGACGGTGGTCGGCCTGCAGTTCGGCCAGCTGCTCGGCGGCACCGTCATCGTCGAGACGGTGTTCGCCTGGCCCGGCGTCGGGCGCTTGCTGGTCGACGCGATCTCGCACCGCGACTACGGCGTCGTCCAGGCCGCCGTGCTGTTCATCGCCGCGGTGTTCGTGCTGGTGAACCTCGTCGTCGACGTCCTGTACGGCTACCTCGACCCCCGCGTGCGATTGGCCGGGTGACCCATGACCGACACACTGACCGACCTCGGCAGCCCGCCGGCCGCCCCCGTCCCCGAGGCTGCTGGCCGCCCCAGGCGCAAGCCCGGTTCCGGGCGCATCCGGTTCGCGAGCGCCGTCATCGCCCTCTACGTGCTCGCGGCGGTGTTCGGGCCGTGGCTGGTCGGCTACGACCCGGTCGCGACGAGCACCGGCGACCGGCTGCTGCCGCCCGGCTCGCGCACCGAGGACGGCTCGCTGGCGATCTTCGGCACCGACCAGGTGGGCCAGGACCTGCTCGCGCAGGTGTTCCAGGGCGCGCGCATCTCCATCGCGGTCGGCGTCGCGACGCTGCTGCTGGCCGGGCTGATCGGCGTCACCGTCGGCGTCGTGGCCGGGTGGTACGGACGGTGGCTGGACGGCGCGCTGATGCGGCTGGCCGACGTCCAGCTCACGTTCCCGTCGATCCTGCTGGCGATCTTCATCGCCGCGCTGCTCGGGCCGAGCGTCGTCAACGTCGTCATCGTTCTGGCCATCTCGAACTGGGTGACGTTCGCGCGGGTGGCCCGCAGTCAGGTGCTGGTCACGAAGAACCGCGACTTCGTCGACGCGACCCGGACGCTGGGCGCGCGGTCGTGGCACCTGGTGCGGCACTGCGTGCTGCCGGCCTGCGCGGCGCCGGTGCTGGTGGTCGCGACGGTCGAGATCGGGCACGTCATCCTGGCCGAGGCGTCGCTGAGCTTCCTCGGCCTCGGTACCCCGTCCAGCTCGCCGAGCTGGGGCGTCACCATCGCGAACGGGCGCAACTACCTGGGCGACGCGTGGTGGATCTCCACCATCCCCGGTATCTGCCTCGCGCTGCTGGTCGTGTCGTTCGGCCTGCTCGGCGACGCGCTGCGGGACCGGTTCGACCCGAAGCTGAAGAACCTGTGAGGCGGCCGTGACGGAGAGTCCACTGCTCAGCGTGCGCGACCTCGCCGTGCGCTTCCGCACCGGCGGCGGCGTCGTCCGAGCCGTCGACGGGGTGTCGTTCGATGTGCGCCGGGGCGAGACGCTGGCCGTCCTCGGCGAGTCCGGCAGCGGCAAGAGCGTCACCGCCCAGGCCGTCATGGGGATCCTGCCCAAGCCGGCCGGCGAGATCGCCGGCGGCAGCATCGTCTACGACGGACGCGACCTGCTGACCGAGGACCCGAACCGGGTCCGGCGGCTGCGCGGTGACGAGATCGCGATGGTCTTCCAGGACCCGCTCAGCTCGCTGAACCCGGTGTTCCGGGTCGGCTGGCAGATCGGCGAGATGTTCCGGCGGCACCGCGGCGCCTCGCGCCGGGCTGCGCGCGCCGCCGCCGTCGAGCTGATGGAGCGGGTCGGCATCCCGGCCGCCGGGCGGCGGGTCGACGACTTCCCGCACCAGTTCTCCGGCGGCATGCGGCAGCGGATCATGATCGCGATGGCGCTCGCGCTGCGGCCCCGCCTGCTCATCGCTGACGAGCCGACGACGGCGCTCGACGTCACCGTCCAGGCGCAGATCATGCGGCTGCTGGCGGACTTGCGCCGCGAGGAGGGCATGGCGCTCGTGCTGATCACGCACGACCTCGGCGTGGTCGCCGACGTCGCTGACCGGGCGCTGCTCATGTACGCGGGGCGGGCGGTCGAGACCGGCGCCATCCGCGAGGTCTACGACCATGCCGCCCACCCCTACACCCGCGGCCTGATGGCGTCGATCCCGGACCTCGACGGGCCGCGCGAGCGGCTGACGCCGGTGCGTGGCGCGCCGCCGAACCTGCTGGCGCTGCCGTCCGGCTGTTCCTTCCATCCACGCTGTCCATACGCCACCGACCGGTGCCGCGCCGACGACCCCGCCCTGCGCGCCGTCGACGGGCGGCCGGCCGAGCACCGGGCCGCGTGCCACCACGCCGAGGAGGTGGTGTCGGGTGAGCGCGAACGGGTCTGAGCCGCTGCTGTCGGTGCGCGACCTGCACACGACGTTCCCGCTGCGCTCGGCGCTGCTGCGGCGGGTCACCGGCCACGTGCAGGCCGTCGCCGGTGTCTCCTTCGACCTGCGCCGCGGCGAGACGCTCGGGCTGGTGGGTGAGTCGGGGTCGGGCAAGTCGACGCTGGCCCGGACGGTGATCGGGCTGGAGCGGGCCGCGTCGGGCACCGTCACCTTCGACGGCCGCGACCTCACCGCCGCGTCGCCGGCCGAGCTGCGCGCCGCGCGACGCGACGTCCAGATGATCTTCCAGGACCCGTACTCGTCGCTGAACCCGCGCCGCACCGCCGGCCAGATCGTCGCCGAGGCCTGGGAGATCCACCCCGGCGTCGTGCCGCGCGACCGCTGGCGCGACGAGGTGCGCGACCTGCTCGCCCGGGTCGGCCTCGACCCGAGCCACGCCGACCGCTACCCGCACCAGTTCTCCGGCGGTCAGCGGCAGCGCCTCGGCATCGCCCGCGCGCTGGCGCTGCGGCCCAAGCTCGTCATCTGCGACGAGGCGGTGTCGGCCCTGGACGTGTCGATCCAGGCGCAGGTGCTCAACCTGCTCGCCGACCTGCAGGCCGACCTCGGCCTCACCTACCTCTTCATCGCCCACGACCTCTCCGTCGTCCGTCACGTCTCGGACCGGGTCGCCGTCATGTACGCGGGCAAGGTGGTCGAGCTGGCCGAGCAGGAGGAGATCTTCCGGCGGCCCACCCACCCATACACCCAGGCGCTGCTCTCCGCCGTCCCGGTGCCGCGGCCGTGGAGCCAGCCGCCGCGCGAGCGCATCCTCCTCACCGGCGACGTCCCCTCACCGGCCGACCCGCCGTCCGGCTGCCGGTTCCGGACCCGCTGCTGGAAGGCCCGGGACGAGTGCGCCGACGTCGAGCCCGCCCTCGAGCCCCGGCTCGGCCTGCACCCGAGCGCCTGCCACTTCGCCGAGCTACCGGCCGCCCACGGGTAGGTCCTGCGCGGCGGCGGCGACGCCGACGGCGGTGGCGCCGGCCGGGAGACCGAGCCACCGCGCGACCGTCGCGCCGACGTCGGCGAGGGAGGCGAGATCGTGGCCGCGGCGGGTCGAGGGGGCGCCGCCGGTTGCGGCCAGCACCGGCACCCACTCGCGGGTGTGGAAGGGGTGCCCGATGGCGGGGTCGTTGCCGTGGTCACCGGTGACGACCAGCAGGTCGCGCGGGCCGAGCCGTCCGGCGACGCGGGGGAGGGCGCGGTCGGCCGCCTCCAGTTGATCGGCGAAGGCGGCCGCGTCCTGGGAGTGCCCGGCGAGGTCGGTCCGCTGCACGTTCGCCACGACCAGCCCGTGCCCGGCGGTCGCCGCGACGTCGGCGAGGATCGCGGCGGTGTCGACGCCCGGACGGCGGTCGACGGGCGCGTCGGTCACCAGCAGGTCGGCGGCCTTCCCGATGAGGACGACGTCGTGGCCGGCGCGCGCCGCCGCCTCGTGCAGCTGGCGGGCGTGGTCGACCGGCGCGCCGAGGTGCCGGACCCGCAGCCCGCCGTTGCGGTAGAACCCGCTGGCGGGGGTGTCCAGCCCGACGGTGCCGCCGGGACCGGGGCGGACGGCGTCGGCCAGCGGCCGCTCGGAGCGCCCGCCGACGGCGATGACGCGGGCCACCGGCGCCACGGCGCGCACCACCTGCGCGATCGCCAGGATCGCGGCGAAGCCGAGGTCGTCCAGCCGGGCGGAGACGTTCCAGTTCAGGCCGGGGTCGGCCTCGAGGTTGTCGTGGACGAGCGCGGCGTCGTCGACCACCAGGACGGGGCGGTCGTCCAGCGTCCGCACCCGGTGCCCGCGGGCCCGCAGCGCAGCCGTCACCTCGTCGATCCGCTCGGCCAGCCGGCACAGCACGACGTGCGACATGTCGGCGCCCATGAGGGTCTGGTGACCGGCGAAGGAGTCCGCGCCGGGGTAGCCGAGCCCGGCCCGGGCGCCGGTCGCGCGCAGCAGCGGGACCGGGACGGCGAGCAGGTCGCGCAGGTCCGGGCGGAGCGCCGCCAGCCCCAGCCCGGCCAGGTGCGGCACGTCCAGCGGCCGGCCCCGCTCGCGCACCGACCACGCGGCGACGGCGCCGACGGTGTCGGCCGCGGTGTCCGACGCCCGGACGGTGGCGGCGTCGGGCAGCGCGCCCACGCCGAAGCCGTCGAGGACGAGGACGGTCGCGGAGGGGCTCACGCGACCCGGCTCCCCAGCGCGTCGAACACGCCCTCCACACGCGGCCGTCCCGCCTCGATCCCGGCGACCACGGCCACCCGGGAGCGGGTCACGAAGATCTGCGTGCGGAACGCCATGACGGCGGTGTCGCCGACCCGCGCGCCGTCGCCGTCGCCGCTCCAGTCGAACCGGCGGTAGTAGTCGATGCTGCCCGCCGGGGTGTCGCGCAGCGTCGCCCGGCGCACTCCGCCGCCGGTGGCGACGAGCAGGTCGCGGGCCCGGCCGCGGCTGTAGAAGCCGCCGCCGAAGACGCTCGGCGCGGAGCCGAGCTGGGCGATCTCCGAGACGTACACCAGCGCCGGACGTTCGGCCAGAGCGGCGTCGACGGCGTGCTCGGGCGTCGTGCCGGTGAGCGCGTGACCCGGCTCGCCGACGGCGCCGCCGAGCCGCGCGATCTGCGGGATCGTGCTGACGCTGGTGTGGCTGGGCAGCGACAGCACCGGGTCGAGGCCGGCCGCCCGCATCGTCGCGGCGGCGGCGAGCACGCGGTCGAGGGTGCCGGTGGGCCGCGGCCGCCCGGCGCCGGCGTCGAAGCTCAGGCAGGGGAAGCCGGTCGCTCCGGCGACGCGGACGCCGTCCAGCCGGGCGGCGCGCTCGAGCACCCCGGCGACGTCGTCAGGCTCGAAGCCGCCGTCCTGGCCGGGGAACGTCGACTCCGCCGCGCCGCGGATCTTCAGCAGCACCGGCTGCACCCGGCCGAGGTCGTGCGCGGCCGCCGCGACGGCCGTCAGGTTCTGCTCGTCCGCCGCCGTCACGTATGCCGGTTCGGCGGCGAGGAGGCCGGGCAGCCGCCGGCGCGGCACCTGGACCAGATGCCCCAGGTTGCCCAGCCGGGCGCCGGCGCCGAGCAGCGCGACGGCCTCGCGGTGGTCGATCGCCGCGGCCAGCGGCAGGTGCCGCGCGACGGTGGCGGTGACCAGCGGGTTGCGGCCGTACTGCTTGGCGACGAACCACAGCTCGACGCCGTGCCGCGCGGCGCTCGCCGCCAGCGCGGCCGCGTTGTGGTCCACCGCGTCGAGGTCGATCACGTACGTGTCCGGCTCGACGGCGCCGGAGCGGTGCAGGTCGATCGCGGCCTGGACGAGCGCGGGATTGCGCCGCTCGGTCATCGCCAGGAACATCAACGATCCCCTTCGGCCAGAGCCGACCGCAGGATGCGGGCGGTCAGCTCGGCACCGGCGCGCATCGGGTTCACCCGGACCGCCCAGTCCGCCAGCTCCGGCTGCGCGGCCAGCGCCGACGACGACAGCCGGTAGACCAGCGGGGTGATCTCGTGCCGCGAGTTGGAGCCGACGGGGAACGGCGCGGCGCCGTGCCGCGCGGCCCACGCCGGCACGTTCGCCGCCACGGGCCGGTCCAGCAGCGCGATGACGCACAGGTCCTGCGCGTTCGCCAGCCGGACGTCCACGACGCCGGGCACGTCGCCGTCCGCCAGCCGGCCGGCCAGCTCCGTCACCGCCCGCGACTGCGCGGCCCAGTTCAGCGGGACCATCACCAGCGCCTGCAACGCGGCCAGCGCCTGACCGCCCTGGACCTGGCCGCCGCCGGAGTAGTTGGCCGCCCGCGCCCGGCCGACCAGCTCGCCGTCGCCGACGACCACGCCGACGCCCTCCGGCCCGTGCAGCTTGAACAGCGAGAACGCCGAGACGGTGGCGCCGTGCTGGACGCCGATGCCCGGGGTCCGGAACACCGCGTAGTTGTCGTCGACGACGACGCCGCGGCCCGACGCGGCCGCCCGCGCGATGACGTCGGCGGGCTGGTGCCGGTCGGCCAGCCGCTGCCGGGAGTGCTGCACATACACCCAGCGGGCCGGGTCGCCGGCGAGCGCGGCGTCGAGCGCGGTGTTGTCGTCGAAGTCGACGCGGGCGACGTCGGCCAGGCCGTCGCGGAACGTCGTCGCCGTCGTCGAGTAGTCGGGCGCGTCGTGGGCGATGATCCGCCGCTCGCCCTGCGACCACGGGCCGGCCGACAGCGCGGCCCGGATGGCGCCGGTGCCCGCGCCCTGCACCAGGCAGGCGTCGTCGGCGCCGAACGCCTCGGCCAGCACCGCCTCCGCCCGGGCGGTGGTGTCGGGCCGGCCGAGGCCGGGCACGACGCCGACGTCGGCGCGGAAGAGCGCACCGTCGGTGAAGTGTGTCGCGATCGCGCCGACCAGGCGCTGCTGCGCGGCCAGGGCGTCGTCGGCGGTCGCGATGGGCAGCGGGGTGGTCGCGGGCAGCGAGGGGCTCATGGGTGCTCCGTTCCGTCCAGCCAGCGCAGGGCGTTCTCCCGGTAGAGCAGACCGAGCGTCGCCGCGTCGACGCCGCGGGCGGCGAGCTCGGCGCGGAACGGGCCCAGCACGTGGCCGAAGCCCGGCCCGCCGCGGCTGGTCAGGTAGCCGTCGCGGGAGATGTCGTTGCTCAGCAGCAGGTGCCGGGCGTAGCCGGCGTCCAGCAGCGCGAGCAGCAGCTCGACGCGCTTCTCGTCGGGCTGGTAGGCCGCCTTGCCGACGGTGTCGAAGGCGACGTACGCGCCGGCGGCGGCGATGGCGCGGTGCTGGCCGGTGTCGTCGATGAGGTCCTGGTGGCCGATGCAGATGCGGTGCGGCGCCAGCCCCGCGCCGGTGAGCAGGTCGAGCTGCTCCAGTCCGCCGCGTCCGAGGTGGGCGTGGGTGGCGACGGACAGCCCGGTGGCCAGCGCGGCCCCGGCGGACGCGAGCAGGCCGACGCGCTCGGCCGCACTGGCCTGCTCGCCGCTGCTGCCGATCTCGCCGATGACGCCGGGCCGGATGCCGGCGCCGATGTCGTTCACCAGCAGCTCGGTGGCGAGGTCGACGGAGTCGCCGGGTTCGCCGTCGGGGTGGAACCGCTCGTAGTACCAGCCGGTCGCGAGCACGACCTCGACGCCGGCCCGCTCGGCGATGGCGCGCGCCCGGGCCGGGTCGGCGCCCATTCCGCGGCCGGTGAGGTCGACGACCAGCCCGAGGTCGTGCTCCGCGCGGGCCGCGGCCAGCTCGGCCGCCACCGCGGCGTCGTCGCTCACCCGCGCCTCGGGATCGCCGAACCGGGTGAGGTCGACGACCAGGTGCTCGTGCGCGAGGACCGTGCCGGGCACGTCCACCGGCCCGAGCACCCGGCCGCTCGCCGTCCGGATCGGCATCAGCCCGCCACCGGCTGGACGAGGTCGACCAGGTGCAGCAGGTTGAGCACGATGCCGCCGACGATGACCGCCGCGGGTCCGGCCGCCATGCGCACGACCGGCCGCCCCATCGACTCGTTGAGCAGATACAGCCCGCCGACCAGCGCGATGCCCAGTCCGCCGCCCATCGCGAGGCCGGCCATCAGCGAGCCGACCAGGATCGCCAGCGACAGCGTCTCGGTGATCGCGTGCCTGATATGGTCGGCCGACTCGCGCACGCTCGGCCAGTGCTGCAGCCACCGTCCGACGGCGCTGAGCAGCAGCACCTCCGCGGCCATCACCAGCGCGCCGAGCACGAACGCGACCGCGAGCGCCAGCGGCCAGGCGTCGATGAAGACGTGCGACAGGTAGCCGATCGGGTAGACGAAGGTGAACCCGGCCATCGCGTACGCGCCCGAGGCCAGCGCCGTCGTCGCGATCAGCGGCACGAAGCCGAAGGCGCGCAGGAAGTCGACCTGCGCGGCCTCGCCGTAGGTGCCGTCGGCGACGAGGAAGCTGGTGGCCTCGCCGCCACCGAAGATGCCGCTGGCCGCCAGCGCCGCGACCATGCCGCCGAGGATGCCCAGCGGGATGACGTTCCGGCGCAGCCGCTCCGCGTTGGGCCCGAACAGCTGGTCGGACGCGGCCGCGGTGGCCGCCTGCTGCTCGGCGTGCGCCACGCGGTCCGCCTCGGACCCGCCGGCCAGCACCAGCTGCTCGGCCCGCCGGGTGGACCGGTCCTGGGTGAGCGCGAACCCGAGCAGCATGACGACGCCGGTCGCCATGGCCAGCGACCCGGGGAACAGGGTCTCCCAGACGTTCATCGACAGCAGCACGACGGCGAGCTCGGCGCCGAACGTGATCAGGCCCTTCGCCCGGCCGAACTGGCGGGTGATCGCCAGCACCGGGAACAGCGTGAACAGCCACAGGATCGGGGTGGAGATCTGCTGCAGGGCCGTGACGAAGTCGATCGGCAGCGACGTGGCCGCGTTGTTGGCGGCGTTGAGGCCGAAGACGCAGACCGCGCCCCAGGCCGCGCCGCCGGTGGCCGCGAGCCAGCGCCACGGCGCGATCAGGCCGATGATCTCGACCGGCAGGAACACCAGCCACGGGTTGAGCACGCCGGTCGACAGCGCCATCGGCGCGCCGAGGCCGAAGATGAACCCGGCCGACAGCCCCGTCACGATCGTCGCGGTGGCCAGCCGGGTGGACCGGCCCTGGATGTAGTCGAGCAGGAACGGCCGGGCGCCGTCGTTGAAGACCGCGAGCGCGGCGTTCGCGATCAGCGCCGCGAACGCGCACAGCACGATGACCAGCACGCCCTGCCAGGCGTCGAACGAGACCGACGCGGTGTCGGTGGCGGCGAGGATCATGCGTCCGCCCCCGTTCGTCTCGCGTCCAGCGCCGCCCAGAGCGCCGGCACGACGTCCTCGACCTGGTCCAGCGCGAAGCCGAAGGCGACGTTGCCGGCGTCGACCGCGGCCTCGATCGCCGCGGCGGACGGGACGGTCCGGCCGAACGTGTGCGTCTTGTCCGAGCCGAGCAGGCCCACCAGCACGCCGAGGCTCGCGCCGGCGCCGGTGTGGCACGTCCCGAGGTAGTAGTCGGCCGCGCCGGAGCGCAGCTGGACGGCCGCGTCCATGTCGGTGCCCACGACGACGGTGTCGTCGGGGCCGAGCAGTGGTCGCAGGGCCTCCGCGACCTCGATCTTCGCAACTCCGCCAGCGATGAGTTTCATCGGTTCTCCTTGGTCGCGGTCAGCGCGAGGGCGCCGAGATGGAGGCTGAGGTACTGCTGCTCGACGGCGGACAGCGGCACGCCGAGCGCGGCTTCCGCGCGGCCGGACACCCGCGCCGCGGCGTCGACGGCGGCGGGCGCCTCGTCGACGACCTGCCGGTAGACGACGTCGGCCGGCGGGTCGATGTCGGGCTCACCGCGCAGCAGCCGGCCGAGCGCGGCGACCAGGTGCGAGGTGAGCGAGCCGGCGGTGTCGTCGGTGACGTCGAAGTCCGGTTCGAGCCGGGCGAGCTCGCTCGCCACGAAGTCGACGACGCCCGGTGGGGTCTGCGCCATGTCGCGGAAGAGGTCGAGGCGCAGGCGGAGTCGGTCGTCCATGCATCGCTCCGTCCGTGGGGTTCGGGGGTGGGGTCAGTACGTGGGGATGAGCCGGCCGGCCACGACGTCGTCGGCCGCCGACCGCACGAGGTCGCCCTCGAGAGCGACCTTCACCGCGGTCGGCACCGCGTCGGCGTCGCGGCGCGCCACGATGACGGCCGACGTCGTCGCGTCGTCCTCCAGGCCCTCGACCGGATGCACCGTGACCGGGCTGGAGATGTGCGCGTCGATCTCGTCGAGATTCCACACCGTGGCGTCGACGAGGCCGTCGGCGAAGTACCTGTTCAGCTGGTTGTACGACACTTCGATGCGCTGCGCCGGCGGCAACCCGGGGAACACGGCGGCGGTCAGCTCGGCCTGGTCGACCGACGCGGGGTCGACGGCCACCCGCAGCGTCGGGTCGTCCGGCGTGCGGCCCTCGGCGACCACCAGCCCGTGCGCTCCGACATAAGAGTGCGGCCCGAAGTCGCGGACGACGTCGAGCTCGGGGTCGGACAGCGCGGCGAACCGCGACATCACCGCGAAGTCGGCGCGTTCTTCCCGCAGGGCGCGCATGCGGTCGGTCGACCCGCGCACGAACATCAACGTCAGCGGGACGCCGGCCTGCTGGAACGCCGTGTGCATCCCGGTCGCGAGGCCCTCGTAGCGGCGCGAGTACGGCAGCGGCATGGCGACCGAGATCGATCGGCCGCCCGCGAACTCCCAGATCAACCCGTGATCGATCGCCGCGACGAAGGTGCCGAGCTTGCCGCGCGGCCGGATCTCGACCGCGCCCGCCTCCTCCAGCAGCGCCAGCGCCGCCTGGACGGTGCCCTTGCCGACCTGGAACCGCTCGCTCAACTCCTGCACGGTCGCCATCCGGTCGCCCGCCGACGCCGTGGACAGCTCGACGGCCAGGAGGTGGGCCACCGTGCCCGCCTTCGACATCAGCATCTGGATGCGCGACATGGCAGGGATACTATCCAGAATTCTGGATATTGGCCAGAAATGTTTGTGTGGGGGTGTGACCAGCGGGTTCGTGCTCCGCTCTCGCCCGGGTGGGTTGCGCGTGATCGGTTCGTCGACACCGCCCGAGTCCGTTGGCCGACATCGACGATGCTGATGCCGGCGTCACTGATCATGAAGATCCGGCCGTCACCGGCGATGTCGTGTGGTCGTCGCGGTGCCGTCATGTCCCTGCATGCCTGGAGCCTGCCGGGTCGTCCGGGCGTGCGGTGATGGTCGCGGGCGTGGTGACACCAGCGCCAACATGTGCCACCCTCGTCAACCTGTCGGTGACGACGACCGGCCCCGCCACCCGGGGTGGCCGTCATCGTCCACCACTCGTCGGCACTCGAGCGACGACAGGTCGTCACGGAGAACGTCGGCCAACACTCGAGTCAGGCGGCCCGCGCGCCGCCCCTGCTGCTCGCGCGAGTGTGTCGGTGCCCGCCCGTAGGGTGGGACTCCCTCCCAGCCGGGCGGGCTGGCGACGGCGTCACCGATGGCCGACCCCGAACCTCTTGCGTGCGCCGTCGGGCGGGCTGATTAAATCGTTCCAACCGACCCCGGAGGATCGCCATGACCGACCGCACCGTCCCGGACGACCTGCCGCGCATCGACAGAGTCGTGGCCGAGTACGGCGAGCCCGAGCTGGGCATCGGCGTCGCGGCGCCCAGGTTGTCCTGGTCCCGGTCCGGCGGGGGCGAGCAGACCGCGTACGAGGTGCGGCTGCGGGCCGCCTCCGGCGACGTCCGGGCCGTTCGGGTCGACGGCGCCGGGCAGGTCTTCCAGCCGTGGCCGTTCCCGGAGCTGCGCTCGCGCGAGCGCGTCGAGGTCGAGGTGCGGGCCGAGGCCGGCGGTGCCTGGAGCGACTGGAGCGAGCCGCTCGTCGTCGAGGCCGGTCTGCTGCGGCCCGAGGACGTCACGGCTCGGTTCATCAGCCCGCGCGACGTCGGCGGCCTCGACGACGGCGCCGTCGCGCTGGTCCGCGACCTCGACCTCGCCGGGCCGGTGGCCTCCGCGCGGTTGTACATCACCGCGCACGGTGTGTACGACGCGTGGATCGGCGGCCGCCGGGTCGGCGACCACCAGCTCGCGCCCGGCTGGACGGCGTACGCGTCGCGGCTGCGCTACCAGACCTTCGACGTGACGTCGCACCTGCAGGGCGCTGGGCCGACCCAGCTCGCCGTCGGCCTGGGCAACGGGTGGTACCGCGGGCAGCTGACGTGGAACCTGCGCCGCGACCACTACGGCGACCGGCTGGCGCTGCTGGCCCAGCTCGAGATCACCTACGCCGACGGCCGCCAGGAGACGGTGGTGACCGACGGCGCGTGGCGGGCCGGCGCCACCGGCGTCCTCGCCGACGACCTCTACGACGGGCAGCGCACCGACCTGCGGCTGCCGCTGGTCCCGTCCGTCTCGGCGTCCGGGCCGGTCGACGTCCTGGAGTCCGACGCCGCACGCCTCGTCGCGCCGCTCGGGCCGCCGGTGCGCGAGGTGGCGACGGTGCCGGCCCGGTCGGTGTCCACGTCGCCGTCCGGCGCCCAGCTGATCGACTTCGGGCAGAACGTCGTCGGCTGGGTGCGGCTGCGGGTGACCGGAGCGCCGGGTCAGGAGGTCACCCTCCGGCACGCCGAGGTGCTCGAGGACGGCGAGCTCGGCGTGCGCCCGCTGCGCGCGGCCAAGGCCACCGACAGCTACGTCCTGTCCGGCGGCCCGGAGCTGCTGGAGCCGCGGTACACCTTCCACGGCTTCCGGTACGCCGAGGTCAGCGGCGTGTCCGTCGAGGCATCCGACGCCGAGGCCGTCGTCGTCAGCTCCGACCTGCGCCGCACCGGCTGGTTCGAGTGCTCCGAGCCCGACCTCGAGCGGCTGCACGAGAACGTCGTGTGGGGCATGCGCGGCAACTTCGTCGACGTCCCGACCGACTGCCCGCAGCGCGACGAGCGGCTCGGCTGGACCGGCGACATCCAGGTGTTCGCCCCGACGGCCGCCTTCCTCTTCGACGTCGGCGGGTTCCTCGGCTCGTGGCTGCGCGACCTCGCCGCCGAGCAGCGTCCCGATGGCGGCGTCCCGTTCGTCGTCCCCGACGTCGTGTACGAGCACATCGGCGGCCCGCGTCCCGGCGACCCGCCGCACTCGCCGCCCGCCGGCTGGGCCGACGCCGCCGTCCACGTGCCGTGGACGCTGTACGAGCGCTACGGCGACACCGGCGTGCTGGAGCGGCAGTACGACTCGATGCGCGCGTGGGTCGAGAAGGCGCGGTCGCTGGCCGGCGACTCCCTGCTCTGGGACACCGGCTTCCAGTTCGGCGACTGGCTCGACCCCGACGCCCCGCCCGACGACGCCGCCGCGGCCAAGGCCGACCCCGCCGTCGTCGCGACGGCATACCTGGCCCGCAGCGCACACCTGCTGGCGCGCACCGCGTCCGTCCTGGGGCGCGACGACGACGCCTCGCGGTACGAGAGCCTCGCCGCCGACGTCGTCCGCGCCTTCGGCAAGGCCTACGTCGGCGTCGACGGCGTGGTGCGCAGCGACTGCCAGACCGTCTACGCGCTGGCCATCGCGTGGGACCTGCTCGAGACGCCCGAGCAGCGCGCCGGCGCGGGGCGTCGTCTCGCCGAGCTCGTCCAGGCCGCGGGCTTCCACGTCAGCACCGGCTTCCTCGGCACGCCGCTGGTGCTGGACGCGCTCTGCCGGGCCGGCCGTCCCGACCTCGCGCACTCGATGGTGCTCACCCGCACCGCGCCGTCCTGGCTGTACGCCGTCACGATGGGGGCCACGACGATCTGGGAGCGGTGGGACTCCATGCTGCCGGACGGCTCGATCAACCCCGGCGAGATGACGTCGTTCAACCACTACGCGTACGGCGCGGTCGCCGACTGGCTGCACCGCTGCGTGGCCGGGCTCGCGCCGGCGGCGCCCGGCTACCGGGAGGTCGCGGTGCGCCCGCTCGTCACCGGGCAGCTCACCCACGCGTCGGCCCGGCACCTCAGCCCGTACGGCCCCGTCGCCGTGTCCTGGACCCTCGACGATGACCGGTTCGAGCTGTCCCTCGAGGTCCCGCCCGGCGTCACGGTGCACCTCGACCTGCCGCTCGCCGACCCGTACGCCGGCACCGCCGGGCCGGGCTCGCACCGGTTCACCGGCAGGTGGCGGCGGCCCTGATCAGGAGGCCGGCGGGGGCGGCGGCGGTGCGGGCGGGACGGCTCCTCCGGGCCGGCCCGCGAGCGCCGCGCCCTGGGCGTCGGTGAGCCGGCGCACCATGATCAGCCCCAGGACGGCGGCGGCCGTGAAGACGATCTCGCCCGCGGCCGCCAGCCAGTCCGCGTTCGCGAGGTCGCCCACGGTGAGGTCGTCCCTCGGGCCGTCGACGCCGAGCTGAGCGGCGGTGCGGTCGATCAGGATGGCCGCCACGAACGCCACCCACCACGCCACGACGATGCCCGCGCCGCGCCCGCCGGGGTTCGACGAGCGGCTGGCGGTCCAGAGCTGCCGGACCGGGAGCACGAGGTTGGCCAGCGGGATGAACCAGCCGCCGATGGCCCACCCCGGGCCGAGCGCGCTGCGCGAGCCGAGCAGCTTGGCGTTCCGCGCGTGCCGGTACTGCCAGATGATGAAGAAGATGGCCAGCGCCAGGGCTGCGACGGTGTAGCCCCACATGCCGAGCACCACGAGGTCGTCCGCCTGCGTCAACCGGTCGGCGTCGACCGCGACCGTGCTCGCCAGCGGATCCGCCTCCGGCGACGCGCCGGCGGCGTCGGACACCACCGACGCGCGGTTCGCGTACGCGCCCGCACTGGCCGCGGTGACGACGGCGGTCAGCGCGAAGAGCACCGTCAGCACCGTTCTCGGCATGCTGAGGTCCTGCACCGGTCCGGGTGGCCGGGCCGCGCCCCCGGAGACGTCCCAAGCCGCTCCCCGCTCGTCGTCGACGCTCATCCCGCTCCTCCGTTTCGACCGGAATGGCATACGTTATCCGCCCCGGCCGCGGGCTGCGGAGGTCATTTCGGAGCCGGTGGGTGTCGCGCAGCGGTCGACTGCATGACGTTGGGCCCGCCGGCGGCGATGCGCTGGCACTCGGCCAGCGGCGCCGCGGCCGCACGTATCTCGGCGGCCATCACGATCCGCTCTGGCCGTTGGACGCCCTGTTCGGCGCCAACGACGACGTCACCGAGGCCGGTCCGGGCACCGTCCGCGACGTCGCCACCACGCACTACCGGCTCACCGTCGACCTCGTGGCGGCGGATGAGCACCTGCCCGCCGGGATCTCGATGCCGGAAGGGCCGTTCCGCCGCATGCGCCGGCTGCCCGCCGAAGTGTGGCTCGCCGACGCGGGCCTATCGCGGAGCCGAGCGACCTGCAGCGGATCTTCATGGGAGACGGCTGAACGTTCCTTTCCGTGCGAAGCAGCACTGAAGCGATCCTGAAAACGGTGACGCCTAATCTCGCCGAGGACATGCCCATTCAGCACGGAGAAACCATGAAGATGAGAATGTCCGCAGCGATGGCCGTTCTGGCCCTGGCGATGGCGGGAATCGGCGGAACGGCGCAAGCGGCGGAGCACACGGAGTCGTCCGCGGTGAGGGCCACAGCCCAGGCGGCCTACCAGCCGGCCGGGGACGTGGCGGCTCAGGGCAGCGCGCGCAACGTGAGGTACCTCTGGCTGCGATATCCGGCTCCTGCCGGTTCGGAATCCTGCACCAGGCGGACCATCACTCTTGAAGCCGGCAAGTATCGGTGGGAGACCGATCACAGCAGTCCCAGCACCAGAGAGCGCACCATCGCCCTTGTGGCCGGAAAATATCGGTGGGTCGACTGCATCCACTACTTCGAACGTGCCAGCGGTATCGATGTGTACCGGCACGAATCCGCGTTGCAGAACGTCCGGACCGGCGGTTGGGCGCATCTGCCCGACAGTTGGCTCCAGAACGGCCAGAAGCCCGGCCTCGTCTTCTCCTGGTACGGGAGCACGCTCACTCAGTTGTGACCGGCGAGCACCGCGGGCGGGTGTGCGACATCGCGAGCAGCTGCTCCCGTCAGATCAACCGTGTGCCGGCGTCGGAGGTGTCGGCGCTGCCGTGGTGGTGAACCTCGCGCGGTAGTCCGTCGGTGAGGTGCCGACGACCCGGTGGAAGGTCCGCCGGAGCGTCTCGGCGGTGCCGAACCCGTGGCGGTGGGCGATCGCCTCCACGGGGTCGTCCCGCTCGGATAGATCGCGTTGTGCCGCCTCGACGCGGACCCGTTCGACGTACGCCGCGGGTGTCATCCCGACCTCCTGGGTGAACCGGCGTTGCAGGTGTCGGGGGCTGAGGCCGGCGACGTTGGCAAGATCGGCGATCCCGTGCGGATCGCCGGGGTTCGCATGGATCGCGTCGACGACCCGGCGCATGATGTCGTCGCGTGGCGGCGTGGACCAGAGCGGCACACTGAACTGGGACTGGCTCCCGGGACGACGCAGGAACAGGTTCAGCTCCCGGGCGGCCGCGAGCGACGCGTGCGGGCCGAGGTCGTCCTCGACCATCGCCAGCGCCAGGTCCATGCCCGCGGAGACCCCGGCCGAGGTCCAGATCCGTCCTTCCCGGATGAAGATCGGGTCGCTGTCGACGGTGATGGCGGGGTACTCCGCGGCCAGCCTGTCCGCCTTGCGCCAGTGGGTGGTGACGCGGTGCCCGTCGAGGACCCCGGCTTCGGCGAGCAGGAACGTCCCGCTGCAGACCGACGCCACCCTGCCGGCGGACGCCGCCGCGTCGGCCACCCAGCGCACCAGTCTCGTGTCCTGCTGTGCTGCGTGGACGCCGGCACCGCCGACGACCAGAAGGGTGTCGACGTCGCGCGGATCTGCGGTTCGCACGGAGTGATCGGGGTTGACGGACAGCCCGGCGTCGGAGGTGACCGGTCCTTTGGCCGGCGCGACGATCCGGAGGTCGTAGCCGGCCTCACCGAAGACCTCGACCGGGCCGGCGAGATCGACGGTGTCGAAGTTCTCGAAGACGACGAAGGTCACGGTGCCGGGAGCCATACGCCCATCGTGGACCGATCTGCTACCCGGCAGCAACGACAGGTGCCCCACGGATCGTGCCATCCGAGCCGATGGCGCGATCTGTGGGCTACGCGTCGTTGACGACAGCAGAGCTCCCGCCGCACGGTGGAGGAACCGTCATCGCCCGTTGCTCGTCCCGAAGGAGCGCACATGACCAGGCAGATCGGAATCCTGTTGTTCCCCGACGTTGAAGAGCTTGATGCGATCGGGCCCTGGGAGGTCCTGGCCTGGTGGACCCGCAGATTCCCGGACGACGGGTACGCCGTCACCTGCCTGGCTCGCGAAGCCGGACCGGTCGAGTGCGCGAAGGGCCTGACCGTGCTGGCCCACCACGGCTTCGACGACGCGCCGGCCTACGACGTCCTCGTGCATCCCGGAGGCGGTGGCACCGGGGCCCTGCGCAATGACGAGGCGCATCTCGACTGGCTGCGCAGGATGCGCAAGGAGGTTCCGCTGATGACCAGCGTGTGCAGCGGCTCTTTGGTGTTCGCCGCCGCCGGACTGCTGCGCAACCGTCCGGCGACGACCTATTGGGGCCAGCTCGACCGTCTGGCCGAGCTCGATCCCACGATCGAGGTGCGTCCTGACGACAGATTCGTCGACGACGGCGACGTGATCACGGCTGCCGGCATCTCCGCCGGCATCGACATGGCCCTGCACCTCGTGGCCAGGCTGGCCGGGGCCGACCGCGCCCGTCAGGTGCGCCGAGGCATCCAGTACGACCCGGCCCCGCCGGTGTGATCCGCCGCGGCTACGCGACGAAGGAGGATCCCATGCAGATCGCCATCGCTCTGTTCCCGAAGGTCACCATCCTCGACGCCATCGGTCCCTACCAGGTGTTCGCCGGCATGCCCGACGCCGAGGTGGTGTTCTGCGCGGCCGAGAAGGGTCGCGTCAGCGACGCCAAGGGCTGGCTGCACCTCGACGTCGAGCACACCTTCGACGAGGTGCCGTCCCCGGACGTGCTGCTCGTCCCCGGCGGCAACGTGGCCCGGGAGATGACGAGCGGGCATCCCATCCTCGACTGGATCCGCTCGGCTCACCGCACCACCACTTACACCACCTCGGTCTGCACCGGTTCGCTGCTGCTCGCCGCTGCGGGCCTGCTGCGCGGGCTGAGGGCCACCACGCACTGGGTCGCCTACGACGCGCTCCGTGAGTACGGCGCGGAGCCGGTCGAGCAGCGGGTCGTGTTCGCGGACCGGATCGTCACCGGCGCCGGCGTCTCCGCCGGAATCGACCTGGCCTTGGAGGTCGCCGCCCGGCTGCACGGTCCCGAGGTCGCCCAGGCCATCCAGCTCAGCCTCGAGTACGACCCTCAGCCACCCTTCGACACCGGGTCTCCCGCGAAGGCCCCGCAGCCGGTCATGGACCGCCTCGGCGACCTGGTCGCCCTCTGGCAGAAGCCGGTCAGCAGCACCAGCTGAGTCGACGCCCCGGATCTCCGCCAGGGCCACTACCCTGCCACGAGAACAAGGCAAGATGAACGCGCTGGTCAAAGGGTGCCCCCGGCAGGATTCGAACCTGCGACCCTCCGCTTAGGAGGCGGATGCTCTATCCCCTGAGCTACGAGGGCGGGCTGCGCCAGTCTATCCGCCGCGCACCGGCGGCGACGGCGGGACAGGCCCTAGGCTCGGGAAGGTGAGCAACCTGGATGCGCGTCCCGCCGAGACGCGGTGTCATGCGGCGGGGCAGGAGGGCCCGGCGAGCCGGGTGCTGGAGCCGCGCGAGGTGCCGTTGGGCGGCATCCGGGCGATGCGGGTCAACCGCACGTTGCCGCACCGCCAGCTCCCCACCGTCGGGGCGTGGTGCTTCCTGGACCAGTTCGGCCCGCAGCACACCGACATGGTCGTGCTGCCGCACCCTCACACCGGCCTGCAGACGGTCACCTGGCCGCTCCAGGGCGAGATCCACCACCGCGACAGCGTAGGCAGCGACGTCGTCGTCAAGCCGGGGCAGTTGAACCTGATGACGAGCGGGCCGGGCATCGCGCACTCGGAGATCTCGCTGGGCGAGGCGCCGCTGCTGCACGGCCTGCAGCTGTGGGTCGCGCTGCCGGAAACGGCAGCGGCGGCGCCGGGGTTCGAGCAGCACACCGACCTCCCGGTGTATGACGGCGACGGCGTGCGGGCGACGGTGGTGGCGGGGGAGCTGGCCGGGACGACCTCGCCGGCGATGACGTACAGCCCGCTGCTCGGCGCCGAGCTCGACGTGCACAAGACCGCGACGCTGCCACTGCGCGCCGACTTCGAGCACGCCGTCCTGGTGCTGACGGGGCGGGCGACGGTCGCGGGGACGGGGCTGGAGCCGGGACCGCTGTTGTACCTCGGCACAGGACGCACCGAGCTGACGATCCACGCGCACGACGACGACACGACGCTGTTCCTGCTGGGCGGCGAGCCGTTCCCCGACGACCTCGTCATGTGGTGGAACTTCGTCGGCCGCAGCCACGAGGACATCGTCGCGGCGCGGGACGAGTGGGAGCGGCCCGGCCAGCACCGTTTCGGCACGGTCGCCGGCCACGGCACCGACCGCATCCCCGCCCCACCCCTCCCGCCACTGCGCCTCACCCCACGCCGCCGCCGTCCACCAGTGGGTTGAGCCCAGGCCGTACCCTTCCGGCCGTTCCGGGCGATGACGCCGGTGAGCCGCGGCGCGCATCGGGGAGGGGTCACTGGTCATCGGAGCGGACTTCGACGAGATCCTCGCCGCGGCGCGCGCCGGTGCGCCGTGGGCGTTCGAGCGCCTGTACACCGACCTCGCGCCAGTCGTCGGCGGCTACGCGCGGCTGCAGGGATCGGACGAGCCCGAGGACCTCACCAGTGAGGTGTTCCTGGGCGTCTTCGCCGGCCTGACGTCGTTCACCGGATCCGAGCAGCGGTTCCGGTCCTGGGTCTTCACCATCGCCTATCGGCGGGTGACCGACGAGCGGCGCCGGCGGTCCAGGCGTCCGGTGACCGTGGACGACGGCCCGGAGATCGGCGAGCAGGTGGGCGGCGACGCGGAGGAGGACGCCCTCGTCGAGCTGGGCCGGCGGCGCGTGCACGAGCTGTGCGCGGGCCTGTCGGACGACCAGCGCGAGGTGGTGCTGCTGCGGATCCTCGGCGACCTGAGCGTCGAGGAGGTCGCCGGCATCGTCGGCAAGTCCGCGGGAGCGGTCAAGGCCCTGCAGCGCCGCGGACTGAGTGCGTTGCGGCGGCAACTCGACCGGAAGGGCGTATCCGCATGAGCGGTGCCGGCGATGACAGAGCTGACATGACACCCACCACCGTTCCTGACGACGCGACGCTCGAGGCGATCCTCCGCGGTGTTCGGACGCCGCCCGGCGCCCAGGACCTGACGGCGCTGTCGGAAGCGGTCGAAGCCATCCGAAGGAGTGCAGATGAAGCCGTCCCCCCAACGGCTGAACTCGCCCGCCGCATCGCACTGGGCGACTTCGCCGGAGTCGCGCCGTCGCCGCTGCCGCGCGGGCACACCGTCCGTGCTCGGCTCGGCCGGAGGGTGGCGGCGATGAGCCTGCGCACCAGAGCGGTCGTCGCGCTCGCGGCGATCTTCACCGGCTTCACCGGCGTCGCCGCCGCCGGAGCGCTGCCCGACGCCGCGCAGCAGCGGGTCGAGTCGGTGGTCGAGACGGTGACGCCGATCTCGTTCGACGACCCTCAGGAGTTCGGCGAGGACGTCGCCGAGGACGCCCGCGACGGCGGCGTCGACGGCCAGGAGGTCAGCGAGGACGCGCAGGAGCTGGGCGGCAAGCCCGACGATCCGGGCGAGGGGCACGAGCCTGAGCTGCCCGGCCTGCCGACGACCGTCCCGACGACGCCCGGCGAGCACCGGCCGGACGACCCGGGCCAGCCGGACGACCCGGGCCAGCCGGACGACCCGGGCCGGCCCGACGACGTCCCGAGCATCGACCCGACGACGCCGGAGCGCCCGGCCCCCGACCCGGCGGAGCCGCCCGTTGCCCCCGACGAGCGGCCCGCCGACCCCGCCGATCCGCCGTCCGGAGCGGAGGATCGGCAGCCCACCGAGCTCCCTGAGCCCGGTGAACAGCGGCCCTGACGATCAGTCGGCCGCGTTCGGGGCGCGTCTGGTGATCCCACCCTCACCAGACGCGCCCCATCATTTCCGGAGGCTCTTCAATAGGCCGTCATCCCGAGCGCCTCCTGCACGTCGGCCAGCGTCGCCTCGGCCATCGCCGTCGCTCGCTCGGCGCCCGCCGCCAGCAGCGACCCGACCAGCCCGGGCTCGGCCGCGTACGCCGCCCGCCGCTCCCGCACGGGCCGCAGCTCCTCGTTCACGACGTCGATGACCAGCGCCTTCAACAGCGCCGAGCCGCCATCGCCGACCTGCGCCGCGACCTCGTCCGGCGCGACGCCCAGGCACAGCGCGGCGATCTCGACCAGCGACGACACGCCCGGCCGCTCGGCGGGGTCGTAGGTGATGTCGCGCCGGGCGTCGGTGACCGAGCGCCTGATCAGCCGCGCCGTCTCGTCCGCGCTCGCCTTCAATGCGATGGTGTTGCCGCGGCTCTTGCTCATCTTCCGTCCGTCGACGCCGAGCAGCCGCGGCGCCGGCGACAGCAGCGCCTGCGGCTCGCGGAAGACGGCGCGCCCGCCGGCGTAACGCTCGTTGAACCGCCGCGCGACCAGCCGGGTCTGCTCGACGTGCGGCAGCTGGTCGTCGCCGACGGGTACGAGGTTGCCGTGGCAGAACAGGATGTCCGCGGCCTGGTGGACGGGGTATGTCAGCAGCAGCCCGCTGATCGACGCCAGCCCGGACGCGGCCGCCTCGTCCTTGACGGTCGGGTTGCGCTGCAGCTCGGCCACCGTCGTCAGGGAGAGGAACGGCAGCAGCAGCTGGTTCAGTGCCGGCACCGCGCTGTGCGCGAACACCGTCGTGCCGTCCGGGTCGACGCCGGCCGCGAGGTTGTCCAGGACGACCTCGCGCACGTTCGCCGCGATCTCGCCGGGCGACAGCCGGTCGGTGATCACCTGGTAGTCGGCGACGACGAGGAAGGTCTCGACGCCCTGACGCTGCAGGCGGACGCGGTTGAGCAGCGTCCCGAAGTAGTGGCCGAGGTGCAGCGGCCCGGTCGGCCGGTCGCCGGTGAGGACGCGGTAGCGCGACGGATCGGCCGCGACGTCGGCCGGGTCGGCCAGCAGCGGCGTGTCGAGGGTGAGGGTCATGACGCTCTCCGTTCGGTGGCAAGGCCACCGCGAGAGCTGTCACCTGGTCGGCCGCCGTCGCGGCGGCCGATGAACATGCTGAGGTGGGCCGCCTACGAAGGCAGCCACCACACCAGCACGAGGGACTTCACCCCTCCACCTTACCGTGGCGGCGTCAGCCGATCGGCGCGCAGTTCACCCCGAGCTGCGTCATGCCGGCGACGAAGCCGGCGGTCAGCTCGGCGGCCTGGGTCACCTGATCCTGGGTCACCTCGGTGGACGTGTCGGTCAGCGCGGTCCACGCCTGCGCGGCCTGGTCACCGGCGGTGACGGTGGCGCCCGCCTGCGCCTGCTCCGCCTCCTCGGCCGGCAGCGGCACATCGTGGACGGCGGCGACGAGCGCGCTCGTCCCGGCGGAGACCGCGGCGAGGTTGGCGACGTCCAGCCGCACCTCGGGCCCCTGCGCCATGATCGGCTGCTCCGCCGCCACCGTGGTGCAGGCGTCGGTGACGCCGGCGGCCCAGTCCGCGAGCGTCCCGGACGGACGAGGGTCGCTGTCCGCGGCGGTGTCGTCCGATCCGCTGGACGCGACCAGCAGCACGCCGACGACGGCTGCCACCAGCAGGAACACCGCGGCCACCCCGAGGGTGAGACGAGTGCGGCGCGGCGGCGGACGGTGGGCGACGGCCGAGGGGACGTCCTCGAGCAGTTTCACGACTCACACCTTTCGAGCCTGGCTTGGTTCCGGATCTCGCGTGTGCCGGAACCCTCGCCCCCCGTGGACCGGCGCCACTTTAGGCCATGACGATGACCGGCATGGCACATACCCGCTCGCGCGTCGTCCACCGCGGCGGGACAAACCGGACAGCCTGCGGTTAAACCTGTGCACGTGTTCGGCTTGCCTCCCCACATGAGCGGGCTTCGCGAACTAGCCTCCGGGGTGTGAGGCATCCGGTTCCCCAGCTATCGCTCCCGTGAGCGCGATGCGCAGCGACGCCGTCGCCGGCCCCGTTCCGACTCGGGCGGAGCTGGTCGCTCACGCCGTCGAACGGTGGAGTGGCGACCTCGCGGCGCTCGGCGGACGCGACCCGCTGCTGTCGTACCGCGACCTCAAGGTGGGCACGCTCGACCTCGCGGCCGCCGAGCCCGAGGCGCGCAAGCTGCTGCTCGAGGGCGCGCCGGTCCTGGTCTCCAAGCTGTTCCCGTACGAGCCGCTGCGGACGTCGGCGCTCCGGTCGGTGCGGGCCATCCGCGACAAGTCCCGCGAGCTGTCCGAAGAGCGCGGCATCGCCGTCAGCTACCTCGCCGTCGGCATCGCGACCTGGGCGAACCCGTTCGCGGCGCGCCGGCCGACGGCGCCGGTCATGCTCCGCTCGGCGGTCGTCGAGGCGCGCGACCCGGCCGAGACCGACTTCAGCATCACCATCGCCGACGACCCGTTCGTCAACCCCGTGCTGCTGTGGGCGCTGGACTCCCAGCTCGGGCTCCGCTTCGCCACCGACGACCTGCGCGACCCCTCCGGCCGGCTGCGGTACGCGACGGTGGTCGAGCGGCTGCGCGAGTTCGCCCCGCCGCACGTCGTCGACGGCTTCGCCATCGCGCACCGCGCGGTGCTGGCGACGTTCACCACCGTTCCGCTGGCGCTCAGCCGCGACCTCGCCGCGCTCGGCGTCGACCTGCAGCGCCACGACGTCGTGGCCGCGCTGGCCGGCGACTCCGCCGCGCTGTCCGCCGTCGCGCGCACCGGCAGCCCGGCAGAGCCGCGCTACCGCGTCCTCGACACCGACACCGAGCAGGACGAGGTGGTGGCGGCCGCCGCCGGCGACGCTCACCTGCGGGTCGCCGCCGCGCCTGGCACCGGCCGCACCCAGACCGTCGCGGCGCTGGTGTCGGAGCTGGTCGGACGGGGTCAGCGGGTGCTCGTCGTGGGCGAGAAGCGGACCGTCCTCGACGACCTCGTCGCCCGCCTCGACTCCGTCGGCCTGCGCGATGTCGTCCTCGACGCGGGGCGCACGCCTCCGGCTGACGCCGTCCAGCAGATCGCCGCGACCGCCCGCCGGCTGCGGCAGGCCCGGCCCGGCGAGTTCGAGCACATCACGCCCGGCACCGCCGCCGCGCTGGCCGCGGAGCTCGACGCCTACCGCGACGCGATCCACACCATCCGCCAGCCGTGGGGCTCGACGGCGCACGAGGCGATGGTGCTGGTCGCGACGGCGCAGGAGTTCGCCCGCACACCGGCTCGGGTCGATCCCGACGTCCTCGGGCGGGCCGGCAGCACGGCGCACGTCCGGCTGCAGCTGCGCGACTTCGCCAACATCGAGGGCCTGACGCTGACGGAGTCCGGCTCGCCGTGGTTCGGCTCCGACGTCCCCGACATCCGGGCCGCCGACGCGCTCTTCGGCACCGTCACCGAGCTGCGCGAACGGGCGCTGCCGCGGTTGAAGAACGCCGCCACGCGGGCCGCCGTCGAGGTGGGGCTGGCCGGGCCGGGCACCGTCGCCGAGTGCCTCGAGACCGTCGACCTGCTGGCGTCGGTCGGGCGGACCATCGAGACGCTGGGCGCGCAGATCTGGGACGAGCCGCTCGACGAGCTGGCCGCCGCCACCGGCGACCGCGCCTACCGCGCGGCGCAGGGCGCCGAGTCCGGCTTCCTCACCCGGCGCAAGCTGCGCAAACGGCTCGCCGACCTCACCGGCAAGGCGGGCCGGCAGCACCGTCCCCGCCAGCACGAGGGCCTCATCGCCGCACGGGAGCAGCTGGCCACGTGGCGCGAGCGGTCCCGCGACGGCAAGGCGCCGCGCACCGGGCCGCACCTCGCCAACGCCGTCGACGCCGCGAAGGGCGTCCGGCACTCGCTGGCCACGCTCGCCGACGGCAACCCGCGCACCGCCGACTTCGAGCACCTCTCCTTCGCCGACGTCGCGAAGCGGCTGGACGAGCTGATCGCCGACGCCGGGCACCTACGCGCGCTGCCGCGGCTGTACGAGCTGCAGGCCGAGCTGTCCGCGGCGGGGCTCGACGACCTCATCGCCGAGCTGCGCCGTCGCGAGGTTGGCCCCGACCAGGTCGAGGCCGTCTTCGACTACGCCTGGTACTCGTCGCTGCTGGACCTGTGGCGTTCCACCGATCCCGCGCTCGGCCGGTTCGACCGGTACGCGCACGACCGGCGGCTGGAGGAGTTCCGGGCCGCCGACATGGTCGAGGTGCGCGCCGCCGCCGGCCGCGTCCTGGAGGCGCGGCGGGCGCGGTTCGCCGACGTCGCCGCCGAGCACGAGGGCCAGACCGCCGTCCTGACCGAGTCGCCCGACAGCGCCCTGCCGGCCACGCCGCGCGCCCTCGTCGAGGAGGCGCCGGACCTCGCGCTGGTGACCGTCCCGTGCTGGGTCGCGTCGCCGCTGGCCGTCGCCGAGCTGCTGCCGCCGCGGCCGCTGTTCGACGTCGTGGTGGTCGAGGACGCCGGACGGCTCGCCGTCGCTGAATCGGTCTCGGCGCTGGCCCGCGGCGCCCGCGTCGTCCTCGTCGGCGACGACGACGTCGCGCGCCCGCCGTTCACCACCGCCGTCGAGCCCGCGCCGGATCCCGACGAGCAGGAGGGGCCCTGGGCGCAGGACCCGCCCGCGTCCGTCGTCGACCTGCTCCGCGAGGCCCTGCCCGAGCGGCTGCTCACAGGGCAGTACCGCGTCCGCGACGACCGCCTCGTCGGTTTCGCCGCCCGCTCCACGCACGCCGGCCGCCTGACGACCGTCCCCGGTGTCGGCGGCGCCGACCGCGTGACCATGGAGATCGTCGACTCCGACCCCATCGCCGACGACCCCGTCGACAGCTCGTCCGACGAGGTCGGCCGCGTCGTCGAGCTGGTCCTGGACCACGTCCGCAAGCGTCCGCACGAGAGCCTCGGCGTCGTCACGCTCGGCCCGCGGCACGCCGAGCGGCTCGACGCGGCGCTGCGGCACGCGCTGATCCGGGCGCCCGAGGTGGCGCCGCACCTGCGCGGCGACCGCGCCGAACCGTTCTTCATCAAGGACGTCGAGCGGGTCTCCGGTGATGTCCGCGACGCGATCATCCTGACGCTCGGGTACGGCCGGTCGGTCGACGGGCGCATCCTCTACCGCTTCGGCGCCCTGGGCCGGCCCGGCGGCGAGCGTCGGCTCAGCGCGGCGACCCTGTGCTCGCGCGAGCGGCTCACTGTCGTCGCGACCTTCGGCGCCGAGGACCTCAGCCCGCGGCGGCTGACGACGCCCGGTGCGCAGGCGCTCGGGCAGTTCCTGGCGTACGTGCAACGGGGCCCGCAGCCCGACTGGGTCGAGGGCGCCACGGCGGCGCCGGGCCGGTCCGGCCTGCTCGCCGAGACCGTCGCCGAGCGGCTGCAGGCGGCCGGCGTCGAGGCCGAGATCGTGCTCGGCCACGGCGGGCCCGGCGGTGTCGCCGTCGCGGTCCGGCATCCGACGCGCCGGTCGCGGTTCGTGCTGGCCGTCGAGACCGACGGCGAGACGTACGCGGCCCGGCGCAGCGCGCGCGAGCGGGAGCGGTTGCGGCAGGAACAGCTCACCCGGCTCGGCTGGACGGTGCATCGCATCTGGTCGGCGGCGTGGGCGGCCGACCCGGACGCCGAGACCGAGCGGCTGCTGGCGGCGTACGAGCAGGCCGTCCGCGACGCCGACGCCTACGACTGGGCCGTCGCGGCGGCCGAGGCCGACATCGTCGCGGGCATGCCGGAGGACGAGTTGGTGTCCGCGCAGGGTACTGTCGCCGCCCAGCGCCCGCCGGTCGGCCAGCGGTCTGTTCCCGCCGCGCGTGGGGCGCAGCGGCCGGCGTCCGGCCAGACGTCCGCCGCGCCCCCGTCGACGTCGGGCGAGGCGTCCGCGTCCGGTAGCGCGGCAGACGACCCAGCCTCGACGACCGACGGCGAGGCTGCGGCCGCGGGCGAGACGACCGCCGACGGCAGAACGCCGGCGGCCGGGAGCGCCGAGGCAGTGGATCAACCGACCTCGAGCACTGACGCCACGTCGACCGCCGGCCCTGCGTCGACCACTGATGCCGCGTCGGCCGCGGGCGGCAGCGCCGCGACGACCGGCCCGGCAGCAACGGACGGCAAGGCATCTGCCGCCGAGAACGCCGCGGCCACCGGCCAGAACGCCCCGCGCGCCACGTCGTCAGCGGCCGGCAATACCGCGGGCGGCACCTCGACCGTGTCCGGCACCGCCACGGCCACTGGTCAGAACGCCTCGCGGGGCACGTCGGCGGCGAAGGGCAAGGCGTCGGCCGCTGAGCCGAAGGGCGCGACTGGCAAGGCGTCGGCGGGTCCGTCCACGTCCGGCGACTCCGCGGCGACCGCGGCCGCAGGGACCGCCGCCGGCCCGGAGCCCGTCGGCTCGTCCGATCCCGAACCGGAGCTCGAGCCGGTGCGTCAGGGCAACCGCCCGCTGATCGTGAGCGGCCGGTCGGTCAGCGACTACACCGGCCGCGAGTTGGCGGCGCTGGCCCGCTGGACCGAGTCCGACGGCATCGCCCGCCGCGTCGACGACGTGGTCGGGCTGCTCGCCACGGACCTCGCCCTCGACCTCGCCGACCCCCGCACCACCGACGTCCTCCGCCACGCCGTCCGCGTCGCCCGCGCCGGCTCGCCCGCTGCCTGACCGGCGACCGTCAGCCGGCTGACCGGCGGATCCGGAAATCGGCCGCCGGTCTCACAGGATGGTGTTCTACGCTGGTGATCTTCCAGCTAGTGAGCCGTTCAGGGGGAGCAGACCACCGTGCGCGTCGACGAGATCATGACCAACGCCACCATCACCGACTCCACCTCGGGGACGCTGCGCAGCGCCGCCGAGCAGATGTGGAGGCAGCAGACCGGGTCGGTGGTCATCGTCGAGGGCGACGAGATCGTGGGCATCATCACCGAGCGCGACGTCATGCGGGCGGTCGGCCGGGGCGCCGACCCCGACGAGGCGCCGATCACCGAGGTCATGACGCGCGAGGTCATCACTGCCGAGCCCGGCACCCACGTGCGTGAGGCGGCCCGGCTGATGGCGCAGCACTGGATCAGGCACCTGCCGATCGTCGACAACGGCAAGCTGGCCGGCATCCTGAGCCAGCGTGACGTCATCGGCGTGTTCGCGGCACTCTGGTACGAGACCGGTGCGCCGGAGATCGACGTCGACAACCTGGTCAGGCAGCGCCGGCTGGCCCGCGTCGAGGCGGGCGACCTGGACTGAACCAGCGGATCGAACGGCCGGCAGCGGCGCCGGCCCGGGGTTCGACCAACGAGAGGAACGACGGGCATGAGCAGCGCATCCGGGTGGGAGGACGACCTCGAGGTCCTGCCCGACACCACCACCGACGAACGCCCGACCGGCTGGGGCGACGACGACGCCTCCAACGACGCGCGGCTGCTCGAAGAGCGCCCGCCGCACTGGTGACCGACGGCCGTCTGGCCTGGCAGTCGTCTGACCCAGCGGTCCGGTCCGACCCGGCGACGGTCTAACCCAACGAGCGTCTGGCCTGGCAGCTGTCTGACCCGACGGGCGTCTGAGCCGGCGGTGGTCCGACCCGACGGCGGTCCGGCCCGACGGGCGTCTGACCCGGCGGCGGTCCGACCCGGCGGCGGTCTGACCCGGCGGCCGTCCGGCCCGATGGCCGTCGAACGGGCGCCGAACCGCACCTGGCGGGCGCCCGCCCGACGTCCGGGGGCTCAGACGCGGTCGCGCAGGGCGTCGCGGATCTCGCGCAGCAGCAGGATCTGCTCCTCCGGCTCGATCTCCTCCTCGCCCTCCGGCTCCTTTGCCCGCATCTCGCGCATCTTGTTGATCGGCACGACGATGAAGAAGTAGATGGCCGCCGCGACGCAGAGGAAGTTGAAGATCGCGGCAAGGATCAGCCCGATGGAGAAGTGGGCCTCGTTGATGGTGAAGTTGCCGACGGCCGTGAGGTCTGGCTCACCGAAGCTCGCCGCGATCAGTGGGTTGATGAACCCCTCGACCAGCGCGTTGACGATGGCGGTGAACGCGGCGCCGATGACCACCGCGACCGCCAGTTCGACGACGCTCCCCCGGCTGATGAAGTCCCTGAAACCCTTGAGCATTCACTCTTCCCTTCTCCCGTGCAAGGACGCTTGGCCGGGCACACCTTAGCCGTTGAAACGTCGTGATCAGGGGAAATCACGACACACCGACGATGAACGACAGCCGTGACGTGACGGCGGCGGTGGCCAGACCGGCGGCCTGATCGGGCGTAGCAGCGACCATGAGCAGCGCGCCCTCGGTCAGCCCGCCGTCGCCGGCCGCGGGCACCGTCAGCACCGGCACGTCCGCCGCGACGACGTCCGTGCGAGCCGCGCCGTCGAGCGTCGTGGCCAGCAGGTCGATGCGGTCGCCGGGCCGCAACTGGCTCACCGCGCCCGCGTCGGCCACCCGCACCGGCGTCGCGACGACGTCGTCACCCCAGCCCTCGAGCAGGCCGGGGCCGAGTAATCGCCGGTCGGTGATGGGCTCGCCGGCCCGGACGGGCGCGGCGAGCAGCGCGCCCGCCGCCTCGGCGCGTCCGACGGCGCCGCTGGGAACCACGTCGGGCGGTAGGGCCGCGATGGTCAGGTCGTCGTCGGCGAGGACGGCACCGCCCGGCAGGTCGCGTGCGGCCACGACCACGTCGACCGTCGGCGCTGGGCCGGGCGACGCGGCCTGGATGGCGAACGCGACCGCAGCGGCGGCCAGCCCGGCGGCGAGCAGCCGACGGTGCCAGCCGGCCGCGCGGAGCAGGCGCTGGAGAGCGGAGCGGAGGTCGTCCATGTCGACGACGCTAAGCGCTTCGGAACCCGCCGAACGGGTTGTCCACAGGGCCGATTCGGGGCGGACCTGCCTGTGGACGAATCAGGCGGCGGGGGAGGAGGCCTTCGAGCTGGAGGAGGAGTCCTTCGTGGTCGTCGAGCTCTTCGTCGACGAGTCGCCGCTGCTCTTGCTCGAGTCACTCGACGACGACGAGGAGTCCTTGCTGCTGCTGCTCGCCGGCGTGCTGGACGTGGTGGTGGAGCGGCTGTCGTTGCGGTAGAAGCCCGACCCCTTGAACACGACGCCGACGGCGGAGAACACCTTGCGCAGGCGGCCGCCGCAGGCGGGGCACTCGGTCAGGGCGTCGTCGCTGAACTTCTGCACGGCCTCCAAGGGCTCGCCGCAGTCAGTGCAGACGTACTGGTAGGTGGGCACGCGTGGATCCTCCTGGGTCGCCGCCGAAGGCCGACGGCTCTTAGCACTCTCAACCCTCGACTGCCAAGAATAATGCCCGGTCGGACCCGGCATTGTCCACGCGGGCATCTGTGGCCCGCCCCGCACGGCCCGCCCGCCGCAGCTGGCGGTCGCCGCTCGCTGGGCCCAGGTGCGGCTGGGAAGCCGGGCGGCGTGCTGGTGACCATGGGGCGTGTGGCTGGGGGTGTGCTGGTGTCCGTGGTCCGTGGTCCGTGGTCCGTGGGGCTGGGGCGCGCTGATGGCCGTGGTCCGTGTGGCCGGGGCGCTGGTCGCCGTGGGGCGTGTGGCTGGGGGGCTGGTGGCCGTTGCCCATGTGGCGGCGGCGCCCGGCTGCTTGCCTGCGCCGCACGGCCTCCCGCTGCTCGGCCGCCGTCGGAGGCTGTTCGTGCGCGCAGCTGCCTGGGTAGACCCGCCCCGGTCCGGGTGGGACCCAACCCTACGGGTGGGCACTGACCAAGTCGCGATTTACGTTTGCACGGCGGCGACGACGCCCACGGTGGCGACGGCCCAGAGGACGCTGGCCAGAGTCCCGATGATGAACCGTTCAGCCGCCGCGGGCCGGCGCAGTTCGGGATAGCGGCCGAGTCCCTTGACGCCCAGGACGAGTGCGAGCCCTTCCGGCCAGCCGGCGAGCAGGGTGACGGCGACGGCGACGCGCTCGAGGACGCCGATGGATGTGCCGCCGCGCAGGGTCTCCGGGTCGGACACCGCCGCCGTGGCGTCGCCGCCTACGCCGTCGCCGTCCGTTCCGTCCTCGCCGGCTGACCCCGCACCGGCGGAGCGGGTGACGGAGAACCGCGTGACGGAGGACCCGAGGTCGGCGGTGCGGCGGTCGGCGACCCGGAGCAGGGCCGTCGCGATGACGCTGCCGCCGGTCACGGCGGCGACGACGGCGGCCGCCCGGGCGACGTGGAGCAGTCCCTCGCCGGCCGGATCGCCGCCGAGCCCGAACAGCGCCGCCGCCCCGGCCAGCACGATCGGCACAGCGGCCGCGGCCAGCCACGTCGCCGTCCCCGCCGAGGGCCGGCGGTGCTCGACGGCGTACCAGACGACGGCTCCGGCCACGGCCGCGACGGCGAGCAAGACGACCGCTGTGGCGGTCATGCGGCCTCCTGCCGTTCGGCAATCTGCGGGGCGCCGGGGCCGGCGGCGACGACCGTCATGCGGCCTCCTGGAGCAGCCGCGTCACGACCGGCCGGGCGTCGCGTTCCTGCTGCCAGAGCGCGACCGCGAGCCGCTGCCCGACCGCCTGGCGCGTGACGCCGAGGATGTCGGCGGCTTCGGCGAAGGTGTGGCCCGCCTCGACGAGGTCGACGGCGGCCCAGCCGGCCGCGCTGCGCCGCGCGATGACGGCCGCGACGAGTGTGAGGACGGCATCGGCCTCCTGCGCGCGCTCGGGGTCGGTCCCGGCGACGGCGACGTGCTGCGGCCGCAGCTTGGCGGCGTCGAGCGCCTCGCGGGCATGGATGAACGCGGGCCCGCGCGCGGACCGGGTGCTGCCGGGCAGCGGCTCCTCGACCGGCCCCGCACCGATGCCGACGCTCCACGCGTCGACGCGCAGCAGCAGCAGCGCGGCGTCGACGGCGGCGTCGGGCTCGGCGAGCACGCCCTGGAACTCGTCGCCGGCGGTGCGCTCGAACGCGAGCAGCGGCTCGTGCACCAGCTGCTTCAGCGTGGACAGGGCGTCCTCGACCAGGTCGCGGCCGCGGCGGCTGCCGCGTTGGTCGACGGTCAGGACGAACGGCACACTGCAAGGCTACGGCCTGGCGTCCACCTCTGCAAGGCTGAGAGCTTTCCTTATGGGACGGAAAGGTCGAGACCTTGCTGTCGACACGCACTGGCGACGGCAGTCAGGCCGCCGTGATCGGTCGCCTAGTCTGTCCCGGTGACTCGTCGCCGCATCGCCGCCGGGCTCGCCGTCCTGGCGGGCCTGGTCGTGCTGGCGCTCGTCGCCACGGCCTCGGTCGGCGTCTGGTCGGTGCGCCGCGCCTACCCCGACTACGACGGCTCCGCCGAACTCCCGCGCCTGACGGCCGACGTCGAGGTGATCCGCGACGAGAA